>NZ_JBHTFF010000002.1:0-641110 GCF_042666975.1 Microlunatus sp. GCM10028923 | reverse complement strand
ACACCAAGATCAGAGTCATCCAACGCCGCGGCTACGGCCACCCCACAGCCCAATCCCTGACCGCGATGATCTACCTCTGCTGCAGCTCGATCAAGATCAACTTACCCACACAAACCTGAGTAGAGCCATCTATGTTCGAATCATTGGACTCGATGGTAGTCGGATACGGAACCGACGACATCCTCAAAGCCGCCGCCGAGGCGGTGCGGGCCAAGCTGGTAGCCGAGAACGAGCTGCTGGCCTGGACCGCGGCCTGGGCTGATGCGAACTCTGCTGATTCGATTCATCCCGACGAACTGAAACTGCCGGGCGGGCCGCGTGGGGTGCGGCCTGGTGGTGAGGGCACGCCGGAGGTGAATGATCTTGCGCTGGAGGAGTTGGCGGTCAAGATCAAGAAGAGTGACTACGCATGTTCCCGGTTCGTCGGTGAGGTGCTTGATCTGCGACACCGGCTCCCTCTTCTTTGGGAGAAGGTGATGCTGTGCGAGGTCGAGGGCTGGCAGGCCCGCGGCATCGCCCGCCAACCCACCGCCTCACTCTTGATCAAGCCAGGCAGGTCGACGAATCTCTCGCCGGCATTGCGGGACTCGTCGGGCAGCAGAAGCTGCAGCACCAGACCGAAGCTGCGATCGCCCGGGTCGACGGAGAACGAATGGAGCAGGAAGCGGCGGAGCGGAAGAAGCAGCTCGGGGTGTGGCTGGCCCAGACCACGGACGAAGGACTCAAGGCGATGTTTGCGCGGCTTGAGCCGGTTGACGCGATTCGGCTGTACGGCAGGGTGCAGGAACTCGCCGACGCGCTCCCGCCCGATGACCGGTCGGCGGATGAGCGGCGGGCGGCGGGGTTGGCGTTGCTGGGCAACGAGTTGGAGGCGCCCCGGGTCCTGGCCGAGCATCGCCAACCCGACCTGTTCGACGATGAGTTCGCCGCTGCTGTCCAGCCGATCGTGGGCGAGGAGGATGAGCAGGTCGAGGAGTCCGAGGTTCATCCGTCGTTGCGGGACACACCGGTCAGGATCGTCGATACCGAGGCGGACGACTTCAGGGCTGCTGTGTTCAAGACGGCCGTGGAACGGGTGGTGGCGAAGCTGGATCCGTCGCAGCTGGTGCCGACCTCGACCCTGGTCGTCCACATCGCCGCCGAAACCCTGGAAGGCGAACATGGGATCTGCCGGGTCCCCGGGATCGGACCCACCCTCAAAAGCGTGATCAAGGACTGGCTCGGCCACGACCGGGTGAAGGTCGTGCCGGTGATCAACCTCAACGACACCCCAGCCCCGGTGGACGACTACCAGATCCCCGACCGGCACAAGCGATATCTGCGCTACGCCCGGCCCGGATCGAGGTTCCCCTGGTCGACCGCGACCGGGCGCATCGAGTTTGATCACACCCAGCCCTACCAAACCGGCGGCCCACCGGGTCAGACCGACATCGACAAGCTCACCCCATTCTCCAAACGGGAGCATCGGGCGGTCACCTTCGGCGGGTGGCAGCGGCGACAACCCGAGCCGGACACGATGATCTTCAAGTCACCCCACGGCGACATCCAGATCACCAACTACTCCGGCACCTTCGATCTTGGTCACGGCGACTTTGCGCACACCGTCTGGAACGCCGCCTGCACAGGAACCTGAGTGTTCCCGAGCCTGTCTGTGGACGAGTCTGCCTGCCCTTTGACTGCGGCGGGACCCCGACCGGATTCAGCTGGACTCGCGCTCGCCGCGCATCAGGGCGTAGGTCGAGACCGGCTCGCCGCGCTCTTCGCTGGCGGCGACGGCCTTGCGCCAGTAGGCCTGCGCCGTGTGCGAGAAGGTGGCGTCGACGCCGACCTCCTCACTGGCGTCGATGATGTGCTGGGCCCCGGCGTCCATCATCTTCAGGCTGGCCAGGGAGGCCCAGCCGCCGTTCTGGTTGGCGACCGAGAACTCCTCCATGAAGTACGGGAAGGCCGCGGCCGACCGGATGGCGAACGGTACGAACTGGGCGATGCTGTGGCCCGACCGGTCGATCATCGCGGTCGCCTGGTCGAACGCCAGGAGCCACGGATGGAAGATCGTGAGCAGGGCCTGGTAGAAGACCTGCGACAGCCCGTCGTCCGAGCCGAGGTATTCCTGCGGGCTCAACGGGCGCAGCAGTTCGGCGTGCGCGTCGAAGATCTCCCGCGGGCCGCTGTAGAAGATGTACGACGCCGGATGGGCGATGTTGTCACCGGCCGACATCACGCCGCCGGAGATGAACTCCGCACCGTGCTTGCGGACCCAGGCCGCCCCCTGGCGCGCCTGCTCCGGCGAGTCCGAGGACAGGTTCGCGATCACCTTCCCCGCCAGCCGGTCGGTGGCCTGGCCCAGCACGTCGTACATGGCGGCATAGTGCGTGAGGCTGAGAACCGTGACCAGGTTGGCGTCCAGCGCCTCGGCGACGGACCCGGCCCGCTTGGCGCCCAGTTCCACCATGGCCGTGATCTTGTCCTCGCTGCGATTCCACACCGTCACCTCGACGCCGGCATCCAGGAAGGCCCGGACCATGGCCTGGCCCATCGGACCGAGGCCGACGACGGTGACGGAGCGGGGTGCATTCTGTTCGGGCATCAGGTGTGCCTTCCATTTCTCGTTCGGCAGTTGATCAGGATCGGGCTCCATGATCAGTTGCCGCCGAGGCCGAGAGAAGACCGCACCTTCGGGTGGGGTTACTTACCGCGAGGTTCGAATTCAGGTCAGGAGGGATACTGCAGTCATGAGCAGTGACACGGATCACGACGTCTGCGGCATGAGCGTGGCCATCGACGTCGTCGGCGGTAAATGGCGGCTGCACCTGATCTGGGTCCTGGCGGCGGGCCCGCAGCGCTTCGGCCAGATCCGCAAGCTCCTGCCCGGGGTCAGCGAGAAGGTCCTCGCCGCCAACCTGCGCCAGCTCGAAACGAGCGGGGTGGTGCACCGCGAGGTCTACGCCGAGGTGCCGCCGCGGGTCGAGTACTCACTCACCCCGCTGGGCGAGGAACTCGATGTCGCGCTGCGGCCGCTGGAGGCCTGGGGCGACAAGAACCGTCACGAGTTGCTGGGCAACCTGCTCGCCGCCGCCGGACAGTCCTGACCGGCGGCGACCGCCGGGTCAGTGGGACTCGCGACCGACCTTGGCGCCGCTGGAGCCGACCAGGAAGTCCAGGTCCGCGCCGGTGTCGGCCTGCATGACGTGATCGACGTACAGCTTCTCCCAGCCACGGGTCGGGGCCGCCGTCGACGAGTCGGCCGGTCCCGCGGCGCGGGCGGCCAGCTCCTCGTCCGACACCTCGAGCACCAGCGTCCGGTTCGGTACGTCGAGCGTGATCAGATCGCCGTCCCGGACCAGGCCGAGCGGCCCACCGGCTGCGGCCTCTGGGGCGACGTGCAGCACCACGGTGCCGTACGCGGTGCCGCTCATCCGGGCGTCGCTGATCCGCACCATGTCCCGTACCCCCTGGCGGAGCACCTTCTGCGGCAGCGGCATGTTGCCGACCTCGGGCATGCCCGGGTAGCCGCGCGGGCCACAGCCCTGCAGCACCATGATCGAATCCGGCGTGATGTCCAGGTCCTCGTCGTCCAGCCGCGCGTGCAGGTCCTCGATGCTGGTGAAGACCACCGCCGGGCCGCGGTGGGTGAGCAGCTCCGGTGACGCCGCGGACGGCTTGATGATCGCGCCGTTCGGGGCAAGATTCCCACGCAGGACAGCGATTCCGGCGTCCTCCAGGACCGGCTCGGTGACCGGCTTGATCACGTCGTCGTCGTAGATCGGCCGGTCGCCGAGGTAGTCGACCAGCGGCTTGCCGGTCACCGTGATCGCGTCGGGCCGGAGCTCGTCCTTGAGCTGGGCCAGCACGGCGAGGACGCCGCCGGCCCGGAACAGGTCGTCCATCAGATGCGTACCGGACGGCTGCAGGTTGGCCAGCAGCGGGATGTGCTGCCCGATCTCGTCGAAGTCGGCCAGGCTGAGCTCGACGCCGAGCCGGCCGGCCAGGGCGAGCAGGTGAACCACGGCGTTGGTCGAGCCGCCGACACCGGCGAGCGCGACGATCGCGTTGTGGAACGAGGACTTGGTCAGGATCGTGCTCGGCCGGCGGTCCTCGCGGACCATCTCGATGATCAACTTGCCGGTCGCGTGCGACGTCGCCAGCAGCCGCGCGTCCGGCGCCGGGGTACCGGCGAGGCCCGGGATGGTCATCCCGAGGGACTCGGCCACCACCGCCATCGTCGAAGCGGTCCCCATCGTGTTGCAGTGGCCCTTGCTCCGGAGCATGGCCGACTCGGAGTCGGTGAACTCCTGCGCCGACATCACGCCGGCGCGGACGTCCTCGCTGAGCCGCCAGACATCGGTGCCGCAGCCGAGCGGCCGCCCCTTGAACGTGCCGGTGAGTGCAGGCCCACCGGGCACCACGACCGCCGGCAGGTCGACCGACGCCGCCGCCATCAGCAGCGACGGAATCGTCTTGTCGCAGCCACCGAGCAGCACCACGCCGTCGATCGGATTGGCGCGGAACATCTCCTCCATCGCCATCGCGGCCATGTTGCGCCAGAGCATCGCGGTCGGCCGGACCAGCGTCTCGCCGAGCGACACCACCGGCAGGTTGAGCGGCACACCGCCCGCCTCCAGGATGCCGTCCCGGACGCTGCTCGCGACCTCGTTGAGGTGCAGGTTGCACGGGGTCAGGTCGGAGGCCGTGTTGGCGATCGCGATGTGCGGCTTCTCGCCGTCGAACGCGTCCAGCGGAAGACCCCGGCGCATCCAGGCGCGGTGGATGTAACCGTCCCGGTCCTGGCCGCTGTACCACTCCTGACTGCGTAGCGGGCCCATGTCACTGCCTCCACCATGAGATCGGAAACCTTCGGTGTGCGGAAAGCGCACGCCGAAACACTATCCGGCGCCTTCGTACGAGCGTCTCTCGGCTCCCGCCCTAGGCTGCCGGGCATGCGCTTCGCGAACCTCGGCCCGGCCGACCAGGTCGCGGCCCTGCCGCCGGCCGACGTGCTCGTCCTGCGCGGTACGCCGCCGGCCGACGACGGCTACCGGTGGTTCTCGACCGGGCTCGGTGGCGAGCAACCGACGGTGATCGGGTTCGCGACCGGCGCCCTCGACCTGCACGGGATCCTCAGCGTGCCGGCCCGGGCCGGCCGGCTGACGGCTTGGGCGCTGCGGTTGTGGCGACCCGCGGACCAGGTGACCATCGTGTGCTGCGCCGCCGAGCTCGACCGGCTGCCGGCGGACCAGCGCCAGAGCGGACTCCGGGTCTTGATCGACCGGCTGGCCGGCTTCGGCGAGGGCACCGCCGTGATCCTCGCCGGCGGTTGGTCGCCGACGGAGGCCGACCAGCTGGTCGAGAGCGGTTGGCTGGCCCGCGTCGCGCCCGGCGAGGACCGGCTGCTCGTCGCGCCCGGCATCAAGATCACCGAGCACGATCCGGACCAGGGCACGGCGGACCTGGCGATCCGGCATCGGCGCCAGTTGATCAACGAACGCCGGTGGACCGAGCCGGGAGCCGAGGTGATCCGGCTCGACTGGTGGTACCAGCCGGAGCGATCCGTACGGGTGCGCTGTGACAGCTACGCCGAGGCCGAGGAACGGCAGCGGACCGACGCCATGGGTGGCGGCTCGATCGCCCTGACCTCCCTGCTGCAGAACCCGGACGGCCGCCGGCTGGAGACGACGAACTGGGCCGGGTCCGAGGCGGCGGCGCTCCGGAAGGGTGCCCTCGTCCTGTCCCGCCGGTTCGTCGTCCACCAGCCGCAGCGCCGGACGGACTTCGACACCGCCGCCGAGGCTCTGCGCTGCGCGTGGGCCTGGGACGCCGACGAAGTGAGCGAAGAACTCACCCTCGGCCACGACCCCGCGACGGCCGTGCAGCTCCCCGGCGACCGGGTCCGGATCAAGATCGACTGGCGCTGACCATGATCAACGCTTCTCACAGGCGACGCCGTCGTTGTCCCGGTCGAGGTCCCGCTCGCCCTTGTAGCGCTTCGCCTTGCCGTCGTTGTAGCTGTACACCTTGCTGTTGACGGTGAAGTTCTTGACCGGCTTGGACTTGCCCCGGACCTTGTCCTTGGCGCCCTTCTTGCCGACCCCGTGCGGGTAGACCTTGTTCAGGGCCGTGCAGTTCTTGTACGACTTCGGCTTCGGAGCCGCATCGGCCGGCAGCGCGGTGGTCCCGGCCAGCAGGGCCGAGGCCGCCGCCAGCCCGATGAGCGCACGCTTGATCCGCATGAAGATTCCCCATTTCCCGGCAGGCCCCCTCGGCGGTCCCCACGACCGCCGTCCCTACCCCGATCTGCAGTATGCGGTCGCGTTCCACCGCTCACCGGACCGGACCTCGATCGTTACCCGGCCGAGATCAGGGCCACACTTCGGCGCGATCGATGCTGATCACGGCCGAGGTGGAGTCGGGGTGCCGGTCGCCGGTGACCCGGACCGTGACCACATGATCACCGGGCGGCAGCTTCGGGGTCCGGTAGTTCATCACCTGGCCCTGCCGCGGCGACGAATAGTAGTCGTGCCGGGTCTCCGGGCCGCCGTCGATGGAGATCGCGGCGATGCCGTTGCCGACGTCGCGGACGCTGAACAGGGCCAGCTGGGTCCCGGTGAACCGGAAGGTCGCGGTCGCGTCGGTCTCGCCGCTCCAGTGATCATCGCCGCGGTAGCACTGGTTACCGCAGCCCGAGCCGGAGGACCAGTTCCCGCTGTACTCGACCTGGAAGGCGCCGGTCCCGGTGTCGGTGTCGTTGATCGCCCGCGGTCCGGGCCCGGGGTCGCCGGCGGGCAGCGGAAGATCAGTACCGAGTGCCGCCGGGGCGCCGATCACCGGCAGGCCGGCGTCGCTCCAGGTCACCTGCTGCGCCCGGGTGGTCCGCCACTCGTACGTGTAGTCGCTGGTGTTCTTGGCGTGGTAGGCGATCCAGTCCTGGCTGCCGTCCGGGCTCTTGAAGAACGAATGGTGCCCGGGACCGTACACGCCGGCCTCGTCGTTCCGGGTCAGGATCGGGTCCGGATAGGTGGTCCAGTTGCCCGGGACCATCGGGTCGCCGTTGGTCGGGATGGAGATCAGGTACAGCGAGTAGTCGGGCTTGCCGGTGTCACAGGTCGAGTACGTCAGGAACAGTCGATCACCGTGCACGATCGAGGTGGGACCCTCCCGTACCTCGGAGCACATGCCCGCATCCACCGGCAGCGCGACCACCGGCCCGTCCGTCGTCCACGGGTTGATCATCTTCTGGATGTAGACCTGCTGCGGTCCGCCGCCGTGGCCGCGTCCGTTCATCGACCAGGTGAAGTACTGCTGGCCGTTCACCACGATCGGCTCGCCGTCGATCATGTACTGGCCCTGGTCGGCGATCTTGGCCTTGAAGGTGTACGGGCCGAGCGGATCGTCGCCCTCCGACTCCAGCACGTACATCCGGTGGTTGGCGTCCACGCCGTCGCTCGCCGTGTAGTAGATGTACCAGTGCGGCTGGCCGTCGGCGCCGTCGAACCGGTACAGGGCGGGCGCCCAGATCTGCGTGCTCCGGCTCGGATCGTCCTCGGCCCCGATCCAGACATCGTGATCATCGGCGGCCGGCAGCTGACCGAGGCTCGGCGCCGTGTTGATCGTGAGCCGATCACCCCTGGTCGTCATCAGGTAGTAAGCGCCGTCGTGCACCGCCAGGAACGGGTCCGCGCCGTTGTTCAGCGGAGCCCGGAACACGTTCTGCTGTTCGGCTCCCGCCGGCGCTGACGGCAACGCGCACGCAGCCAGCACCGCCAGGGACAACACGGCAATCAGTCGGATCGGACGCAACATCGGGTCACCCTCCCGCACCTCGGCTGACCTCATCCAACGCGAACCGACCCGGCCGGGTCAAGAAGCAACAACGGTTCGCTCAGGGGCGCTCGGTCTCCCAGGCCACGGTCTCCCGGGTGATCTCGTCGGTGCTGGGGCCACTGGTCCGGGCGGCGGCCGGCGGGTTGTCGGCGGTCTGCTGCAGGCCGCGTTCCCCGTCGACGATCTTGTACGAGCGCCGGGTGAACACCGCCTGGTCGGCGACCGAGACCTTCGACAGGCAACGGAAATCCGCGTCCAGCTGGTCGGCGGTGATCGTGGTGTTCACGTAGCCGCGCAGGTTGTTCTGGAACTTCAGGTGCTGGTTCCAGCCGAGCCACGGATGCGGCGTCGCCGAGTCGGCGCCGTCGCCGCCGGAGGTGATCGACGAGCAGACCAGTTCGGAGCCGACCACGGCGCCGTCCGGGTCGTCGTAATCGATCTTGAGATCGGAGGCCCAGTGCGCATGCACGTCGCCGGTCAGCACCACCGGGTTGCGGACCCCGCCATCCAGCCAGCCGCGGGTGATCCGCTCCCGGGAGGCCTGATAGCCGTCCCAGCCGTCCATCGAAACCGTCTTGATGTCGGGCGAGACGTTGTTGTCGCGCTGGGCGAAGAAGACCTGCTGGCCGATGACGTCCCAGCGGGCCTTCGACTGCCGGAAGCCGTCCAGCAGCCAGGCCTCCTGGTCGTCGCCGGTGATCGTCCGGGCCGGGTCGACCGCCTCCGGGCAGTCGGTCTTGTAGCCGTCGCCGCAGCCCTGGTCGTCGCGGTACTGCCGGGTGTCGAGCATGTGGAAGGTGGCCAGCTCGCCCCAGTGGATCCGGCGGTAGAGCAGCAGGTCGATCCCCTCCGGCGCCGAGCTCGGCCGCAGCGGCATGTTCTCGTAGTAGGCCCGGAACGCGGCCGCCCGCCGTTCCAGGAAGGCGGGTCCGGCCTCGGCCGGCTTCTCCGGCATCTCGTCGGCCCAGTTGTTGTCCGTTTCATGATCATCCCAGATCACCAGCCAGGGCGCGATGGCGTGCGCGGCCTGCAGGTCGGGATCGGACTTGTACTGCGCGTGCCGCTGCCGGTAGGTCGCCAGGTCGGTGGTCTCGGGCCCGGCATGATCACGAACGTTTCCGGTGGGGGCGACGTACGCGCCGGCCTTGTACTCGTACTGGTAGTCGCCCAGATGCAAGATCAACTCCGGCTGATCCTCGGCCAGCCGCCGGTACGCGGTGAACCAGCCGTGCTCGTACTGGGAGCAGGACACGAAGGACATGGCCAGCGACTTCGGCGTCTCGCCGCGGCCCGGCGCGGTCCTGGTCAGGGCCGGCTCGGAGAGGTACGACCCCTGCCGGAACCGGTACCAGTACTCGCGCCCCGGCTGCAGGCCGGTCACCTCGACGTGCACGGCGTGGCCGTACGCCGGCCGGGCGACGGCCCGCCCGGACTTGATCACCGTACGGAAGCCGCGGTCGGTCGCCACCTGCCAGACCAGCTCGTAGTCGCGCTCCGGCATCCCGCCGCGGCCGTCCTCGGCGAGCGGGTCCAGCGCGAGCCGGGTCCACAAGATCACGCTGGTCGGCCACGGATCACCGGAGGCGACGCCGAGCGTGAACGGGTTCTGCCGCGGTGCCGGTGCCGCCGCCGCTCCCCTGGTCGAGAAGGCCAGCGCCGCGGTCGTCGCGGTGGCCAGTCCGGTCTTGATCAACGTACGACGTGAAGTTCCCCGAGAATTCCCCATGGGGCCACGGTGCGCCCCGAGTCCGACGACCGGCGGTCAGCGCGGTGACCGCCGGGTGACCGGCAGGTGGCCGTTCGGGAAAGCGCTCGCCGTGGCGACGGGCTCGCCAAGGGATCTCGGCTACCCGAGGTCGCCGTTGATCAACTCCTCGTCGGTCACCTGGCGGCCGGAGTCGACCAGCGCACCGAGGGCGTCGCCGTGGTCCCAGTCGTTGACGTTCATCGCGGCGGTCACCACGCCGTCGCGAACCCAGAACGCGATGAACTCCCGGCGGTTCAGGTCGCCCCGGACCACCAGTCGATCATGATCGGGATCGGCCAGCCCGCGGTACTCGCAGCCGAGGTCGTACTGATCGGTGAAGAAGTACGGGCTCGCCTGGTAAGGAGTCTCGGCGCCGAGAACGTTGGCGGCCACGTGCGCGCCCTGGTCCTTCGCGTTGGCCCAGTGCTCCACCCGGACCCGGCCCGGATACCGCGGATGATCATGAGCGGCGATGTCGCCGATCGCGTACACGTCGAACTCGGAGGTCCGCAGCGTCGGGTCGACCGCGACGCCGCCGTCGGCGAGGTCGAGCCCGGCGGCCTCCGCCAGCGACAGGTTCGGCACCGCGCCGACGCCGAGGACGACGGTCTGGGCCGGGACGACCGACCCGTCGCCGAGCCGGACTCCGGAGACCTTGCCCTCGCCCTCGAAGCCCTGGACCGAGGCACCGAGCCGCAGGTCGACACCGTGGTCGCGGTGCAGACCACCGAAGACCGCGCCGATCTCCTCACCGAGCACCCGAACCAAGGGCTGGTGCTCCGGCGCGATCATGGTCACGGCCGCGCCGTGCTTGCGGGCCGCGGCGGCGACCTCACAACCGATCCAGCCGGCACCGATCACCGCGACCGGTCCGCCGGCCGCGAACCGTTCCCGCAGGGCCAGGGCGTCCTCGACCGTGCGCAGCGTCAGCACCCCGTCCAGGTCGCCGCCCGGCAGGTCCAGCCGGCGCGGCGTCGAGCCGGTGGCGATGATCAACTTCTGATAGCGGTACTCCGCCTCCCCGGCCACGACGACGTGCCGGTCGGTGTCGATCGCGGTCGCGGTGGTGCCGGGCAGCCAGGTCACGGAATTGTCGAAAAACCCGTCCTCGCCGACCCAGTCGGGCTCGTCGGCGTCGCCGAGCAGCAGCGCCTTGGACAACGGTGGTCGTTCGTACGGCCGGTGCGTCTCGGTGCCCAGCAGCGTGATCTCGCCCTGGTAGCCGCCTTCCCGCAGCGCGACGGCTGCTGCGCCGCCGGCCAGGGACGCGCCGATGATGACGATCGGATCCGTCGTATTAGCCATACCGGCCATTCTGGTCCACCCGGGCAGGCCTGGCCACGGTGGGCCGGAGATAATTGCCACATGGCAGAACCCATCGCCCGCGATGTCGAGGGCACGGCCGTCGAGGGCCTGACCGGCCTGATCGACGCCGGCACCGTAGTCGAACGCCTGTCGACCGGCGCCATCTGGTCCGAGGGCCCGGTCTGGCTGCCGGAGCTGCGTGCCGTCCGCTGGAGCGACATCTGGAACAACCGGATCCTGCAGTATCACGCCGATGACGGCCGGACGATCGTCTATTCCGACGCGGCCGAGTTCACCAACGGCCGGACGCTGGACCGGCAGGGCCGGGTGGTCCAGTGCTCGCACGGCCGCCGCCGGGTGGAACGTGATCATGACGGCGAGGTGACGCCGATCGTCGAGCAGTGGAACGGGCTGCCGTTCAACTCGCCGAACGACGTGATCGTGGCCCGGGACGGTTCGCTCTGGTTCACCGATCCCGCGTACGGCATCACGATCCCGGAGGAAGGCCATCCGGGCGAGCGCGAATACCGTGATCAGTACGTGTTCCGGCACGACGAGTCGACCGGCGAGACCCGTCCCGTGATCATGGACGTGGAGGCCCCGAACGGTCTGGCGTTCTCACCGGACGAGAAGATCATCTACGTCGCCGACTCGTCCGGCGCCGGGACCGGGATCCATCCCGGGGTCGGGAACGCCCACATCCGCGCGTACGACCTCGTCGACGACCGGTGCAAGAACGGGCGGACCGTGATCGCCATCGACGACAAGGTGCCGGACGGGCTCCGGGTCGACACGGCCGGCAACCTGTGGACCTCGACCGGGTACGGGGTCGGCGTGTACGACCCGGCCGGCCGCCAGCTCGGCGCGATCCGGCTGCCGGAGACGGCGGCCAACCTGTGCTTCGGCGGCGCGGACGGCACCGACCTCTACATCACCGCGACCACCAGCCTGTACCGGATCGCGACCCGCGCGCGCGACGCCGCCGTCTGACCGGACCCGTCGATGCAGTTACGGATGCGCCGGCCGGACCTGGACGACCTGCCGCCACTGCCGGCCGGTGTCGATCGCGGCACCGGCGCCGACGCGGACGGCCTGGCCCGACTGCTGGACGCGGCGTTCGCCAAGGAGTGGACCACCGACCGGGTCCGCCGCGAACTGCTGGACGAGCCGGACGTCCGCGACACCTACCTGATCCGCCGCGGCCGGCTCGTCGTGGCCACGGCATCTGCCATGGTGCGGGCCGACGATCCGGGCGTCGGGATTCTGCACTGGGTCGCCAGCGATCCGGCGCTGCGTGGCCGCGGGCTCGGGCTGGCCGTCACGCTCGCCGTACTGCATCGCTTCGCGGCCGACGGCCTGACGTCGAGCATTCTGCAGACCGACGACGAACGGCTGCCCGCGATCTCGGCGTACCTGCGGCTGGGCTACGTCCCGGACTATCCGGACGGGCGGCATCAGGACCGCTGGTCCCGGATCTTCCGCCGGCTCAGCCTCCGCCGGCGCTCCCAGTGATCACGGCGCGAAGCTGACCGCGGTCCGGAAGCCGGCGTTGCCCATCGACGAGTCCGGGGTGTTGGAGGACCGGGCGGCGTTGCGGTAGCGGTTGCAGTACGAGTCGTGGCAGAGGTACGAGCCGCCGCGCAGTACCCGGGCCCGGCCGGCCGGCGGACCCTTCGGATCGGCGGCCGACGGAGCCCTGTAATACAAGGGATCGAACCAGTCGGCGCACCACTCCCAGACGTTGCCGACCGTCTGCCAGAGCCCGAAGCCGTTCGGCCGGTAGCTGCGCACCGGGGCGGTGGTCAGCCAGCCGTCCTGCTCGGTGTTGATCTTGGGGAAGGTGCCCTGCCAGATGTTGCAGGCCCAGTCCTCGGTGTCCAGCTCGTCGCCCCAGGGGTACCGCTGGCCCTCGACGCCGCCGCGGGAGGCGTACTCCCACTCGGCCTCGGTCGGCAGCCGCCGCTTGGCCCACCGGCTGTAGGTCCGGGCGTCGGTCCAGCTGATGTGGGTCACCGGATGATCATCGAGACCGTCCAGGTCGGACAGCGGCCCGCCGGGATGGCGCCAGTCGGCGCCGCGGACCCCGATCCACCAGGGGGTGCCGTCGGCATTGCTCATGATCTGGCTCGGCTTGGCCTGGACGGCCAGGTGGAAGACCGCCGAGAAACCGAACATCTCCGCGTCGGTCCGGTAGCCGGTCGCGTCCACGAACCGGGCGTAGTCGGCGTTGGTCACCGACGTGACGTCGATCGAGAACGGGGACAGCGTGACCTGGTGCACCGGGGTCTCGCCATCGGCGGCCAGCCCGTCGCCGTGCTGGTCGCCCATGGTGAAGGTCCCGCCGGGCAGCTCGGCCTGCTCGATCAGGTGCCGTCCGTCGGCCGGGACGATCGTGGCGCGCCGGCTGGTGCCTTCGGGACGGGCGTCGGCCGGCCGGTCGGGGGCGCAGCAGTGATCACTCATGATCTTCCTCGGGGTCGTACCGCGAGGCCGGCGATCTTGACCGCCAGCCGGCGCGGGATGATCCGGTTCGCCTGGGCGGTGATCACGTTCCGCCAGCCGGGGACGACCACCGCCTGGCCGCGGCGGAACCCGTCCAGACCCTGCGCGACCACCCGGTTGGCCGGCAGCCGCTGCCCGAACGCGGCGTCCGTCGAGCCGACCTGCTCCCAGAAGCCGGTCATCACCGGACCGGGGCAGAGCGCGGTCACCGTGACGCCCTTGCCCTGGAGTTCGTCGTGCAGCGCCTGGCTGAACGAGAGCACGAACGCCTTGCTGGCGGCGTAGGCGGCGAGATAGGGGGTCGGCTGGAAGGCGGCCGTGGAGGCGACGTTGATCATGCCGCCGCGGCCGCGCCGGACCAGCTGGGGCGCGATCCCCTGGGCCAGATCCGCCAGCGCCACCACACAGACCTGGAGTTGATCATGCTGCCCGGCCGGATCCAGCGCCTCGTACGGACCGTGCTGGGCGAAGCCGGCGTTGTTGATCAAGAGGTCGACATCGAGTTCGTTCAGCTGCTTCACCAGGTCGGACACGGCCGCCGGTTCGGCGAGGTCGGCGATCAGCGGCCGGACCGGCACCCCGAACCGGCCGGAGAGCTCCGCCGCCTGACCCTCCAACGCCGTCTCGTTGCGGCCGACCAGGAGAAGGCTCCGCCCCTCGGCGGCCAGCGTGCGGGCGAAGCTGGCCCCGAGGCCACCGGTGGCCCCGGTGATCACGACCCAGCCCTCGCCTGCGCTGAACCCGTCGGACGTGGACATGCGCACGAGCTTAACCGGCCGGGCTCGGCCGCCTCGGGTCAGACCTGACCCTGGTACATCCCGACCCGGGCCAGCGGCTCCACCAGTTCCCGTTCCTCGTAGGAGAGATGGGACCGCAGCGTGTCCGTGAGCCGGTCCACCGCGTGCTGGAGCTCGGTGAACTCGCCGGGGGCCTTCAGGTGCTCGACCAGCCTGCGGTCCAGCTCCTCCAGCACCTCGTGGATGACGCCGTGTTCCTCGGCCAGCCGGTCCAGCACCGGGGCCAGCTCCGGATCCGCGCTGCGCAGGTGCGGGAACATGCTGCGGTCCTCGATGGTGTGGTGCTGGGTGACGACCCGGCAGTACGACGCGCAGTAGGCGCCGATCGCCCAGTTGTTCTGCCGCATGGTCAGGTCGTTGATCACCGAGCGGGCCCGCGAGGCCTCGATCGTGCCCTGCTTGACCTGCTGGACCAGGTCCCGCACCGTCTCCAGTTCCTGGCGCAGATGATCATGGACGTCGATCAGGTGCTGGCCGACCGCGCTGCCCTGGCTGTCGTACTCCAGCTTCGGGGCGATCGCGCGATGCGGCCGGGCCGACTCGTCCCACGGCTGGTCGGGCAGCAGGCGGCTGCCGTCGTCCGGGGTCGGGTGGACGCCGAGCCGGTCGAACACCTCCCCGTCCGTGGTCGGGACTGTCGCGACCGGGCCAGGATCCGCGGACGGCGGCAGGTCGGGCGCCGGACCGCCGCCGCGCCGGGCCGCCGCGACCAGTTCCCGGACCGCCGGTGCCGTCTCGGCGGCGAACCGGCGCAGCGTGTTCGGGTCGTCGACCGTGATGATGAAGGTGCCGATCCCCTCGGTGAGGGCGAGCTCGGCCAGTTCCTCGGGCCGGGTCCGGTCCAGGTTGAGCAGTCGGCGGATGTCGCTCGGGGCCCGGCCGGCCGCCTCGGCCGCCTCGTCGATGATCTTGTTGCCCCGGGTCAGATCGCCCGGTTGCAGGTACGACAGCGACGGCAGCCAGCCGTCGGCGGCCCGCCCGGTCAGTTCCAGCATCCGCGGCTTGTAGGCGCCGAGCCAGACCCCGATCCGGTGCGCCGGCGCGGGACCGCGCTTCGCTCCCTCGACCTGATAGATCCTGCCGCGCACCCGGACCCCGCCGCGCTGCTCGGTGTCCCACAGCTCGCGCATGATCATGATCGCCTCGTCCACGGCGGCGACCGCCTCGCCGGGCGTCCGCTGCTCGCCGCCCATCGCCTTGATCGGCTCCCAGAAGCCGCCGGCGCCGAGGCCGAGCTCGATCCGCCCGCCGGACAGGCGATCCAGGCTGGCCACGCTGCGGGCCAGCACCGACGGCGGCCGCAGCGGAAGATTGAGCACGTTGCCGGCCAGCGTGATCCGCTCGGTCCGCGCCGCCACGTAGCTGATCAAGGTCCAGGTATCCAGGAAGGCCGGCTGGTACGGGTGGTCCTGGAACGTGACCAGGTCGAGCCCGTCCTGCTCGGCCAGCCGGACCAGGTCGACCACCCGCTCCGGGTCGCCGGCGTCCGGGGTCAGGAACCCGCCGAACTTCAGTTCGTGCCCGTAGTCCGTCATGCCTCGCGCCCTCCATGGTGATACATCAACCTTCTTACGACTGGATGATACATCAACCAAATTGCGGTAGGCTGGCCCCATGGCTCGCGGTGCACCTCTGACCCCGGCCCAGGTTGCGGCCTGGCGCCGGTTCCACCGCATGCAGTCCCAGCTGATCGGCGTGCTCGGGCGCGAGCTGGCCCAGGCGACCGGCCTGTCCGAGGCCGATCACGAGGTGCTGACCGCGCTGGCCGAGGCGCCGAAGGGAACCCTGCGGGCCCGGGACCTGCGCTGGACCCTGGCCTGGGAGAAGAGCCGGCTGTCGCACCAGCTGCGGCGGATGGAGCAGCGCGGTTTGGTTCGCCGCACCGAGTGCACCGAGGACTCCCGCGGCACGGTCATCGTGATCACCACGGCCGGCCGGACGGCCCGCCGCAACGCCGACCGATTCCAGCAGGAACGCATCCGGGTGCACCTGGTCGACGCCCTCGACCCGGCCCAGCTCGAGGCCCTGGGCGAGATCAGCGAGGTCGTCCTGCACCGCCTGGGCATCGCCTGCACCGAAGCCCGCGCCGCCGAACCCGCCTAAAAACTCCCGCTGACCGGGCACAAAAGCAGGCGTTCTGGCGGCGTGTCGCTGCACTACTGCCCAGTCGCCGCATCCGCCGGGGCAGGTCCCAGGGTCAGAAGTGAGTCTCGAGGCCGAAGGCGCGACGCAGCTGGGCCATGTCGTGAAGGTCCCGATCGGCCGGTTCGTAGCCCTGGTGGAAGAGGACCTGCTGCTCGGCCGACAGGCAGCCCACCGGCGTCTCGTTGATCATGCCGGTCACGAAGCACGAGGCGGGATAGCGGAACGGCTGGTCGGGATCTGGCGATGCCTGCTCGGCGGACCCGTCAACGGCGAAGACCAGTGGGTGCAGGTCGAGTTCCCGGCCGTCCGGGTGGGCCATCACGAACCGGATCGGGCGCCAATCCAGGCCAGGCTCGAATCCCGCCTCGGTGAGCGCCGCCAGCAGCGCCGGCTCCTGCTCCTGCCGGTGCATCAGGTCAAGATCACGATGATCACGGGTCTGCCGGCCGACCAGCGCATCGATCCCCCAGCCGCCGCCGATCCACACTTCCGCCCCGGCACCCCGGAACAGTTCGAGTACGCCCAGCACACCGTCCGCCGTCATCACGCGGGCCAGGGTACCGGTCAGCTTCGTGGGTTGACCTGAACCGCAGTGCCGGCCGGGCGGCCGGAGTGACGGATCCGGAGCACGCCGGCGGTCGCGTCGTGGTCCCAGTCCGTGCTCTCGTTGCCGTCCACCAGGACCTCGGCCGGAGGCTCGGTCACGCGCAAGGCCGTGATCACGCCGATCCCGGCGGGCGCCTCGCACACGTACCCGATCCGAGTGCCGTCGATCTCATGATCACGAACGCGACCTGCCGAGGCAAGCAGCTGTCCGGGCCGGGGCTCATGATCGAGATCGCGGAGCCAGACCACCCCGCCGGGTGACACCGAGCGCTCGGTGATCACCGGCAGCGCCGGGTCGAGCAGATCCAGATACCGGCCGTTCAGCGCGGTCGGCTCGGTCGCCTCGGACAGCACCGCACCGATCAGGTACGGGCCGCGGCGGACCGAGAGCCAGTCTCCTGACCGCCACATCTGCCCGGCGGCCTCGCTCAGTTCTCGCAGTGCGGCCACCAACGTCTCGGCCGCCTCCGGGCTGTCGGTGAAGCCAGCCGGATCCGCTCCCAGGAACCGTACCCAGCCCGCACCGATCGGCACCGGCTCCTCGGTTTCATGATCGACACCGAGCGTCTCGGCCAGGTGGTGCCCGGGTGTCGGGTACCGGCCAGTCCACCAGGACCGGATGCCGTGGTACGGATCCGAGCCGTCCCCGACGTAGAGCAGCGCGCCGCCGCGGCGTACCCAACCGGCCAGGATCTCGTTGATCACCGGCAGCCGCGGCTTCTGGAACTCATAGCTGAGCACGATCAGATCATGATCATCGAGCGCCGCCGGGTCGTCCAGCAGCCGCTCCAGCTGAACCGGCACCACCCGCTGACCGTCGAACAGCGGCGGCAGTGCGAGCCCGTAGAACGCGGAGAAGTCGAGCAGCCGCCGGGAGGCCGCGCTGGGCGCTCCCTGCAGGCCGTCGTACTTCTCACCGGCGCCCGACCCCGGCAGCCAACGCTGGAACATGGCCGTGTCGGACAGCGGCACGCCGATCCGCGGACCGTCGGCGGCGGCCGGTTCGGGCTGATCAAGATCACGAAGACTCTGCATGGTGATCAGGTACGAGGTCGCGTAGTCGACCGGGATCGGCACCCGCTCGGCGGATCCGTCCCGCAGGTAGCGGCCGGTGAACACCCGCCTCGGCCACGGCGTCACCTCGAACCGGTCCACGCCGGGGTGCAGCAGCGAGGCGACCAGGGTGCGGTGGTAGTTGGCCCGGTAGTCCTCCCAGGTCCGGCCCGGATGATCTTCGATCGGGTCGTGCAGGAACCACAGCGTGCGGTCGGTGCCGCGGGTCAGGTCCTGCGCGATGCCGTACTCGAGGAAGGCCGTCTCGAAGGTCCGCTCTGCATGCCGGCCGGCGTACACGTTGGGGGTGCGGGAGGTGCCGGTCCAGACCTGGGCGATCGCCCCGTGCACGGCGGGCAGCTCCCGGAGCCGCGACTCCGGGCTGACGATCTGCCACTGGGTGTAGTTGAGCAGGCTGTGCGTCGGGACGTAGCAGCGCAGGTCCCGGCCGCGTTGCAGGGCCCGATCGCGGAGCACCGTGGTGACCCGGTCGAGGCTGCGGGTGAGCAGGTGCTGCATCAGCTGGCCGGACCGGTAGTGCGCCTCGACCGACGAGTGCGGCGGTTGCCACGGCTCGCCGTAGTAGCCGAGCCATTCCCGCTGGAACGACTCCGCGTACCCGCCGCGGGCCCAGAACTCCGGCTCCTCGAGATGCAGCCCGTCAAGATCAAGATCGATGATCGGGCCCAGCTTCTCGATCAGGTATTCGGTGAAGCCGATCGTCGGCACCAGGTACGGGATGTCGGCGCTCTCGCCGTGCAGGATCGGCCTGCCGTCGGCGTCGGTCTGCGCGTCGCTCCAGTGATCGGTGCCGTCCCAGCGCCCGTCCAGATAGTCCTGGTAGTGGCCCCACGAGATGCCGGTCATCAGGTGGACCCGATAACCGGCCTCGCGCCAGCGCGCGATCCGGTCGGCGGTGGTGTCGTCGAGGCCGTACACCATGACGAAGTCGGTCCGAAGATCGATCCGCGGATCGTACGGCGCGCTTTCCTGGAATCCGGTCGCTTCGCGTGAACGAGAATCCATGTCGAGTCCCCTCGTCGGTCCGTCGGCTCCACCATTCTCCCGGGTACCCGGCGCCGCCATCGGTCCGGGGGAAGAGCCGACCCCTCGACGGATGCCGAGATTGGGCGCACGATGGATTCTTCAGGGCTCGGGGACGTCAGGAAATCAGGGGATCTGGGATTGAGGGGTACGGCGGAATCATGACTCACGACGTTTGGCAGGAGAAGGCACACGACCACCTGTTGCTGCACTTCTCCAAGCAACGGATCGACGACCTGCTGGTGATCGAGCGGGGCGACGGGCCGTATGTGTTCGACACCGAGGGGCGGCGCTACATCGACTCGCTGTCCAGCCTGTTCTGTGCTCAGCTCGGTTATTCGTACGGCGAGGAGATGGCGGAGGCGGCAAGCCGGCAACTCAGCACCCTCGCCTTCCACACCACCTGGGCCACCGCCCATCCGGCCGCGATCGAACTGGCCGAGGCGATCGCCGCCCGGGCACCGGCCGAGGACTACCGGGTGTTCTTCACCAGCGGCGGCTCGGAATCCGTCGAGGCCGCCTGGAAGCTGGCCCGGGAACACTTCATCGCGATCGGGCAGCCGCAGCGGACCAAGGCGATCGCCCGCAAGACGGCCTACCACGGGGTCACCCTCGGGGCGTTGTCCTTCACCGGATTGCCCAGCTACGCGGCGGGTTTCGGCCCGGCGCCGGTCGAGGTCACGCACGTGTCCAACACCAACGCCTACCGTGCTCCGGACGGCACCGACCCGGTCGCGTTCCGGGACCGGCTGCTGGCCGAGGTGGAGCACGCGGTGATCGAGGCCGGCCCGGACACCGTCGCCATGATCATCGCCGAACCGGTGCAGAACGCCGGCGGCTGCCTGGTGCCGCCGCCCGGCTACTGGGCCGGGCTGCGCCGGATCGCCGACCGGTACGGCATCCTGCTGATGGCCGACGAGGTGATCACCGGCTTCGGCCGGCTCGGCGAATGGTTCGGCATCACCGCGGAGTCCATCGCACCGGACCTGATCAGCATCGCGAAGGGGCTCACCTCGGCGTATGCGCCGATGGGCGGCGTGCTCGCCCGGTCCCGGGTCACCGAACCCATGATCACCAACGGCAGCCCGTTCCGGCACGGCATCACCTTCGGCGGGCACCCGCTGAGCGCCGCGATCGCCCTGCGCAACATCGAGATCTTCGAGCGGGACCGGATCCTGGACAACGTCCGCGCGCTGTCCCCGCACCTCGCCGCCGAACTCCATGGCCTGCGCTCGCTGCCGATCGTCGGTGACGTCCGCGGCTCCGGATTCTTCTGGGCCGTCGAACTGGTCAAGGACGAACGCGGCACCCGCTTCGACCAGGCCGAACGGGACTACCTGCTGCGCAGCTATCTCCCCCGCCGGCTCCGGGCCGCCGGACTGATCGCCCGACCGGACGACCGAGGCGACAGCGTCGTCCAGATCGCCCCGCCGTTGATCAGCGACCGCGACCTGCTCGACGAGATCGTCACCCGCCTCGGCGATGTCCTCGAGGACGCCGGCCACGAGATGAGCCTGATCACCACGCGCACCCCGGCCCACGTGGGCTGACGCGATCAGCCCGGGCCCGCGCTTGGTGATCTCACGCAAGAGCCGGGGCTCGTGGTGCTGAAGAGTTCAACCTGATCTCGAGGACCAAGATCGTGGCGAACTCTGTTCTCGTCGGTGAGTGGACTCCTTGACCGCGTTCCGGGCCAGTTTTGCCGGTCAACGGGTCCACTCGGCGACAAATGTGCGCGCCTCCCAACGGGAGGTGGTGGTAGAACGGGTTCGTGATGGCTCGAGCTAACTAGCCCGTACGCGAAGGTTCTCCTCACGCGACGGGCCGCACCCGAATCGCACTCTGCGCAGGTCTGGCCCAGGCCCCGTGATCACGGGATCGCATTCAGCGTGTTCACTTCACCTGAAGGGACTTGATCTTGCTCGATGCATCATCCGCTCGATCGTTTGACGAGTTGTTCGACGAAGCCGCGTCCGTGCCCATCGAGGGCTGGGACTTCGCGTTCAACCGGGGCCGCACCGAAGACCAGTCGTTGCCCTGGATCTATCAGGACCTCGCCCGGCCGCTGGTGGCCGAGGCGCGCCGGGTCCTGGACATCGACACCGGCGGGGGCGAGATCTTCGGCTCGCTCGAACCGCCCACGGGGAGCGTCGCTGTCGAGCCGCACGCCCCGAACGTTCCGATCGCCACCGCTCGGCTCGGTCCGCTCGGTGTCACCGTGATCGAACGCGCCGGCGCACGGCTTCCGATCACCGACGGTGAGTTCGATCTCGTGCTCAATCGCCACGGCTACTTCGACGCACCGGAGCTCTGCCGGGTCCTGGCACCCGGCGGGCTGCTGCTGACGCAACAGGTCGCGGCGCAGAACGATCTTGAGTTCAACGAGGCCCTCGGCCTGCCGCCGAAGGTCGATCCGGCGATCCCGAACTCGCTCCACGAGCTCACGGAGGGATTGCGGAGCGTCGGATTCCAGATCGTCGACGCACGGGAGGCCTCGATCCGCACCCGGTATCTCGATGTCGGCGCCGTGATCTATCAGCTTCGGGTCGTCTCCTGGCAGGCGCCCGGCTTCGACCCGAAGCGACATCGGCCGCAGCTACGCCGGATCCATGATCACATCGTCGAAGCCGGCGGATTCGAGGTGCGCAGCCGGCGGTTCCTCGTCCGGGCCCGGAAGTGAGACGTTGTCAGCGGGACAGGAATTCCCGGGCTCCGCGCAGCCGGGTCCGCAGGGCGCGCTGGGTTGCGGCGCCGTCGAGGCGGACGTCGAGCGGGCCGGGGATTCCGCTGCCGGCGCGGGTCGAGGTCGGCAGCAGGTCGGAGTCGAGGCCGTCGCGGCGGGCGATCAGGAGGCCGAGTTCGTGGCGGCTGATCGAGTCGGGGCCGGCCAGATGATGGATCCCGGAGTGGTCGCCCGCGCCGAGTTCGAGGAGGGCGGCGGCCAGGTCGGCGACGTGCACCGGGCAGCGGAGGTCGTCGGTGAACAGGCCGCCGGTCGCCCGGCCCGTCGCCAGGGCGTGCACCAGCTGCTCGGTGGGTGAGTCGCCGTCGCCGATGATCAAGGAGGTCCGGGCGACGACCGCGGACGGGTCGATGATCATGATCGCGGTCTCGGCGGCTGCTTTGGCGGCCCCGTACGGGGTGATCGGGTCGGGCCGAGCGGTCTCGGGGTAGCGGCCGTCCTGGCCGGAGAACAGGGCGTCGCTGGAGACGTGCACCAGCCGCGCACCGGCGCCCTTCGCGGCCAGGACGACGTGGATCGCGCCGTCGGCGGTGCTGGCCCAGTCCTGTGTCTGGTACGCGGCGTTGATCACGACGTCCGGCCCGATCCGGGAGATCAGGTCCTCGACGGCGGGCCGGTCCCGGATGTCGAGGGCTTCGCTCGGCACGCCAGCCGCGGGCGGCTGGGTCCGGTGGGTGGCGATCACCCGGTGGCCGGCGGCGACCGCCTGCCGGACCAGTTCACGCCCCAGGAATCCGCTGCCGCCGACGACGAGAACGATCATCGCGGTCAGTCCGCGGACCGCGCCGGCAGCGGCAGCCAGTTGATCACGTCCTGGATCACGTCGTCCCAGAGGCCCCACTCGTGCACGCCGGGCCGGAAGTCGGTGACCACGTCGATGCCCTGGCCCTGGGCCTGCTCGCCGAGCTTCCGGTTCGGCGGCATCAGCCGGTCTTCCTCCGTCCCACAGGCGATGTAGAGCGGCGGCACGCTGCCCGGCGCGGCGGCGGCCAGCAGCGCGAAAAGATCATCGGAGTCGGTGATCTCGCCGTCGAACACGCGGCGGGCGATCTCGGACCGCTCGGGCCGGGTGAGCAGCTGGCGCACGTCGACCGCTCCGGACAGGCTGGCCACGGCCCCGAATCGGTCCGGGTGGGTCAGGCCCAGCTTCAGCGCACCGTACCCGCCCATGGACAGTCCCGCGACGAACGTCGACGCGGGCTGTTCCGAGACCCGGAAGAAGGATCCGACGACCTTCGGCAGTTCCTCCGAGACGAAGGTCCAGTAGCGGTGGCCGTGGGCCTCGTCGGCGTAGAAGCTCCGATGCACCGCCGGCATCACGACCGCGAGCCCGGCCGCGGCGGCGTACCGCTCGATGCTGGTGTAGCGCAGCCAGGCCGTGTGATCGTCGGAGAGCCCGTGCAACAGATAGAGCACCGGGAAGTCGGTCCGCAGCCCGGCCGGCGAGACACCGATCTGTTCCTCGGTTGCCTGGGGCAGCACCACGGTCATCGACGTGCCGACCTCGAGCACGTCCGAGAAGAAGTCACAGTTGATCAACGCCATCGCCCCAGACTAGGTCGGATCTCGTTGACGGTCTCGACCGGCTCCGAATACGCTCCCTTTCATCGCAACGACAGACTCCTTCGTCGGGTCCGGGACGGGACGGCAGCATCCATGATCATTCCCGAGGTCACCGTCAGCACCGTCCGGACCGCCCGGCTGCGCACCCGCTATCCGCGCCCGGTCGGCCGGAACGCCCGGCTCGGGCACCACGGCGACGGCGGCGAGTCCGCGGTGGCGATCATCGAGGCCTCCGACGGCAGCGTCGGCTGGGGACTGTTCGAGGGTGACTCCGGCCCGATCGAGTCGGTCGTCGACCGGCCGGTCGCGGAGTTGATCGACCCCGCGACGGGCATCACCGATCCCTCGCTGCACTGGCTGGACATCGCGCTGCACGACCTGGCCGGCGTGCTGCTCGATCTTCCGGTGTACGCGATGCTCGGCGGGTCCGGGAGCACCCGGGTGGAGGTCTACGACGGCGCCATCTACTTCGATGATCTTGATCCCGACGACGCCCCGCGCGGAGTGGCGGCCGCCCTGCGGAACTGCGCCGACGACGCGGCGACCGGACATCGGTCCTTCAAGCTCAAGATCGGCCGGGGCAACCGGTGGCTGCCCCGCGAGGCCGGGGACCGGCGGGACCGCGAGGTGACCCGGGCGGTTCGCGAGGCGTACCCGGAGGCCAGGATCCTGGTCGACGCGAACGACGGGTACGACCTGGCCGGCTTCGTCGAGTATGCCGAGGCGGTCGCCGACTGCGACCTCTACTGGGTCGAGGAGCCGTTCGCCGACGACGCGGCCGACCTGGCCGGGCTGCGCCAGGCGCTGGACCGGATCAGCCCGGACACCAAGATCGCGGACGGCGAGTTCCAGCCCGAGCTTGATCAACTGCTGCCGATCGCCGGGGCCGGCGACCTGAACGTGCTGTTGATGGACGTGATCAGCTTCGGCCTCACCCGGTGGCGGGCGATCATGCCCGAGTTGATCAAGCTCGGCGTGGCCGCGTCGCCGCACGCCTGGGGCCGGCCGCTGAAGACCCTGTACGCGGCGCAGTTCGCCGCCGGCCTCGGCAACATCGACATCGTCGAGGGCGTACCCGGAACCACCGACGGCGTCGACACCGGCTCGTATCGGTTCGCGGACGGCCACCTGTCGGTCCCCGATCGCCCCGGTTTCGGGCTACCGGTCCCGGACGTGCCCTGAGGAGGTGGCGATGCCCGACCTGCCGAACCGGCCGACACCGTTCCTCCTGAATCGCCGTCGGGTGCTCGGTCTCGGGCTGACCGGCGGACTGGCTCTGTCCGGGGCGGCCGCCTGGACCGCGACCAGGCCGGCCGCCGCCGCGACCACGTACGACCTGGTCCGCGACGTCGGTTCGTACGGCGACGAGGGCAACTACTCCGACGGCCCCGAGTTGATCACCTACGCCGCGACCGGCGTCCGCGGCGGGCTCTGGGTGCACGACGCCGCGGTCGGCAGCGTCGAGAACGGCAGTCTCACGGATCCCTTCCACCGTGGCGATCAGGGGCACAACGTGCGGCGGGTCCGGGCCCGCTCCCGGCGCAGCTTCCGGCAGGGCTGCTCGGTCCTGGTCCGCGGCCGGACCCTCTGGTACGACCCGCTCGGCGGTCGGGTCATCGGCGGTGTGACCCGCTCCGCGAACGGCGGGCTCAAGGTGCTGCTCGGCCACCACAGCAACGACAACAACTACGCCGTGCTGCTGATCCGCAAGTCCGGCTACGTGACCATCCAGCGCGAGTTCGGCCACGCGTACACGACGCTGGCCAACGTCAGCTACCCGACGCCGATCGAGACGTACCGGTCCTTCAAGATCACCTGGGCCGACGACCGGATCAGCGTCTATCACCGGCACGCCGAGGACGGCAGCGACGACCGGCTGATCGTGCAGACGGCGGCCGGTGCCGCGCCCGGCGTCTACCGGGGCATCAGCTACGACAACCAGCCGATCGGGCTGTACCTCGACGGTGCCGCCGTCCGGATGGCGTACCTCCGGGTCCGGCAGGCCTGACCGTCAGACCCGCGACCGCCGACGGCCCACCAGCACCAGCCCGGCCGTGATCATGGTCGCCGCGCCGACCCCGATCAGGACCGAGGGCCCACTCGTGTTCGGCAGTTCCTCGCCCGGATCGGTCGGCGCCTCGGTCGGCTCGTCGGTCGGCTCATCCGTCGGCTCGTCGGTCGGCTCGTCGGTCGGTTCGTCCGTCGGCTCATCCGTCGGTTCGTCCGTGGGTTCGTCGGTCGGCTCCGAGGGCGACGGGCTCGGCGACGGCTCCGCCACCGCGACGGTGAACTCAATCCCGGTCACGTCCTCGTCGACCACGTCGATCGTGACCGACGGATCACCGACCACCTCGCCGTCGGCCGGCGGATCAACGATCACCTGGTAGTCCTCGCCGATCGGCACGTCCGGGAAGGTGAAGTCGCCTTCCTCATCGGTGCTGACGACGACCGGCTCCTGGAGCTCGTCGCCGGTCAGGGTGACGTCGACATCCGGGACCGGATCGCCGGCCGGGTCGGTCACCGTACCCGAGACGTCGTAGGTGGGTTCGGCGGACACCGTCAGCTCGAAGTTGACCGGAGTGGCGCCGCCCCCGATGACGCCGGCCTCGCGCTCGGCCGGTCCCGACACCTCGTACCCCTCCGGCGGAGTGATCTTCACCAGGTAGTCGGGCGACACCGGCAGGTCGGGCACCTGGTATCTGCCGTCGTCGTCGGTGATCACGGTCCGCTCGAGGCCCTCCGGCCCGGTGATCGTGATCTTCGCTCCGGGCACCGGGGCGCCCTCGTCGGTGGTCACGGCACCGAAGATCTCTCCGGTCTTCTCGGCTGCCTCGACGAGCGCGAAGTCAACGCCCTCTTGATCATCATCGCTCAGGTCGACCTCGCGGGTCCCCGACTCTTCCGGCTCCAGTCCGTTCGGCGGGACGATCGTGACCAGGTAGTCGTCGTAGGTCGCGTAGCCGGGGAACGTGTAGTTGCCGTCCGCATCGGTCATGGTCTCGGCCACGACCTCGCCGTCACCGTCGCGGAGCTGCAGCGTGATCCCTTCCTGCCGGCCGGCCGGAGCAGTCACGGTGCCCGAGATGTCGTACGCCAGCGAGGAGAACCAGGTCTGATAGACCGGGCTGCCGGCCGTCCGGCTGAACACGAAGGTCAGTGTGGAGATCGGCACGGTCGGCTCGAACCAGCCGCTCGCACCGGCCGTGTCGGCGCCGCCGCCGGTCAAGGTGGCGGTGGTCGCGTCCCAGGTCGGCAGATCGGAACCGTCGTTGCCGGGCCCGGAGCAGGACGGCTTCGGCGAGACGCCCGGAGCGCAGTAGTTGAACGTGTCCTGGAAGCCCAGCTGCGCCCCGGTCAAGGCCGACCCGTCGGCTCCGGTCGCGCTGATCTTGACCGCGTCCGCGTCGACGTCGCCGAGTACGAAGGTCCAGCCGGAGGCGGGCGTCGGCCGGTCGAAGGTGTACGTGGTCGTCGAGGGCGGTGCCGCGCTGAGGCCGTTGGGACGGAGATTGAGGTACGCCTGCCCGCGGCTCGACCCGTACTTCTCGCCGGGCGGCGTCTGCGGCGCCAGGAAGGTCGAGGCGCCGGACTGGACGCCGACCGCCGAGCCGCCGACCGAGTTCGTGGCCACCGACGCCGCCGGGAATCCGGCCGCCTGCTGCCGCATCGTCGTCGTGAAGTCCCGCGAGCTGCCCGAGAGTGCCTCCCACTCGGCCCAGCCCGCCGGCGCCGCCGCGGCCGGGCCGGCTCCGGTCAAGATCAACACGGTGGCGAGCAGCAGCGACCCGAAGGTCAACAGGGAGCGTCGGAGCATGGCCGTCCTCTGATCGTGCGTGATCCATGGCCCCGAGGCTGCAAACACTGGGCAGGCTAGCGGCGCGGCGGTCACCGCGCCACTTGCCGCACCGCCCGGGCTAGCGCCAGCCGGCCCACTCCGTGTCGGCGGTCGCCTCGAACTCCAGCAACCTGTTCCATTTCGCGGTCCGCTCCGACCGGTGCGTCGAACCGACCTTGAACTGCCCGGCGCGCCAGCCGACCGCGAGATCGGCCACCCAGGCGTCCTCCGTCTCGCCGGACCTGGCCGACACCACGGTACGGAAGCCGGCCCGCTGGGCGGCCGTGATCACGTCCTGGGTCCGGCTCAGCAGGCCGTTCTGGTTGACCTTGATCAGGATCGCGTTGCCGGAGCGTTCCGCGATGCCGCGATCGAGCCGATCCCGTTGCGTCACGAAGAGATCGTCGCCGATCAGGTCGCACCGCTCGCCCAGCCGGGCGGTGATCGACTGCCAGCCGGCCCAGTCGTCCTCGGCCAGCGGGTCCTCGATCGACACGATCGGATAGCGGTCCAGCCAGCCCGCGTACTCGGTGATCAACTCGTCGGCGGAGAGCACCCGGTCCTCCGCCGCCAGCCGGTAGACGCCGTCGGCATGGAACTCGGTCGCGGCGGCGTCGATCGCCACCGAGGCCTGCTCGCCCGGGGTCAGCCCGGCCGCCTCGATCGCCTCGACGACCAGCCCGAGGGCGGCCTCGTTGGTCTCCAGCCGAAGCCCGAGCCCGCCCTCGTCGGCGACCAGGACGGCCTCCTCGAACCCGCGCCGGCGGGCCACCGCGGCGGCCTGCTGGCGGACCTCCTGGGCCCAGCCGATCGCCTCGGCGAACGACCCGGCCCCGTGCGGCACCACCAGGAAGTCCTGCAGGTCGATCGCGGAGCCGGCATGGGCGCCGCCCGAGACGATGTTGATCATCGGCATCGGCAGCAGCAGCGGCCCGTCGGCGGCCAGCCGGCGGGCCAGGTCGACCCCCTCCTCGTCCGCGGCCGCGAGCGCCGTGGCGATCGAGACGGCGAGCGTCGAGTTGGCGCCCACCCGGTCCGCGCCGGCGGTGGCCGCCGCCTCCTCGATGGCCGCGTCGACCGTGTTCTGATCGTTCGCGTCGAGGCCCCGGACCGCCGGCTCGAGCGCCTCGACCACGCCGGCGACGGCTGCCCGTACTCCGTAGCCCTGGTAGCGATCGCCGCCGTCGCGGAGCTCGCGCGCCTCGTGCGACCCGGCCGATGCGCCGGACGGTACCCGGGTCGTTCCGGTCGCCCCGCCGGCCAGCCGGACCCGGGCCGCCACGGTCGGCCGGCCGCGGGAGTCCAACGCCTCCCAGGCCTGGACCTGCTCGATCCTGGTCCTGATCATGCGTGCTCCCCCGACGAGGGCCCGTTCAGCTCACGGACCCGCTGCCACAGGTCATCGATGGTGCCGCCGGCGGCGAGGTGATCACGGGCCACCTCGCGGACCAGGCCCTCCTGCCGCTCGGACAGGTAGTGCACCGTGGACACGCCGTCGACCCGGGCCAGCATCAGCGCCGCGACATGATCACCGAGTTCCTCGGCGGTGACGCCTGACTCGGGCCAGGCCTTTTGGTACGTGCTCCAGAAGGTCGTGGCCGCGTCGAGCAGGAACCGCCGCTCCCGCTCGACGGCCTTCAGCGTCAGATGCGTGATCAGGAAGGCGAGATCGAAGACCGGCCGGCCGGCCACCGCCACCTCGTGATCGACGATCCACAGGCCGTCGTCGCCGACCAGCACGTTCTTCGGCGAGAAGTCGCCGTGCACCAGGCAGACGTGATCACGGTGCAGCGCGTCGGCGAGCCCGCGCAGCCGGTCGGCCAGGTCGGGATGAGCCCCGGCCAGCGCCCGGTAGAACGGATCGGTGCGCAGCAGCCGGTAGGTCTCCTGATCATCGAACGAGGCCAGCAGGTCCGCATCGCCGGCCGTGCCCGCATGCCAGCGGGCCAGCCCGTGACCGAGCCGGTCGGCCACCGCCGTCGCGATCGCCGCCTTCTCGCCGGCCAGCAGCCGTTCCTTCCACGGCCACCATTCGGACGGCGCGCAGGTCATGGTCAAGATCAACTGGTCGGCGTCGACGTCGACCAGGCGCGGCACCAGTTCCGGGGTCAGCTTCCCGTACACCTCGAGGGCCCGTGCCTCGGTGAGGATCCGGCGGCGGTCGGCCTGCCACTCACCGGGTACGGCGAGCCGCTCCAACGACTGCTTGCAGACCACCGGCCCGTCGGCGATGTCGACCCGGACGACGATCCCGGACACCCCGCCGGGCAGGCGTTCGACCCGGGCCAGGCCGCCGACGTGCAGGCCGCGGTCGGTCAGGTAGTGCCGGATCTCGGTGTCGCTCGCAGTGGCCAGGTCCATCATGATCAACCTCCGGTCTGGTCGGTCGGCTTCAGACGATCGGGTACGACAACGATCTTGATCTCGCTGTGGCCGGGCCGGGACAGCGGGACGAAGCCGTCCTCCACCGTGCGGCTCAGCGGGATCACGCGGGTGATCAACGGCGCGGTCACGATCGCGCCGGAACGGAGCAGTTCCAGGGCCCGTGGGAAGTCGGTGTCCCAGGCGTGGGACCGGCTGGAGGTGACGGTCTTCTCGTCCAGCACGAACGGCAGCATCGGCACCTCGAACGTGTCGTCGTGCACGCCGAGCAGGATCGCCGTGCCGCCGCGCCGGATCACCTCGATCGCGCTGCGTGCCGCCGCGGTCGACCCGGCACATTCGATCGCCAGGTCCGGACCGCCCGCCTCGTACCGCTGCGGCAGCACGCCGAGCCCGTCCGGGGTCAGGAAGGTGCTGGCGCCGCAGGCCAGCGATACCTCCCGCTTGGCCGGGTTGGCGTCGACCATGATCACGTCGGCGGCGCCCATCGCCCGCGCGGCCTGCCCGGCCAGCAGTCCGACCGTACCGGCGCCGAAGATCACCACCGAGGCTCCGGCGAGTTCCGGTTGCCGGCTCAGCGCCCGGACGCCCACCGAGAGCGGCTCGACCAGAACGGCCTCGGTCGGCGGCAGCTCGGCATCCAGCGGCAGGCACATGAAGCCCGGCGCGATCATGAAATCGGCCAGCCCGCCATGGTCCATCTGGCCCAGCGAGGCGACCTGCGCGCAGAGCGGGTACTCGCCGCGCCGGCACCAGAAGCACCGCCCGCAGAACCGGTTTCCCTCGACCACGACCCGGGTGCCGACCGGCGGAGCGGCCGGGTCCCGGGACTCGCGGATGGTGCCGACCGCCTCGTGGCCGAAGGTCAGCGGCGCCTTCGCCCCGGTCAGCGGATGCTCGGTGAGCGGCACCACGATCGGGCCGTTCAGGTACTCCTCGACGTCGGTCCCGCAGATGCCGCAGGCCTCGATCTCGATCAGCACCCAGCCGTCCGGAGGGTCGGCCGGCACCGGGATCGTGTCCACCCGGACGTCGCGCGGGCCCCACCAACGGAGCGCCGTCATGGTCCGCTCGGGGAAGTTCTGCGGCATCATCCCTCCAGCACTGGCAGGCAAGTCTGTCGGAGCATAGTGCAGCCGATCGGGATCAGTCGGAGGGTGCCGGTGCCCGCGCCGCCGAGTGCCTCGGAGCGCGGGTTCGGGTCCAGTCCCTCGGCCTCGACCGTCACCCCGGGAGCGGTCCACGGATCCTCGCCCGGCTCGGTCATGATCATGGTCGCGGTGTCGATCCCGGACTGCAGCAGGTACGGGGCGTGCAGCGACCGCGGGTCGGCCGGGGTCAGATCCTGGTCGGCCAGGTCGCTGCCGGGGTAGTTCCGGGTCGGCTCGGCCCGGTGCTCGATCGGATGGGCCATGATCAACGGCCCGCCCAGCAACGCCACCCGATTGTCCACGGAGCGCTTCGTCCACACGCGCATCGGCAGCCGGAGGGTGAGGACGGCCTGCTCCGGCCAGGCGGCCGCGACCCGGACCACGGTGCCGCCGCTCGGCGGCTCGAGTTCGGGCGCGAGGAACTGCAGGTTCTCGCACCAGGTCGGCACCCGCAGCTCCAGCACGAAGTCGGCCGGCAGCCCGGACAGCTCGAGGGTGACCGTGTCGGAGAACGGGAACTCGGTCCGCTGGCGCAGGGTGACCCGGTGATCACCGAGCCGAACCGTGGTGATCATCGGGCCGTACTGGACGATCCGCAGGCCGCCGTCGATCATGATCACGGCCCGGTCGACCAGGGCCGGCAGGATCCGGCCGGCGTTCGGCACGCAGCAGACGGCGGCGTCGTCGTGCGTGGGCGAGACGTCCCAGCGAGCCCCCATCGCCCTGGTCGCGGCCGGCTGGTTCTCGGCGAAGAAGTACGCGGCGCCGCCGCCGTCGTTCGCCCGGGCGGCCTGGGCGGCGTTCAGCCAGAGCGTCTCAGCGAGATCGGCCGCGTCCGGACGGTCGAGGATCCGGGCGAACTCGGAGGCGGTGATCGCCAGCTCGGTGATCGCGCAGTACTCGTAGCCGGCCTCCGGCACCGGCCGCGGCCGTTGGCCCGGCGCGCCGACCGTCTCGTCGCTGCGCAGCGCGCCGGTGACGCCGACCGCGGCCAGCAGCTTGTCCCAGCCGGCCTGCGCCGCGTCGAGCAGTTGCCGGTCACCGGTGAACTCGTACAGCCGGAGCGGGATCCTGAGGTTCTCCGCGACGTGCGGGCCGTGGCCGTGGAACGGGTCGTCGGACAGCAGGTGGTCGAGCTGACCGTCGTCCTCGACCCAGCTCAACGGCGCCAGACTGAACCGCCGATAGAGCCGTACCGCCAGGTCCACCGGCTCCGTCCGGCCGGTCCGCCGGGCCACGTCGAGCAGCAGGTCGACCAGCTGCAGGTCGTGGCCGCGGACCGCCGTCTCCGGCTCCGCGTCCGCGAAGGCCGCCGGTCCCGCCGCGTCGAACCGGGCGCCCAGCCAGTCGACCGCTCGGTCCACCGCCGCCCGCAGTTCATGATCATCATGGGCCCCGGCCCACTCCTCGATCGCCAGCAACAGCCGGCTCGCCGTCCAGCAGTCGCCGGGCAGCCACGGGCTCGCCTGCCGAGCCGTCTCGGTGAACATGCCGAGGTAGCCGTCCGGATCCTGGTGCGCGACCGCGGCCTCGATCCGGCCCGCCGCGTCGGCCCGTTCCTGGTCGGTGCCGACCATCCGGACGTGGCCCGCGTAGCCGATCAGCCAGTTGCCCTCGCTCTCGCCGTTCCACCACGGCACCGCACCGACGTTGTCGCCCGCGGCGTCGGGCCCGAGCCGCCCGGCCGCGAAGACCTCGCCGCCGACCTCAGCGCTGATCCCCGGCAGGGCGCCGACGAAGCCGTCGAGGTTCTGCCTGGCCTGCCGGGCGATCCAGCCCTCCGGCACCGTCGACCCGGCGGGCAGCGGTTGCCCCACGGCATGCGTCATGATCGGAACGCTACCCCGTTCTCCGTGACAAGATTGGGGAAGTTCGAGCCGGGATATCGCGGCCGGAAGTTCCCCACAGTGAGGTGGTGCGTGCATGCGGTTGGGTCGCTGGGTGTCCTTGTTGTTGATCTTGGCGCTGGTGGCGGGCTGGTTCGGTGCCGCACCGGCCGCGGCGGAGGGTCCGAGCGCCGTCACCCTGGTCGGCGATCTCCAGACCGAGCTCGGCTGCGCCAAGGACTGGGATCCGGCCTGCCCGCAGAGCGAGCTGAAGCCGACCGGCGAGCCCGGCCGCTGGGCCGCGGAGTTCACGCTGCCGGCCGGGACGTACGCGTACAAGGTGGCCATCGACCACGGCTGGGAGATCAGCTGGGGCCTGAACGGCGGGCCGGAGAACGTGCCGCTGACCATCGCGGGCGAGGTCCGGCTCACGGTCCGGTACGACGACGCCGTGCACCGGATCGGGATCACGCCGCTCGACCTGCCCGGTGATCATGATCCCGGCGACGGCGGCCTGGTCGGCGAGCCGGCCCGGGCGCCCGGCACCGGCCAACAGTTCTACTTCGCGCTGACCGACCGGTTCGCCGACGGGGATCCGGCCAACAACACCGGCGGCCGGAAGCCGGACAAGCTGAGCTCCGGCTACGACCCGGCCGACCCGAACTTCTATCACGGCGGCGATCTGGCCGGCCTGGAGTCGAAGCTCGACTACATCGCCAGCCTCGGCACGACGGCCATCTGGATCACGCCGCCGTTCGGCAACCTCCCGGTGCAGACCGTCGGTGAACTCAGCCTGGGCAGCTATCACGGCTACTGGACCCTCGACCTGACCGCGATCGACGCCCATCTCGGCACCGAGCAGGGCATGCGCCGGCTGATCAAGTCGGCGCACGCCCGCGGGATCAAGATCTATTTCGACATCGAGATCAACACCACCGCAGACGTGATCAGATACGCCGGCGGCAAGTCCGACTACGTGCCGATCGCCGACGACCCGTACACGGATCGGCAGGGCAAGGTGATCGACATCGCAGCCATCGCCGGCTCCGCCGACTTCCCGCCGCTGGACCCGAAGACCTCGTTCCCGTACCTGCCGGAGGTGCCGGCGGCGCAGCGCAACGCGAAGAAGCCGCATTGGCTCAACGATCCTCGGCTCTACCACAATCGCGGCGACTCGACGTTCACCGGGGAATCGGTGACCTACGGCGACTTCTTCGGCCTGGACGACCTGATGACCGAGCATCCGAAGGTGGTCCGGGGCTACATCGACGTGTACCGGAAGTGGATCGACTTCGGGGTGGACGGGTTCCGGATCGACACCGTCAAGCACGTGAACGTCGAGTTCTGGCAGCAGTGGTCGACCGCGATCATGAAGCACGCCCGCGCGATCGGCAACGACGACTTCTTCATGTTCGGCGAGGTGTTCGACGGCGACCCGAAGAACCTCGCCCCGTACGTCCGGGACACCGAACTGGGCGGCGTGCTCGACTTCGCGTTCGCCGGCAACGCGGTGAACTTCGCCAAGGGCACCACGGCCCGCGGCCTGGCCGCGTTCTTCGCCACCGATGATCTTTACACGACGCCGCACTCGTCGGCGGCGAACCTGGAGACCTTCGTCTCCAATCACGACATCGGCCGGATCGGCCAGCTGCTCGGCGACGTGGACCGGCTGAAGGACCGGGACCGGCTGGCCCACGAGCTGATGCTGCTCAGCCGCGGCCAGCCGGTGCTCTACTACGGCGACGAACAGGGCTTCACCGGCGGCGGCGACCTGTGGACCGACGTGGCCGGCCGGCAGGACCTGTTCGCGACCCAGGTCGAGGCGTACGCCCAGCAGAAGTTGATCACCGGCGAACCCGTCGGCAAGCGGGACCGCTACGACACCGACGGCGCGCTCTACGCCGACCTGGCCGCGCTGGGCAAGCTGCGCGCCGAGCATCCGGCCCTGGCCACCGGTGCCCAGCGGGAGCGGTTCGCCGACGACGGTCCCGGCGTGTACGCGTTCAGCCGGGTCGATCGTGATCATCGGGTCGAGCACCTGGTCGCCCTGAACAACGCGCCCGAGCCGCGCACCGTGACGTTCCGGACGCTGACGCCGGGCGGCCGCTTCTCCTTGCTGTACGGCGATGCCGAGCCGGTCACCGCGAGCGCCGACGGCTCGGTGACGATCACCGTACCGGCCCTGGCGACCGTGGTGCTGCGGGCCGACCGTAAGGTCGCGGCGCCGGAGACGGCACAGTCGATCAAGGTCGGTGCACCGACGCCCGGCGCGGCGCTGGCGGGCCTGGCTCCGGTTGCGGCCAGCGTTGACCGGGATCGCTGGCAGGAGACGTCGTTCGGTTGGCGGGTGGCCGGTGCGAAGGCCTGGCAGCCGCTCGGCACCAGCGACCTGACCGCCCCCTCGGTTCGGCACGACGTCGGCGAACTCGACCCCGGCACCTTGATCGAATACCGCGCCGTCACCGTCGACGCGGCCGGCCACCGGTCCGCGGCGTCGTCCTACGGCTCGGTCGGGTTCGCCGTCGATCTCTCCGTGCCGGACCCGGGCGACGGGATCGTCACCGTGCCCGGCACCCACAACGCCGCGATGGGCTGCGCCTCCGACTGGCAGGTCGACTGCACCGCCGCGCGCCTCGAACTCGGCGACGACGGGACCTGGTCCAAGACCTTCACCGGCATCCCGGCCGGCAGCTACGAATACAAGATCGCGCTGAACAACTCGTGGGAGGAGAACTACGGCGAGGGCGGCGTCCGCGACGGCCCCAACCTGACCTACACGACTTCCGGCGGCCCGGTCACGATCTTCTACGACCCCGAGACCCACCTGAGCCGGGTCGAGACCAGCTGACCTCGCGGCCGGCGCCCTTGAGGATCCGCAGGGCGTGGAAGGTGATCAACTCGCTCGGCTGGCGCGCTCCGGCCCAGTCCACAACGTCCACCTGGTTGGCGAATCGATGGCCGGGCGGCACCCACCACTGGCGATCGGCGGCCCAGCGGCCATCCGGGCGGCGCTTCTGTTCCAGCAGGTCCAGGCAGTCGGCGGTGCGCGGGTCGGCGGCCCGGCCCATCCGGGTCAGGTAGCGCAGGGCGACCAGCAGGTCGTAGTGCCAGTAGGACGGGTAGCCGAGCTTTCCCCAACGCTCGTTGATCATCCGGCCGGCGGGCGGCGGCTTCGGCCGGAACCGGTTCGGCTGACCGGTGCCTAGGCTGAAGATCAACCGGTGCTCGAGGAACAGCTCCGCGGTCCGGTCCGCGGCCGCCGCGGCCTCGTCATCACCGGTCGCCCGCGCGTACTCGTGCAGGCCGAGCATCGCGGCGATCGACTCGTGGAACGAGGAGCGCCGGCCGGAGGCGTTCCGGTGGCAGTTCCAGCCGCCGTCCGGCCACTGCCATTCGATCAACCTCCCGGCCAGGTACGCCAGCCGCGGATCATCGGAGGCCCGGCCGAGGCGGCACCCGATGATCAACGCGTGACCCTCGACGTTGGCGCAGAACCGGTGCAGTCCGTTGATCACCGTCGGATGTCCCGTGTGCTGCGGCCGTTGCAGGACCCGGCCGACGTAATGCCGGTAGCCGGCGTCGGCCCGCGGGTCGTCCTCGAGCGGCACTCCAAGATCGATCAGGGACAGCAGGCCCCAGAGCGGACCGGTCCAGCCGCCGCGGGCAGCGCTCGGCACGATCGTCTCCAACAGCGTCGACACCTTGGCACCCGCCAGCAGGTCCGCGTCGTCCTCGCCCGGATCCTGGCCGAGCAGGTCACGCCGGGCCAACGCCCGGACGGCCGGTTCCTCCGACGTCAGCAGCCACTCGACAGCGTGGTCGCTCATCCCGACCATCCTGCCAGTTTCCGGCCGGTCCGTTGGGGATCATCCGGTCAGGATCCGTTCCGCGACGGACACGGCGCGGTCGATCGGCACGGCGAACCCGATGCCGATGTTGCCCGACGCGCGGCCGCCGAGGGTCGCGATCGAGGTGTTGATCCCGACCACCCGGCCGTCCAGGTCGACCAGCGGTCCGCCGGAGTTGCCGGGATTGATCGACGCGTCGGTCTGGATCATCGCGCGCGGCGTACCCCGGCCCTGGACGGCGCTGACGATCCCGGCGGTCACCGTGCCGTTCAGGCCGAGCGGCGAGCCGACGGCCAGCACGGACTGGCCGATCCGCAGCTCGTCACTGTCGCCGAGCTCGGCGGCCGGCAGCCCGTTCGCGCTGTCCGCCTGGAGTACGGCGATGTCGTTGGCGGCGTCCGAGCCGACCACCCGCGCGGCGACCGACCGGCCGTTGGCGAGCACCAGCCGGACCGACGGCGAGCCGTCGACGACGTGGTGATTGGTGATCACGTGTCCGGCCTCGTCGATCACGACGCCGGACCCGCTGCCGCGGCCGGCCCGGACCTGGACCACGCTGGGCAGGATCGTCCCGGCCGCCTGCTCGGCCTCGGTCTCCCCGAGCGATCGCGGGGCCGGCCGCTGTCCCTGGACGAGTTGGGTGACCGGGGCCCGGTCGATCAGCTGGGTCGCCCCGACCCCGGACAGGCCGCCGACGATGAGGGCGACCGTCGCCGCCACCGCAACCGTGCCGGCCCGGCCACGGCGAGGCGGCGCGGGCCGTACCGGTACGGGCGGCACTGGTGCGGGCGGCACTGGTGCGGGCGGCACCGGTGCGGGCCTCGGCGGCGGGCCTGCGTTGATCGGGTCCGGGCGTCGCGGCTCCATCGGTGGCCCGGCCGGCCGGCCGATTCCCGGCCAGCCCGGCGCGGGATCCTGATCATGATTCGGGTACGTCATGCGTCGTTCTCCTTCCCTTCTCGGCTAGACGATCCGGGCGAACCAGCGCAGCGAGAGCGCGCCCGCGACGAGCACGATGATCAAGCTGCCGGCGGCCAGGTACGGGGTGATGTCCCGCGGCTCGACCCGCCAGCCGATCGACGAGCCGATGTCGGAGTAGACCGCGGCCAGTTCCTCGCCGCTGGCGGCCGTGTAGGCCGTGCCGCCGGTCTGCTCGGCCAGCTGGCGCAAGGCTTCCTCGTCGACCGGGACCGGCTGGCTGACGCCGCGGGAGTTCTGCAGCACGCCGTCCGGAGTCCCGTACGCGATCGTCGACACGGGCAGGTCGCTCTCGGCGGCGGCCTGGGCCGCCTGGCCCGGATCGCGGCCGGCCGAGTTGTCGCCGTCGGACAGCAGCACCACCCGGGCCGGTACGCCCTCCGCGCCGTCCGCGGCCAGCCGGGCGACCTGGTCGATCGAGGAGAACACAGCCTCCCCGATCGCGGTACCGCCGCCCGCGGTGGTCAGCGACTCGATCTGCCGACGGGCGCTCTCGTGGTCGGTGGTCGGCGCCGCGACGACGGTGCTGTTGCCGGCGAAGGTCACGACGCCGACGTTCACGGTCTCGGGCAGATCGGCGACGAACGCCGCCGCCGCGGATTTGGCCGCGGACAAGCGATTCGGGCTGACGTCCGTCGCCGCCATCGAGCCGGAGATGTCGACCGCGACGATCACGGTCGCCCGGTCGTACGGCACCCGCAGGGCGATTTCGGGCCGGGCCGCGGCCAGGCCGAGCGCCGCCAGGGCGACCAGGATCAAGGTGGCCGGCAGGTGCCGCCGCCAGCCCGGCCGCCGGGGAACGATCTTGTCCAGCATCGGCAGCGCCGCGAACCGGACGGCATAGCGTTGCCGGCGTCGCTGCATCAGGACATAGCCGATCGCGAGCCCGGCCACCGGGATCAAGATCAACAACCACAGGGGTGACAGGAAGTTCATCGCGTCCTCCGGCGACGACGGGCCGGTCGGTGCCGGCGAAGCTGAACGAAGCGGGAAAGCTCGGCGACCCAGTCGCCGTCGGTCCGGACCAGAAGATGATCAACGCCGGCTCCGGCGACGGCCGCCGCGGTCGCCTGCCGGTGCGCGACGGCGGCGCGGGCATAGGCGTGCCGCAACCGGAGGTCGGAGCTGTCCACCTCGCGCTGCCGCCCGGACTCGGGGTCGACCAGGACCAGCAGTCCGACCTCGGGCAGCTGCAGCTCCCGCGGATCGACGATCTCGATCATGATCACCTCGTGCCGGGCGGCGAGCCGGCGCAGCGGCGCCTCCCAATCGAACGGCTGCTCGGTCCGGCCGTCCGGGTCGACCAGGTCGGACACGACGATCCGCAGGCCGGGCCGGCGATGCCGTACCGACAACTGCCGGAGGGCCTCCGCCAACCCGACCGGCGCCGAGCCCGATCGCGGCGACGCCGGGGTCCGCAGCGCGAGTTGGGCCCCGACCCGGGGCGGCGTCGGCCGCCGCCAGCGCAGCCCGTCGGTGGTCAACTCGACGATGCCGAACCGGTTGCCGGGCGCATCCGTGAGCAGGCCGACGGCCGCCGACAGGCTCTGCGCCAGATCGCCCTTCTCGTCCGCGGCCGTACCGAAGGCCATGCTCGCCGAGCGGTCCAGCAGAACCCAACTGTCCAAGGGATGCTGGGCCCTGGTCAGCCAGACGTACGGCTCCCGGGCCCGCGCCGTCACATGCTGGTCGATCCGCCGCACGTCGTGGCCCGGCTGGTAGCGGACCAGCTCCTCGGGATCGTCCCCCGGCCCGAGCCGGAAGCCTTGATGATCACCGTGCAGCAGCCCGTCGAGCCGCCGCTGGACCGTCAGATCCAGCCTGCGGAAGCGACCGAGCGCGGCGTCCCGGCTCGTCACGCGGCCCGCTCCGCCGACTCGTCGTCGGGCGCGACCCGGGGACTCGGCACCGCGGCCAGCACGGAGCCGATCACCTGCCGCGGGTCGACGCCCTCGGCGATCGCGTCGTAGCTCAGCACCAGCCGGTGGGCCAGCACGTCCCCGGCCACGTCGGCGACGTCGGGCGGCAGCACGTAGTCCCGGCCACGCAGCAGGGCCATCGCCCGGGCCGCCGCGACCAGGCCCAGCGTCCCGCGGGCACTGATCCCGTAGTCCAGCACCTGGTCCAGCTGGCCGAGCCCGAACCGGTGCGGCTGCCGGGTCGCCATCACCAGCTGCACGGCGTACAGCGCGACGGCGTGGTGCACGAACACCTGATCGGCCTCCTGCTGCAGGGCCTGCAGCTCGGCCAGGCTGAGCACCGGCTGCGCCCGCGGCGGGGCGACGCTCATCCGCTGCACGATGGTCAGCTCCTCGAGCTCGCCGGCGTGCCGGACGTCGACCTTGAGCAGGAACCGGTCCCGCTGCGCCTCGGGCAGCGCATAGACCCCCTCGGTCTCGATCGGGTTCTGGGTGGCCAGCACCAGGAACGGCTCGGGCAGCCGGTACGTCGCGCCGCCGATGCTCACCTGGCCCTCCGCCATCGCCTCCAGCAGCGCCGATTGGACCTTCGCGGGCGCCCGGTTGATCTCGTCCGCCAGCACGATGTTGGCGAAGATCGGCCCGAGGTCCGTACCGAACTTCGCCTCCGCCGGGCGCCACACCTGGGTGCCGACGATGTCGGCCGGCATCAGGTCCGGCGTGAACTGGAGCCGGGCGAACTGGCCGCCGACCACGTCCGCGAGGGTGCGGACGGCCAGCGTCTTGGCCACGCCGGGTACGCCCTCGATCAGGACGTGACCGCGGGCCAGCAGCCCGACCAGGATCCGCTCGACCATCTGGTCCTGGCCGACCACGACGCGCTTGATCTCGAACAGGGTGCGTTCCAGGATCCCGACCGGAGCCAGCCGCCGGCCCGCGGTCACGGCGTCGACCGTGGTCTGGTCGGCCGTCACAGGTCACCGCCGTTCTCGTTCTGCTGAGGCGATCCGGCCAAGCCCGAGCCGGGCCCGTCCGGGCAGTCGGTCCCGGGGTCGGCCACGGTGCCGGGGCCGTCGTCCGTGGCGGCCGACGGTTCGGGCGCTCCGGACCCGGTGCCGTCCACGACGGTCGCCCAGATCGGTTCGGACGACTCGGTCGCCGCATAGGCCACGCCGGACACGGTCGCGATCGCGATGCCGGCTCCGGCGAGTACGGCTGCGATGGTCAGTCGTCGCTTGGCTGGTGCAGTCATGAGGTGTGTCGTTCCTTCCGTCGTACGGCGCCGCGGTGGTGCGGGCCTGTTTCAAGATCAGCACGCGGACCCGAAAGCCTCCGGAAGTGCAGCCGAAAATCGAGCGAAAGAAGGGGAGGCGGGATTTTCGAGAGCCGTCTAGCTTTGACGCATGCGTGTGCTGATCGTGGAAGACGAAGCGGGGCTCGCCAGCGCCCTCCGGGTCGGCCTCGCCCATCAGGGGTACGCGGTCGACGTCGCCCTCACCTGTGCCGAGGCGCGGTTCAAGCTCGGCACCGCCGAGTACGACCTGCTGGTGCTCGACGCGAATCTGCCGGACGGCGACGGCTTCTCGCTCGCCGAGGCGATCCGGCACGGCCGGGTCGAGTGCATGTCCGGGTCCGACGTCCGGATCCTGATGCTGACCGCGCGAACCCAGCTGCAGGACCGGGTCCGCGGGCTCGACGTCGGCGCCGACGACTACCTGGTGAAGCCGTTCGCGCTGGCCGAGCTGACCGCCCGGATCCGGGCCCTGTTCCGCCGCGAGGTCCGCGGCGACACGGCCGTGCTCAGCCACGGACCGGTCCGGCTGGACACGGCCCGGCAACTGGCGCACCGCGGCGAACGCGAGCTGCGGCTGACCCGCAAGGAGTTCGGCGTTCTCCGTTATCTGCTGACGAAACCGGAGGCGGTCGTCTCGGCCGAGGAGCTGTTGCAGCACGTCTGGGACGAGAACGCCGACCCGTTCAGCCAGACCGTACGGGTCACCGTGGGAACCCTGCGCCGCAAGCTCACCGTGGACGGCGAGCCGCAGCTGCTGGAGACCCTGGTGGGTCGCGGCTACCGGCTCCGTGATCAAGATCGCGAGGAGTGACCGTGGCCGATCAGCTCGCCGCGCCGCGCACCCCGGCCGGACGGTTGCTGCGCCGGGTCTGGCTGCGGCTGCCGGACGGGGTGCGCACGATCCGGGTCCGGCTCACGCTGACGTACTCCGCGCTGTTGTTCGGGATCACCGCGTTGATCTTGGTCTGCCTCTATGTCGCCCTGTCCCAGACCATCGTCGCCGAGCCGCTGGATCCGGTGACGGTCAAGCGGTTCGAGAAGAACTCCGACGGCACGATCGTGTACCGGCCCGGCGAGCAGTTCCAGGCCGCCGACCTGGCCAGCGTGCAGAAGGCGGTCAACTTCGCCGTGCTGCAGACGGTCCGGGACTACTCCGTGCTGGCGCTGGTGATCATGTTCGTACTCAGTCTGGTGATCGGTTGGTGGGTGGCCGGCCGGGCCCTGCGCCCGGTGAAGCGGATCACGACGACGACCCGGGAGATCACCGCGACCGACCTGTCCCGGCGGATCGGAGCCAGCGGACCGCCGGACGAGTTGCGTACGCTCGCCGACACGATCGACGACATGCTGAACCGGCTGGACACCGCGTTCCGGGCCGAGCGCACCCTGGTCGAGGACGTCTCGCACGAGCTGCGCAACCCGGTCGCCGTGGTCCAGGCGAACGTCGAAGCCGTGCTGGGCAACGAATCCGCGACCCTGCAGGAGCGTCGCGAGGCGACCGCCGTGGTGACCCACGCGACGGCACGGATGACCCGGCTGCTGGAGGATCTGCTGGCCACCGCCCGGAAGCGCTCGGCCGCCTTCGTGGACCGGGAACTTGATCTTGCCCGGCTGGGCGGGAGCGTCGCCGACGCGTACCGGCTGGTGGCCGGGGAACGCTCGATCCGTCTTGATCTTCGAGGCCACGACGGCCCCGTCGTGTACGGCGACTCGGAGTCCCTGGAACGGGCCGTGTCGAACCTGCTCTCCAACGCGGTCCGGCTGGCCCCGGAAGGCAGCACGATCATGATCGCGACCGGCAGCCGGGACGGTTGGGCCTGGATCGCCGTCCGCGACGAGGGCCCCGGCATCGCCGCCGAGGAACAGGACCGGGTCTTCGACCGGTTCCACCGGGGCAGCGATCCGTCCACCCGCTCCACTCCCGGCTCCGGGCTCGGGCTGGCCATCGCGCGGCAGATCGCGGAGAGCCACGAGGGCCGGCTGGTGCTCTTCAGCGAACCGGGGGTCGGCAGCACCTTCGTACTCTGGCTGCCCGACCGCTCCCTCGCCCCGGACCGGACCGCCGTCCCGCCCGAGAGCGATCCCCTGCTGGGCCGGTGATCAACCCTTGACCGCGCCGGCGGTCAGCCCGGACACGATGTAGCGCTGCAGCACCAGGAAGAGCACCACGACCGGGATCGCGGTGATCACGGCGCCGGCGGCGAACAGGCCCCAGCGGGCCGAGTTCTGCTCGGAGACGAACTGGAACAGGCCGACGGCGACGGTCCACTTGCTCTCGTCGGTGAGGATGATGCCGGCCAGCAGGTAGTCGGAGAAGGTGCCGATGAAGCCGAGCAGCCCGACCACGGCGAGGATCGGCGCGACCAGCCGCAGGATGATCACGAAGAAGATCTGCAGGTGGCTCGCGCCGTCCACCTTGGCCGCCTCGTCCAGTTCCTTCGGTACGGTGTTGAAGAAGCCGTACATCAGGAAGGTGTTCATCCCGAGCGCCCCGCCGAGATAGACCATGATCAACGCGATCCGGCTGTTCAGGCCGAGCAGCGGATGCAGGTCGCCGAGCGCCGTGAGCAGCAGGAAGATCGCCACGAAGGTCAGCAGCTGCGGGAACATCTGCACGATCAGCAGCGTCATCAGGCCCGCCCGGCGGCCACTGAACCGGAACCGCGAGAAGGCGTACGCGGCCGCGGCACCCATCAGCACCGAGCCGACACTGGTCACCGCGCCGATCCAGAGGCTGTTCCCGATCCAGGACCAGAACTGGGTCTCGTTCAGGGCCTGGAAGTTGATCAACGAGAAGGAGCTGAACAGCCGGCTGCTGCCGACCAGGCTGCCGGTCGCGTTCAGCGACGCGGAGATCACGAACACCACCGGGAAGATCGCGTAGCCGATCACGATCACGCCGATGATGTGCCGCCAGCCGATCTCCCGCCACCAGCGGACTCCGGACAGCCGGTCGCCCTTCGACGAGCTCAGGGAACGTCTGGTCTCGATCATCAGTTGATCTCCTCCAGGCGCCGGGTCTGCCGGAAGCTGATCAAGGAGATCGCCCCGACGATCAGGAAGATGATGATCGAGAGCGCGCTGGCCAGGCCGTACTGCCGGGTGCCGCCCTGCCCGGCCAGGCCGGAGATCTGGTACACCATCGAGATCAGGATGTCGGTCTGGCCGACCGCGACCGGTGCTCCGGGGTACGGCGGCCCGCCCCGGGTCAGCAGGTAGATGATGTTGAAGTTGTTGAAGTTGAACGCGAACGACGCGATCAGCAGCGGAGCCACCGAGACCAGCAGCAGCGGCAGCGTGACCAACCGCCAGATCTGGAACGAGGAAGCGCCGTCGATCCGCGCCGATTCGATCAGCTCCGCCGGGATCGACTGCAGGGCACCGGTGCAGATCAGGAACATGTACGGAAAGCCGAGCCACAGGTTCACCAGCACCACCGAGAGCTTGGCCAGCCAGGGATCGGTCAGCCACGGGATCGACGCACCGCCGAAGAAGGTCTGGTTGATGAAGCCGAAGTCGGTGTTGAGCATGCCGGACCAGAGCAGCGCCGACATGAAGGCCGGGAACGCGTACGGGACGATGAAGAAGGACCGGTAGAGGCGCTGCCCCCGGACCCGGCGGTCGTTCATGGTGATCGCCAGGGCAAGCCCAACCAGGAACGTGGTCACCACGGACAAGATCGAGAACACCACGGTCCAGAGCAGGACCTGCCCCATGATCGTCGAGTAGCGAGTGTCGGTGAACGGCCGGGTGAAGTTCTCGGTGCCGACCGGGACGGCCCAGCCGGTGCCCAGCTCGGTGCCGTCGGCGGCGGCGAAACTGCCCCGGTCGTTCGGCCGGTAGACGGCGCCGGACTCGGTGTCGGTGAGCGTGTCGGCCGCCGGATCGTAGATCAGGAACGACTGGTAGAGATAGGCGTGCGACCCGTCGGTGGTCCGGTAGGCACCGTCCTCCGCGTCGGCCGAGGCCGGCACCCGGAGGGCGTTGATCTGGTCCTGGATCGGCAGCAGGTCGGTCAGGGTCAGCACCTGCCAGCCGGGCACGGCGGTGATCTTGGAACCGGTGATCGTCGCCGCCGGCTCGGGGCGCAGCGGCAGGCCGGCGGTGCCGAGCCGTACCTGGCCGTCGATGATCACCGCGAGCCCGTACTCGCTCGGATTCTGGAGGTTGCGGACCACCGACGCCGGCAGCTGCGCCGAGCCCGCCACCCGCTTCTCGTTCTGCGCCAGCAGGGAGTCGATCGCCTCCGCCTTGGTGACCAGGTGACCGTCGCCGTAGTTGGTGAAGGCGACATAGCCGGTGTAGCCCATGCTGAACACCTGGAAGACCAGCAGGAAGATCAACCCGGGCAGCAGGTAGCGCAGCGGCAGCGCCCGGCGGGCGAAGTAGACGATGTCCGCGATGATCACCAGCACGGCGCAGACACCGGCGATCACGAGATGATCGGTGGCGATCGCCCGGGCGACCAGATAGATGCCGAACGCGTTCACCAGCGCGATCAGCAGCAGCTTGATCAGGAACCCTGGCATCAGCCGGCCTTCTTGATCGCCGCCTCGATGTTCTTGGCCATGGTCGACCAGGTCTTCTCCGGATCGGCGCCGCCGACGATCGCGGCCTCGGCACCGCCCCAGAACGTCCACACCTGGGCCATTGGGGGGATCGACGGCATCGGCAGGCCGTCCCGGCCGGCGTCCGCGTACCCCTGCACCATCGGGTTGCCGGTCACCGTCGCGTCCGCCGCGGCCTCGGCCAGGGCCGGCACCCGGTCGCCCTGCTCGAACAGCTTGAGCTGGACCTCCTTGGTGCCCAGGTAGTTGACCAGGAACTCGGTGGCCAGCAGCGCGTTCTTGCTCCGCGCGGACAGGATGAAGCCCTGCACCCCGACGAACGGCCGGGCCGGCTGACCGCCCGCGGACGGGATCGGCAGCACGGTCACGTCCAGTTTCTTCTTCTCGAAGTCCGGGGTGTTCCACGGCCCGGTGATGAAGAACGGCGAGTTCTGGTTGAGGAACTGCTCCTTGGCGATGTCGCCGGTCAGCGACGTGTCCAGGACCTTGTTCCCCTTCTTTCCTTGGCTTCCCAGCCAGGTGGCGAACTTCAGCCCGGCCTCGTCGCCGATGGTCAGGGTGTCGGAGAAGGTCCCGTCGTCGTTCATCTTGAACACCGTGTTCCCGAACGAGGACTGCACCGGGAACGTGTGGTACGGATCGCCGCCCTCCCCCACCCCGAGCAGCAGCGGGTACTTCTTCCCGGCCTCCTTGCCGGCCGTGATCAAATCCTCCCAGGTCTGCGGGATCTCCTTGCTCAGCGCGTTGTTGCGGACCAGCCCGATGTTCTCGATCGAGTACGGCAGCCCGTAGCACTGGCCGTCCTGGCTGAACGCCGACACCGCCAGCGGGGTCAGCTGATTGGCAAGATCACCGAGCTCGATCGGCGCCACCACGCCCGACTTGATGAAGTTGCCGATCCCGTCGTGCGGCGTGACCGCGATGTCCGGGCCCTTCCCGGACGGCACCTGGGTGGAGAACTGCGGGCCGATGTCGGCGAAGTTCTTGGTCACCACCTCGATCGTGACGCCGGGATTGTCGGTGGAGAACTGCTTGCCGATCTCCTTCACCGCCGGCGCCCGCGACCCGTCCACCCAGACGACCAGCTTCGCGCTCTGAGCCGCCGGCGTCGAGGGCGCGGAGCTCGGCGCCTGGCTGCTGCTGGTACCGGTGGGCGTGCCGGTGCTGCAGGCCGCCAGCGGTGCGGCGAGCGCGAGACCGACGAAGCTGCGTCGCTTCATGAGGGGCTCCTCGGGATGGCCGCACCACCAGGGTGCGGACGGGTTCGGACCGTCCCTGGTCCACGCAGGACCCTATGGCCTGGCGCCGCTCAGCGGGAGGGGCGACGCGAAATCGATATCAAGGCGTCGCACTGCGGCCCACTGCAGGACCGAAATCCGGTTGATGCCGCGGCTCGAGCCGGGAAGACTCGTCGACCATGATCACCGACATCGCGGCCGAGATCCTGCGTCAGGAGTACGGGCTTCGCGGCCCGGTCACGGTGCACGAGACCTGGGGTGCGTCGGTCGTCGTGGAGCGGGACGGCCTGTTCCTCAAGGCCAACGGTGATCGCAGCACGGTCGCCGAGGCCGTCATCGCCCGGCGGGTCCGGGCCGCCGGGGTGCCGGCGCCGGAGATCCTGGGCGAGGGCGTGGACGATCGGCTGCCCGGCGGCACCTGGCTGGTGATGCGGCGGCTGCCCGGGATCGGCTTCGACGCCAGCAACGCGTCATCGGAGCGGCTGGACGCCGTCGTCGGCCAGGTCGCCCGGCTGTTGTCGATCTTGGCGACCGTCAGCGCACCCGGTTGGGGATGGGTCGGCGACGACGGCCGGGGTACGTCCTCGTCCTGGCGCGGGTGGCTGCGGCAGCAGGTGACCGAGCGTGCGAACAAACTCGGCGACCGGCTGTCCGATGACTTCGTACCGATCGCCCACGCGGCGATCGACGATGCCGTGCCGGACCGGTTGGCTGGCAGCATCCTGAACGGCGACCTCGGCCTGTCCCACGTCCTCGTCGACCCGGCCACCGGAGCCGTCACCGGCCTGCTCGACTGGGCCGCGGCGATCATCGGCGACCCGCTGTTCGACGTTGCGACGTTCTCGATGGGCGGCCCGGCCGACGACCCGATCCACGCCGTCCTGCAGCCCCGGCTGCTGGCCGCCTATCCGGGCGAAGTCGATCATCGGCCGGTCCGGCTCTACCGGATGATCAACCACCTCTCCAACGCCTGCTGGAGCGTCGACAACGACGTCCCGTCCTGGACGCCGGCGCTGTGTCGCGCAGCCGAGGACCTGGCGTCGAGCGTGTGAGTGGCTCAGCCGATCAGCAGGGCGAGGGAGCCGCAGGAGTGCCGGACGGCAGCGTCGGCGCCGGCCCGGCTGACCGGGTCGCCGGCGGCGAGGTTGGGGTCGGTGGAGACGATGATCCGGTCCGCGCTGTTGATCAAGGTCGCGCGGTCGTCGATCTCCTGGCGCAGCCGCGGCACCAGGTGCCGCTCAACGCTGTCGACCAGCAGGTCGAGGGCGGCGACGCCGACGAACCGGCCGCGGATGCTGACCGGGGTGGCGATCGTCATCGTGTACTCGTCGCTGCACAGGTAGTCGACGCTCGGGCCGCTGAGATGGGCCTTGCCGGTCATCATCGGCACCCGATACCACTCGAACTCGCTGTAGTCGAGGTGCTCCTTGTTGATGATCGACCAGGCGAGGGAGAGTTGCTCGCGGTCCGGGCCCTGCCACCAGGACAGGTGGCCGCGGGCATCCCGGAGCAGGCCGATCGCGGCGATGAAGCCGGCGCCGTACACCGGGATCCGGGTCTCGCTGAGGGTCTGGGCCGCGTACGGGCGGACCAGCTCGTCCAGCCGGGCCGAGGTCAGCCGGGTGGCGTCGGGGACCGCCGCCAGGTCGCCGGCCAGGTCGGGTTTCCAACTCTCCAGGACATCGAAGGCGGTGTCGAAGAAGTCACAGACCAGGCGCGCTGCGGCGGGCCGGCGCTGCGTACGATTCCCCACGGTACGACTCCCCTTCCATGATCACGGCTGTGTGACCACTTGCTGTAGATCTTGCTGGATCTCGATCAGATTGACCAGGTCTGCCTCGGTCGCGGCGGCGAACCGGTCGGCCGCGGCCCGTGCCTCGCCACGCTCGACGGCCGTCAGCACCCGCCGGAACGCCGTCTCCCTGGCCTTGCGGCGTTCCCCGTCGATCAAGGCCAGCAGCGGCGAGAACTCGGCCTGCAGGCGCATCTGCTCGCGGGTCAGTCGGGCCGACTGGCCGAGCGCGGTCAGTTCCAGCACCGCCTCGTCCAGGTGCCGCGACCATTCATGATCATCGTGGGCGGTCGCGCCGGCGAGCCGGCGCCGGATCGCGTCCACCTCTTCGGCCCGGGCCCGGCGAGCGGCGAGCGCGACACACGCCGAACCGATCGCGGCGTAGTGCTGGCCCAGGTCGCGCAGCGCGAGCCGGGTCAGCCCACGCAGCCGGTCCCGGGCGAAGACGACCGGATCGGCCGCCTCGGTGAGGAAGCTGCCGCCGGACCGGCCGCGCTTCGTCGTGATCAGGCCGCGATCCCGCAGCAATCCCAAGGCTTCCCGTACGGTGACCGGCGAGACCCGCAGCACCCGGGCCAACTCGGACTCCGACGGCAGTCGTTCCCCGGTCCGCAGCACACCTCCGGTCACGGCCTGGATCAGCCGCTGCTCCACCTGCTCGACCCTGCCCTCGTCGCCGACCGGCAACAGAATGGCGCTGCGCATCCGGGACGGCACCAGGCCGCGCGCATGCGTCGTGCTCACCGCGCCATTCTCCACCACGGCGGGACGCCCTATCCGTCCTAGACCGATCTAGACCGACCGGACGGCGTCCCGGAGAACCCCGAGCCCCTCGCGCAGCAGGTCGTCCGGGATGGCCAGCGGTGGCAGCAACCTGATCACATTCCCGTACGTTCCGCAGGTCAGCAGCACCACACCCTGAGCATGCACCGCGGCCGTGATCCGGGTGGTCAGCGCCGGGTCCGGCCGGCCGTCCTGGTCGACGAACTCGATCCCGATCATGGCCCCGCGGCCCCGGACCTCGCCCACGCGCGGGTCGTCTCGGAGTGCGGACAGCTCGTCGAGGATGATCGCCTCGACCGCGCGAGCCCGGCCGGCCAGGTCCTGTTCGGTGTACGTCCGCAGCGCCGCCAGGGCCGCCGCGCAGGCCACCGGGCTGCCGCCGTAGGTCCCGCCCAGCCCGCCGGCGTGCGCCGCCGCCATGATCTCGGCCCGCCCGGTGACCGCGGACAACGGCAGCCCGCCCGCGATCCCCTTGGCCGTCGTGATCAGGTCCGGCACGACGTCCTCGTGCTCGCAGGCGAACAGGTCGCCGGTCCGGGCGAAGCCGGTCTGGATCTCGTCGGCGATGAAGACGACGCCGTGCTGCTTCGCCCAGGAAGCCAACGTGGCCAGGAATCCCGGCGCCGGCACCACGAACCCGCCCTCGCCCTGGATCGGCTCGATGATCATGGCCGCGAGGTTGTCCGCGCCGACCTGTTTCTCGATCTGACCGAGCGCCCGAGCGGCCGCCTCCGGACCGGTGAGACCGTCCCGGAACGGGTACGAGGCCGGGGCCCGGTAGACCTCCGGCGCGAACGGCCCGAAGCCGTCCTTGTACGGCATCACCTTCGCGGTCAGCGCCATGGTCAGGTTGGTCCGGCCGTGATAGCCGTGATCGAAGGCGACCACGGCCGGCCGCCGGGTGTGCCGCCGAGCGATCTTGATCGCGTTCTCCACCGCCTCGGCCCCGGAGTTGAACAGGGCCGTGGTCTTGACATGATCACCGGGCGTCAGCCGGTTGAGTTCCTCGGCCACCTCGACGTACGAGGCGTACCCGGTGATCATGAAGCAGGTGTGGGTGAAGCGGGACACCTGGTCGGTGACCGCCGCCACCACGGCCGGTGCGGCGTTGCCGATCGTCGTCACCGCGATGCCGGAGCCGAGATCGATCAGGACGTTGTCGTCGACGTCGACGAGCACGCCACCGCCGGCCGCGGCGACGAAGATCGGCAGGCTGAGCCCGACTCCCGGCGCCACCGCCGCTTCCTTGCGTTCCAGCAGGGCCCGGGACTTCGGGCCGGGCAGGTCGGTCCGGAGCTCCCGGCGCTGCGGCAGGGTGGGGCCGCCGAGCAGCGGGGTGGTGGTCATGAGCTTGGCCCTTCGACAGGCTCCGGGCTCGTGGGGGAATCGGGCTCGGGGCTCGTGGAGGCCGGGACCACTCTGATCAACTTCTTGTTGACGAACTCGCCGATGCCGAGCCGGCCCAGCTCACGGCCGAACCCGGATCGCTTGACGCCGCCGAAGCTCAGCTCCGCGCTGTCCGCCCCGACCACGTTGACGAAGACCATGCCCGCCTGCAGCCGGTCGGCCACCCGGAGCGCCTGCGCCTCGTCGCTGGAGTAGACGTAGGAGCCGAGGCCGTACGGGGTGCCGTTGGCGATCTCCACGGCCTCGTCCTCCGAGGCGGCCCGGTAGACCGACGCGACCGGCCCGAAGAACTCCTCGGTGAACGCCTCCGCCTCCGGCGTGATCTTGGTCAGCACCGTCGGCGGGAAGAAGTTCCCGTCCCGCTCGCCGCCGGACACCAGCTCGGCGCCCTGCTCGACGGCCCGGGCCACCTGGTGCTGCAACCGCTCGGTGGCCGAGGCCGAGGAGAGCGGGCCGAGCGCCGTCCTGGGGTCGGCCGGGTCGCCGGGCCGGACCGCGGTGAACCGTTCGGTGAACTTCGCCAGGAACGCGTCGTACAGCGGATCGAGCACGATGAACCGCTTGGCGGCGTTGCAGGACTGGCCGTTGTTCTCCAGTCGCGCGTCGACCGCGGCCTGCACCGCCGCATCAAGATCATCGGTGGACAGCAGCAGGAACGGGTCCGAGCCGCCCAGCTCCAGCACCACCTTCTTCAGGTGCTGCCCGGCGGTCGCGGCGACGGCCGAGCCGGCCCGCGCCGAGCCGGTGACCGAGACCCCCTCCACCCGCGGATCCGCGATCACGGTGGCCACCTGGTCGTTGCTGGCCAGGATGCTGACATAGCCGCCCCGGGGCAGCCCGGCATCGTCGAACAGCTGCTGCAGGGCCGCCGCCGACTCCGGGCACTGCGGCGCGTGCTTGAGCAGGATCGTGTTGCCTGCAACGAGATTCGGGCCGGCGAACCTGGCCACCTGGTAGTACGGGAAGTTCCACGGCATGATCCCCAGCAGCACGCCGACCGAGGAGTAGCGGACCAGCGCCGAGCCGTCACCGTCCAGCAGCTCGATCGGCTCGTCGGCGAGGAACTTCTCCCCGTGGTCGGCGTAGTAGCGGTAGATCGCGGCACAGAAGTCGACCTCGCCGAGCGCCTGCTCGACCGGCTTGCCCATCTCCCGCACGATGATCGCCGCCAGCTGCTCCCGGCGTTCCTCGTGCAGGTCCGCGACCCGGCCGATCACCGCCGCCCGCTCGGCCACCGGCGTTCCCGACCAGGAACGGTGCGCCGCGGCCGCGGCGTCGATCGCGCCCCGCAGGTCCGCGTCGGAGATGGTCGGATAGTCGGCGAGCCGCTCACCCGTCGCCGGATTCACGACCGCATAAAGGGATTCGGCATCAGACATGTGTCCTCCTCGGCTCCGCGCCCTTGAGAGTCCGTTAATCCTATGATCTTATATGTTTTAGCGGAACCCCGTGGTACACGTCACAGTCGACGAGGAGGCCTCGTGACCCAGACCGAACCAACCCCGATGCCCCCGGAGACCCCGGTGCGCGACGACGCCCTGGCCCGGCCGTTCACGCCGGGAGCACCGACGAACGATGCGGGCCTGGCCGATTTCCCCGAGACGCTGGCCCGCCCGGACCCCGTTCCGCTGCCCGATCCGACCACCCGAGAATTTGTCGAGCAGTGGCGCAACGCGTCGTACAACTGCTACTCGTCGGGCCACAAGTTCTGCCGCGAGGTCTGCCCAGTGATGCAGGTGACCCGGAACGAGTCCTGGACCCCGACCGCCTTCCACGCCAACGTGATCGCGCTCGAGCAGGGGCAGCTGGACGTCGCCGACATCGCGGCCGACTACGTGAACTGCACCCAGTGCGGGGCCTGCGAGCTGCGCTGCCCGAACACCTTGTTCACCGGGGACTTCTACCGGTTCCGGACCCGCACCGTCGACGTGGTCAAGGCGGTCCGGGCGCTCGCCGTCGACCAGGGCATCCACCAACCCGGCTGGCAGACCTGGAACGCGCGGACCAACACCCAGACCCACGAGCCGGTGCTCGGCGAGGTCGACGTCAGCCAGGAGACGGTGCGCGACTGGGCCGACGGACTGGAACTGCCGATCGGCGGCGAGACCGTGCTCTTCGTCGACTGCGAGGCCGCGTTCTACCGCACCTCGGTGCCGCGCGCGGTGGCCCAGTTGTTGATCAAGGCCGGGTACGAGTTCGGGCTGATGGGCGAGCAGTGGTGCTGCGGCGGACCCGCCGCGGAGATGGGGTACGTGGACCAGGCGAAACGGTTCGCCCAGCACAACCTGGACAACTGGCACGCCACCGGGACCAAGCGGGTGCTGGTGCTCGACCCGCACGACTACATCACCTTCACCGAGGACTATCCCAAGTATTTCGGGGATGCGTACGACATCGAGGTGGTGCTGGTGGTCGAACTGCTGGCCGAGTTGATCAAGAACGGCCGGCTCACCCCGACGGTCCCGGTCGAGCGGACGATCACGTACCACGATCCGTGCCGGCTGAACAAGCGCAAGGGGATCTGGCAGGAGCCCAGGGAGATCCTGCGCTCGATCCCCGGCCTGACGTTCAACGACGTGGACCGGGTCACCCAGTGGTCGTACTGCTCCGGCGGCGGTGGCGGCCTGCCGGTGGAGAAGCCGGAACTGACCGCCGCGATCAGCGAACGCCGGCTGATCAAGGCCGCCGAGACCGGGGCCGACCTGCTGGTCAGCGCATGCCCCTGGTCGGAGCGGCCGCTGTCCGCGGCCGGCGACGCCAAGGACATCGACGTGATCGACATCCACGAGCTGCTCGCGGAATCGGTCGGGATCGAGGTCGGCGGCAGCCGCGGTGAGGTCGGCGACCGGCGGGCCGGCGGTTGTGGCGGCGGCAGCTGCGGCTGCGGGAAGGAGTGATCATGACCGTCGTCACCGAGCGTCCGGGTCAAGATCAACTCGACCAGGTGGTGCAGCGGTTGCGGGCGGTGCTGGCCGAGGACCAGATCCTGACCGGCCGCACCGACCGCTACAACCGGGCCCGGGTGCCGGCGCCGTTCCCGGTGCACCGGTGGGCCGAACGGGTGCCCGACCTCGCCGTCCTGCCGACCTCGACCGAGCAGGTCGCCCAGGTGATCACGATCGCCAACGAACTGCGGGTGCCGATCGTGCCGCGGGACGGCGGCACCGGGCTGACCGACGGGGCCGTCCCGTTGCGCGGCGGCATCGTGCTCGACGTGAAGCGGATGAACGAGATCCACGAACTGGATCTGGAGAACCGCACGGTCACGGTCGGCACCGGGATCAACATGCTCAAGCTCAACGAGGAACTCGGCCGGCACGGGTTGATCTACCCCGACGATCCCGCCTCCTATCCGTGCTCACTGGTCGGCGGCCGGATCGGCACCTCGGGCTGGTCCCTGATCGGCGCCCGCTACGGGCACACCCGGGATCTGGTGCTCTCGTTCGATCATGTGCTGCCGACCGGCGAGGTGCTGCACGTCGGCGACGGGTTCGGCCACAAGATCTCCAAGTCATCGTCGGGCTACCAGCTGAAGCACCTGTTCATGGGGCATCAGGGCACCCTCGGCGTGGCCACCCGGGCGACGTTGAAGCTCTACCCGAAGCCGGAGGCGGAGCTGTCCCCGTTCTGGGCCTTCGACAACTACGACGACGCGTACCGCTGCGTCGGGGCCCTGGCCCGCGCCGGGGTCGCCACGTTCGCCGGCGCGGTGCTGTTCGACGAGTGGAAGGTGGCGTACCTGCGGCGGGACGACGAGGCCTACATCCCGCAGCCGAACGACGTCCGGGCCCTGGTCTGCGCCGTGATGTACGGCTACGAGGATGAGGTCCGGCCGGCCGGGCGGCGGCTGTTCAAGATCGCCAAGGAGCACGGCGCCCGCTACCTCGGGGACGAGATCTCCGAGGGCGACTGGGCGGCCCGCCATGATCGCTACGCGACCCCGCTGCACGGCCGGACCCGGACCGGGCAGGTGGTGCCGATGAGCTGGCACTGCGAGGACGCCGCGATCAACTACACCCGGCTGCCGGCGGTGACGAAGGCCTGGCACGCGATCGTCGCCGAACTGCGGCGCAAGACCGACGTGTTCGACGACTGGGGCATGTTCGCCTACACCTCCGCCGACACCGGCGTCGACTACCTGACCGAGATCGACATCGGCATCTGGGAGCAGCAACTGGGCGACGCCGCCTGGGCCGAGTGGGTCAAGACGAAACGGCAGATCGCCGCCGTCGCGCTGGCCAACGAGGGGTCGATCAGCGCCTGCCACGGGTCCTGCCGGGAGGGCGAGGTGGACCTGGTGCCGGACGAACTCGGCCGCGGCTACCAAGTGATGCTCGACCTGAAGCGGACCCTCGACCCGAACAACATCATGAACCCGGGCAAGTACCTGCTGGACGCGGCCTACGCCGGCGATCCGCTGGCCGCCCTGGACGCGCTGAGAGGGCGTGGTTGATCATGGCTCGACTCGATCCCCGAGAACTCGGCTATCGCTACGCCGAACAGACCTCGCCACCGCCGGCCGAGCGGGTCAGCGAGGTGGCCGTCACCACCCATCCGCACCTGTACGAGGTCGACCCGCGCCTGATGGAGCGTTGGGTGCTGCAGCAGGCCTTCCCCAACTGGGATTCGCTACGGATCATGAACGCTCGCCATGATCATCTGGACTGGATGCACCGGCACTTCGCCGAACGTGTGATCACCGGTTCCGAGCTGCTGGCCGAGGTGGACGATGACCACCCGCACCGATGACGACGATGCCCAGCTGGCAGCGTTGGGCTACCGGTCGGAGTTCAAGCGGGACATGAGCCCGTGGGCGAACTTCGCCCTCGGCTTCACCTACCTGTCCCCGGTGGTCGGCATCTACACCCTGTTCGCGGTGTCGCTGGCCACCGGCGGTCCGCCGATGTTCTGGTCACTGGTGATCGTCGGGCTCGGTCAGCTGCTGGTCGCCCTGGTGTTCGGCGAGATCGTCTCGCAGTATCCGGTGGCGGGCGGCATCTACCCGTGGGCGCGCCGGCTCTGGGGCCGCAAGTGGGCCTGGATGACCGGCTGGGTCTACCTGTTCGCTCTGCTGGCGACGATCGCCGGCGTTGCGTACGGGGCCGGGCCGTATCTCGGAGCGTTGTTCAGCTTCGAGGCCGGGACCGGCACCACGGTGCTCTGTGCCTTGATCTTGATCGCCTTGGCGCTGGTGATCAATCTCGGCGGCACCAAGTGGCTGGCGTACGCGGCGATCATCGGCTTCGTCGCCGAGCTGCTCGGCGCGCTCGTGGTCGGTGGCTGGCTGTTGATCAGCCAGCGGCACCACGGGCTGGAGGTCCTGTTCGACTCGTTCGGTACCGGCTCGGGAGGCTCCTACGTCGGGGCGTTCCTGGCGGCCGGGCTGATCGGCATCTTCCAGTACTACGGCTTCGAGGCCTGTGGCGACGTCGCCGAGGAGGTGCCCGACCCGACCCGGCGGATCCCCAAGGCGATGCGGATGACGATCTACGTCGGCGGCGCCGCGGCGATGTTCGTCTGCCTGTCCCTGATCCTGGCCGTGCAGGACTACGCGGCCGTGATCGGCGGCACCGACCCCGATCCGATCGGCACCATCCTGACCACCGCCTTCGGCCCGGTCGGCAGCAAGATCGTGCTCGCGGTGGTGTTGATCTCGTTCCTGTCCTGCACGCTGAGCCTGATGGCCGCGGCGTCCCGGCTGATGTACTCCTACGCCCGTGACGACATGATCGTCGGCTCCCGGGCGCTTCGCATCGTGCTGCCGAAGCGGCACGTGCCGCCGTACGCGATGCTGGTGGCGGCCGCGGTGCCGGCGTTGATCATCCTGGTCTCGATCGCCTCCGCCGAGGCCCTGACCAAGATCATCTCGTTCGCCACGCTGGGCATCTATCTGGGCTTCCACATGGTCGTCCTGGCCGCCCTGCGGGCCCGGCTCAAGGGCTGGCGGCCGGCCGGTGCGTTCCGGCTCGGCTCCTGGGGCCTGCCGGTGACCATCGGCGCGCTCACGTACGGGGTGCTGGCCATGATCAACATCGCCTGGCCGCGGACCCCCGACGCGCCCTGGTACGACAACTGGATCGTCGTCCTCGGCGCCGTGATCGTGGTCGGCCTCGGGGCGGTCTACCTGTTCGCCGGGCGTCCGTACCGGAGCGGCAGCACGCCCTACGGCGACGCGATCACCGACTCGCCCCTGTTCCCGCAACCCGCACCACCCGTGAACGATCAGGAGGTCACCCGATGAAGTTCAGTTACGTCACCCTGCCCGACTACCCGGTCGCCGAATCGCTCGAGTCGATCAAGCTCGCCGACGAGCTCGGCTTCCACGCGGTCTATGCCGCCGACGAGACCTGGCACAAGGACCTGTGGTTGATCTTCGCCGCTGCCGCGGACAAGACGACGCAGATCAGGATGGGTCCGAGCGTGTCGACCGTCGCCCTGCGCGAACCGACCCTGATCGCCCAGGCCGCGGCGACCCTGGACGAGCTCACCGGCGGCCGCGCCGAGGTGGTGCTGTCGTCCGGCAACTTCGGCCTGTTGGCGCAGTACGGCATCGACTGGTCGACCCAGAAGCCGCTGTCGAGGACCAAGGAGGGCGCGCACGTGGTGCGGACCCTGCTGGACGACGGGGCGATCACCTTCGACGGCGACTTCTACCACTACCACGGACTGTTCTCGTTCGCCCGGCCGGTGCAAGATCATCTTCCGGTGAAGCTGGGCGCGATGCGCGGTCCGAAGTCGTTCCAGGTCGCCGCGGAGTTCAGCGACGGCTGCCATCACGCGCTGAGCTACACCCGCGAGGCGTACGAGTACATGTACGAGAACATGAAGATCGGCGCCGACCGGGCCGGCAAGGACGTCGACAGCCTCGACATCGGCGCCTGGGTGGTGTTCGCGACCGGCGAGGACTCCGCGATCGCGAAGGACGCCGCCCGGTCCATGGTCGGTCTGTACGCGTCGGCGATGCCGGCCGAGCAGCTGCAGCGGAACGGGATCGCGCCGGAGGCGATGGCGCCGATCATCGAGAAGCTCGGCGCGGGCGACCTGGCCGGGTCGATCGAGGCCACCACGCCCGAGATCGGTGACACGCTGTCGGTCGCCGGGACACCGGAGGAATGCGTCGCCAAGCTCAAGGACATCGCCGCCGCCGGCGTGAACCACATGATCCTGGCGATCACCGACGCCACCCTGGTGAAGACGTTCATGGGCCGCGACATCGAGGGGGTCGCCGACGTGAACACCCAGCTCCGGCTGATCCACGACAAGATCATGCCCGAGTTCGCGTGAGGGAGGATCGGGAGCCGGCACCGCCGGGGGTGCCGGCTGCGCCTTGATCATGATGCGGCAGACTTGGCTTTCAGCACGAGCCCGTCTCGATGATCATGGAGAGCAGCTATGGCAGCGCCGGCGACCGACTCCCTGCAGTACGCGATCCCACCGGGGATGGTCTCCTACACGTACCGGAACGAGTTCCAGGAGAGCGTGAGCGCAACGCTCGACGTGATCCGGGAGCTCGGGATCACCGACCTGGAGTTCTCCAACCTGTTCGGCCAGTCCGCAGGGGACCTGCGCCGGATGCTGGACGACCGGGGCATGCAGTGCTCCTCGTACGGCGTCGGGTATGCCGACCTGGTGGGCAGGACCGACGACGTCGCTGCGGAGGCCAAGACGCTCGGCGCGAGCTTCGTCCGGGTCGCCTGGATCCCGCACGAGGCACCGTTCGACCTGGCCGACGCCACGGCGGCGGTGGAGACCTTCAACCGGGTCGGCGCCTCGCTGCGTGATCACGGGCTGACGTTCTGCTATCACAACCACGGCTACGAATTCGTACCGCACGGCAGCGGGACGCTGTTCGACCTGATGGTCGAGCGGACCGATCCGGAGGCGGTCGCCTTCGAACTGGACATCCTGTGGGCGCACTTCCCGGGCGCCGACCCCGCGCAGCTCCTGCGCCGCTACCCCGACCGGTTCCGCCTGATGCACCTCAAGGACCTGCGCCGGGGCGTGGTCGGCGACCTGACCGGCAAGACGGCCCGCGAGAACGACGTCGCGCTGGGCGACGGGCAGTTGGACCTCCCGGAGATCCTCCGCGCCGCCGGGCAGTCGGCGATCAGCCACGCCTACATCGAGGACGAGAGCCCGTCCATCGCCACCCAGGTCCCGCGTAGCCTCGCCTACCTCGCCTCGCTCACCGCCCCGTCGCCACCGAGCTGAGGTCGGCGATGGTGCCGGCGCCGAGGTGGCGCATGGTGGCGTGCAGGCCGGCGTCGAAGATCTCCAGCGCTCGCCGTACGCCCGCCTCGCCGCCGGCCATCAGTCCGTAGAGGTACGGCCGGCCGATCATGATCGCGTCGGCGCCCCGGGCCAGCGCGACGGCGAGATCGGCTCCGGACCGGAAGCCGCTGTCGATCAAGATCGTCGCCGAAGGTCCGAGCGCGGCCCGGATCTCCGGCAACAGGTCGATCGTCGTCGCCGCCCGGTCCAGCTGGCGGCCGCCGTGGTTGCTCACGATCACTCCGTCCGCCCCGGCGTCGATCACGGCGCGGGCGTCGTCGGCGTGCTGGATGCCCTTGATCAACAACGGCCCGTCCCAGGCACTCCGGAGCCAGGCCAGATCGGTCAGCGTGACCGTCGGGTCGAACAGCAGGTTGGGCAGTTCCTCGGTGGTCCCGGTCCAGGCCTTCATCGACGCGAAGCTGAGCGGTTCGGTGGTGAGGAAGTCGATCCACCAGTGCGGATGCCGGGCCCCGTCGAGCAGCGTCTGCAGCGTCAGCTCGGGCGGAATGGTGAGGCCGTTGCGGACATCGCGGAGGCGCAGCCCGCCGACCGCCGTGTCGACGGTGAGCATCAGCGTCCGGTAGCCGGCCCGGCGAGCCCGATCGACCAGGTCCTCGCTGGCGGCCCGGTCCCGCCAGAGGTACAGCTGGAACCAGCGGTCGGCATCCGGCACCTCGGCGGCGACCTCTTCGATCGACCGGGTGCCCATCGTCGACAGCGTGTACGGCAGCCCGGCCGCCCGCGCCGCGCGGGCCACCGCCAGCTCCCCCTCGGTGTGCATCATCCGGGTGTAGCCGGTCGGCGCCAGCACCAGCGGCAGGGCGGCCCGCCGCCCCAGAATCTCTGTGCTGGTGTCGATTCCGGCCGTCGCCGGGAAGGCGCTCGGCCGCAGTTCAACGGCCCGCAGAGCTTCCTCGGCCCGGTGCAGCGTCAGCTCCTCCTCGGCCGCGCCGTCGGTGTAGTCGAACACCGCGCGCGGGGTCCGGCGCCTGGCGATCCGGCGCAACTGCTCGATCGAGTTCGCCGCCGCGACGCGACGCTCCGTCCTGCTGATCACGGTGCCTCCCAGTCCATGATCATCCCACCCGGACCGGCGCCGTGCCGCTCAGGACCCGCGAGGCGGGACGGCTCAGGACTGATCTCGGAGCCGGCGGAACACCTCGGCGTGATCCGGCGTGAGCGGCAACGGCTCGGCGTCCGGATCGATCCAGAAGAAGTCGAACGGGATCCAGTCATCAGCGTCCGGCCCGGTCCCCTCGCCGTGCCGCCACTGCTCCGGCAGGCCGTCGGGGGCGATCAGCCGGAAGAACCACCGATCATGGAGCTCCGTCCGGCCGTGACGCTGTTCCCGGATCAGTCGGCGGTCGACGAACCGCTCCACGGTGAACCCGGTGAACCCCGATTCCTCCTCGGTCTCCCGGATAGCGGCCGCCGCGGGATCCTCGCCCGGCTCGATCCCTCCCGCCGGCACCTGGATCCCCGCATCGGGCGACTCCGAGTGTGAGAACACCAGCAGCCGGCCGTCCGCGCGGGTGACGAAGGCCGAGACCTTGGGGCGGGCCACCTCTCCAGTCATGATCAACATCCTGGCAGACCGCCCGGGATCGCCACCCGGACCGCGTGAAAGACTGGGTCGGCATGGAGAGTCTGACGATCCGACGGGACGGCGCGACGATTCCGGTGGCGGTGTCCGGGGACGGGCCCGCCGCGGTGTTCGTGCCTGGGCTCGGCGGCACCCAGTCCCAGCTCGGGCCGCTGTTCGAGGGGCTTCGGCGGCACCTGCGGCTGGCCACCTTCGATCATCGCGGGCACGGGTTGAGCAGCGTCGGCGGGCCGTACGGCTACCGGACGTTCGGCGCCGACACCGCCGCCGTCCTGGAGGCCCTGGGCGGGCCCGGTTCCCTGGTGCTGATCGGCCATTCGATGGGGGCGGACCTGCTGCTTGATCAGGCCGCCGCGCTGCCGGCGCCGCCGCGCGGGTTGATCTTGATCGACGGCGGGACACCGCTGTCGGCCTCGCTGCTCACGCCGGAGGAGCTGGACGGGATGCGGGAGTCGATGAACGGTGCGGAGGCGCTGGCCCTCCAGCGGTCGCAGGCCGGGACACCGCACCAGGTCGCGCTCACCGGGGACGACATCTTCCGGCTGCAGGACGAGATCGATCAGCACCGCCGGACCGCCGCCGAGCGGTTCGACCGGATCAGTGGGCCGATCACCATGATCATGTCCGAGTACATGGCCGGCCGCGACGGCACCCGCGCCGCCGAACTCAACCAGGCCTGGCGCGACGCCGTCGACACCCTCGCCGCCACCCGGCCGACGATCACGGTGCACCGGGTGCCGGCCGGACACGATCTCGTGGCCACCCACCCGGACCAGGTGCTCGAGCTGGTCATCGCTGCCCTGGGTCAGTGACACGTCAGAGCCAAGTCAGTGACACCTGATCCCCTGGTACGGACAGCCCACGCGGGGGTTGTCGCGAGACGAGGAGGATCGATGATCGCCAAGGTCGAACGCAACAGATCACTATTCTGGCGGGGACTGGTCGTGGCACTGATCGCAGTGGCTGCGGCGATGCTGGCGCCGGCTCAGGCCTCGGCCCAGCCTGTCGGCTCAGATACCAAGAGCGCGACCGCCGCCGGTGTATGCAGGTTGTGCCCGCCGCCGAACGCGCCGCCGCCGAAATGCATCCCGGTCGGCCAGCACTCCGGGTCCTACTACTGGGAGTACCTGCGCACCAGGAGCTGGACCGGTCACAACGGCCACGGGTGGCGGGTGCACGAGTACCTCATCTCGGCCGAGTGGAGCCTGATCAGTAGGAAGGTGACCTGCAAGATCAACTTCTGATTCCCGAACTGCGCGGTACGGGTCTCCTGGTCGTGGCCCGTACCGCGCCCTCTCCCGTCAGGACGGGCCCCGTCCGGAATGTGGTCTATCGTCGAGCCATGGCGACGATGATGAGCGATTGGCGAGTCCTCGACACCGGTCTCACCGCCTGGTTCGATGCGCCGTCCCCGGACGCGGCCGCCGAACTGGTCCGGCGGATCGGTTCGCTCAGCCGGGACAGCGGGCCGCCCGCCGTCGCGCTCCGCTTCGAAGGGGTACGGATCTCGGGCGCCGAGCCCGGCCTCGCCGAGGCGATCTCCGCCGAAGCCCGCGAACTCGGCCTGACCGCTGACCCGACCGGGCTGTCCTCGCTCCGCGTTCGGGTCGCCGCCGCCGATCCGCCGGCCGTACAGGCCTTCTGGCGCACGGCCTTCGGCTACGGCGAGGAGAGCGACGGCCTGGTCGACCCGTCCCACCGTGATCCGATGATCATCGTCGACGAACTGACCGAGCCACGGCCGCTGCGGAACCGGATCCACGTCGACGTGGTCCGCCCGCCGGACGCCGTGACCGCGGTCCGGACCGAACTGCGCCGCGAGCCGTTCGGGGCCTACGGGGTCACCCTCGCCGATCCCGAACGCAACGAGCTCGACCTGGTGCCCGGCGACCGGCTGCCGGAAGGCCCGGACACCTCCGACTGGTGGGCCGTGTTCGGCGCCGTGGTGCACTACCCGGTCGCCGCCCCGGCCGAGGCGGCGGACCTCGCCGCCACCGTCGTCGGGCTGGCCCGGGACGCAGAGATTCCGCTACTGGTGGACCTCCGCGGCGACGGCATCACCATCGACAGCGGCAAGGACCAATGGGAGGAAGCGCCCGAACGCTTCGCCGAGCTCGCCGGCCGGGTCCAGGCGGCGGCCCGAGCGGCGGGCCTGACCGCCGACCCGGCCCGGCCCCGGTTCGTCCAGTTCGGCATCGACGCGGTCGACATCCCTTCCCTGCAAGGCTTCTGGACGGTCACCCTCGGGTTGCGCCAGGATCCTCGTTCGTTCGTGACCGATCTCTACGACCCGTACCGGCTGCTCCCGGTGATCTTCTTCCAGAGCCTCGACCCGGACGACGAGGATCGGCGCCGGCAGCCCAACCGGATCCGGTTCGAGCTGCTGGTGCCGCACGACCGGGCCGCCGCCCGGATCGATGCGGCCGTCGGGGCCGGCGGACGGCTGGTGGGCGGCGACGACGACCGGCACATCGTCGCCGACCCGGAGGGCAACGAGTTGATCATCGTCCCTCGGCACTGACCTGGCCGTCCCGGACCAGCCGGACGCCGAGGAAGGCGAAGCCGACGGCGGTCAGTCCCCAGCCGATCAGGTCGAGCCACGGGTTCGCGATGATCACCGCGGTCAGGTGGATCAACTGGGAGACGGCGAGACCGATCCCGACGACCAACGGCACCAGGCGGGCCAGGACCGTCAGCAGGCCGAGCAGGAAGATCCCGGCGATGTGGCCGAAGACGAAGATCAACACCATCACCGACACGCTGGGTAGCTCGTTGATCGCGTTCGACAGCAGGGTCACCTGATCAGGCGGCAGCCCGAGTTTCGTCCCGGCCGCGACCACGCTGTCGGAGCCGCCCAGCGCGGTCATGCCCAGATAGCCCGGGATCAGGGTCAGGGCGACGGCGATGGCCAGCCGCGGGCGATAGCGACGAGCCAGGCCGACCGCCGCGTACGCACCCGGCAACAGGGTGAACGCCGCGATCAGCCCGAACCATTGGACGAGGTCCACCGCACCCGGGTTGGCCGCCGCCGACGGACCCACCGGTTCCGGCGGGATGACGAACCTGATCAAGGCCACCGCGGCCGGACCGATCGGCATCAGCAGCGCGGTCAGCAGGCGGGGTACCCGGCCGGTCTCCCGGACCGGGGCCACGGTCTGCTCGTACGTGATCATCGCCGGCTCCCGATCAGCAACAGCATGATCACCACCAGGGCGAGGCCGAGGCCGGCTCCGGCCAGCAGCTTCATCTCGAACGGCACCCCGTCCACGACGAACGCCGGGATCGCGGTGAGCGCCGAGAGACCACGCAGGCCCGCGATCACGTACAGGGCAGGGCGCCGACCGCGCCAGCCCTGTGGTGCCAGGACGAAGGTGCCGAGCGCGAGGCCGGCGATCACGGCGCCGACGATGATCGGGATCAGTTCGGAGCCGGCCACCTGGACGGCGACGAGCGCGAGATCACCCGCTGCGATCACACAGGCGAGGGCGACTCCGACCCGCGCGAGCCTGGACCCGCCGGCGGGATCCACCCGGGATGGGCTGGACAGTTGGGTTGACATGGTGCCTCCTGCACCGAGGGATCGGCGGATCCGATCCGTTGTCACCAACCTGCCGCCGCGGCCGACCGGGCGACTGAGGCGCGGGCCCCGGCTCGGCGCCGGGAACCGGGAATCTTCCCGGCCGGACTGGGGGCACGACCCCTGGCTGAGCGCGACCGGAAGGGTGAGAATCGTGCCGTGGGGCTACCGACGCCGATCCGGGTGGTCGTCGCGGACGATCATCCGGTCGTCCGCGACGGCCTGATCGCCTTGCTCGAAACGCTTCCCGGGATGTCGGTGGTCGCCGAGGCCGGGGACGGACTCGAGGCCGTGGCCGCCGCGGCGGAGCACCGTCCCGACGTGATCGTGATGGACCTGCGGATGCCCGGGCTGGACGGCGTCAGCGCGACCCGGCAGATCCTGGCGGCCCGGCCGGGGATCGCGGTGCTGGTGCTGACGATGTTCGACGAGGACCGGCTGATCGCCGACGCCGTCGCCGCCGGGGCCCGCGGCTATCTGCTGAAGGGCGCCAACCAGGCCGACATCGAGCGGGCGATCCGGACGGTTGCGGCCGGCGGAGTGATCTTCGACGGTTCGGTCGCGGCGAAGCTGCTGCCGCGGATGACCGCGGCCGGCCCTTCGTTGCCGGAGCTGACCCGCCGCGAGCGGGAGGTGCTGGACCTGATCGCGCGCGGGCTGTCCAACTCGGTGATCGCCGACCGGCTTTCGTTGGCACCGAAGACGATCGGCAACCACATCTCGGCGATCTTCCTCAAGATCGGCGTCAGCACCCGGGCCGAGGCGATCGTCCGGGCCCGCGACAACGGACTCGGCGGCGGACCATGATCACGACGGCGGCCGCCCGCAAGTGGCCGCTGGTCCTGCCCGGGCTCGCCCTGCTTCTGATCGTGATCACCGTGGTCGCGTGCGTCGTCGTCGGTGCCGACTGGCAGGACGTGGTGGACGGCTACGTGCTGACCAATCTCGTGGTCGGCCTCGGGTACGTGATCTCGGGCGCGGTCGTGCAGTCGTACCGACCGGGAAACGTCGTCGGCCCGTTGATGACCCTCGGCGGGTTCGGCCACCTGAGCACGGCCGTCATCGGGTCGCTGTGGCAGGTCGGCGCGGCCGCGGACTGGCCGACCTGGCTGCTGCGCACCATGATCGGGCTCTCCGGCGGCTGGACCCTCGGTCTCGGCGGCATGCTGCCGGCCCTGGTGCTGCTGTTTCCGGACGGCCGGTTGCCGTCCCCGCGGTGGCGTCCGGTGCTGTGGCTGACGATCGCCGTCACGGCCTATCAGATCATCGACACCGCACTCAGCCCGTACGAGAACCGTGCCGGCGACCAGCGGTCGGCGTCGATCCTGGCGCTGCCGGCGCCGTTGCCGGAGGCCATGTTCCTCATCGCCAACCTGGTCGGCGGCACCTGCATGCTGCTCGCGATCATCTCGCTGGTGCTGCGTTACCGCCGGTCCGGCGAGACCGGGCGACGGCAGCTGCTCTGGCTGTTGCTGGCCGTGATCGCGATGGGGGTGATCAACGCGCAGCGCTGGATCACCGGCGATGGGCCGATCCTGCTGTTGCTCACCTTCGTCCTGATCCCGACCGCGATGGCGATCGCCGTGGTCCGGCACGGCCTGTGGGACATCCGGGAGATCGTCTCGCGCGCGCTGGTCTACGGCGTCCTGATCTGCCTGGTCGTCGCCTGCTACGTCGGACTGGTGGCTGGGCTGTCCCGGCTGATGCCGGTCGATGCCGGGCACCCGCTGGCGATCGCCGGCGTGCTGGTGATCACGTTTGCGCTCAATCCGGTCCGGCTGCTGTTGCAGCGCGCGGTGGCCAGGGCGGTGTACGGCCATCGCACCGAGCCCGCGGCCGCCGCACAGCAGCTCGGCGAGCGGCTGGCCGACTCCGATGATCTCGACGCCGTTCTTGATCAGATCCGGAACACCCTGCGGCTGCCGGCCCTCGCTGTGCGGGACGAGGAGGTCCCGGTCGCGGCGGCCGGGACGCCGCCTCCGGGTGCTGCTCAGGTCGACGTGCCGTTGGCTCGGTCAGGTGGCCGGCACTGGACGCTGGAGGTGACCCTGCGGGCGGGCGAGCGAAGGCTGCACGAGGCGGACCGGCGGGTGATCGCCGTCGTCTCCGGCCCGCTCGGCCTGCTGCTCCGCGCGCAGGCCCTGGCCGCCCAGCTCCAGGACGCCCGCGCCGCGGTGATCGAAGCACGGGAGCGGGAACGGGCGCTGCTCTATCGAGACCTGCACGACGGCATGGGTCCCAAGCTCACCAGCGCCGCGTTCCGGGTGGACGCTGCGGCCAACCTCGTCGGCAGCCGGCCCGACGACGCCCAGCGCCTGTTGCGGGAAGCCCGCGCGGCGGTCGGCGAGGCCGTCACCGAGGTGCGCCGCGTGGTGTACGGGCTGCGGCCGCTCGCCCTTGATCAACTCGGCCTGGTCGGGGCCGTCCGGGAGCACGCCCGGCAGTTCGGTGATCAGGTCGTGGTCACCGCGCCGGACCGGATCGACCAGGCCAGCCCGGCCGTCGAGCTCGCCGCGTACCGGATCACCCTGGAGGCGATCGCCAACGCCCAACGGCATTCCTCGGCCACCAGGATCGACGTCACGATCATCAGCGGTCCGCCCGGGCTGACCGTGTCGATCACGGACAACGGTGCGCCGGACCGAGCCTGGGTCGAAGGCGTCGGCGTCCGTTCGATGCGGGAGCGCTCCGAGGAACTCGGCGGCGGCACCGTGGTTGGGCCCGCCGGGGACGGTTGGTCGGTCGTCGCAACGCTGCCCCTGCACACCTGATCACGATCACGGAGCCGAACCTCCACGACCTCGGCTGTCGACCAGGAGGCTGATCAAGCCGGCGGCCACGGCACCGATCCCCGCCGCAGCGAGCAGGACGACGGTGTCGACCACCGTGGCGAGCACGGCGGCAGTCGCGGCTCCGAGGGTCGCGGCCACGTTGCCCAGCCACAGGCTCGCCGCGGTGGCGCTGCCTCGATGATCATCGGGCAGCACCGTCTGCTGGTACGTCTCCGAGAGCACCTCGTACACGCTCCAAGCACAGGCGTTCACCGCCCGGCCGGCGATGAGCACGGCGAGGACCGCACCGCCGGGCACCAGCAGGCTGAGCGGCAGGGCGATCAGGCCGACCCCGCGCAGCACGGCGGCGATCCTGATGATCACGTCGAAGCCGGCCCGGACCCGGAGCCGGTTGGCCAGGGCGGCGCCGACGATGCCGCCCAGGCTGCCGACCGAGAAGATCACCCCGATCAGCACGGCATCGAGCCCGAGCGTCTCGCGGAAGAACACCACCACGAGGGCGAAGCAGAGGTCGCAGCAGAACAGGTAGGCGGTGTCGCCGACGGTGAGCCAGCGCAACGGCCGGATCCGGTAGAGCCAGCGGAACCCGTCGATCATGCCCCGCCACCACCCGACCAGCCGCTCCGTACGGCTGGTGGGTGCGGGTCGCGCTCGCCGGCTCGGCGCCGAACGGATGGTGGCCGTGGCGATCCCCGCCAGCAGCGAGGACAGCGTCTGGACCAAGATCGTCGGAACGGCGCCCAGGAACTGAACCAGGGCGCCGGCGGCGGCCGGTCCGGTCGCGCGGGCCACAGCGTCGGTGCCGGCCATCCTCCCGTTCGCCGTACCGAGTTCCTCCTTGGCCACGATCGTCGGCAGGAACGTCCGGTAGCCGACGCCGAAGACGACGCTCAGCACGCCGACCAGCCCGGCCACCAGCCAGATCTGCTGCAGCATCAGCACGCCGAACAGGAACGCCACCGGGATGCTGAGCCAGAGCAGGCTGCGGGCGAGGTGCGAGACCACCAGCAGTCGTTTCCGATCGGTCCGGTCGGCGATCGCACCGACGACCGGCGCGAGGAGCCACGGGACGCTGGACAGCGTCCCGATCAGGGCCACCTGCGATGCGTCGGCGTGCAGTACATCCACCGCCAGCAAGGGAACCGCGACCGAGCCGGTCTGGAGTCCCACCAGGGAGACCGACTGGGCGAACCACAGCCGGTTGAAGTTGCGACGGGGCTCGACGGCACCCGCCCGGGACGAGTTGATCATGGGCAGACCTCACCTGAGTTCGCCCGCCTCAGTCCCTGAACATGGTGCTGTGCAGTTGTTGATCACCTTTATACCCGCCCGGCCCGGCGGCGTCGAGCGTTCGCCTCAGGTCTGGACCGAGGTCCGGATCGCCTCGATCAGGGCGGTGGTGGCGGGCGGGTCGGGCGGATCGCCGTAGGTGGCGACGTGGATCTGCCGGATCGCCTCCGGGATCGGCGTGGCCTGCACGCCCGGCCGGTGGTGTGCCTGGAGGGCGTACCCGGGAATGATCGCGACACCGACCCCTGCCGCGACCAGGGCCTGCACGACCACGATGTCGTCGCTCATCGACTGGATCCGCGGCGCGAAGCCCCGCTGGGCGCAGATCGCGGTCAGTTCGTTCTGGCAGCGTTCGCAGCCGCCGATCCAGGCCGACTCGCGATGGTGATCGACGCTGTCGTCGGGCTCCCGGCTCAACAGGTGGATCTGATCTTGGCCGACCGGGACCAGCCGGAACTCCTCGTCGGCGAGTGGCGCGTGCGCGTGCCGGAACACGAGCGCCGCGTCGATCTCACCCTCCCGCAACTGCTGCAACGCCTCGATCGGGTGTTGTTCGATCACCTGCAGCTCGAGGCCGGGATGGGACTCGGCGAGCACGGCCGCGGCCCTCGGCACGATGGTGCTCAGCACCGAGGCGTTGGCGGCCAGCCGGACCCGGCCGGTCCGCAGTTCGGCCTGCGCCGCGAGCTCGCTGGCCGCCGCGTCGATCCGCCCGATGATCTCGATCGCCCGGTTCGCCAGCAGCTGTCCCTCCGGCGTCAACCGGATCCCGCGGCCGACCCGCTGGACCAGCTTTACGCCGGTAGCCGCCTCCAACCGGGACAGGTGATGGCTGGCCGAGGGCTGCGAGTAGTGCAGTTCGCGGGCCGCTTCGGTGACGGAGCCGTTCCGCGCCACCGCCGCCAGCACCTTGAGATGGATCAGGTTGAACATAGATCAAAGACCTTGATGAGTGAGTCGAAGAATTGGCATTAGACGTCATCTTCGATGCCGTTCATGCTTTTCGCAAGGGCGCCGAACGACGGCGTCGAAGCGTGAGGGGACAACGATGAGCAAGCTCAGGTGCGACATCTCGATCTCGCTGGACGGCTACGTCGCCGGACCGGACCAGAGCGAGCAGGACCCGCTCGGCGTGGGCGGCGAGGAACTGCACGACTGGGTGGTGCCACTGGCCGCGTTCCGGGAGGGGCACGACCAGGAGGGCGGCGAGGTGAACGCGAGCACTCCGGTGATGGAGGAAGCGCAGGCGAACATCGGCGCCAGCATCATGGGCCGGAACATGTTCGGCCCGATCGGCGGCGGCGCCTGGGACGACGCGTGGACCGGCTGGTGGGGCGACAATCCGCCCTACCACCACGACGTGTACGTGGTCACGCACCATCCCCGCGAGCCGATCGAGATGGCGGGCGGGACGACGTACCACTTCGTCACCGACGGCATCGAATCCGCACTGGAGCAGGCGAAGCGGGCCGCCGGCGGCAAGGACGTCAAGCTCTGGGGCGGCGGCATGATCATCGGCGCCTACCTGGCCGCGGGCCTGCTGGACGAGCTCGAACTCCATGTCACCCCGCGCCTGCTCGGCGGCGGTTCCCGGATCTTCGCCGCCGACCTGAGCACGGTCCAGCTCGAGCAGGTCCGGGCCGTCGAGGCGCCGGGCGTGACCCACCTGAAGTACCGGGTGACCCGGAGCGGATCATGATCACCGAGCGGCTGCGCCGGTTCATCGAGGACGTCGAACGGGTGGTCGCCGGCACTGATGATCAGTACGAGCTCACGGCACGGATCTCCCCGCTGATGACCGAACTGCTGACCGACGGCTACCGGCTGCCGGACGAGTTCACCCGGCCGTCGCCGGAGCACAACATGACCTACCCGCTCTACATCGCACCGGACGACAGCTGGTCACTGGCGTCCGTGGTCTGGGACCTTGATCAACAAACCCCGGTGCACGGCCACGAGACCTGGGGCGTCGTCGGCATCTACTCCGGCATCGAGCACGAGGTCCGCTACCTGAAGCCCTCCGACACCGCGCCTGCCGCGCCGCTGACGCCGGCCGGCGAGGCTCGCTGGCGGGCCGGCCAGGTCACCGTCTGCTGCACCACCGACGACGACGTGCATGCCGTCGTGGCCGAGGGCGACGAGCCGACCATCGGAATCCACGTGTACGGCGGCAACATCGGCACCATCAAGCGGCGGCGGTACGACCCGGCGACCGGCGAGGTCGTCTGGTTCTCCTCCGGCTGGGACGCGGTCCCCGTACGGTGATCAGGCGCCGACCGGGATCACCAAATGCAGCTCGTCGACGGTCTCCGACTCGGTTCTGAAGCCGAGCCGCTGGTAGAGCCGGCGTGCCCCGATGTTGATCTTGTCCACCGTGAGCTGCAGCTCCCTCCCGCTCGCCCGAGCCTCCTCGATCAGCGCGGTGATCAACTCGGTGCCGATCCCGCGTTCCTGATGGTCCGGATGGACCTGGATCCCGCCGAGGAAGATCCGGTCCGGCCACCGGACCACCCGGAGCCGGCCGACCGGCACCCCGTCGAGCTCGATGATCGACAGCAAGCTCTCCGGCTCGTCCCGCCCGAACCAGTTCTCGAGGTCCGCGGCGAGCGCCGTCCGCTGCGCCTCGACATCGAGCGCCGGGTCGGCCTGACCCTGCACGTTCGCCAGGATGTCGGCGATGACCGGGAGGTCGGCCCGGGTCGCGGTCCGGAGCGTGATCATGATGCCACCGTGGCAAGCCCGTCATCTGCGCGCAACCAGGTTTCCCGCGCGGTTGCGCGGTAATCTGCCCGCATGACGACTCCGTCCAAGATCAACTTCGGGATCTGGCTCCCGCTCTTCGACGCCCTGGCCGACCCGAAGCTGGTGGTCGACCTCGCCGTCGAGGCCGAACAGGCCGGCTGGGACGGCTTCTTCGTCTGGGATCACACGCACTGGCGGCCGCCGGTGCGGGCGGCGCTCGATCCGTGGATGACGCTCGCCGCCGTCGCGGCGGTCACCGATCGGGTCCGGATCGGCCCGATGGTCACCCCGCTGGCGCGGCGCCGGCCGACCCTGGTGGCCCGGGAGACCGCCGCCCTCGACCTGCTCAGCGACGGGCGGCTGGTCCTCGGGGTCGGAGTCGGCAGCGACCGCTTCGGCGACGAGTACTCCCGCACCGGCGAGGTGGACGACGAGCCGACCCGGGCCGCGATGCTCGACGAGTCCCTGGCCGTGCTGCGGCAGGCGTGGTCCGGCGAGCGGGTGGTCCATCGCGGTGATCACTACACGGTGGACGATCTCGACTTCCTTCCCCGGCCCGCCCAGGAGACGATCCCGGTCTGGGTCGCCGGCTTCCCCGGCAAGGTCCGGCCGCGGCGCCGGGCGGCCCGGCACGAGGGCTTCTTCCCGGTCAATCTTGAGCATCCGGACGAGCTCGCCGAGGCCGCCGCCGCGATCACCGCGCTGCGCGACGATCCGACGTCACCGTACGACTTCGTGGTGGCGGTCGCGCGCGACGCCGACCCCGCGCCGTACGTCGACGCCGGGGCGACCTGGATCCTCACCGAACACGACCCGCACCCGCTCGACCTCCAGGCCGTCCGGTCCCTGGTGCGAGCCGGGCCGCAGCGCGGCTGACCTCCGCCAGCGGCCTATCGTCCGCGTATCCAAATCCGCATACGGACCGGCAACAGCCGATTGCCTTGACTGGAGGGCATGCCCTCCAGCAGACCCGCACTCCGCCCGACCGCCCTCGTCGCCCTGGCCGTTGCCGGCGCGGCCCTCCTGGGCACGCTCGGCTGCCAGGCACCGCTGGCGCAGTCAGCACCGCCGATGGCGCCGGGCACCTCGGCGACCGCCGCACCCGAGGCCAAGCCGACGCCGAGGACTCCGCCCCGGGAAACCGCGAAGAATCAGCGCAAGCAGGCACAGGAGAAGCAGCGGCTCGGCGCAGGCGATGGGGCCGTGCCCGACGGTACGACGGTCTTCGACGACGAGGTGCCGGCCGTCGGCAAGCTCGACCCGGACCTGCTCGAGGCGCTGCGCGAGGCCGCCGGTGACGCCGAGGCGGACGGCGTCGAGTTCGTCGTCAACAGCGGCTGGCGGTCGGCGGCGTACCAGAAGAAGCTGCTCCGGGAGGCGGTCGACCAGTACGGCTCGGAGGCGGAGGCCCGGCGCTGGGTGGCCCCGCCGGAGAAGTCGCTGCACGTGTCGGGCGACGCTGTTGATCTTGGTCCGACGAAGACGACGAAGTGGCTGGCCGAGCACGGCGCCGACTACGGACTGTGCCAGATCTACGACAACGAGCCCTGGCACTACGAGCTGCGACCGGACGCCGACGACGACGGCTGCCCGAACCGGTACGCCGACCCGACGCAGGATCCTCGGCTGAGCTAGAGATCGAGGCTGACCCAGGCGGGATCATGATCAGTGCCGTCCCGACTCAGCTTCCGCCGCCTGCCGATGAACGCGCCGGTCAGCTTCGAGGCAAGGGCCGGGCTCAGCCAGATCTGGTCGATCAGGTCGAACGTGCGCGGCTTGCCGGATTCCTTGAACGTCGAGGTCCAGGCCGGACTGGCCGGCAGTTCCACGGTCGTCTTCACCGTCCCGATCTCGGTCGGTGACTGCAGGGCGTTGACCAGGCCGGCCGACACGATCGACTGCAAAGGAGCCGAGTCGGGGGTGTCGTTCATGTCGCCGCAGACCAGGTAACGCTGCCGGCTGTTCGTCCGGGCGGCCACGATCCGGGTGATCATCTCCGACTGCCGGGTCCGCAGCAGGTCGTTCCGCCGGTCCGCCGCCACCGGGTCGGGATCGGTGAAGGGTACGAACTTCGACTTCAGGTGGGTCCCGAACACGGTCAGCAGGCGGCGGCCGCGCGCATCAAGGATCTCCACCTCGATCAGGTCCCGGGAGAAGATCGGGCCGGACGGGTCGTCCGGGTGAAACGTCCGCTGCCAGCTGGTCACCCCGCCGAGCGGGCGCCGGGACAGGACGCCGACATCGATGAACCGGGCCGAGTCGTTCCCGTCGATCACCATCACATGCGGGTAGTCGCCGCCCAGGTGATCACGATTGAACTCCTTCAACGCGTCGGCGTGCTCGACCTCCTGCACGATCCAGACGTCGACATCGGCCGCCAGCAGGCGCTCCGCGACCCGGGCCGTGTCCTCCGGCTTCTTGGCCAAGATCAACTTCCCGCGCGAGTCCAACCGGAGCCTTCGCTCCGACTCGCTGGCGAACTCGTACGTCGCCGGAATCTTCTTGCTGCCCTGGGACAGCGCCTCGACCGCACCGTCGAAGTTCCAGCGGTCGAAGAGGTTGTTCAGATTGAACGTGCCCACCGTGACAGCCATCGCCGCCTCCCCCGTGCCCTGAAGTCCAGGCTACGCGGAGAACCGGGAGGCTGCTGGAGGATGCTCCAGCCGACCTGGGTGAATTTCCGCCGCGAGTACCCGGCAGAAATTCACCCACCGCGGCCGGGTGTCACGCGGTCTCGCCGGCACAGCGGACCGGCTGACAGCTCGGTCGTTCAGACCGCCGGTCTTGGTCCCGGTTCCGGGCCTCCCGTTGTTCACGGGCGATGCGGTGGGCCAGCCGTTCCCGCTCCCGGACCTGCAGCAGCTCGGCGTACTGCCGGGTCGGCAGGTCGGGACTCATCAGGTTCTCGAACATGATCATGCTCCTCGATCGTTGACTTCCAGAAGGTGTGCGAGGCGGTGATCAACACCGCCAGCAGGACGGCCGGCAGACCGGCGCCGAGCCAGGCCAGGGTCGGATAGCCGAACAGGTGCATCACGACGCCGGAGCCGGCACCGCCGAACGCGGCCGCAAGACCCATCCCGAGTTCGCCCAGGCCCTCCCGGCGGGGACGTTCCGCAGCCGGTACGCCGGCGGTGAGCAGGTCGCTCCCGGCCACGGTCGCGAGGTTCCAGCCGATCCCGAGGACGACCATCGCCCCGCCGAGCGGCAGCGGGTCGGCCCCGGCCAACGCCGCCCAGCCGCACGCCAGCACCAGCAGGATCAGTGCGACGAGCGCGGCCCGCCGCGGTCCCAGCCGTTCGGTGATCCGACCGCTGACGACCGCCGGCGCGAACATGCCGGCGATGTGCAGGCTCACCACGAGTCCGACGGCGACCAGGCCGGTGCCACCGTGGGTCAGGTGCAGCGGGGCCATCGTCATGACCGCGACCATCACCAGGTTGGCGACGCCCAGCACGACGACGGCGAGACCGACCGTGGACGGCAGCCGCCCGGCGGGTGTCGAGGGGAGGTCGACCGACCGGGTCGGCAGCCGTGGGGCGCGGCCCAGCATCGCCGCCGCGCCGACGAAGACCACGCCGGCCACGACATAGCCGCCGACCAGTCCCGAGGCTCCGATCAGACCGGCCACCGCAGCGCTGGGGGCGAGCAGATTGGGACCGATCACGGCGCCGACGGTGATCATCACCATCACCGAGGCGATCGACCGGGCCCGGGCGACGGTGGGCCGCAGGTCGGCGGCGGCGTACCGGGACAACATCACGGCCGCGTTCCCGGCTCCGATCAGCAGGCTTCCGGCCAGGACTCCCGGCAGGCCGCCGGCGACGACGATCGCGCAGCCGACCGCCGCGGCGACGCAACCCAGCCGAAGGGCCGGCAGACGGCCCCACCGCCGGGTGATCCAGGACAGCAGGACCGCCATCCCCGCGGCGCCCAGGGTCAGCATCGTGGCCGGAATGCCGGCGACGAGATCGGTCCCGCCCAGCTCCTGCGCCAGCAGGCCGCCGGCCGCCCCGGCGAGCGATTGGGCCAGGCCCCCGAGGGCGGCGAAGCCCCAGATCCGCCGCAGTCGGCCGTACGTCTCAGTCATGGGAACTACGCTAGAAAAGCCAAGCAGCAAAGAGAATGAGACGTTAACGGCGTACGGGACGATCGAGCTTCCGCATGAAAGGAAATTCGGGATGAAGACTTTCCAGTCGACCGAGATGGACGAGACGGACTGGCGGATCCTCGGCGAGCTGCAGGCGGACGGCCGCCTGTCGTACAAGGAACTCGGGCGGCGTGTGCACCTGTCCGCGCCGGCGATCGCCGAACGGGTCCGCCGCCTCGAGACGGCCGGTGTGATCGCCGGGTACGGAGCCAACGTGGACGCCGCCAAGGCGGGGCAACCGCTGCTCGCCTTCCTGCAGCTGCGTTGCCGGCCGGCGGACTGCCTGCTCCGGACGACGTCGGCGGAGGACTACCCGGAAGTCGTCGAGGTGCACAAGCTCTCGGGCGAGCACTGCACGATGTTGAAGGTGCGCGCGTCGTCCCTGGGCGACCTCGAGGGACTGATCGAGAAGCTGGGCGCGCATGGCGAGATGCGGACCCACATCGTGCTCTCCACCCAGTACGACGGCCGCCCCGTGGAGCGCCGGGAGGAAGAACGCCCGATCACCACCGCCGAGGGCTGGGCGCGCTGACGCTCACCGCCGGCGGTGCGGCGGCCAGGCTGGGCTCGCCGGCTCAGCCGGGATGTCCGGCCAGGTGCTGCAGCCGCTGCCGCGCCTCGCCGGCCAAGTCCTTGGCCGCGCCGGCGAACTCGTCGGCCTTCTCGTGCAGCAGTGTCTGAGCCTCCTCGGTCCGCCGCCGGCCCTCGGCCCCCAGCTCGTCCATCCGGGCCAGGAACTTCTGATAGCTCTCCTTGCCGCCGGACGACGTACCGAACCGCCAGGCGATCAGGCCCGCCACGACTGCCGACAGGCCTGCCGCCGCGATCATCGGCGCCCTGTGCTTGTTCATGACCATCGACCTCCACCGTCGACCTCGAACTGCGCCCGAGGTACGTACCCGGCGGGATCCCTCGCCAATCAACCCAGGGGTGCGCCGCACGGACCGGGTCTGGTCACCGCCCCAGGAACGCGGTCACCATCGGCAGCACGAAGTCGGGCCGGATCACCTGCATGTGCTTCGTGCCCGGCAGGATCGCCAGCTGCGCGTCCGGCACCAGCTGCTTCATCGCGACCGCGTGCTCAAGCCGGACGAAGTCGGTGTCGCCGATGATGATCAAGACCGGCATGGTCAGCCCGGCCAGCTGATCATGGGTCCACCCCTCGAAGTCGTGCACCGCCGCCTGGTACTTCTGCACGGACCCGAAGAAGCCCTCCGGATCCGGCGCCACCTCCAGGTAGGCGCTGATCATGGCCGCGCCCTCCTCCTCGGTCGGCATCCGCGGCGATTCCAGGTCCAGGTCGGTGATCTCGGCGTAGTAGCCCTCGCCGCGGGTCGGCCCGAAGTGTGACGCGGCCAGCACCAGCCGGCCGACCCGACCCGGAGCCAGGACGGCGACCTCGGTGGCGACCAGGCCGCCCAGGCTGTAGCCGAAGAAGTCGGCCTGCTCGATCCCGAGTTGATCAAGCAACGTGATCACGTCTTCGGCGGACTGCCGGAGGGAGAACGGCCGGTCGCCGTCGGCCGTGTGCCCGTGCCCCTGCAACTCGATCCCGATTACCTTCCGCTCGGCGGTCAGGTCGGGCAGTAACGCGTCGAAGCTCAGCCGGAAGGTGAGCGCGCCGCCGTGCAGCATGATCAACGGCGGGCCGGGCCGATCCTCGCCGAGGACCTCGTAGTAGAGGTCAATGCCGTTCACCGAGGCGTATTCGCCTTGAGTCATGGGGATTTCCTTCCGGTCCGGCTAGTGCCGAAGAGAGTAGGCCAGCACCACGGTGCCGTTGCCGAGGTCGGTCACGTTCGTCAGTTCCAGTGCCGTGGTCCGCAGTCCGGCCAGCAGCGACTCCCCCGACCCGGCGACGAACGGCGAGACACTGAGATGCAGTTCGTCCAGCAGGCCCGCCTCGACCAGGGCCCGACTGAACGGGCCGTTGCCGTACTTGATCAAGGTGCCGTCGCCGGCCTCCTTGAGCCGGTCGACGGCTTCGACCGGATCGCCGGCCAGCACCTCGGCGTTCCAACTGGTCTCGGTCAGCGTGGTCGAGGCAACGTGCTTGGGCAGCGCGTTGATCTTGTCGACGACCTCGCCGGTCAGGGTCGGCCAGGTCTGGGCGAAGCCCTCGTACGTCACCCGGCGAGCACCAGCCCGACCGCCGAGGAGAGCAGCCCGAGCTGATAGGCGAAGTGCTGGTCGTTGGGTACGACGTCCTGTTGGCCGGCCCACCAGGCGTCGCCGGACATCACGCCGTCGATCGAGAGGTGGTCGTATTCGATCAGTGTGCGCACGCGCGGAAGTCAATCACCCGGCCGCTCGGTTCGTCTTGTACGGAACCGAATCCGGGTCACAGCGCCAGGAAGGACGTGCCGGCCCGCAACTCGCTGGGCGTCTGACCGGTCGCCCACCGCATCGCCCGGGTGAGGTGCGGGTGATCGTAATAGCCGGCCGCATTGATCACCTCGGCGATCGGGCTGCCCGCCGTGAGGAGCTGCGCGGCGTAGCGGGCCTGCTCGATCCCGGCGAGCTTGCGGTGTGAGATCCCGGTGGCCCGGCGGAACCTGAGCTGCGCGGTCCGCTCCGACATGCCGCGCGGTCGTTCGCCGTGCCGGATCTCGTCGACGAACGGGTCGAAGATCAACAACCCGGCGTGGACCAGCCGGTTGACGAGGACGTCGACATTCTGTTCGGTCGGCATCTCCCATTCCTGGCCGTCCAGCAGGAAGCGACCGCTCGGCAAGGCCGGCAGCACCGCGTTCCTGAAGTCGGTCAGGCCGGCCGGCGGGTGCAGCGGCAGATAGGCACCGGGCCGCAGTTCGACACCGAAGAACTCCCAGTCCTCCGGGCAGGTCATCAACGTGCCCTGCGTCTCGGGCCCCTTCAGGTGCACGGTCACCCCGTCGCTGCCGCGGGCGAAGCAGATCGTGGAGTACGCCTTGGCCGCCGACGCGAACCCGGTCTCGACATCGCAGGTCGCCGACCACACCCGTTGCACGAGCGGGACCTGGCCGACGAGGTCGTTGTAGATCAGTCCCACCCGGGGAGTCTAGGCCGACGTCTGCGCCCGGTCAGCGTTCCAGGAGGCGAGCAGGCGGAGCCGTTCGGCCGACGGTGAGCCGGGTTCGGCGGTGTAGAGCAGCATGACGTGGCCGGGTTCGGCGGTGATGGCGAGCTCCTCGAACGCGAAGGTGAGCTCGCCGACGAGCGGATGATGGAACCGCTTGGTGCCCGTGCCGTGGGTACGGACGTCGTGGGAGCCCCAGAGCGCGCGGAACACCTCGCTCCGGGTGGACAGCTCGCCGACCAGATCCTGCAGGTCCTTGTCGTGCGGGTCCCGGCCGGCCTCGGCGCGCATGATCGTCACGCACATCTCGGCGAACAGCTCCCAGTCGGGATAGAAGTCACGAGACGCCGGGTCGAGGAACTGGAACCGGGCCAGATTGGGCGTTCGGCCACCGTCCCCGATCACCGGCGAATAGAAGGCCCGGCCGAGCTCGTTGGTGGCCAGCAGATCCTGGCGCGCGTTGCGGACGAACGCGACCCCGTCGGTGAAGGCGTTCAGAGCCCAGTGCAGGCTGGGCCGCGCCAGCTGGCTGCCGGTCGCCCGGCGCCGCGCGCGACCCGAGGCCGGGATGCCGTCGGCGGCGCGGGCCAGGTCGAGCAGGTGGGCACGTTCGGTGTCGTCGAGCTGGAGGGCCTGGGAGATCGCGTGCATCACGGAGGCTGAGGCGCCGCCGATCCCGCCGCGTTCGAGCTTGGCGTAGTACTCGACGCTGACCCCGGCGAGCATGGCGACCTCGGAGCGCCGCAGGCCCTTGACGCGCCGCTGGGTCCCGGCCGGCAGCCCGGCCTGCTCCGGGGTGACCTTTGCCCGGCGCGACATCAGGAACTCGCGGACCTCGGCTCGGTTGTCCATGGAATGGAGGCTAGTCCCGGCCGGGCGGATCAGAGATGCCCTGCGAGTACACCTCTCATCAGGGACTCCCGGAACGCGGCCGGAACGAGTTGTCTGGAGGTCGTGGCCGCCGCTGGTCACGAATCCCCTTTCTGATTCCCTCTGAGGAGTTCTGCCATGCGTGGTGTGGTCATGCACGCCCCCGGTGACGTCCGGGTCGAGGACGTCGCCGAACCGAAGATCATCAAGCCGACCGATGCGATCATCCGATTGTCGGCGACCTGCATCTGCGGGTCCGACCTGTGGCCGTACCGCGGTGCCGACGAGGTGAGCGAACCGCTGCAGATGGGCCACGAGTACGCCGGCATCGTCGAGGAGGTCGGCGACGACGTCCAGTTGATCAAGCCGGGCCAGTTCGTGATCGGGTCGTTCTTCGCCTCCGACAACACCTGCGAAATCTGCCGGGCCGGCTACCAGACCAGCTGCGTTCATCGCGAGGTCTTGGGAACCTCGGGAGCCGCACAGGCTCAGCGGATGCGGGTGCCCTTGGCCGACGGCACCCTGGTCGCAACCCCGGGAGTGCCGGACGATGATCTTGTCCCGAGCTTCCTGGCCGCCTCCGACGTTTTGGGTACGGGTTGGTTCGGCGCCGTGGCCGCCGAGGCCGGTCCGGGCAAGATCGTCGCGGTCGTCGGCGACGGCGCGGTCGGCCTGCTCGCGGTGCTGGCAGCCAAGGAGCTCGGCGCCGAACGGATCATCGCCATGTCGCGCCACGCCGACCGGCAGGCCCTGGCCCGCGAGTTCGGCGCGACCGACATCGTCGAGGAGCGCGGCGAGGCCGGCGTGGCCAAGATCAAGGAGCTGACCGGCGGACTCGGCGCGCACTCGGTGGTGGAGGCGGTCGGCACCCAGGAGTCCATGCTGCAAGCGATCGGCGCCACCCGGCCCGGTGGCCACGTCGGCTTCGTCGGCGTCCTGCACGATGTCGCGATCACCGGCGGGGACATCTTCATGACCCACGTCCACCTGCACGGTGGACCGGCGCCGGTACGGCGGTTCCTGCCGGAGTTGATCGACCTGATCTGGAACCGCAAGATCGATCCCGGCCGCGTTTTCGATCTTGAACTGCCGCTGGACCGGGCGGCCGACGGTTACCAGGCGATGGACCAGCGCCGCGCCATCAAGGTGCTGTTGCGGCCGTGACTGTACCCGGCACTGCGGTACGGGTGCGGCCGGCTCCGCGCGACCGGCGCGGCCGAGCGCCCCAGGCCCGGGCCCGGGCCCGGGTTACCGCAGCCCTGGTGGCGACCGTGGTGTTCCTGACCGCGATCGCCCCGCTGGCCACCGACCTGTACGTGCCGGCGTTCCCGGCGGTGGCCGGTGACCTGCTGGCGACCGCGACCCAGGTCCAGCTGACGCTGACCACGTTCTTCGTCGGGATGGCGCTCGGCCAACTGATCGGCGGTCCGGTCTCCGATCAGCACGGCCGGCGACTGCCCCTCCTCGCGGGCGTGGCCGTCATGACCCTCGCCTCGGTCCTCTGCGCGGTCGCGCCGTGGATCGGGCTGATGATGGTGGCCCGGTTCGTCCAGGGCTTCGCCGGCGGCTGGGCCATGGTGATCGGCCGCGCGGTGATCGTCGATTTCGCCACCGGCGCCCGGCTGGTCCGGGTGCTCAACCTGATCGCCGCCGTCGGCGGGATCGCCCCGATCGTCGGCCCGCTGGTCGGCGCGGTGATCTTGCAGCTGTCGCATTGGCGGATGTCCTTCTGGGTGGTCGCCGCGCTCGGCCTGGTCATGATCATCGCCGTGGCGGTCGCGGTGCCCGAGACGCTGCCCCGGCACCGCCGGCGGCCGGGCGGTCTGCGTGCCTTCGCCGCCGCCGGACGGACGGTGCTGCGCAACCGCCGGTACGTCGGCTACGTGCTCGTCAGCGGCTCGTCGATGGGCGCCGTGTTCGCCTACGTCGCCACGTCCGCCTTCGTGCTGCAGTCGATGAACGGCCTGACTCCGATCGCGTACTCGATCGACTTCGCCGCAAACGCCGGCGGCATGACGCTCGCAGCCCTCGTCGCCGCCAGGCTCGCCGGCCGGATCGCCACCCGGACGATCATCGCGACCGGCCAGTTCGCCGCCCTCGGCGCCGGCCTCGCCATGCTGGTCGGCGCGATCTGGTTCGACACTCCGCTGCCGCTCGCCCTCGTCGCGTTCTTCGTCCTGATGACCGGACAGGGCCTGATCGGACCGAACGGCGGCGCCTTGGCGTCGGCCGAGGTGCCCGAACATCCCGGCACCGGCTCGGCCGTCCTCGGCTTCGTCCAGTGGCTCGCCGCCGGCACCGTCGCACCGTTGGCCGGGCTGGGCGGTGAACACACCGCCGTCCCGATGGCGATCCTCATGATCGCCTGCCTCGCCGTCTCCCTGTTCGGCCTGCTCGTGCTCGCCCGCCGTACTTGATCATCTTGCTCAGACGGCGCGGACCTCGGCCAGCCGCCTGGCCCCGAACGGGTCCACCCCCGTGGGATCCCAGCACACGGCCGCCTCCCACGCCGCCCGTGCCTGCGCGGCGAGATCGTACGCCTCGGCATCGAGACCGGCCGCATTGTGCGGCAACGGAAGATCAAGATCGGCGACATCGACGTGCGCCTCGTCCCAGTCGATCATGGTCACGCGATCCGCAGTCATCCGAACGTTGCCCGGGTTGGGATCGCCGTGAACGACTGACGTGGCCCGACCGGCGACCCGCGCCCACGCCGCCCGGCATCGAGCGACGCCCTCGGACGGCATCGCCCCAAGGTCGACCCTCGTCCCGGTCTCGGCCTGCAGCAGATCGGTCGACGACCGCCAGCCCGGCCGCTGCGGCCAGCCCTCCGTCAGCCGATGCAGCTGCTGGAGCGTCTCGGCAACCCGCTGCCAATCGGCCGCAGTCTCCGGCGGCCCACCCTCCACGTGAGTCATCACCACCAGACCGTCGGCGAAGTACCGGCCGTCCGTGGTCGGGATCGGGACCGGCACCGACATCCCCTCACGGTCGAGGTGACGCAGCAGCTCGGTCTCCCACTCAAGATCAGCATCACTCCGCCGACCCAGGCGACCGACGGCGAGACGCCCGTTCACCCGTACGCTCCAGACCTCGTTGACCCCGACTCCGCCGGTCAACCGTTCGATCCGACGGGCCTCGTCACCCCATTGCTTCAGCGCCGCCCATCCCACCGGCGACATCCTCGCAGAGGCCCCGGCAGCGCTCAACGAGGTTCGCCAGCCGCCCAGCAGACCCCAAGGCAGGCCCCTCCCGCCGTCGCAGCCAGCCCGACGCGGCCGATCGTGCCCCTCCCCGAGTTGGTTGCCCTCTCCGACGACAGGGCTTACGCTTTGGCTAGGTTGACTAGTCAAATTGGGAGTCCGTGTGTCCGTTCTTGATCGTCTCTTCGATTTCGACCCCGACGATCCCCGTACGCCTTCGCAGCAGATCGCGAATGCCCTGAGGGCCGCGATCCTGGCTGGGCGGCTGGAGTCCGGGGAGCGACTGCCGACCCAGCAGCAGCTGGCCGCGCGGTACGGCGTGGCACGCGAGACGGTGAAGTCGGCGCTGCGGATTCTGGATCGGGAGGGCCTGATCGTCAGCCGGCAAGGCAGCGGATCCTTCGTCCGGACCCGCCAATCGGTGCCGACCGACATCCGTGGATACCTGCGTACGGCGTTCGACCGCCCGGAGGTGTCGATCGATTACGCCGGCTGGCGCGGTGAGACGTTGAGCCACACCCTGCCGGGCGCGCTCGACGTTGTCCGATCTGGCCGGGCCCCGGTGCAGGCCCTTCGGATTCGGCTGCTCCTCACCGAACCGACGGCAGAGGTTGCGCTGCCGCAGCCCATCGACGGCGCACAAGACGCAACGGGCCTGCACAAGAACCTTGCGCCACTCACCGAGCGCGCTGTGGCCAAGATCAAGTCCTCGGTCGAGGAACTGACTCGCACGGGCCAGATCCACGCTGCCACGGTCGCCGTTCGAGTCCACCGGATGGCTCCGGTGATCAAGATGTACACACTGAATCGCGAACGCACCTTGATCGGGTTCTACCCGATCACCGTCCACTCGGTCGCCCTGCACGGCCAGGATCTCGCCCTCTACCACCCGTCGGGCTGGGACAGCGCCACGTTCGACAGGCCTTCGGGCGACGACGGAGGCGCACCATCCTTCGCCCACCAAGCACAGCAGTGGTTCGAAACCGTCTGGTCGACGATCGCCACCGACTACCCAGCTTGATCAACTTTCACCCCGTCCAGCCTGCAAGGAGAGACCCTTCGGTGAGAAGCCCAGATCCGAGCCTGCGCGAAACCTTCGACCAAGCCGCTGACTTCTACCTCGCAGCACGCCCGACCTATCCGGACGAGCTGTTCGACGATCTCATCGAACTGTGCGGACTCGGTGATCAACACCGCCTGGTGGAGATCGGGGCCGGTCCCGGAACGGCAACCTTGCCGCTCGCCCAGCGAGGGCACAAGATCACGGCGCTGGAGCCTGGAGCCGCGCTCGCAGCTCGTGCGCAGCAAACACTGAGCCGCCATCCGCGGGTGGAGGTGATCAACACCAACTTCGAGAACTGGCATCCGCCCAAGGACGACCGGCCCGATGTGATCTACGCGGCCAATGCCTGGCACTGGGTCGACCCGGCCATGAAATGGGCCAAGACCGCGGACCTCCTTGCGCCGACCGGACAGCTCGCCGTCTTCGACGCCGGCCACGCATTCCCCGCCGACTTCGACCCCTTCTTCGCCGAGATCCAGAGCACCTACGCCCAACTCGGCCGACGCATGGCGATGTGGCCACCCACACCACCCGAAGAGTTGCCGGACCCAACTCCCGACTTCGAGGCGACGGGTCAGTTCAGTGTTGATGCTGTCCGTCGATACGTCTGGGCCACTGAGTACGACGCCGAGCGCTACATCAACCTGCTCAGAACCTTCTCCGACCACATCGCCATGACCCAGGACGAACAGACCCACCTCTTCACCGCTGTCCGCCGGTTGGTAGCGAACCGACCACGAGGACTGATCACGCGTCATTGGATCTCCACCCTCGTGATCGCACACCCGCGTTCACCCGATCCGCGACCATGATCAACATCCTCGCAGCCGGCCGGAGAATCGCATGAGCGAGCCGATAGCCCAGCAGCCACCTACCGAACCGCGGAGCGCCTGGCGGAACTCCGATTTCGTCAAGGTGTGGGGTGCTCAGGCCTCCGGCCTGGTCGGCCAGCAGTTCAGCGTCCTCGCCATGCCCCTGGTCGCCATTCTCACGCTCGACGCCTCTCCGGCCACGGTGGCACTGATGGTCGCCTCGTTCAACGTTCCGTGGGTACTGGTCGGATTGTTCGTCGGGGTGGCGGTCGACAGATGGCCACGGCGCTCGGTGTTGATCTTCACCGACCTCGCCCGGGCCCTGATGCTGTTGTCGATCCCCGTCTGTGCCTGGCTCGGTGTCCTGTCGATTCCTCAGCTGTTCGCCCTCGGGTTCATCATCGGAACCCTCGACGTCTTCTGGCTCACGGCGTTCCGGTCCTACGTACCTGCCGTGGTCGAGACGAGGCATCTGAGCCAGGCCTACTCCCTGATCGGCGCCAGCGACTCCGTCACCCGTACCGCAGCACCGTCTCTTGCCGGCGGCGCGGTCCAGCTGATCGGAGCACCACTCGGACTGGCCGTCACCTCCCTGGCGTACCTCGGTAGCGCGATCCTCAACGCCACGATCCGGCGTCGCGAACCACCACGGCAGCACGAAGATCATGAGCCGGTGCTCAAGGCCTTCCTCGACGGTCTGCGCTACACCGCCCGGCACAAGCTGGTGCTCGCGATGGCTTGCTCCAACGCCACCTACACCTTCTTCTGGGCGCTACTCGAGAGCGTCCTCCTGGTCTTTCTCGCCCGCCAGCTCGGGCTGCCTCCCGCGACGATCGGCCTGATCTTCACCATCGGAACGCTGGGCGGTCTGCTCGGAGCCGCCACCGCACGAGGCATCGGCCGGCGGTTCGGGATCGGGCGATCGCTGCTGATCGGGTCGACCCTGCGCAGCATCGGCATTGCCGGCACTGCAGCCATCGGTTTCCTCGCCGCCGATCCAGGACTGGGTGCGATCATCGGGCTGATGGCTGCCCGGGCCGTCAACAGCTTCGGCTGGACACTCTGGGAAATCCATCACGAGACCACTCAGCAACGACTCATCACCGACGAGGTGCGCGGTCGCGTCTCTGGCAGCGTCCTGTTCCTCTCCGGCACCATGCTCGCGCTCGGATCGGCGACCGGAGCCCTCGTCGTCAGCCAGCTCGGACTCGTGCCGACCCTGCTCGTCGGCGGAATCGGAACCTTGCTCGCCATCGCATGGATCGCCAGGCCCCGGTTCGCCAGGGCGACGGACCAAGCCGTCGAGGACGCGCTCTCACGTACGCCCTGACGATCAAATTGATTGACCTAGTAAATCATCCACTGGATAAGGTAGTTGCGTGACGGACATGAGGGAGACGCTCAGCTATCGGCTCGCGCGGGTCGGCCGTGCCGCGAGCAACGCGTACGCGGCACGCCTCCAGCGCCTGGGCCTGCGCCCCCTGCATGTCCGTCTTCTGACCGCGATCGCGTCCGCAGACCGAGCGCCCCAGAACGAGCACGCCGCAGAGCTGGGCGTCACGTCCGGATTCGTGGTGAGACTGGCCGATGATCTTGAACGACTGGGCGCCATCACGCGGCAGCGGGACGCCCAGGACCGCCGACGGCAGTACCTCGTCCTCCTACCGGCCGGCAAGTCACTGCTGCAGGAGGCCACTCAGGTCCTGACCGAACTCGACCAGGAGTTGGCCCGTGACCTGTCCAAGACCGCACTCGCACGGTTAACGGCGTCGCTCGACGTCGTCACGGCCACCGTCACGTCGGAGGAGTACGCCGTCGCCGCCGACCCTCTCGCATCCGCGTCGAATCCCTGATTTGGGCGCAAGGCTTGCGGCCGTAGTAGGCCATTGGCCGCTGCCACAACCCACTCGATCTAGACGCGTCCCTCCGAGTGATGACAGAAGTCACTACGAGGCGCCCGGCCAGCCGGGCAGTGTCAGTGCGGAGTCAGCCCATCGATCTACCCTCCGAGTATCCGGCTCGGAAGGAAAATGATCATGAACCTCGGAGTACGGGTCGTCTTCACCGTTTCGCTGCCGATGCTTGGCCTCACCAGGTTGTCGGATTCTTCTCAGGCTAGGAGCAAAGGTGCCTTCTCTCGAACTGCCCTCCGGCACAGTGCGCTACGACGTCCACGGGCCCGAACAGCCGGCCGCCCCGCCAGTGGTCCTGGTGCACGGGCTGCTGAACGACGCCGCCATCTGGACCAAGGTCGCGGGACTACTGGCTGAGCAAGGCATCCGGTCGTACGCCCCGGACTGGCCCCTCGGATCCCACACGATTCCCCGCGACGCCGACGCCGACCAATCGCCCCGAGGGATCGCGCGCCTGATCGTGGAATTCATCGCCACCCTCGAACTGACCGACGTGACACTGGTCGGCAACGACACCGGCGGCGCCCTGTGCCAGTACGTGATCGATGAAGATCAGAGCCGCATCGCACGGCTGGTGATCAGCAACTGCGACGCCTTCGACGTCTTCCCACCCAAGGCCTTCGCGCGCCTGTTCGCCGCGATGCGCAGCGATCGACAGATCGCCCTCCTCGCCAGGCTCATGCGACTCCGGCCGCTGCGCCAGTCCGGCCTCGGCTTCGGACCGTTGGCCCACAACCTCCCGGCCGACCTGACCGCCCGGTGGATCCGCCCGCTCAACGAGAACCCAGGCAGCATTGCCGACCTGGCCAAGTTCGCCCGCGCGGTCGACCCCGCCGAACTGCTCGAGTTGTCCACCCGACTCCACCGCTTCGTCGGACCAGTGACCTTGGCCTGGGGCACCGACGACGAGGCCTTCACCCAGGAACTCGGCCGCCGCCTTCAGAAGGTATTCAGCAACGCCACCTTCGTACCGATACCCGGAGCGCGAACCCTCACACCCCTCGATGCGCCCGAAGAGCTAGCCAAACAGATCGCCGCCATCTCGACCCATCGCCCGTGACTTCGACCGGATGCGAGAGCGCCGGTTAGACCCTGAAGTTAAGTGGTCGAACTGCGTGGTTCCCGCGGGAGGTGCTACTTCTCTCCAGCGCGCCGCTTCAGCACCACCGTGATGGTGGCTCCAGCGAGGGCCACGACGATCGCGATCATCGCCCACACCGCTCGCGCGTCGGTCGCACCTGACACCAGCGCCAGAACCTGGGTCAGCAGGATCAAGCCCCAGGTGACGAAGAGGAGTACGAAGAGGGTTTTACTCATAGGACCGCAGTCTCCCCATTGTCAGCCGTAGCAGGACACGATGAGCCCGATGGACGAACTGTTCGGATGGTGGCCGATCGTACCGGCCTGGTCAGGTCCCGATTTGGGTGGCGCGCCCGGCAGGATTCGAACCTGCAACCTTCTGATCCGTAGTCAGATGCTCTATCCGTTGAGCCACGGGCGCTCGATCGTCGCGTACGACGGCCGACGCCTGAGTTTAGCGTCGGGGAGGCCGTGGCTCAAACCCGTTGCTGGTGGGCAACGTTTCGGTCATCTCCCGGACATCTGGCGGTACGGTCCCGCTGCGATGCTCCTCCGGCGCAGGGGGCGCAGCTGAGATCGCAGGGGGATCGTCGCCGATGAAGCATCGCAGGTTGTCCGGGAAGCTCGCAGCCGGCTTGCTGGTGGTGGCCCTCGCCGCCACCGGTACGGCAGCACCGGAGTTCGCGTCGGCGTCGGGTGAGGTGTCGTTCCAGCGGACGGCTACCTACCCGGTGTATCTCAACAACGGCGATGATCCGTCGGCCGAGACCGTCGCGGAGATCTCCGCCGTCAGCCAGGACGGGAACACGCTGATCTACACCGACGCGGCGGCGCGGCAGATCGGGTTCCTCGACCTCACCGATCCGCATGCACCGAAGGGCCTTGGCACCCTGTCACTGACCGAACTCGGCGATGCCGAGGACGAGCCGACGTCGGTCGCCGTGGTCGGCGAGTACGTCCTCGTCGTGGTCAACACCAGCGCGTCGTTCACCGAGCCGTCCGGTCGGCTGGACGTGATCAAGATCGCCGATCGCTCGCGGGTCCGCAGCATCGAGCTGCCCGGCCAGCCGGACTCGATCGCCATCGCGCCGGACGAGTCGACCGCGGCCATCGCGATCGAGAACGAGCGGGACGAGGACGCCGGCGACGGCGGACTGCCGCAACAACCGGCCGGCTTGATCAGCTTCCTCCGGCTGGCCCCGACCGGGCCGGCTCGCTGGTCGCTGCGGACGGTCGAGTTCGCCGATCAGCTGACCGGTGTCGCGGGGATTGACACCCCGGAGGATCCGGAGCCGGAGTACGTCGCGTACGCCCCCGACTCGGGGACCGTGGCGCTGACTCTCCAGGAGAACAACGGGATCGCGCTCTTCGATCCGCGCCGCGGGAAGTTGATCAAGGCGTTCACGGCCGGCACGGTGACGGTGTCCGGTGTCGACACCACGGAGGATGATCAGATCGATCCGACCGGGACGATCACCGACGTGCCGCGGGAGCCGGACGCGGTCGCCTGGGTCGATGATCATCATGTGGCGACGGCCAACGAGGGCGATTGGAAGGGCGGCAGCCGCGGCTGGACGATCTTCGATGTCCGGACCGGCAAGCCGGTCTGGGACGCGGGCAACAGCTACGAGCAGCTGGCGATCGCGAACGGGCTGTACCCGGAGCACCGGTCCGAGGACAAGGGTGCCGAGCCGGAGGGTCTCGCCGTCGCGGAGTTCGACGGAACCCGGTACGGGTTCGTCGCCGCCGAGCGGGCGAACTTCGTGGCCGTGTACGACCTCACCGACCCGACCGAGCCGGAGTACCTGCAGACGCTGCCGACCACCAACGGGCCGGAGGGCGTGCTGCCGATCCCCGGTCGCAACCTGCTGGCGGTGTCCAGCGAGACCGATGAGGCGGACGTACGGGTCCGTGCCAGCGTCAGCCTTTTCCAGCTGGGCCAGGGAAAGCCGGCCTTCCCGACCGTCCACTCGACGGGTGACCGGCCCATCCCGTGGGGTGCACTCGGCGCGCTGAGCCGGGACGTCGACGATCCGAGCCGCCTCTACACGGTGACCGACGCCGCGTACACGACCACCCGGATCCTCGGCATCGACGCCGCCGCACGCCCTGCGGTGATCGATTCCGAGCTGGTGATCACCAAGGACGGCAAGCCGTACCCGATCGACGCCGAAGGGATTGCCCAGCGCCCGGACGGCAGCTTCTGGATCGCCGCCGAGGGCAAGACCGGCCCGGAGAACGCGTTGATCAAGATCAGCGCGGACGGTGCGGTGCAGGAGGAGGTCCGGCTGCCCGGGGAGGTGGCCGCCAAGGTCAAGAGCCAGGGCTTCGAGGGTGTCGCAGCGCACACCGTCGACGGCCTCGAGCAGGTGTACGTCGCACTGCAACGCCACCTGGACGGCGACCCGGAGGACACGGCCCGGATCGGTCGCTACACCCCGTCCACCGGACAGTGGGCCTGGTACGGCTACCCGCTGGAGCGGACCAGCGCCGACGGCGACTGGATCGGGCTCAGCGAACTGACCCTGGTCGGTGATCATCGTCTGGCCCTGATCGAGCGGGACAAGCTGAACGGGCCGGACGCCGCGATCAAGCGCGTCACCGTGATCACCGTTCCGGACCAGCCGGCTGCCACCGGGCTCACCCCGCTGACCAAGGCGACGGCCGTCGACGTGCTGCCGCTGCTGCAGGCGACCAACGGCTGGACCCAGGAGAAGCTCGAAGGCCTGACGGTCGCCGGCGACGGTCAGGTGTACGCGATCACCGACAACGACGGTGTCGACGACGCGACCGGCGAGACGGTGTTCCTGCGGTTGGGCGACTCGGACGACGTCTTCGGTCCCGACCCGGCGCCGTCCGTCAGCCCCACCCCGTCGGCCGGCCCCACGCCCACGCCGTCGGACAGCCCAACGCCCTCGGACAGCCCGACCCCGACTCCGACCGCGTCGCCCAGCGAGCAGCCCGTACCCACCGTGACGCCGAGCCCCGGCACAGCGGAGCCGTCGCCCTCGGATGGGCCCAGCACGCCTCCGGCCGGCGGCAACCCGGGCGGGGACGGCGAACTGCCGGAGACCGGCGCGCCGATTCCGTTCCCGCTGCTGGCGGCGGCCCTCGCCCTGATCGGCGGCGGTGCGTCGATGATCATGATCAGGCGCCGGACAAGCCAGTCCCGCTGAGCCACAATCGTTCCCTGTCTCGGCCCGGCGGGTTAAGGTCCAGCGATGGATCTTGATCTTGACCGCATCGCCCGGGCAGCGCGCGACCTCGACCCGGTCTTCCGGAACAGCCCGCAGTTCGTCGAGGAGCAGCTGTCGGCCGCGCTCGGCCGGCCGGTGTTGATCAAGCTGGAGACCGCGAACCCGATCCGCAGCTTCAAGGGCCGCGGCGCGGACACGATGCTGGCCACGCTGCGGCCCGGTACGCCGGTCGTCTGCGCCTCCTCGGGCAACTTCGGGCAGGCCGTCGCGTACGCCGGCCGGAAGCGTGGCCTGCCGGTCGAGGTGTTCGTGCCGTACGACCTCAACCCGGACAAGCGGCGCCGGATGGAGAAGTTCGGCGCCCGGCTGACCCCGGCCGGTGCCGGCAGCGCCGAGGCGCGGCTCGCGGCCGCCGACCATGCGGCCGAGCGCCCGGGGACCGTCTTCATCGAGGACGGCCGGCAGCCGGAGATCGCGGAGGGCGCCGGGACCATCGGGGTCGAGCTGGCGGCCGCCGAGTTCGACACGATCGTGCTCCCGGTCGGCGACGGCGCGTTGATCACCGGCGTCGCCCGCTGGTTCAAGGAGCACCGGCCCGGCGTCCGGGTGGTCGGCGTCTGTGCCACCGGCAGCCCGGCGATGATCCGCAGCGTCGAGGCGGGCGCCCCGGTCACCGTTCCCGCCGAGACGATCGCCGACGGGATCGCCGTCAGCCGCCCGATCGAGGAGGCCGTCACCCGGGTTCGGGCGCTGGTCGACGAGTTCGTGCTGGTCGACGACGCCGCCCTGCTCGACGCGATGGCGCTGATCCTGCGCTGTGTCGGCGTGCTGCCCGAGCCGGCCGGTGCGGCCGGGATCGCAGCCCTGGCGACCGCGGCCATCGCCGGTGACCGGCCGGCCACGGTGATCACGGGAGCGAATCCGAGTCCCGAGGTCGCGGCGGCCGTCGCCGCACGACTCGGCCCGAGCCCGCCCCAGGCCGATTCCTGAGTTCGAACCGTGTCCGTCTCGCGAACATCAGCGTCCGGCCCACGTCTTCCCCGGCCGACTCCCCGGTTCCTACATTGGTGGACGTACGAAACCCGGACGAGGAGCTTCGATGACGACCCTGACCACCCCCACCCGCGATCTTGATCAACTGGCGGCCGACCATGCCCGGGACGGCTTCGTCCTGGTGAAAGGTCTGCTGAGCAAGGAGGAAGCGGCCGCCTATCGGGCCCGGAGCCACGATCTGATCGACCGGCTGAACCGCAACGACGACCCCACCTGGGCCTCGGCGGCCGATGTCGCGATGGGCCAGGCCACCAGCCTGCGCCACGTGCACGACGCCCAGTTCTACGACGCCGCCTTCGGCCGGCTGCTGCTCGACCCCCGGTTCACCGAGGTCGCGGGCGCAGTGCTCGGCACGCCGAACGTCCAGTTGCACCACACCAAGCTGTTCATCAAGCCGCCGGAGAACGGCTCGCCGTTCCCGCTGCACCAAGATCATCCGTTCTTCCCGCACAAGTACCACCGGGTCGGCGCGGCGATCTTCCACTTCGACGATGCGCCGGACGAGAAGGGTTGTGTCCGGGTGATCCCGGGCAGCCACACCTCCGGCCCGCGCGAGCACAGCGCCGAAGGCAGCTTCCACCTGACCGACGTTCCGTTCAGCGACGCCGTGCCGCAGCCGGCCGAGGCCGGGGACGTGCTGTTCTTCAGTTACCTGACGGTGCACGGCTCCGGCCTCAACACGTCGAACGAGGCCCGGACCACCTGGCTGGTCCAGTACCGGGATCCGGCTGATCCGCCGCTCACCGATCAGCACTCCGGCTCGCTGGGCCAGGGAATGATCTTGGCCGGGGTCGACCCGACCAACCGCAATCCGCAATGATCAGTCCTCGTGAGTCTTGACGACGTCGCCGGTTCGAGCAGCTTGGTGCGCCTGCACGGGCTGCTCGACCGGTGCGTCGTCGACACGTACGCCAGCGACTTCGTCAGCTGGGGTTTCTACGAGCCGCGCTACTGGCGCAACTACGCCCACACCCATTCGTTCTACGAGGTCTGCCTGGCCTACGCGGGCCGGGGCACCTTCACCATCGGCGGGGAGACCCACCGGGTCGAGACCGGCTCCGTCTTCATCGCCCGGCCCGGCCAGGTGCACGAGATCATTTCGCACCGCCGGGACGCGCTCGGCATCGCCTTCTGGGGCTTCACCCTGGCCCCCGGCCGCGGCTCGGCACCGTCGCGACCCGGCTGGTGGCGCGGCCTGCTCGACCCCGGCCGCCCCGTGCTGTCGTACCGGATCGGTCGGTTGCCGGCGACGATCCGGGCCCTGGCCGACGAGGCCGACCAGCCCCAGTCCGGCCAGGCCGGGATGCTCGCCGGCCTCGGCGCGACGCTGGTGATTGAGACCGCCCGGGCCTTCGCCGACGATGATGATCTTGCTCTGGCGGCCCGCCCGGTGGATCGGCGCTCGGTCACCGTCGCCACCATGGAGCGCTATCTGCTGGACAACCTGGCCCGGCCACTGCTGGTCCGCGACGTCGCGGCCGTGGTGCACCTGTCGGAGCGGCACGCGGAGCGGCTCTTCCAGAGCCAGACCGGGGAGCCGCTGATGGCGGCCCTGCGCCGGCTCCGGCTGGAGCGGGCCGCCCGGCTGCTGCTGGAGTCGACCGATCCGGTCACCGAGGTCGCGCGACGCTCCGGCTACCCAGAGGTACGGCCGTTCAGCACCGCGTTCCGACGCCAGTACGGGCAGCCGCCCACCCTGTTCCGGCGCACCGGCGGCACCTTCCACCTGCAGTCCCGCTGACCCGATCTCCTTCCGGTACGGCGCCCGGCCCGGCCGGCCTCGTACGGGCTGGCACGTTTCACTGGTCTGGTCGGCCGGATCGGCGTTCCCTCGAGTGGCCCGGCTCACGATCTGAGACCGTGATCGGCGTCACCACCCGAGCCAGAAATCCCTAGTCAGAAGCCATTCGGCGAGAATGTGAGCAGCCTCACCCCGAAGCAGGCGCTTTCCCAGAGTAATACCAGTGATGCCGGTGGGCTATGGTCAGTCCACCGCCCCAACTGGTCTCTTTTGAAGGGATGCCGCCCGTGACCGCTACCCTCGATCCCGCCCGCACCGCGCCGCTGACAGAGCCGGCGCCGACCACCCATACCGCGCTCCTCACCTGGGTCGCCGAAGTCGCCGAGCTGACCCGTCCCGACAAGATTCGCTGGTGCGACGGCTCTGCCGATGAGCGAGCGGAGCTGACCGATCAGCTGGTCGAGGCCGGCACCCTGACCAGGCTCGATCCGGCCGTCAAGCCGAACTCGTTCTACGCCAGGACCGATCCGGACGACGTCGCCCGGGTCGAGGACCGCACCTTCATCTGCAGCCAGGACGAGGCCGATGCCGGGCCGACCAACCACTGGATGGCGCCGGCCGAGATGAAGGCGATCATGACCGAGCTGTACCGCGGATCGATGCGGGGCCGGACCCTGTACGTGATCCCGTTCTGCATGGGCCCGCTCGACGCGGACCAGCCCATGTTCGGCGTCGAGATCACCGATTCCGCGTACGTCGCCGTCAGCATGATGATCATGACCCGGGCCGGGGCCGACGTGCTGGCCGCGATGACCGCCCGCGGCGACGCCGAGTTCGTACCCTGTCTGCATTCGGTGGGCGCACCGCTGGAGCCCGGCCAGCAGGACGTGCCGTGGCCGTGCAACACCACCAAGTACATCAGCCATTTCCCCGAGGAGCGGGCGATCTGGTCCTACGGTTCCGGCTACGGCGGCAACTCACTGCTCGGCAAGAAGTGTTACTCGCTACGGATCGCGAGCGCCATTGCCCGCGACGAGGGCTGGTTGGCCGAGCACATGTTGATCTTGAAGCTGACCTCACCGGAGGGGCGTTCGTACACGGTCGCCGCCGCGTTCCCGAGTGCCTGCGGCAAGACCAACCTGGCCATGATCAATCCGACCCTGCCGGGCTGGAAGGCCGAGATGATCGGCGACGACATCGCCTGGATGCGGTACGGGGACGACGGTCGGCTCTACGCCGTGAACCCGGAGTTCGGCCTGTTCGGCGTCGCGCCGGGCACCGGCTGGAAGACGAATCCGAATGCCATGCGGGCGATCGAGCGCGGCAACGCGATCTTCACCAACCTCGCCCTGACCGATCACGGCGACGTCTGGTGGGAGGGTCTGAGTGATCAGCCGCCGGCTCACCTGACCGACTGGCGGGGCCGCAGCTGGACCCCCGAGGACGGGCCCGAGGGCGGCCGCCCCGGCGAGCCGGCCGCGCACCCGAACAGCCGGTTCTGCTTCCCGATCGACCAGGTGCCGGTGCTGGCCGACGAGTACGACAGCCCGCAGGGTGTGCCGATCGACGCGATCCTGTTCGGCGGGCGGCGCCGGGACACCGTGCCGCTGGTCAGCCAGGCCCGGGACTGGCAGCACGGCGTCTTCCTCGGCGCCACGCTGTCCAGCGAGACGACTGCCGCCGCGACCGGGGCCGTCGGCGTCGTGCGGCGCGACCCGATGGCGATGCTGCCGTTCCTCGGCTACCACGTCGGCGACTACTTCCAGCACTGGCTGGAGCTGGGTGACCGGCACCCGAACGCCCAGTTGCCGCCGGTCTTCTACGTGAACTGGTTCCGTCGCGACGCGGACGGAAAGTTCCTCTGGCCCGGCTTCGGCGAGAACAGTCGCGTCCTGAAGTGGATCGTGGAGCGCCTCGAGGGCACGGCGGCGGCGACCGAGACGCCGATCGGCTTCGTGCCGACGGAGGACGGGATCGACCTGTCCGGCCTCGACCTCACCGAGGACACCGTGGCCGCCGCGGTCGCCTACCGGCCGGACGAGTGGCGGGCCGAGGTGCCGCTGATCGAGGAGTGGTTCGCGCGGCTCGGCGACCGGGTGCCGGTCGCTCTCCGTACCGAATTGGATCGGTTGGCGGCCGGACTCGGCTGAGTCCGTGGTCGAGCCGGGTCAGGCGTCGAGCAGGCGCTTGGCCTCGGCCAGCCGCTCCACCGAGCGCGGCGTACCGGGCCTCAGGCCGGCGATCACATGCTCGACGCCGAGGTCCCGGTAGCCGCGCAACGCCTCGGCGAGCTCCTCGACCGAGCCGCCGATGACCTTCGGGTTGGGCTCGCCGTCGTCGTGCTCCGGGTCGCGCACGGTGATGCCGACCGTCGTCGCCACCGCGCCGGCGGGCCGGCTCGACGCCTCGACGGCCTGGTGCAGGGTGTTCAGCTTCTCGGCCACCTCGGGATTCGGCGCCCCGTACCAGGCGGCGTTCCAGGCGTCCGCCCACTCGGCGGTCAGGCCCAGCATCTTCGGCCGGCCGCCCGCCACCAGGATCGGGATCCGGCGCTTCGGTGCCGGGACCAGCACTCCCTCGTTCGTGCTGTAGTACGTGCCGTCGAAGGTCACGGTCTCCTTGCGGAGCAGCCGCACCACGATCTCCAGCCATTCCGCGAACCGGCTGAAGCGATGGTCGGTCGGCAGGCCGAACGCCTCGTACTCGGGGTCGTGCCAGCCGGCGCCGACGCCGAGGATCAGCCGGCCGGCCGAGATCTCGTCCAGCGTCACCGCCATCTTCGCGGTCAGTCCGGGATCGCGGAACGAGGAGCAGAGCACCAGGTTGCCGAGTTCGACCCGCTCGGTGACCGCGGCGACCGCGGTGAGCAGGGTCAGCGCCTCGTGCATGCCGGACAGTTCGCCGTCCGGCGACCGGTGCAGGAAGTGATCGGCCAGCCAGACCGAGTCCAGTCCGGTCTGCTCGACGGCCTGGGCCACCGTCCGTACCTCGGTCCAGCTCGGCATCGTGCCGTCCGGCCCGTCGCTGCCACCGAACGGCAGCATCACACCGATCTTCATTTGTACGCCTCCCCGGCTGGATGACCTTCCGTCGACAAATCTACGGGCCCGAACTCTGGCGCGGTTCGGCGGGCTCGGGTTAGCGTGTAATCGATTTCAACGAGGATTGACGGAAGGAACATCATGCGGGCCTCCGAATCGAGAATCTCTCGCTCCACCCTGCTGCGCGGCACCGCCGGACTCGTCGCCGGTGGAGCCCTGGCCGGCGGGATCGCCGGGTCGGCCCGGGCCGAGCCGCAGCCGCTGGCGATGACCGTGACCAAGGTCGCCGACCTGACCGGGCCGGGCCTGACCACCGAATGGGAGATGGAGGCGACCGACCTCGGCATCCCGGTCCGGACGCCCGACGGCCGGAACCTGTTCGTCTTCGGCGACACCTTCGAGAAGACGATCGGCGACCCGAACTGGCGCTCGCCGGTCGGGCTCTACTCGACCACCACCGACCTGGCCGGCGGCGTGAAGTGGTCCGGCGCGGTCGGCGGCGACACGGCGCGGCAGTTCTGGGACTATCCGCACAACAATCCCGAGTTCTCCACCGTGCTGCCGTCCGACGTGATCACCATCGGCAACCGGATCTACCTGCACGCCATCGTCAACAAGGGCGGGATCGGCAACGTCGTCCGGAACGAGATCTGGTTCTCCGACGACAACGGGAACACCTGGCACGACACCGGCGCCCGGATCCCGGCGAACTTCGCCGGCGGGCTGGCCCAGCTGGTCGGTTGGGGCCTCGGCAACGACGACTTCGTCTACATCTATTCGACTGGGTTCCAGCGCGACAAGCCGCTCATCCTGCACCGGGTACGGACAGCGAACCTCGCCGACACCGCGGCCTGGGAGCCGTGGGGCTGGACCAGCGGCGGCGGCTGGCGCTGGGGCCAGCCGGCCACGCCGATCCTGGAGGGCAAGTTCGGCGAGCTGTCGTTCCGGCCGCTCGGCGGGAAATGGATCCTGACCTGGTTCAACGCCGGCGACTACCGGATGGACGGGCTGATCGCGGACACCCCGACCTCCAATCTGTACGAGGCGAAGCGGGCCACCTTCCTGCACGGGACCAGCTGGGGCAACGAGGACGACACCCACGTCGCGCAGCTGTACGGCGGCTACGTCATCCCCGGCTCGACGCTGGACGACCTGCACCTCTCGGTCAGCCAGTGGAACACCACGCCAGGTGCCGGCAACTGGCCGTACCGGGTGATGCAGTTCCGGGTGCAGGGCTTCGGCAGCTCTTGATCCGGGGACAGCGGGGAGATTCCCGCCGCGATGTCGCGGCCGGAACCTCCCCAATCCCGGTCGATCCGGAATCAGCAGCTGCCCGCGATGGTTGTATCGACACGTGCGTACGACAGTCGACCCCGGCCCGACCAGCTCGGCGACGCCGCCGATCCCGCAGCCGGTGACCTATTCACCGCTGGTCCGGGCGGCGACGATCCCGGCGCTGTTCGGCATCGGCACCCTGGTCTCCATCCAGTCCAAGATCAACAGCGAGCTGGCCGTCCAGCTCGGCACCGGGCTGCGCGCGGCCGCGTTGTCGGCGGTGATCAGCTTCGGCACCGGGCTGGTGCTGCTGACGGTCCTGGTCCTGGTCCATCCGGCCACCCGTCGCGGCCTGACCCGGATCTATCGCGGCATCGGCCGCGGCGAGGTGCCCTTCTGGCTCGTCCTCGGCGGCCTGGCCGGCGCCCTCTTCGTCGCCTCGCAGGGCCTGTCGGTCGGCATCCTCGGCGTGGCCCTCTTCATCGTCGCGTTCGTGGCCGGACAGTCGACCGCCGGTCTCGTGGTGGACCACCAAGGCCTCGGTCCGGGCGGTCGGCGGCCGGTCTCGCGCGGCCGGATGATCGGCGCCGGGCTCGCCGTCGTGGCGGTCGCCCTGTCGGCGATCGGCAGTAGCGTCTCCACGGTGGCCGGACTCGGCCTGCTGGTGGCGGTTCTGCCGCTGGTGGCCGGCATGGGCACCAGCGTCCAGCAGGCTCTGAACGGCCGGGTCGCCCTCCTCGCCGGGTCCTGGGCCACCACGTTCAACAACTTCGTGGTCGGGTTCACCGGCCTGGCGATCTACTTCGGCATCTCGCTGCTGGTGCCGGGCACCCTGCGCGGACTGCCGCCGACCTGGTGGCTGTACCTCGGCGGCTCGCTCGGCATCGTCTTCATCTGGGCCTCGTCGATACTGGTCCGGGTCCACGGCGTCCTGATCCTCGGCCTCGGCGCGATCGCCGGCCAGGTGGTTTCGGCGATCGTGATCGACCTGATCAGCGCCCCGGAGGAGCTGACCCTGTTGAGCTACCTCGCGGCCGCCGTGACCCTGGTCGGGGTGGCGATCGCCACCCTGCTCAAACCGCGCCGCGCCGCCGTCAGGGCGTGATCACGAAGTCGCCCTCGTCGACCGGCCGGTCAGGTACCGGGCCGTGGCACTTGCGCGCCTGGTCCTGGAACGCCGCACCGATCAGGTCCGGCCGGCCGTCCCGGATCGCGAGGCTGACCCGGTCGCCTGGACGCGGAAGTCGAACGTCGACGCCGGTTCCTCGATCCGGATTCCGGCGGTGCCGATCACCGCGGTCTCCGGCGGTACGGCAGCAGCGACACTCGGGATGGACGCGGCCAGCACGGCCGCCGTGATCAAGATCAGCTTCATCCGGCCGAGTCTGTCCCAGCCCGACCAGTCCCGGCTCCCCACCGCGGGGGAACCGGGCTCCCCCGGTCAGCGGGTGAAGGCGCCGCTCTCGAACAGTTCGGCCCAGCCGGGGCCGTCCGGGTAGGTCCACCGGGCGACGGACTCCTCGCGCATCTCGCCACCGGCACCCGGGGCGGCCGGCGCCAGGTAGTGCGCGCGCTCGACGACCACCGGGTCGACGAAGTGCTCGTGCAGATGATCAACGAATTCGATCACCCGGCCCTCCCGGTCCGCCGAGACCGCCGCGTAGTCGATCAAGGAGAAGTGCACCACCAGCTCGCACAGCCCGACGCCGCCGGCGTGCGGGCAGACCGGCACCCCGAACTTCGCGGCCAGCAACAGATTGGCCAGGTTCTCGTTCGGCCCGGCGAACCGGGTCGAGTCGATCTGCAGGATGTCGATCGCACCGGCCTGGAGCAGCTGCTTGACGATGATCCGGTTCTGTACGGCCTCGCCGGTGGCGATCTTGATCGGCGCCACCTCGCGCCGGATCCGGGCATGCCCGAGCACGTCGTCCGGCGAGGTCGGCTCCTCGATCCAGTGGATGTCGGGGTCGCCGATCGCCTTGATCCACGGGGCGGCCTCGTGCACCTCCCACTTCTGGTTGGCGTCGACCGCGATCTTGATGTCCGGACCGACAGCTTCCCGGGCCAGCTTCATCCGCCGTACGTCGTCCTCGACCGAACCGCCGACCTTGAGCTTGATCAACTCGAAGCCGTCGGCGACCGCCTCCTTGGCCAGCGAGACCATCTTGTCGTCGCTGTAGCCGAGCCAGCCGGCCGAGGTGGTGTACGCGGCGAACCCGGTCTGCTTCAGCTCGGCGATCCGCTCCGCCTTGCCCGGCTCGGCCCGGCGCAGGATCTCCAGCGCCTCGTCCTCGGTGATCGCGTCGCGCAGGTGCGAGAAGTCGACCGCGGCGACGAACTCCTCCGGAGTCAGGTTCGCGATCAGCTCCCACAGTGGCAGGCCGGCGCGGCGTGCCTTCAGGTCCCAGAGCGCGGTCAGCACGGCACCGACGGCCATGTGCGCCACGCCCTTCTCCGGACCGATCCAGCGGAACTGGGAGTCGTGGACCAGGGCCCTCGAGGTGGCTCCGAGGTCGTCCAGCAGGGACTCGACCTCGACGTCCGGCAGCAGCCCGACGGCGGACTCGATGGCGGCGACAACCACCTCGTTGCCCCGCCCGGCGGTGAAGACCAGCCCGTAGCCGGAGTCGCCGGCGTCGGTGGTCAGGGTCAGGTACGCGGCGGAGTAGTCAGGGTCGACGTTGACCGCGTCCGAGCCGTCAAGCTCGAGCGAGGTCGGGAACCGGACGTCCAGGACCCGACGGGAGGCGATGCGCGACATGATGTCCTTTCTCACGGCAATCGCCACAATACATCAGATCAATCCCGGATGGTTGATCGATTTCCCACGAAGCAGAGGTCAACCGCGGCGGATGCCCCGTCCGGACCGGATCCCGGTCAGCTGCCCGTCGGCCAGGACGCGTTCGCCGGCCACCCAGACGTCGTCGACCCCGTCGGCCGGCCGGCGCGGAGCCGGATAGGTCGCGTTGTCGCGGATCCGGGCCGGATCGAGCAGGAACAGGTCGGCGACCGCGCCGCGCCTGAGCTCGCCGCGCCGGCCGAGCCGGAACGCCCGTACCGGCAGGGTGCTGCTGTGCTCGGCCAACTGGGACCAGGTGAGGTCGCCGCGCTCCCGTACGAACACCTCCATCAGGCGGGCGAACGTGCCCCAGCCGCGCGGGTGGGTGCTGCGGCCGATGAAGATCCCGTCCGAACCGGTCAGCTGGGCCGGATGGGTGAGGATCCGGGCCAGGTCGTCGTCGCCGCGGTCGAACTGGGTGCGCATCACGACGCTCACCTCGAGATCGGCCGCGGCCAGCATCCGCAGCCCCAGGTCCATCGGCTCGGCCTCGGCCCGGCGGGCCGCCTCGGACAGCGTCAGGCCGTGCGCCCAGCCGTACTGCGGCGCCGCGATGTGGGCCAGCGCCAGCTTGTCCGCCCAGGTCGCGCCGAGGTGTTCCTTCGCCACCAGCCGGGGCAGCCAGGACTCGATCACCGCGGTCCGGCCGGCCGGCGTGGAGATCGCTGCGGTCGTCGCATCGAACCCCTCGGCCAGCAGTTCCGGCGGCAGCAGCACCATCCCGAGGACCGAACAGCCGCGCGAGTACGGATACCAGTCGAAGGTCAGATCAATTCTCGCCGCAGCCTCGTCGAGCAGTTCGAACATCAACTCCGGCCGGGCGTGGAAGTGGGACACGTGTCCGCGGGCCCCGCTCGTCTCGCAGATCTTGATCAACTCGGCGAGCCCGGCCGGGCTGTCCTCCTCGTACCCACGCAGGTGGCTGACGTACACACCGTCGGCCTCCGCGACCGGCCGACACAGCGACGCCAGTTCGTCCGCGTCGGCGAACAGGCCCGGGGTGTAGTCGAGCCCGGTCGACAGACCGAGCGCACCGGCCGCCATTCCCTGTGCCACCAGGTCCCGCATCGCGATCAACTCGTCCGGCGCCGGCCGGCCCGACCGCAGCCCCATCACCTGCTCACGGACCGTTCCGGCGGGCACCAGATAGCCGACGTTGATCGGCGTGGCCTGGTCGTAACCGGCCAGCAGAGCAGCGACCCCGCCGCCGCGGTAGGTCGGGTGAGCGCCGTTGATCGCCGCGAAGTAGCGGGTCGCGTAACTGCCGTCACCCGGGGCGTAGGACACACCATCCTGCCCGGCGATCACGGTCGTCACGCCCTGCCGCAGCAGGGCGAACGCCACCTCGTCGTCGAACACCCGCCCGTCAGCATGGGTGTGCCCGTCGACCAGGCCCGGCATGATCAACCGGCCGGAGCAGTCGACCTCATGATCATCCGGCCCGGACGGCACCTCGCCGACCAGCTCGATGGTGCCGTCGACGATCGCCAGATCGACCTCGGCGGAGCCCCCGTCGCTCACCACCCGGCCCCCACGCAGGACCGTACGCGTGGTCATCATGATCAGGCTCCCTTGCTCGGGGTCAGAAGTACGTCAGTACGGCATCGACCACCGACGGATCGTCCGCATCGTTGGAATCGACGACCCCGATCACCCGCCACTTGTCGAACGCCGTGCACGGGTGCGACAGGCCGAGCCGGACCAGGTCACCGACCGCCAGCTCGGAGTCCGCCGCAACGTCGACGTACCCGTGTTGATCATTGAGACTGATCACCGTCGTCGGCCCCGGTTCGATCCGGACCAGACCATGATCACCGCGCCGGCGGGCCTCCAGCACGATCGGCAGATCCTGGTCGAACGGCACGTCCCGGCGACCGGCGTCGATGATCACCCGGCCCGGTTCCGGCCGGGACAGCACGGTCGCCCAGGTGCTGATCGCCGGGATCAGCTCGGGTCCGGCCCCGCGGGTGCTCGGCGTCACCTCGGCATAGTGCAGGTCGTCGTGCACGGCGTACGCGCCGGACCTGATCACCAGGTCGACCTCCGGCCCGAGCCCGGCGAACGCCGCCGCGACCCGGTCGAAGTGGGCGCTGCCGCCGGCAGTGACCAGCACTCGGTCGTCCTGGTAGAGGTCCTTCAGCCCGCGGTGGATCTCGGCGACCTCGGCCAGGAACGCGTCCACGATGGCCAGCCCGTCGGCGTCGGCACCGATCCCCGGCACCGCCCCCTCGTAGCAGCTGATCCCGACCAGGCGCAGCCGGTCCGCGGCGACGGCGGCCTCGGCGACCTCCCGTACCGTCTCCGGATCACGGGCGCCGGCCCGGCCGCCGACTCCGCCGACCTCGACGCAGACGTCCAGCGGGCGGGTGCCCTGGCCGGCGAGTGCCTGCTGCATGCGCTGCACACCGGCCACCGAATCGACCCAGCAGACCAGCCCGAAGCTCGGGTCTCGGTCCAGCTCGGCGCCGATCCAGGCCAGCTCGGTCGGGTCGACGAGCTCGTTGGCGACGATCACGTCCGGCACCCCGACCGCCCGCGCGACCCGGAGCTGGAACGCGTTGGCGACCGTGATCGCGACGCAGCCGGCCCGCAGCTGGTCCAGCCAGAGACTCGGTGCCATCGTCGTCTTGCCGTGCGGCGCCAGCACCGCGCCGTGCTCGGCGCACCAGGCGTTCATCCCGGTGATGTTGGCCTGGGTCGCGGACCGGTCGATGATCATCAGGGGCGAACCGAGCGAGGACAGCGGGCGACCCGACGCGCGCAGGTCGCCGACCGTGATCCCGGCGCCGGCGAAGCCCTTGGCCCGCCAGTCCAGCACCACCTCGGCGTGCTCGGCGACTGTCTGCTCCAGCCCGGCCGTGCTGCCCGGTGTGCGACGGTCGGTCGCCGCGGACTCAGGCGCGGACGGCGACGACATCGATCTCGACCAGGATGTTCATCAGCTGCGACCCGACCGTGGTCCGCACCGGGTACGGCTCGACCAGCCGGCTCCGGTACACCTTGTCGTAGCCGGCGAAGTCGCGGTGCAACTCCTGCAGGTGGGTCGTCACCTTCACGACGTCGCCCCAGCCGAGACCGGCCGCGGCCAGGATCGCCTCGAGGTTGTCCAGCACCTGCGCGGTCTGCTCCTCGATCGTCTCGCCGACGACCTGTCCGGTCGCCGGGTCGATCGGGCCGAGCCCCGCGGTGTAGTAGAAGCCACCGGCGGCGATGCCCTGGGAGTAGCTGCCCCCGGGCTTGGGCGCCTGTTCCGTCTGGAATGCCTCACGCATGGGCAACACCGTAGTGCCCGGCTCCCCGGTCCGCCGCCCGCCCCGCGACTCCGTCCCGCGCTCCGACACACCCGCTCCACCGGCGCTCCGGAGCGGGCAGGTCGCCGAACGGACCGGCGGTCGTTTCCGACACGTCACGCGGGCGTTGCCCGGCGGTCTGCCCGGGCGGCAAGGCTCGGCACATGAGGGTCGCGCTGATCGCCGAGTCCTTCCTTCCGCAGACCAACGGTGTCGTGCATTCGGTGCTCCGGGTGCTCGAACACCTCCAGCAACGGGGCGACCAGGCCGTCGTCATCGCGCCGGCCGATCCGGCCGGCGTCCCCATGATCGTTTCCGGTGCGCCGGTGATCACCATCCCGTCCCTGCCGCTGCCGATCTATCCGGAGGTACGTGTCGCCGGCGGCCCGTTCGCTCCGGTGGTCGCACCGCTGCGTGACTTCGCCCCGGACGTGGTGCACCTCGCGTCGCCGTTCCTGCTCGGCTGGCGGGGAGTCCTGGCCGCGCAGGCGCTGGACGTACCGACGGTGGCGGTCTATCAGACCGACGTCCCCGGACTGGCCGCCCGGTCCGGCTTCCGGCACGCCGAGCGCCTGCTCTGGAAGCGAATCCGCGACATTCATACCCGCGCCACGCTGACCCTGGCACCCTCCTCGGCGTCGTTGACCGCGCTGGGTGATCATGGAATCGGCAGGCTCCGGATGTGGCGCCGCGGGGTCGACTCGAACCGGTTCCGGCCGGAGCTTCGTGATCTTGACCTGCGCAACCGGCTGGCGCCGAACGGCGAACGCCTGGTCGGTTTCGTCGGTCGGCTGGCCGCCGAGAAGCAGCTCGATGATCTTGCCGTGCTCCGTGATCTTCCCGGGGTACGGCTCGTGATCATCGGCGACGGCCCCGAGCGACGGCGGCTGGCCACCGTGCTGCCGGAGGCGACCTTCACCGGCATGCTGCACGGCGACGACCTGGCCCGCACCGTGGCCAGCCTGGACGTCCTGGTCACGCCGGGCGAATCGGAGACGTTCTGTCAGGTGGTGCAGGAGGCCATGGCCAGCGGCGTACCGGTCGTCGCCCCCGCCGCCGGCGGCCCGCTGGACCTGATCGACCACAGCCGGACCGGCTGGCTCTACCCGCCCGGCGAACTGATGATCATGCGGGACCGGGTCCGCGACCTGGTCGGCGACGACGCCAAGCGCGACGCCTTCGGCCGGGCCGCCCGGGCCAGCGTGATCGACCGCGGCTGGCGCCCGATCTGCTCCGAACTGGTCGGCTTCTACTCCGAAGCCGTCGACCTGCACGCCGCCTCCGTACGCCGAGTGGCCGGCGACTGAGCTCACTGTCAGTGGCCCCTGATAGCCAGAGGGTATGGACATCCAGGGACGCAGAGCCGTGGTCACCGGAGGTGCGATCGGTACCGGACGGGCGACGGCGATCGCGCTGGCCGAGCGCGGCGCGCAGGTCGTGGTGGCCGACGTCGACGAGGCGGGCGGACGGGAGACCGTCGAGCGCGCCGGGCCGGAACGATGCCGTTTCGTCGCCACCGACCTGACCGACGCGGAACAGACCGCCGACCTGATCGAGACCAGCCGGCCGGACCTTCTGATCAACAACGCGGGTGGCGGCGGTCACCTGCCGCCGCACTTCCCCGAGGCCTCGGCCGCGGAGTGGGAGCGGCTGCTGACGCTGAACCTGATCGGCCCGATGCGCGCCACCCAGCACGCGCTGACCGGGATGCGGGCCGAGGGCGGGGTGGTCGTCAACATCGCCTCGACCGCCGGCCTCGGACTGGGGCCGCATCCGTCGCCGGAGTACTCGGCCGCGAAGGCGGGGCTGATCAGGTTCACCGCGACGCTGGCCGATGTGGCGCCGGCCCGGGTCGCCTGCCTGGTGCCCGACTGGGTGGCGACCGAACGGGTCAGCCCGGCCGAGCGCGCCACCGACCCGCCGCCGATTCCCCTGTCCGACTTCACGGCGGCAGTCCTCCGGCTGATCGAGGACGACGCGCTGGCCGGGCGGGTCATGCTGCTCCCCCAGGGCAGTCCGCCGCGGCTCCTGTCGTGACGCGGCGCGTCGGCGCTCGGGTTGTCGGCGCGAGATCGTACGGTGAAGGTCCGATTGGATCACCGCACCGTGTCCGGTGCGACCCGCCCGTCTCGGCTCAGCGGATCATGAGCGAGAGATGGGTGCATGCCCGATGACTCCCCCACTGTTCCTGGTCGACGGCCACAATCTGCTCTGGCGCGCCTGGTACGGCTTCCCGGCCCGGATCACCAGCCGCGACAAGACCCGCGATCTGACCGGTGTGTTCGGCTTCTTCGCCCTGCTCCGGGTCGCGGTCCGCGAGCTCGACGTACCGCCCGAGATCGTGGTCGTCTTCGACGGCGAGAACGCCTGGGCCGACCGGACGGCGATCGACCAGGACTACAAGGCGCACCGGCCCACCGATCCGGAGGCGATGGCCCCGATCCGGGCGCTCGCCGACGTCGAACGCGGCCTCGATCTGCTCGGGCTGCCGAGACTCTGCCTCGACACGGCCGAGGCCGACGACCTGATCGCCTCCCTGTTGTCCGTCTGCCGGCAGGCGACCCCGCGCCGCGAGGCCTGGATCATGTCCGGCGACCGCGACTTCTACCAGCTCCTCGGCCGCCGCACCCGGATCCTCAACACGGCCCGGAAGCCCGGACACCGAGCCATCGTGGAGGCCGAACTCGAGGACCGCTACGGGGTCCGGCCCGGCCAGTGGTGCGACCGGACCAGCCTGGTCGGCGACCCGTCCGACGGCATCCGCGGCGTCCACGGCGTCGGTACGGTCACCGCGGCGAGACTGCTCGCCGGCGGCCTGACGATCGACGACCTGCCGAGCTCCGGCCGGCTGACCGGCCGGATCGGTGACCGCGTCCGGGACGCCCTCCCCGACGCGCTCCGCTGGCGCTCGATGATCCGGCTCCGCACCGACCAGCCGACCCCGGACGGTCTGATCGACCGCCGCCCCGCACCCCCGATGCCGGCCGCCGCGCTCGTCGTCGAAGGGCTCGGCCTGTGGTGAAGGCCCGCTAACTCCTCAGCCCGGCGGCCTTGCAGAGTGCGGCGAAGCCGGCGTCGGTCCCGGGCCAGGCCTCGCGCAGCGGTCCGAGCCCGACCCGGCGGACGACGGACCGCAGGACGGCGACGACGATGATCACGTCGTCGGCGTACCCGAGGACGGGAATGAAGTCCGGGACCAGGTCGATCGGGAACGCGAGGTACGCCATCAACAGGCCGAGCCGGACCCGGATCCCGGTGGGCTGATCCGGATCGGTCGCGAGCCGTTTCAGCAACCTGATCAGGTCGGGCAGGATCCGCAGACCCTCCCGGACCACGGTGCGATCGGGCTTCATGACGAACAGGACGAGGATCAGCAGCAGCCAGACCGCGAGCAGCGCGACGGCGATCCCGATCAGCAGCTCGGCCCACCACGGCATCGTCGTCACCGAGCCTTCATGGGCGCCGGGCGACTCCCCAAGATGTTGGAGTCGCCCGGCCAACCCTCTTCACAGGGCGGAGGCGGCGGGATTTGAACCCGCGAGAGGGGATGAACCCTCAACCCGCTTAGCAGGCGGGCGCCATAGACCGGACTAGGCGACGCCTCCTGACTCGGCACCGCCGAGACCGCCCAAGAGTACCGATGGGGAACCTCACGAAGCAAAGTGTCGTTGGACAGGTGCCGTGTCGCCCGGGAGTTGCGGTCTGTGGGACGTGACGGAGGGTGCGGCCACAGTGCTGTTCCGACCGCCTAGGCTGGTCGGGTCTCGGAGTCGTTGAGTGAGGGTTTTGGGGGTCAGGTTCGGTGGTGGATGAGCAGGATCAGTGGCATTGGGACCTGCCCGCGTCATCCCGCCCGGCCGGGCCACCGCGGAATCGGCAAGGCCAGTCGCGGCCCCGCTCCGGCAGCCGCACCCCGCCGCCCCGCTCCGGCCAATACCCCCGTTCCGGCCAGTCGCCTCGCTCCGGTCAGTCGCCTCGCCCCGGTCAGTCCCCGCGAAGCCGTACGGCAGCACGCAACCGGCGCAACCGCCGCACCATGGACACCCCGGACTTCCGGCGGACCGTCCTGTTCACCATCCTCGGCGCGATCATCCCGGGCGCCGGCCTGATCGCAGCCGGCCGGAAGAAGGCGGGCTTCACCGTCTTCGGCGTGTTCGTGATGGGCCTGGTCACCCTGTGCCTGTGGGCCGTCGTCGATCCGAAGGGCCTGGCCAGCATCGCCGTCACGCCGGAGGCGCTCAACATCGTCTCCGTGATCGCGGTCGTGATCGGCCTCGCCTGGGTCGTGGTCGTGATCGCCTCACACCTCGCGCTGCGCAATCTGCCGAGCCAGCCGCAGCGGGTGCTCGGCGGGCTGCTGGTCGGCGTACTCGCGTTCGCGGTCGCGGCCCCGATGGCGGTCGCGGCCCGGTACAGCTACGACCAGGCCGATCTGGTCGCGAACGTCTTCAAGCGCCAGGAGGACAACAAGAGCGCGACCCGGCCGAGCTTCGACCCGAAGGGCGGGCAGAACGACCCGTGGAAGGACAAGAAGCGGCTGAACGTCCTGCTGCTCGGCGGTGACGGGAGTTCGAAGCGGCAGGGCATCCGGACCGACACGGTGATGGTCGCCAGCATCGACACCCATACCGGCAACACGACCTTGATCAGCTTGCCGCGGTGCACGGCCAACATGCCGTTCCCGGAGGACTCGCCGCTGCACGAGTACTACCCGGACGGCTTCACCAACGGCGACCCGAACGATCTTGAGTACTGCCTGACGGCGATGTACGAGAACGTACCGTCGAATGTGCCGGAGGACGTCCTCGGCGAGACCGACAACCTGAACGCCGATGTCGTGAAGATCTCGGTCGGCGAGGCGATCGGACTCAAGATCGACTACTACGTGCTGGTCAACCTCAAGGGATTCGAGCAGTTGATCGATGCCCTCGGCGGGCTGACCCTGAACGTCAACTTCTACATCCCCAAGGGCGGCGACAAGGATGCCGGCATCCCGCCGAAGGAGTTCCTCACCCCGGGTCCGAGCCAGCACCTCGACGGCAAGGATTCCCTCTGGTACGCCCGCGGCCGGTTCGGGTACGACGACTTCAGCCGGATGGACCGGCAGCGCTGCGTGATCAACGCGATCGTCAAACAGGCCAACCCGGGCACCCTGCTGACCCGCTACGAGGACATCGCCAAGGCCGGCAAGGAGATCGTCCAGACCGACGTGCCGCAGGAGATGCTGCCGGCGATGGTCGAGCTGGCCAGCCGGGCGCAGAAGGGCAACCTCCGCAGCCTGGTCTTCAAGCACGGCAAGAACGGCTTCCTGGTCTACCGGCCCGACTTCGAACTGATGCGCGAGCAGGTACGGAAGTCGATCGGCGAGACCGAGAAGGAGAAGCCGAAGCCCAAGCCGAGTGACCCGCAGCCGGGCGATCCCGAGTCCAGCAAGGAACCCGAGGATCCGGAGACCACCAAGGAACCGGACGATCCCGAGACCCAGCAGACCGATCCGCCGCAGCAGTCCGAGGAGCCGGCCGATCCGGAGTCGGACAAGCCGAGCAGCAAGTCGACCGAAGCCAGTGAGGACGCCGGCGACTCCTGCGGGTTCCGGCCGGACATCGCGGCGACCGCGAAGCCGAAGTACGACGGCTGACCGCGGCGGTCAGCTGCCGTAGCCGCGGTTGGCGTCCAGCCGATCCCGGATCGCCGTCATCAGCGCGATCACGGTCTTGTCCTCGCCGTCGCGCGGGTTGACGAACTCGGTGCCGCCGGAGTTCGCGACGACGACGAAGTGGTGCCGGGTCGCCTTCACGGCGGTGATGTCGGCCCACGGGATCCGTTGCCGGTGACCGATCCGGCGCACCTCGAGCCCGTCCCGGTCCATGATCACCGTCGTGGACAGCCGGAGCACCATGATCAACGCGACCAGGGCCAGCGCGACGCCCAGCACGAGCACGATCACGCCGATCACGAAGACCACCTGCAGCGTGCTGACCGTACCGGCGACGATCAGGCCGGTCCCGACGACGGCGGCTCCGGCCGCGATGGCGTACGCCCTGATCGGTGGCCTCGGGGCCAGCAGGTGCATCTCGGTTCTTGGGCTGGCGGCCCGCGCATCCTGCTCACCCATGGGGCTAACCCTAGGCCACCACTCGAGTCTGGCGGCGAGGGTGGGATTCGAACCCACGGAACGGTTTCCCGCTCGGGCGCTTTCAAGGCGCCTGCACTAGTCCACTATGCGACCTCGCCCGGCCGCCGAGCTGCGCCCGGCGGACCATCGTCGATCCTAATGGTCGGGACAACCGTCGTGTGTGACAGCCTGACCTCATGCAGGCGATCGAGGTGACGGAGCCGGGCGGGCCGGAGGTGCTGCGGCCGACCGAGATGGAACGACCGGCGCCGGTTGCGGGCGAGGTCCTGATCAAGACCGCCGCGATCGGGGTGAACCGGGCCGACCTGCTGCAGCGTCAGGGCCACTACCCGCCGCCGCCCGGGGCGAGCCCGCTGATCGGGCTGGAGTGCTCCGGGACCATCGCCGCCCTCGGTCCCGACGTGGACGGCTGGGCGGTCGGCGACGCCTGTGTGGCGCTGCTGGCCGGCGGCGCCTATGCGGAGTACGTGGTCGCGCCGGCCGGCCAGGTCGTCCGGCCGCCGGAGAGCGTCGACCTGATCACCGCGGGCGGCCTGATCGAGGTGGCCGCGACCGTCCTCGCCAATCTCGACCTGGTCGGGCTGCGGGCCGGCGAACGCTTCCTGGTGCACGGCGGCGCGGGCGGGATCGGGTCCTTCGCGATCCAGTACGCGAAGGCGCTCGGGGCCGAGGTGACCGCCACGGCCGGCTCGCCGGACAAGCTCGACTACTGCCGCTCGATCGGAGCCGATCACGCGCTGTCGTACCGCGACGACTGGCCGGCCGCGACCGAGTCGATCACCGGCGGCGCCGGCCTGGACGTGATCTTGGACAACATGGGCGGCAGCTATCTCGATGATCATGTACGGCTGCTCGCCACCGCCGGCCGGCTGGTGGTGATCGGACTCCAGGGCGGCCGCAAGGGAACCCTCGACCTCGGCCGGCTGCTCACCAAGCGCGGTCAGGTGCACGCCACCTCGCTGCGTCCCCGCCCGGTCGAGGAGAAGACCGCGATCTGTGCCCGGGTCGCCGAGCGGGTCTGGCCGATGATCACCGACGGCCGGATCCGCCCCGCCCCGCAGACCACCTTCCCGCTGGCCGAGGCCGCCGCCGCTCACCGCCTGCTGGAGTCCGGCGACAACCTCGGCAAGGTCCTGCTGCTCCCTCAGGAATAGTCCGCGACGGTGCTGAACACCGCGGTCAGGGTGCGCCGGCTGACGTCGTACCCGAGGGTGAGGAAGCGTCCGGGCGACACCTCGACGCTGCTCGGGTTGGCCTGATCACCCCGGGTGGTGTCGTAGAGCCGGATCTCGCCGATGCCGTCCCAGGACCCGGCCGGGTTCGTGATCAACTGGCCGTACGTCGGGCGCGTGGACGGCGTGATCGCGCCCCAGGTCAGCAGGATCGCGCCGGTCGAGGTGACCAGCTGATGGTGCGACGAGGCGTTGATGTCGGTGACCGCCGGCGCCGACCAGGTCTGGCCGCCGTTGCTGGAGCGGCTGAGCCGGGCCGGGATCCCGGCTCCGGAGGACGAGGCCATCCTGATCAAGCAGGCCAGCGAGCCGTCCGGCAGCACCGACAGGTTGGGCTCCTGGTAGTTCACGTCGCCGCCGGACCCGACGGTGACCTCGTTCGCCCGGTTGAACGTCCGCCCGCCATCCGTACTGCGGACCACGGTCGCCCTTGACGTGGCGTCGCCGGGAACCTTTCCGTACAAGGGAATCAGGACGTCGCCGTTGGGCAGCTGAACGGCCGCACCGTGGCTCGCGTTCCAGCCGCCCGAGACGTCCGGGTCCATCGCCGAATCGACCTCGGCCGGTTCGCTCCAGGTCGCCCCGCTGTCCGCCGACCTGATCACGTGGGTGCCGTGCTGCTTGCTGGCACCACCGGCCAGCCATTCGGTCACGAAGAAGCTGACCAGCAACGTACCGTCGGAGAGCCTGCTGATCTTGGGATCCCGGGCGTCGTAGTGCTGAGTCCCGAACATCCCGTCCTCGATCACCCGCGGGGTGCTCCAGTTGACGCCGCCATCCGACGACGTGACGAACTTGATGTCCTCGTTCGCGTTCGTGTGCGCCGCCCCGCTGTCGTACACGACGGCCAGCGTGCCGTTCTGCAGCTTGGTGACGTCCGGGAATCTGATCTGGGTGCCGGTCGGATCGAGCGCGACCACCGTCGAATACATGATCAGATTGTCCAGCTGGGCCGCGCTCCCGGTCGGCGCCGTGCCGGCCGAGACGAACTCGATGCCGGTGATCGGCGAGCCGGCCGAAGCCTTGACCGTCGTCGAGTGGCGGTTGCCGTTCAGCGACACCGCGGCATGATCAGCCGTCGCGTCGACACTGATTCTGCGGTACGTGTTCCGCATGCCGATCGGCTCCGTCGCCAGCGTGCGCCACGCCGTGCCGTCGTAGACCGACAGCACGGTCGACGTGTCGTTCGCCGTGATCATGAACCGGAACACACCGAGCCCCGCGTTGTCCCCGCTGCCCCGGATCGCGAACACGCTCGCGGTCTGCCAGGCGGTCACCGCAAGATCGAACTCGTAATGCCGCGAATTGACCGCAGGTGCCGGGAAGTACGCCTTGGTCTGCAGGCTCGCCGAGTTGTCGGTCAGCTGCACCGCGCGCCCCGTACCGCCGAGCTTGGTCACCACCGCGACGGAACCCTGGACGGTCGCCCCCGCCGGCGGCTGCCCCAGCGGCTCGGCGTCGAAGGTCCGCGGCGCCGCCGTCTCCGCCGCCATGGCCGGCCCCGCCGTGATCACCGCCTGGGCCAGCACCAACGCGGCCACCGCCGCGATCCCGATCCCGAACCGACGCCTGAATCCGTACATGATCGCCTCCCCGCCACCGCTCCGATGATCAAGCCTCATCTGGAACTCAGTTCCATGTCAACAGATCCGGTGGGAAGTGGACCCGAGGTCCGCACGGCGGGTAGCTCTGCCGCCGTCCGCCCTATGCCTGCAACGGCCGACCCGACCCCGTCGGCCGGCGAACTCTGTGTACGCCGGAGCGTGACCTCACCATCAACCCAGCGAGCCGTGCCCGGCCGCCTCGATCATCGCCAGCCGCATGGGAACGGGCGCCGGCCGGGGCGAATCGATGCACGATCCACCCGCTCCAGCGGGACCAGCGTGCGGGACACCCACACCGCGCCGGCTGGCGGGCCGGGTCGCCGCTTGCGGTGTCGAGCCGACACAACCGAATGAATGATCGCAATCGCGGCCGGCAACGTGTTGATCGCGCTGCCGCCAGCCAGGAAGGAGGCCGTGCGGCCGGGCAACACCGCGACATCGTCCAGCGGCGACTCCGGCGCCCGCGGGCGCCGAGCTCCGATCCCCACGGACTTCTGATCTTCTACACGCGACCGGGCCCGCATGCCGGGGGTCGCAGCACGGCCGGGGCTGCAGAACCGGCAGCCGGGCGACACCGCCCACAACACTCCGCACCCACATCCCCGACCGGCACTCGGCACTCCATCCGTCCCACCACTCCACACCCGTACCCCGCCCGGCACTCCATCCGGCCCAACCACTCCACACCCGCATCCCGCCCGCCACTCCATCCGGCCCAACCACTCCACACCCGCATCCCGCCCGCCACTCCATCCGGCCCACCACTCCACACCCGCATCCCGCCCGGCACTCCATCCGGCCCACGACTCCACACCCGCATCCCGCCCGGCACTCCAGGCTCCACATCCCCGGACACCCGCGGCCCGGCACGCCGACCAACGCTCCGCATCCCGCGTCCGCCGGGCACTCCACGCTCCCCTATCCCGCCCGGCCTCGGGCGCGAAGAAGATTGCAGGGTTGTCGACATTCCCACTTCGGGTCCGGTGAAGGTCGCGGGTTGTCGACAACGTCGCGGCCGCGCGGGAGCTGGGCTCCATCACCCCGCCATCGACCGAGCACCTCAGCAGCGACTCCAGGCTTCAGATCCCCCGGACACCCCGCGCCCCGCATCCCGACCAAACGCTCCGCATCCCGCCGGGCACTTCACGCTCCCCTATCCCGCCCGACCTCGGGTCCGGTGAAGATTGCAAGGTTGTCGACATTCCCACTTCGAGTCCGGTGAAGGTCGCAGGGTTGTCGACAACGTCACGGACACGCCGGAGCTGGGCTCCATCACCCCGCCATCGACCGAGCACCTCAGCAGCGACTCCAGGCTTCAGATCCCCCGGACACCCCGCGCCCCGCATCCCGACCAACACTCCGCATCCCGCATCCCGCCGGGCACTCCACGCTCCCCTATCCCGCCCGGCCTCGGGTCAGGTGACGATTGCAGTGTTGTCGACATTCCCACCTCAAGTCCGGTGAAGCTCGTGGGGTTGTCGACATTCCCACTTCGAGTCCGGTGAAGGTCGCGGGGTTGTCGACAACGTCACGGCCGCCGCAGAAGCCGGGGCCCCATGACCCCGCCAACGACCGGCCACTTCAGCAGCGACTCCGGGCTTCACATCATCCGCCCCGCACCCGCACCCGCACCCCGACCAACGCTCCGCATCCCGCATCCCGCCGGGCACTCCACGCTCCCCATCCCGCCCGGCACTTCAAGGCCTCACACCCCGGCCACCCCGCACCCCGCACCCCGCACCCCGCACCCCGCACCCCGCACCCCGCACCCCGCACCCCGCACCCCGCACCCCGCACCCACATCGTGAGACATCACTCCAGCCGCGACACGCCGCAGAAAACGCTGCTTTTGTGACCGGTCGGCGGAGGGGGATGGCGTTAATCGTTTAACATCTTGGGGAGGACGCTGCCTCCGGTCGAGTCGCCGGTGACAGAATGACCGCCGGACGAGCATAGGACCAGGGAGCCGAGGATGGACGCGAAGGCGCGGCGCACGGGGCGGGCGACTCTGCGCACGGTTGCCGAGGAGGCCGGAGTCTCCACGGCGACGGTTTCGTACGTCGTGTCCGGCCGGGCCGGGCGATCGGCCGGCGTGTCCGAGGAGACGGCGCGGCGGGTCCGGGCGGCGGCGGAGCGGCTCGGCTACCGGCCCAATCCGGCCGCGCGTTCGATGCGGACCGGCAAGACCGGCGTGGTCCTGCTCTCGCTGACCATGCTGTCCGACCCCTGGTCGCAGGCGGTCGCGGAGGCGGTCAACCGAGCCCTGCTGCCGCACGGGTTCACCACGTTGATCATGGCCGACGACGACTGGCAGCCGGTGCTGCAGCGCCAGCCCTGTGACGCCGCGTTCCTGGACTTCGTGCCCGCCTCACCCGACGCCAGGCAACGGCTGGCCGACCTGGCGGCCGCGGGTCACCGGCTGGTGATCTTCGACGAGCGGCTGGAACCGAACGACTTCGACGTGATCAGATCGGCCGACATGCCGGCCAGCCGGATGGTCGTCGATCATCTGACCCGGGAGCACACCAAGATCGGCTGCCTGACGGCGACGACCCGCCGGACCAAGACGAATCGCTTCCACGCCTACACGGCCGGGCTCGCGGCGGCGGGGATCGACGTACGCAAGGACTATGTCGAGGTCTATCCGCGAGACGCTGCCGGCGCCTACGCCGCGGCGATGCGGCTGCTCACGCTGCCGGACCGGCCGACCGCGATCTTCGCGACCACCGACTTCGCGGCGATCAGTGCGATCCACGCCGCGCAACGGTTGCGGCTCCGGGTTCCCGAGGATGTCGCGGTGGCCGGGGTCGGCAACACCCGGGAGAGCGAGCAGATGGATCCGGCGTTGACCACGGTCGGCCCGACCGACTTCTTCGACCAGCTGGCCGAGATCATCCGGGCCCGCGCGGTCGGCGAGGACGACTCGCCGGGTCGGCTGCACGAGTTTCCCTGGACGCTGTTCGTCCGGGATTCCACCCAACCACGAGGGGAGTAGGACCAGCATGGCTCTCAAGATCGGTGTCGTCGGGTTCGGTCAGCGGGCGGGGCTGTGGAAGCACGCCCAGCGGACCGAGGGGGTCGAGGTCACCGTCGTCTGCGACACCAGCGAACGCGGCCGCCGGGACGCGGCCGCCGCACTGCCCGACGCCGTGGTCACCGATGATCTTGGTCGCCTGCTCGAGTCCGGCATCGACGCGCTGCTGGTGACCACTCCTGATCATGCCCACCGTTCGGTGGCGGTGCCGGCGCTCGAGGCCGGCATCGCAGTGTTCTGCGAGAAGCCGATGGCGACGACGCTGGACGACTGCGACGCGATCCTGCGCGCCGGGTACGAGAACAAGACCCGGCTCTACCTCGGGCACAACATGCGGCACATGCCGGTGATCACCCAGCTCCGGGACCTGATCACGGAGGGCCGGATCGGCGAGGTCAAGGCGGTCTGGTGCCGGCACTTCGTCAGCCACGGCGGCGACTACTACTTCAAGGACTGGCACGCCGACCGGCGCTACTCGACCGGGCTGCTGTTGCAGAAGGGCGCTCATGATCTTGACGTGATCCACTGGCTGGCCGGCGGCTACAGCACGGCCGTCTCGGCCATGGGCTCGCTGTCCGTCTACGGCGACATCACCGACCGCCGGGACCGTACCGGCGAGCGGATGGGCGAGTGGTTCAGCCTGGACAACTGGCCGCCGGCGTCGCTGACCGGGCTCAATCCGGTGGTCGACGTCGAGGACATCTCGATGATGCAGATGCGGTTGGACAACGGCGTGCTCGCCTCGTACGAGCAGTGCCACTTCACGCCCGACTACTGGCGCAATTACACGGTGATCGGCACCGAGGGCCGGGTGGAGAACTTCGGCGACGGCCCGGGTGATCAGATCGGCCTGTGGAACCGGCGGCACATGGGCTCGGCCGAGCCGGACGAGTCCATGATCATCGGCGGCGGCAGCGGCGGCCACGGCGGTGCGGACCCGGTGATGATCGCGGAGTTCCTCCGGTTCGTCACCGACGGAGGCGAGACCCGTACCTCACCGATCGCGGCCCGTCAGGCCGTCGCCGCCGCGCTGCTCGCCACCGAGTCGATCCGCGGCGACAACTCCTGCCTGCCGATTCCCGAGCTCGACCCGGACCTGGTCCGCTACTACGAGGACAACCAGGCCTGATCCCGCTAGCTCAGGCCGAGCACGGCGACGGTGACGTTGCCGGGCTGGTGTCCGAGCCGGGTCAGGCAGGATCTCAGCGCGGCCCGGACGTCCTGCGCGACCTGGTAGGCGGTGCGTGGGTCGGTCACGGAGATCTCGACCGCGACATCGGTACGGTCGGCGATCTTGATCATCGGCAGTCCGTCGCCGACGCCGCGGCCGAGGTTGCGCAGCGCCTGCCGCAGGTCCGGTTCGATCCGGGACACGCCCGGTACGGCGAGCACGGCCTCGGCCGCCGCGCGGGAGAGTTCCGCCCGGCTGGCCGGAGCCTGACCGGCGGCTCCGGGATCGGTGGGGTCGAGGTCAGGCATCGTAGACGTCTTCCACGGTGATGTTGATCATGGACACGACCAGGCCGGTGCGCCGGGTGAGTTCCTCGACGATTGCGGTACGGACCCGGGCGACGGCCTCCGGAATGACGGTACGGGAACTGACCGCGATCCGGAGCGACACCGCAACCCGCGCCGGCCGGTCGCTCGGCCCGGTCTCCTCCGCCCGCTCCGGCTCCGCCCCGTCCGTCCCTTCCGAGTCTTCGGCCAGATCGAGGTCGACCGCGCAGCGCCGCGAGTGCACGCCGGGCACACCGTCGGCGGCGGCCCGGATCCGCTCGGCCAGCGCCCGCTCGCTGACGGTCAGCTGATCGGCCTCCGCGGAATCCCGATCGTCCGGCTGGATCAGCGGCAGCAGCCGGCTCCGCCGGACCTCGGTCCGGGCGATGTCGAGGATCGAGGCCTTCAGGTTCGGGCTGACGTCCATGGCAGGGTCGTTCGCCTCGTGGTCGGTGAGTTCTCGGGTCGCCCGGTGCAGCCGGGCCAGTCGCTCCCGCGCTTCGCCGCAGTACGGGCACGACTCTTCATGATCATCGGGTGGGCCGGCGATCCGCTGCCAGACCTCGTCCAGCGAGCGTCCACAGGCGAGCTTCTCGGCCAGGTCGCGACCACGGTCCGTCAGCGCCATGACGCCATCCTCTCCGCCAGCTGCTGCCGCGCCCGGGCTATCCGACCACGGACGGTGCTGACCGGCTGGTTGATCACCTCGGAGATCTCGCCGTAACTGAGACCGTCGATCTCCTTGAGGATCCAGCAGACCCGGGTCTGCGCCGGAAGCTCGCCCACGGCCTGCTGCAACTGCCTCCAGTGTTCCTGGTGCTCGACCAACTCGGCCGGGTCCCGGCCGGACCCGGCGCCCCCGGACTGGCGCTCCTCGTCCAGCGGGGCGGTCTCCCGGCGACGACGGAGCGCGTCCAGACTGCGGAACGTGATCAGGCGGTACAGCCAGGTCCGCACCGCTCCCGGTTGCTCCAGCGTGGGCAGCTTCCGCCAGGCCGCGATGAGCGAATCCTGGAGTACGTCCTCGGCGAGCTCACGGTCCCTCAGGATCCGTACCGCGAGCCGGAACAGCGGTCGCTGATAGCGGTCGATCAAGGACTCGAAGGCCGCCAGGTCGCCGTCCTGAGCCCGGACCACGATCGTCGTCTCGTCCAGGCCGGCCAGCCGGTCCTCCGTGGCGGCCTGCTCCAGTTCCTCGATCAACGGTCACATCCTGATCTCGGCTACGCCGCCGCGGACCCGATCGATCTCCACCTGGATCGCCAGCCGGGTCACGGTCGCGTCCAAAGCCAGTTCGAGGTCCGCCACCGCCTTGGTCCGGACCCGCTCCAGGAGTTCGGCAAGATCGGCCCGTTCGTCGGCCGTGATCTTGATCGTGAGTTCGGGATGCCGGACCGAGCCGCGCAGCCGTACGGTAGCGGCGGCGACGCCGCGGAACGACTCCAGCTGGCCCCGCACCGCGTCGCCGATCACGGCCGGGTCGACCGTGGTGATCCCGTCCGCGGGGTCGTCGTGCAGCCGGAACGGCTTGACCGATCCCGATCGCGGCACCTGCCGGACCAACCACGCGATCCCGGCCAGCATGATCAACAAACCGACGCCGATCATGATCAGCACGACGGACTGATCACCGACGGGCCCCGGCAGGACCGTCGAGTCGACCGCCGGAAACTCAACCGGCGCAGGAATCCAGCGGATCCAGCCAGTGGCGATCGCCACCCCGATCGCACCGGAGGCGACCAAGATCAACCCGAGTACGCAGAGCCAGAACCGGTTCACGCCGGTAGCTCGATTGCTCATTCGATCCTCCCGCCCGAGTTCAGTTCGACCTGGTGGTGACGGACGCGGAGACCCGCGGCACCGGGGTGACCCCGGTCCGGGTCAACGCCTGCCGGACGGCGTCGGTGACGGCCGCCCGCAGCTCCGCACGGTGTTCGGTCGCGGTCCCGATCGTCAGTCGGACCGACCTGGCGTCGGCCCGAGCCCGTACCGCATCGACGCCGTCGACCAGCTCGGCCCGCGCCGCGGCCAGCCGGGCGATGCCACGGCGGGAGATCACGACTTCCAGCTCCGGACCGCCGGACTGCTCCGGGACGGAGAGCCGCGCGGCGTTCAGCCGGCCGGGCTTCACGGCGGCGATGATCATGATCAGCCCGACCAGCACGACCCCGGCGCTGATCGCCAGCCAGACCGTCGAACCCCAGCGCGTCGCCGTCAGGAAGCCGAGCACGGAGCCCGCCGGTTCGGGCCAGGCGCCCGTCGCCAGCCGGAGGGCCCCGCTGACCAGCACCAGGCCGCCCACAGCGGCCAGGACCAGCGCCGTCAGGCCGGCCGGAACACTGCGCCGGGGCCGGTGGCGCAGCCGCGGTGATTTCGCGGTCATCGCAGTCCCTCCCGCTCCGAACGGTCGGCCAGGCCGACGGCGACGATGGTCAGATCGATCCGGTGTACGGCGACGCCGGTCAGCGTCCGGACCCGGTCGGCGACGTGCGCCCGGACCTGACCGGCCGCCGCCCGGAGCGACACTGGATAGTCCAGCGCCAGTTCGATCGCCAACTCGACCGAGTCGCTGAAGAGGTTGGCCGTCACCTTGGGCCGCGCACCTTGTTCGGCCCGGCCGCCGAGGCCGAGCAGTCCGCCGGAGCGGCCACCGGCCGCGGAGATCTCTGACGCCGCCTGCGCGGCGATCCGCTGCACCACCCGTTGCGGGATGGTCAGCCGGCCGCGGGTCCGCGGGTCGTCGACCGGCGGGACGGCCACTGTGCTCGCCACGCCACTACCGGCGTTCGGTCGCGCGGCCGAGCAGCGCGGGCAGGTCGATCCGACCGTCCAGCACCAGCCCGACGACGAGGCCGAGCCCGCCGAACACCGCGACGATCAGGAACGCCCCGAAGCCGCCGAACGCCGCCGTCACCCCCAACACCAGGCCGACGAACAACGCGATCGTGGTTCGGGACATGTCCGGTCTCCCTTCGATTGGTCCGGCCCGGGAGGTCCCCGTAGTGACTTCCCGGGCCGAGTACTGGTCGATCAGGCGAGCTCGTCGTCGCCGGACCCCTTCGCAGGCTCCGCATCGTCCTCGGGCAGGTGCACATCGGTGACGTCGACGTCGACCGAGACCACCTTGAGGCCGGTTCCGGTCTCGACCGCGCGAATCACGTTCTCCCGGATCTCCTGGCTCACCTCGACGATCTGCGCGCCGTACTCGACGACGATCGACACGTCGATGGCGGTCTCCCGCTCACCCTTCTGGACCGCGACTCCGCCGGTCACGTTCGGCTGGCCACCCGGGATCCGCTGGGTGAGGTTGTTCAGCGTGCGCCGCGCGATGTTGCCCATCGCGTAGACGCCGGGCACCTCGCGGGCGGCGATCCCGGCGATCTTCTGGACCACGGCCTCCGCAATGGTCGTGTCACCGAACTCCGTGTGCAGCTCGTCGAGTTGCTTCGGTTCGGTCTCGGCCCGGGCAACGGCACCGTCCGCCTGGCGCCGCTCCTCGCCGGTGGCCGGCAGGTTCTTCGTTGTCTCGCTCATCTGCACCGTTTCCTCTCGGGCGACCGGACACCTTCGGAATCATTGTGTCCGTACACCTGGACAGACGTCGCGCGACACGGATCGTCACGGAGAAGTTCCGGACTTCTCGGATTCGTTCCGCAACAGCCGGCGGATCGCGTCGTACTGGGCCCGGGCGACGGTGCCCAACTCAGTCGAGCCGGGGTCGGCCTCGGTCAGGCTCCACTCGTCCATCGCCCGGAGCACGGCGAAGACCAGCCGACGCTGCAGGGCCGGCGGCAGGTCGTCGCGGACCTCGCCGGACTCGCGGCCGACCCGGAGCACCTCGCCGATCCAGCCCTCGATCCCGGTCCAGGTCGTCCCGGCCGCCTCGCCCGGCCCCGGCCCCGGCCCGTAGATCATCCGGCCCAGCGCGGTCGAGCCCTCGTCCTCCGCCGCGGCCGCGAGCAGCCGGTCGAACAACGCCTCCAGCTCCGGCCAGAACGCCGGTCCCGCCAGGTCCTCGGGTCGCGGGATCCGGATCCGTCCGGCCAGGTCGGCGGACAGCTCCCGGATCACGAGGTCGTACAGCTCACGCTTGCCGGGCACCACGTAATAGAACGAGCTCTTGCTCAGTCCGCAGCGGCGGATGATCGCGTTCAGCGAGGCGCCCTGGTAGCCGGCCGAGGCGAATTCGGCGGCCGCGACCCGGATCAGTCCGCGTTGCCGCTCCGGCGTCATCCGGTCCCACGCGTCCGTCATGGGCGCAGCGTAGCGCTCCCTGGACCACCCGGTCCAGAGCGTGCTACCGTGGCTCTGGACCAGGTGGTCCAGAGAGTCCGAGGAGGGCGTTCGTGTTCCGTACGGTGTCGATCCGACAGCAGGCCGAGCAGCGGAGCCGAGGGCCTCGGATCCTGATCGTCGGAGCCGGCATCGCCGGCGTGACCGTGGCCACGTTGCTCCGCCGGGCCGGCCACACTCCGGTCCTGGTCGAGCGCGGCCACGACCGTGGGCATCCCGGTTACATGCTGGCCCTGATGCCGATGGTCGATCCGGTGCTGGACGACCTCGGGGTACGGGACGCCTACCGGACGGCGAGCGTGCCGCTGTCCCGCTACGGGCTGTACGGCCACACTGGGCGCCGGCTCCGGATCGACTCGATGGCCGCCGTCCTCGACCAGTACGGCGACTACCGCGGGATCAGCCGGGGCGCGCTGCTCGAGGTGCTCACCCGGGACGGCTGCGAGGTCACCCCGGGTACGACCGTGACCGCACTGACCGAGACCCCGGACGAGGTCCGGGTCACCCTGGCCACGCCGGACGGACCGGCCGACCTGGACTTCGACCTGGTGATCGTCTGCGACGGGCTGCACTCCACCACCCGGGACCTGATCCGGCCCCGGCTCGCCGTGCAGACGGTCGACACCCACTGGGCGGGCTGGGTGGCCTGGGCACCGTCGGACCAGGAACCGGACCTCGGCGAGGAACTCTGGGGCGCCGGGTTCTTCCTCGGCGTCTACCCGGTCGCCGACCGGTTCGGCGCCATCCTCGGCGGGCCGGTCGACGACCTGCAGGCCGGGCCGGCCGCGTTCACCGCCTCGGTGCGCCGACGACTCGGCACGGTGAGCCCGCGGATGGACCGGGTCCTCGACGCGATCGCGACCGACCCCAGCCCGTACTACTGGCCGCTGACCGACTGCCGGGCGGAGCGCTGGGCCACCGGCCGTACCGTGCTGCTCGGTGATGCCGGCGCCGGCTTCCTGCCGACCGCCGGGATCGGCGCCGGGATGGCGATGGAGTCGGCCTGGGTGCTGGCCAGGATGATCATCGACGGCCGGCAGTTGGCCGTGCCCGACCTGCTGTCCCGGTACGAGAGCGCCCAGCGCCCGCGAGTCGAGGCGGCCCAGGACAACTCCCGGGTGCTGGCCCGGATGATGTTCCGGCGCAGCAGGCTGCTGGCCGTGGTCCGCGACGTCGCCGCCCGGCTGGTCAGCGTGCAGGCCGTCCTGAAGCCGATCCAGCGGCTGCTCGCCACCGCACCGGATCCCGTCCGGGCGCTCCGGGAAAACCCCTCGGCGACTGTCCGAGGCCGGTGATTGACTCAGTCGGGTGACTCTTCGGCAACTCGCCTCCGGGTCAGCGTACGCAAGCGTTCTGCGGATCCCCGCCGCGCGGCGGACCCTGCTGCTCGGAGTGATCATCCGGACCCCGCTGATGGCGGGCATGGTGACGCTGACCCTGCACGTCGTCTCGCACCTCGGCCTGTCGTACTCGGCAGCCGGGATCGCCGCCGCCGTGGTCACGGTGGCCTCGGCGATCAGCGGGCCGTGGCGGGGCCGGCTGCTGGATCGGTACGGTCTGCGCCGGACCGTCCTGCCCTCGCTGTTCGTGCTCACCGTCTGCTGGTCCATCGCGCCGTTCGTCGGCTACTGGCTGCTGCTGCCCCTGGTCGCGGTGGCCGGGCTGTTCATCGTGCCGACGTTCTCGATCATCCGGCAGGTGATGATCACCGCGGTCGATGACGAGCGGCGCAAGACCGCGCTGGTGCTGGACTCGATCGCGGTCGAGTTGTCCTACATGGCCGGGCCGGCGCTCGGCGTACTGCTGGCCACCTGGCTGGGCACCCCGATCGCGCTGCTGATCTGCGAGCTCGCCAGCGTCGCCGGCGGTGTCGCGCTGTGGCTGGTCAATCCAGTGTTGCGGCCGGCCGAGCCGCACGAGGCCACCGCCGCCAAGGTGCCGCTGCGGCAGTGGATGTCGCCGACCGTGATGCTGGTCCTGGCCGCCACGATGGCCACGATGATCGTCCTGACCGGCAGCGACGTCGGGGCGATCGCGGCCCTGCGCGCGATGGGACACGAGCCCTCGATCGGCATCGTGCTGGCCGCCTGGGGCCTCGGCTCGGCGACCGGCGGACTGATCTACGGGGCCATGCGGCGGACCGTCTCGGCGTTCACGCTGCTCGGCCTGCTGGGCCTGACCACGCTGCCGCTCGCGCTGGCCGGCGGCCCGGTGTCGTTCGCCGTGTTGATCTTCGTCGCCGGCCTGTTCTGTGCGCCGGCGATCACCGCGACCATTGATCAACTGAGCCGCGCGGTGCCGGCCCGGGTCCGCGGAGAGGCGATGGGCTGGCACGGTTCGGCGCTGACCGGCGGCTCGGCGCTCGGTTCACCGGTCGCCGGGTTCACGATCGATCATGCCGGCTGGCCGTCGAGCTTCCTGGTCGTCGGCGGCTTCGGCCTGCTGCTCGCCGTGCTCGGCACCGTCGTGATCACCGTACGGAGCCGTCGGGAGGCGCCCGGTCAGGCGTTCTCGTCGGACCCGGTGATCAACGCGGCGACCAGCCCGAGCTGCTCGGAGAACCGCTCGACGAACTCCGGCGATTCGGCCGACTCGCCGGTCAGCCCGCGGACCAACTGCGGGTAGACCGCCGGCGCGTTCGCCGCGGCGAGGAAGATCAACATCAGCACCATCGGATCGAACCGCGGATCCAACCGCCCCTCGTCCTGGGCCCGCTTGATCACCTCGGCGTTGTCGCGCAGCCGCTGATCACGTTCGGCACCGCCGATGTCGCTGTCCGGGCCGGCGTAGGCCAGCCCGTCCCAGGCCAGCAGCCGCGCCGACTGGCCGTGCTGGGCACCCGCGATCACGTACTGCCGGACCTGTTCGGCGAAGTCCGGGATCTCCTTCAGCTCCCGGCTCTCGAAATCCCACCAGAGCTCACCGATGGCCCGGTAGAGGCCCTCCTTGCCACCGAAGTAGTACGAGATCAGCTGCTTGTTCACGCCCGCCCGGTCGGCGATGTCGCCGACTCGCGCGCCGGCGTACCCCCTCGCCGCGAACTCGGCCAGACCCGCCTCGAGGATCGCCTGCCGGGTCCGCTCGGGGTCGCGCTGCCGTTCGTCGGGCTGAGGAGTCCGCCTGGCCATGGCCGTCACCTTACCCGAGCGTCGAGCATAGTCATACGTTCGGTTGACACGTTCATCCGTTCGGATGATTATGGCTTCATGAACGAGTCCCGCAGCTACCACCCGCAGCGCTGGATCGCGCTCGTCCCGCTGCTCTTCGTGGTCTTCATGGACATGGTGGACAGCCAGATCGTCGCGGTCGCGCTGCCGTCCATCCGCACCGACACCGGCGCCTCCGGTTCCGCCCTGGAATGGATCGCGGCCGGCTACACCCTCACCTTCGCCCTGGTGCTGATCACCGGCGGCCGGCTCGGCGACCGGTACGGGCGCAAGCCGTTGCTGCTGGCCGGGGTCGGCGGGTTCGTCGTCACCTCACTGATCGCGGGCCTGGCGCCGACCGTCGAGACCTTGATCATCGCCCGGCTGGCCCAGGGCGCCACCGCCGGGCTGATGGTGCCCCAGGTGCTGGCCTACGTGCAGTCGGAGTTCCCGCCGGAGGAGCGAGGCAAGGCGTTCGGGCTGTACGGCATCACGTTTCCGATCGGCGGCATGGCCGGCCCGTTGCTCGGCGGCCTGCTCACCGGCGCCGACCTGTTCGGCCTCGGCTGGCGGACGATCTTCCTGGTGAACCTGCCGGTCGGGCTGCTGGCGATGATCATGATCGCGGTCACGATGCCGAGCCGTGGCGTGAGTGCGGCGTCGCGTACCGCCGCCGTCGACCCGATCGGCATGCTGCTGGCCGGGACCGTCGTGCTCAGTCTCATGGTGCCGCTGATCCAGGGCATGCCCGCGGGCTGGCCGTGGTGGGCCGTGGGGATGCTGATCCTGTTCGTACCGCTGCTGGTGATCTTCCTCGCCCAGCAGCGCCGGCGCGGCCGTTCGGGCCGGGAGCCGTTGGTCGACCTGGGACTCTTCCGGCGGCGGGGCTTCGGTCCCGGGCTGCTGGCCGCCTGGCTGTTCCTGGCCGGCATGGCGGTGTTCTTCGTCCTCACCCTGCATCTGCAGGAGGCGCTGCGCTTCAGCCCCCTGATCACCGCCCTGACCTTCCTGCCGGCCACCTTCGGCATCGTCTCCGGCAACGGCCTCGCGATGTCGGTCGGCGCGAAGGCGGGCCGCGGCCTGGTCTCGCTGGGCGTGATCGCCAGCATGATCGGGATCGCGGGCATCGCCGTCACCGTGACCGTGACCGCCGAGCGGCTCCAACTGTGGCAGCTGATCCCGTCCGCCGTGATCTTCGGTGTCGGCCTCGGCCTGACCATGGGCAAGCTGGTCGGTACCGCCCTGCAGGAGGTGCCCGCCGAATCCGCCGGCGGCGCCTCCGGAGTGATCAACACCGTCTTCCAGCTCGGCACCGCGACCGGCATCGCCCTGATCGGCTCGGTCTACTTCGACCGGCTGCACACCGGCGTATCCTCCGCCACCGCGGTAGGCATCGCCCTCGCCGTCGCCTGCCTCCTGTTGATCATCGCCCTGTTAGCCACTCGAGGCCTCCCCCGCCCCGCGCCAACCCCCGCCCCGGAACCGGCCCTGACCTCGTCGTAGCCGAGCGTCCCCGAATCCCAGCCGAACCGTAGCCGCCCAGCACGCCAGCCACCTCGCCCGGCCGGCCACCCTGCTGGCGGGCGACCTGCTCGCCGACTGGACGCTTAGGGCAGCTCCCAGCCCCGGAAACTGCCCTTTGCGTCCATTCGATGATCACCCCGGTCACGCCAGACCTCGGCGACCGTCGTCGGCGTCGCCCACCTCCTGTTGATCATCGCCCGGCTCGCCGCCCGAGGCCTCCCCGCCCGGCCAGCGCACCCGCCGAGCCCAACCTCGAGCCGCAACTCCAGAACGCCTGACCACCCTCCCCGCTCACAGCCGCGACCGCTCCACTCATCCGCGACGGATGCAACAGTCGCGGCTCGGAACAACGGTCGCGGATGGGTGCACCGGTCGCGGATGCGTGAACCGGTCGCGGCTGCGGTTCGGGGCGAGCGACCGCTCCCTTCGAACCCGATCAGCGCTCGGTGGCGCAGCCGCAGAAGCCAGTCCAGCGCCCGGCTGCCGACCAGTTCCCCCACGGGTGAGCCCAAGGAAGCGCCGGGCTCGAGTCCCAGCCTTACGAAGTCCAGGCCCGCCAGAGGCTCGCGTACTCCCCATCAGCGGCGACGAGTTGATCATGGCTGCCGAGCTCGGCGATCCTCCCGTCGATCACCACGGCGATCCGATCGGCATCGTGCGCAGTATGCAGCCGGTGCGCGATGGCCACGACGGCCCGCCCGTGCAGCAAGGCCGCCATGGAGCCCTCCAGATGCCGCGCTGTACGCGGATCAATCAACGACGTGGCCTCGTCGAGCACCAGCGTGTGCGGGTCCGCGACGACGAGCCGGGCCAGCGCGATCTGCTGTGCCTGGGCCGGGGTGAGGTTCATCCGGCCGGATCCGATCATGGTGTCGAGTCCGTCCGGCAGCCGCTCCACCCACTCCCAGGCGTCGACGGTACGCAGGGCCTGGATCACCACCTCGTCGCCGGAGTCCTCCCGGGCCAGCACGATGTTGTCCCGGATGGTGCCGACGAAGACGTGGTGCTCCTGGGTCACCAGGGCGACCTCGGTCCGCAGCACCGGCAGCGGCAGCGAGGTCAGCTCGACCCCGCCGACATTCACGGTGCCGGTCCGCGGCCGGTTGATCCCGGACAGCAGCCGGCCCAGCGTGGACTTGCCCGAGCCGCTCGGCCCGACGATCGCCAGCCGCTCGCCCGGTTCCAGTTCCAGATCGACGCCATGCAGCACGTCGTGATCGGCCCGGTACGCGAAGCGCAGGTCCTTGCCCTGGATCTGGGTGCCGATCGGCAGCTGGTCCCCCGGCTCCCGGTCCTGCGGCACCGCCGCGATCCCGAGCAGCCGGGTGGTGGAGGCGATCCCGACCTGCAGCCGGTCCAGGTTGCGGATCAGTCGGCTCAGCGGGTCGGTGACCTGCTGGATGTACAGCACCGCCGCGGTGATCTGGCCGAGCGTCACCCAGCCGTTCACGTACCCGACGCCACCGAGCAGCAGGGTCAGCACCAGCGGCACCTGGTAGCCGGTGTCCATCCCGACGAACAGCAGGTTGCGCAGGGCCATCGTGTACCGCTCGGCCTGGCCGGAGGCGGCCATGTCGTCGTCGCTGGTCCGGTTCCGCGATCCCTGCAGCCCCAGCGCCTCGACGGTCCGGGCCCCTTCGACCGTCTCGGTCAGCGTGGTGTTGATGTCGGAGTACGTACCGCCCTCGGTGATGTAGCCCTTCGGCGCGCGGCGCAGGTAACGCCGGACAAAGATGATCAACAGCACACCGGTGAAGAGCAGCGGCAGCGAGAGCCAGACCGAGTTGAGCAGCATCGCGACGATCGTCAGCAGCGCGGTGATCGACGCGATCACGGCCTCCGGCACACCCTGCCGGACGCTGTTGCTCATCGCGCCGACGTCGCGGGTGACCCGGGTGACCAGGTCGCCCGAGCTGGCCCCCTCGACCCGGCCGAGCGGCAACTGGAGCACGGTACGGACGACGTACTCCCGGGCCGACGCCAGCACGTCCTGCCCGAACACGGTCGCCGAGGCGCGGGCCAGGAAGGTCATCGCCGCCTGCACCAGGACCACACCGGCGACCGCGAGGGCCAGCCCGTTGAGGGTGGCCGCCAGGGTGCCGGTCGCGCTCGCCGCGTCGATCAGCGAGCCGAGGATCCGCGGCACCAACAGACCGGCCACGGCGGCCAGCCCGTTCAGCACCAGCATGATCACGATCATGGTACGGCGGCGCTTGAACAGGTCGACCAGGAAGCCGGTGACCTGACGGTTCTCCGCCACCGGCAGGCCGCGCTCGGGCCGCCGCGACGCCTCGAACACGTTAAGGGCCCGCTGTTCCCGGAGCAGGTGCCGAGCATGCCAGCGCCGCAACCGTTCCCGCGGCGTCGCCCGCACCGGCGGGATCAGTTCCTCCGGCACCCGCGGCTCGTGCGCCTGTTCGCGCCAGGTCTCGGCCGACCCCTCCAAGGGGGTGATCAGCTGAGTCATCCCGGTTCCTCCATGCTGCGCACGACCACCCTGCGGTAGTCGGCGCTTCGTTCCAACAAGTCCTCGTGGGTGCCGTCCGCGATGGCACGGCCGTCCTGCATCAGCACCACCCGGTCGGCGTGGTGCAGCAACAGCGGCGAGGTCGACATGACCACCGTGGTCCGGCCAGCCCGGTGTTCGGGCAGCCGCCCGGCGATCATCGCCTCGGTGTGCGCGTCGACCGCGGAGGTCGGCTCGACCAAGATCAGGATCTCCGGGTCGGCGGCGAGGGCCCGGGCCAGCACCAGTCGCTGCCGCTGCCCGCCGGACAGTCCGCGCCCGCGTTCGTCGATCCGACCCTGCCAGCCGCCCGGCATCGCATCGAACACGTCCTCCGCGGCGGCGGTGTGCAGCGCCCGCTCCGCCTCGGCCCGGGTCAGCCGGCCCAGCGGGTCGAGCGCCGACTGCAGCGTGCCGGCGAAGACCTGGCTCGTCGTGTCCGAGACCAGGATCCGCTGCCGGACCTCACCGATGTCCACCGCACCAAGATCAACTCCGCCGACCGTGACACCCCAGTCACGGCTGGCCACCTCGAGATCCCGGGCCGCCTGCCTGGCCCTGGCCTCCTTCTGCTTGGCCCGGGCCGCCTTCGCCTCGCGGCCCTTGATCGACTCGTCGATGTCCAGGCCCACCTGCTCCGACTCCGCCGGCAGATAGCGGCCGAGCCGGTCCGCCAGCGCCGCAGAGTCGTCCGGCATCGCCGAGACGACGACGGTCAGCTCACCCGGCCGGCCGGTGAACCCGGACTCGCGGTCGACGATCTCGGCCTCGGCCGGCAGGCTCCCGGCCCGCTCCTCGGCACCCCACGGGGGCTGTTGCTCCAGTACCGCGATCGCCTTCCGGGCCGAGACCAGGCAGCGCACCCAGGTCTGGGCCAGCTCGAAGAACGTCTGCACCGGGAACATCATGAACACCGCGTACCCGAAGAAGCTGATCAAGGCGCCGACGGTCAGCTCGCCGGCCGCCACCTGACGCGCGCCGAGCCAGGTCAGGGTGACCAGCAGCAGCCCCGAGAACAGCACCGCGGTCGCGTCGACCAGGGCGTTCCAGGTGCCCGACCGGACGCCGGCCTTGCGGGCCACCTGCGACTGCTCGGCGTAGTTCTCGGCGAACGTCCGCTCGCCGCCGATGCCGCGCAGGATCCGCAGCCCGGCGACGATGTCGGTCGCCAGCGACGTCAGCTCGGACAGTCGGCTCCGTTCCACCGCCTGCCGCCGTTCCAGCGGCTTCAGCAGCGGCAGCGCGGCCGCGACCAGGACCGGGGCCGCGATCAGGACGACGATGCCGAGCTGGACCGAGGTGGAGAGGACCAGGCCCGCCACCACCAGGTACGCCACCAGGGCGCCGGCCGCTCGGGTCCCCACTTCGCAGAGGGCACCGAACATGTCGGAGTCGCCGGACGAGACGGACAGCACCTCGCCGGCCGGCACCCGCCGCAGCTGGACGTGACCCATCTGGGTCGTCTTCCGGGTGACCAGCTTCATCGACCCGTACATCGCGATCAGCCACTGGCTGACGATCATGGTGTGCCGGACGATGCCGAAGCCGATTCCGACCATGATCGCGCCGAGCAGCAGCAGCGACCAGAACCAGACCGCACCAAGATCACGGACCGCGATCCCGCGGTCGATCACCTGGCCGATCAGATAGGGCCCGATGGCGCCCGGGATGAACTCCACGACGGCGACCAACGAGGCGACCAGCAGGCTCGGTCCTTGCTGCCAGAGCAGCCAGAACAGGAACCTGCGCGGGGACGAGGTGTCAGGATCGCGAAAGCCACGCGTCCACGAACGCTTGGTGGCGTTCGGGCGCGCTGAGAACTCGGGAACCTGAGGCGGGAAGTCGAACATGACCGCACCACACTATGGCGTCGCACCGACATTCCGAACCGATTTTCTGCTCTCCGCTCAAGAGCCCGTGGGCCGCCGCCGGAGGCGTCACGCCACTAGTATCGAAGGCATGACCGACCAACCGAATCCGGAGCAGAACGCGCCCGAGCAGCAAGGCGTCGCGGGCACCACCGACGACGGCAGGGTCTATGTGGTGACGCCGACGGCGATGGCCGTCGAGAGCGCGCCGCAACCGGCTTCGGAGGAGTCCGACGACCAGCCCAAGTCGGTCACCGACATGGTCTCGCAGCCGGACAAGGTGATGCGGATCAGCGGCATGATCCGGCAGCTGCTGGACGAGGTGAAGGCCGCTCCGCTGGACGAGGCGAGCCGGCAGCGGCTGAAGGGCATCCACCAGGCGTCGATCAAGGAACTCGAGGACGGGCTGTCGCCTGACCTGGTCGACGAGCTGGAGCGGATCTCGCTGCCGTTCACCGAGGAGGGCGTGCCGAGCGATTCCGAGCTCCGGATCGCCCAGGCCCAGCTGGTCGGCTGGCTGGAGGGCCTGTTCCACGGCATCCAGACCGCGCTGTTCGCGCAGCAGATGGCCGCCCGGGCTCAACTGGAGCAGATGCGCCGCGCTCTGCCGCCCGGTTCGACGCCTCCGGGGCAGGGACCGGGACCGGGCCGCAGCGACGGCATGTACCTGTAGTCGCCGAACCCGTCGGAAAATTCTCGGGCGGCGGTGGAACCCGCCCCGACATCGCGTCGTCTCAAGCGAGGCCAACAGAGCTTCGAGACCTCCTGGAGACACGATGTCGACCCACACCACCACCAACACCGCTCACTCCTATGAGCGCACGTCCTGCCTCGACAACCCCGAGCTGTTCCAGGACCCGTTGCTGGAGGAACCGCCGTCGACCACTGCCCCGGCCTCGGTCCGGCGACGGTACTCCATGCTGGAGTCCAAGGCGCAGGAAATGTGCCAGACCTGCCCGCTGCTGACCGACTGCCTCTACCGCGCCGTCGTCGATCACAACGTCTCCGGCATCGCCGGCGGCACCACCGAACGGCAGCGCCACGAGATCCGCAAGCGCCTCGGCTGGAGCGTTCAGGCCGAGGACTTCGACACCCTGGCCGGCGTGACCGGCCGGCACCGTCAGGTGGACCACGACGAGGTCGTACGGCTTCGGCAGGCGAACCCGCACGAGAGCCTGGAGACCCTGGCCCAGCGCCTCGGCTGCTCGCTCTCCACCGTCAAGCGGCATCTGCGCCGGGCCCGGACCGAGCCGCGGCGCAACAGGAAGACCATCTCCGCACCGTCGATGGCCGCCGTCCTCGCCGCCTCCGCCGCCGTGATCAACCGGCTCCGGGTGGCCGCCTGAAGACGGTGATCATCAGTCCCTGAACCCCGACGACGCCCACGCGATCCGCAAAAGATCGCGTGGGCGTCGGTCGTTGTGGCTAGAGTCGAGGTCCACTCGGTGCGGGAGTTGATGATCATGACCTTCGATCGGCAGGAATTCGCGGCCGCGTTCCAGGAGTTCCTCCTGTACGTCAACGCCGAGGCGGGCGGCGGGGTGAACCGGACCAGCGCGCTGGGCGAGCGGGTCAAGGACTTCCTCGGCGTCGGCCTGGGCACGATGGACCCGGTCGTGGAAATGTTCGGGGAGCACCTCACGATCGACGTCGATCACGCGGTGGCCGTCCTGAACGACCGGCACGGCGGCGAACGGCTCGGCGTCTTCGGTCCGCACCGCGAGCACGTCGGGGCGTTCCTGGACCTGCTGGTCGGCTCCATGTTCCGGTTCGAGCCGGGCCCGGTGAGCCAGGTCCGCAAGCCGGTCGGGCCGGACACCGAACGTCGGGTGGTCGCCTTCGGGATCTCGCTGCTGCGGATCGGCGACGTACCGCTGGCGGTGCTGCAGCAGACGGCGAACGCCCGGTTCGGCCGGGAGGAGTATCGGCTGGAGGTGCTCTCGCCCGATCCGGAGGTCGCCGACGCCTACCTGCGCGAGGTACGGGAGGTGATGGCCACCGAGAGCGTCTTCCGCGGCCAGGTGCTCACCTTCCACCGGGACGACTTCAACAGCTTCGCGGGTGGTGCGCCGCTGACGTTCCTGCCCCGTCCGGCGGTCACGGACCGGGAGGTGATCCTGCCGGAGGGTGAGCTGGAGCGGATCGTCGGCCATGTGGTCGGCATCGGGTCGGGGGCGGACCGGTTGACGGCGGCGGGGCAGCACCTGAAGCGCGGGATCCTGCTGTACGGGCCGCCCGGCACCGGCAAGACGCACGTCGTCCGGCACCTGCTCAGCATCACGCCGGGGACGACCGCGGTCCTGCTCTCCGGCCGCACCCTGCAGTACATCTCGGTCGCGACCCGACTGGCCCGGGCGAACCAGCCGGCGGTCATCGTGCTGGAGGACTGCGACCTGATCGCCGAGCACCGTGGCGGCGACACCAATGCCGCGCTGTTCGAGACTCTTGAGGCGCTGGACGGGATCGACGGCGACGCGGACATCGCCTTCGTGATGACGACCAACCGGCCCGATCTGCTCGAGCGCGCCCTGGTCGAGCGGCCGGGCCGGGTCGACCTCGCGGTCAAGATCGACAAGCCGGACGCGGCGGCCCGGCTCCGGCTGCTCCGGCTCTACGCCGACGGGCTCGGGCTCTCCGACGAGGCGCTGCGCCGCGCCGCCGACCGTACCGACGGGGCGACCGCCTCGTTCGCCAAGGAGCTGGTCCGCCGCGCCGTGCTCCGCGCTGCCGGGCCGGTCGCCGACGGTGACCTGGACGAGGCGCTGACCGAGCTGCTGTCCGACACCGAGCAGTTCACCCGTACGTTGCTCGGCCACACGCCGGACTCCGGAGAGTGATGATCATGATCAACGCCGACGAACGGGTGATCTGGAATCGGGCTGGTGCGAGCCGTGCCGTGGACCGGCGGGCGGGCGATCTTGCCCTGGCGGCGGTGATCAGGTTCGTCGGGCTGACCGCCAATGGCGGGCTGGCGCACGCCTGCGAATCCTTGACCGCCGACGAGTTGGCGGCGGCCGAGGACGGCTATCGCTACCTCGGCCTGGACGAGGCCGCCCAGCTGGTGACCGCGGCCCGTCGCCTGGACGGGGACGATCCCGACAACGAGACCCGGTTCAGCAGGCTGGAAGGGCGGCTGGACAGGCTGGACGGGCTGACCGAGAGCCAGTTCCGGACCAGGCTCAAGGAACGGCCGGACGACTTCGCGCCGATCACGGACGAGGAGCTCGAGCTGGAGCGCCGGGAGGACTCGTCGCTGTCGCGGATCCTCGAGAGGTCCGACTGAGCCGATGATCATCGGGCGCTGACGTCCCGGCGACGATCACCCGGTCGGGGGACCCGGATCGCACCGGGTGGTGAGCCCGGCCGGGCGGCCCGCGGGAGACCGTGGCGCCATGACGATCACGACCCGCCCGAGAAACCCTGACCCGGCCCGGCGACTGCGGATCGCCTGGGTGCTCGCGCTGGCGGCGTCGGTGGGGGCCGCCGTCGTCGGCGTGGTGTGGCTGACGGTGCCCGGAAGCTACCCGTACGGACGCAACGATCTTGTCCGGACCGGGCTCAACCACCTGATCGAACGCGAGACCGGGGCGGTGATCGCGCTGGCCGCGGCGACGGTCGGCGTCGTGATCGCCGCCCTCGGGCTGGCACGACCGCGGTCCCGGGTGCTCACCATGATCGCCGGCCTCGGCGCCGGGGCCGAGGCGCTGTGTTTCGCGTTCCTGCTGGGCGATGGCGCGGTGCTGGCCGCGCTGGGGTACGTGATCGCGCTGGCCGCCCCGGCCGCCGCGGTGGTGATCATCGTGCTCGTGGCTCGCCGCTCCCCGAGGCTCGGCCTCGCCATCGTGGCGGCGGGGCTGGTGCTCGGAGCCGCGGCAGCGGTCTCGGGCCTGTTCGGTGCCGCCGCGACCTATCTCGGCAGCCTCGCCACCGGCTTCGGCCGCTACGAACTCCGGCTGCTCTGGCCCGTCGGCTGGCTGACCGGCGCCGCGTGTTGGGCGATCGCCGCGGCCGGAACGCTGGTCGGCACCCGGATCGACGAGCGCCCGCCGTCCTGGACGAGGCCGGAATCGGCCGCCCGGTGGGGTCGGGTCGCCACCCTCGTCGCGGCGATCGGTCCGGTCCCGTACGGGCTCGCCCGGTTGACCTGGCTGACGCCGTGGCCGTTGGGCGGACCCGGAGTGGAGGAACTCGTGATCAGCCGGCCGCTGGACGCGGCCACCCGCCTGCAGGGGTTCCTGTTCGCACCGGCCGTGGCAGTCGGGGTGATCCTCACGCTCGGGTTGATCAGCCGGTGGGGCGAGGTGTTCCCGCGGTGGATCCCGGTGCTGGCCGGGCGGCCGGTCCCGGTGCTGTTGGCGGTGATCCCGGGCGCGCTGGTGGCCGGGGTCGTCACGATCTCGGCTCCCGGCATGGTGCTCGGCCCGATCCTGGAGAACAACCCGGCCGACCTGGCCTACTCCCTGGTCGCCTTCCCGTTCCCGGTCTGGGGTCCGATGCTCGGTGCGGCCGTGCTGGCGTACTGGCTGCGCCGGCGCCCGGTGTCGATGGGATCAGAAGACGAGGTCGGCCATGGAGGTGATGATCTTGTCGGCGGCCGCCAGCCGGTCCGGCGGGGTCACCCCGGCGTAGCCGATCACGGTCATCCCGGCGGCCTTGCCCGCCTCGACCCCGTACGGGCTGTCCTCGACCACCACGCAGCGCTCGGGTGAGACGCCCTGCTCCCGGGCGGCGTGCAGGAACAGGTCCGGGAACGGCTTGCCGCGCCGCACGTCGTCGGCGCTGTAGATGTTGCCGGCGAAGCGGTCGTAGAGACCGACGGTGCGCAGGGTGCGCTCGATCCTCGGGTGGGCGCCGCTGGAGGCCACGCAGGACGGCAGCGTGAGGGCGTCCAGGGCTTCCCGGATGCCGGGCACGGCGGTCAGCTCGGCACCGAGCCGGGCGAACAGCCGCTCGTGGTAATGATCTTCGAACTCGGCCGGCAGCGGGCGGCCCAGCTGCGGCTCGACAAGATCACGAACGTGCTGCAGGGTGCCACCGAGATAGCGGTGCACGCTGTCCTCGAAGGTGGTCGGCCAGCCGTAGCCGGTGAGCAGGTCGGCCAGCACCTGGTTCGCGATCGGCTCGCTGTCCACCAGGACGCCGTCGTTGTCGAAGATCACCAACGCGGGTTCCGTCACGGGCACCGACGGTACCCGACGACTCAGCCGAACCAGCGGTCGAGTTCGTTCACGGTGCCGCCGTCGTCGAACCGGTCGGTCACCGCGTCCGCCGCCTCGCGGACCTCGTCCGGCGCATCGCCGAGGGCCACGCCGCGGCCGGCCCAGGACAGCATCTCGACATCGTTGCGGCCGTCGCCGAGGGCGAGCACCCGGTCCGCGGACACGCCGAATTCGGCGGCCACGTCGGTCAGCGCGGTGGCCTTGTTGACGCCGACCGGGGCGATGTCGATCCAGGCACTCCAGCCGACGTAGTAGGTCACGCCGTGCAGGCCGAGGTGCTCGGCCAGCGTCAGGAACTCCTCGTCGGAGCGGCCCGGCTCGCGCACGATCACCCGCGTCACCGGGCGGGCGGACAGCTGCTCCGGCGTCTCGATGATCATCTCGCCGGTCAGGTCGCCCTCCGGGAAGTGGTCGGTCACCCGGTAGCCGCGGCCGACCTCCTCGACCGCGATCAAGGTCGTCGGCGAGAAGTCGCGGACCTTCCTGATCACGTCCGCGGGGTCGAACGTGACGGTCTTGATCACTTCCTGCGGCGGATAGCGCACCACGACCGCGCCGTTGGACAGCACCGCGGGACCGGGCGGCAACTCCAGGTAGTCGAACAGGTCCCGGGTGCCGTGCCAGGACCGGCCGGTTGCCAGCACCACCGGCACGCCGGCCTTGACCACCCGGCGCACGGCGTCGCGGACCGAGTCCGGCATCCGGCCGTCATGATCGACAACGGTGCCGTCGATGTCCAGCGCCACCAACTCCGGCCGCCAGTCGGCGGGCAGCCGACGGCGGTCGCGTCGCCACAGCGACGAGAGGAACCTGGATTTCACCGTGACTATCCGGTCCGGACCGGGGTGAATTCCGTACGGCCGCCGAGATACGGCTGCAACGCCGCCGGGATCCGTACCGAACCGTCCTGCTGCTGGTGGTTCTCCAAGATCATGATGATCACCCGGGTCATCGCGCACAGGGTGCCGTTGAGGGTGGCGACCGGGCCGGTGCCGGCTTCGAACCGGGCCCTGATGTTGAGCCGGCGGGCCTGGAACTCGGTGCAGTTCGAGGTCGACGTGATTTCCCGGTAGCGCTGCTGGCTGGGCACCCAGGCGTAGCAGTCGTACTTCCGCGAGGCGCTCAGACCAAGATCACCGGCGGCCAGCTCGAGCACCTGGTACGGGATCTCCAGCGACTCGATGAACTCCCGCTCCCACTGCAGCATCCGCTGGTGCTCGTCGGCGGCGTCGGCCGGATCGCAGAAGCTGAACATCTCGATCTTGTCGAACCAGTGCACCCGGAAGATGCCCCGGGTGTCCTTGCCGTGCGACCCGGCCTCGCGGCGGAAGCTCGGGCTGTAGCCGGCGTAGCGCAGCGGCAGCTTGTCGGCGTCCAGGATCTCGCCCGCGTGGTACGCGGCCAGCGGCACCTCCGAGGTGCCGACCAGGTAGAGGTCGTCGGCCTCGAGCCGGTAGACGTCCTGGGCCGCCTGGCCGAGGAACCCGGTGCCCTCCATCGCCTCCGGCTTGACCAGCGACGGCGGGATCACCAGCGTGAAGCCGTTCTTGGTCGCCGAGGCGACGGCGTGGTTGACCAGGGCCAGTTCGAGTTCCGCGCCCTGGCCGGTCAGGTAGTAGAACCGCGAGCCCGAGACCTTGGCGCCGCGCTCCAGGTCGATCGCACCGAGCAGCGAGCCGAGTTCGACGTGGTCGCGCGGCTCGAAGCCCTCCGCCGCGAAGTCCCGCGGGGTGCCGTGGGTCTCCAGCACGACGTAGTCGTCCTCGCCGCCGGCCGGGACGCCGTCGGCGACCACGTTGCCGAACTGGGCCATCACGCTGCGATACCGGTTTTCCGCCTCGGTCGTCGCGGCGTCGGCCTTCTTGACCGCGTCGGCCAGTTCCTTGGTCCGGGCCAACAGCTTGGCCTTCTCGTCGCCGGTGGCCTTCGGGATCTGCTTGCCCAGGTCCTTCTGCTCGGCCCGGAGCGCCTCGAACTCCGCGATGGCGGTGCGGCGCTCCTCGTCGGCCCGTACCGCGTCGTCGACCAGGGACTCGGACTCGCCTCGGGCACGTTGCGAGGTACGAATCCGGTCTGGGTCCTGACGAAGCAGTTTGGGATCGAGCATGGCGCCAGCCTAGCCGGGCCGGCCGGCGGGAAGCAGGTCGTTTACCACCGCGTCGAGGACGCGTCGACTGCACGAATTGTTGACCGGTCGGCGATTATGGGCGCGTGCGCCGGCCGCCTTCCATTTCGTCGTCCGCGATCACCGCGAGCATCCTCGTGGCGTTCGTGGTCTGGACGGCTCTGGTCAGGTACTGGCCGCCGATCGCGGCGTTCGACCACCGGATGGCCGCGCCGCACCTGGAACTGATCTCGCCGGTGGCCCAGATCGCTTCCGCGGTGGCGATCCTGACCTGGCCCGGCGTCCCGTACGCGATCCTGCTGGGCATCGCCGTCTGGGCGGTACGCCAGCGGCTCCGGCAGCTGGCGCTCGCGCTGGCGCTGACGGTGATCCTCGCCTGGGGCGGCGCGTATCTGCTCAAGCTCTGGCTGGGCCGGCCGCGGCCCGAGGACGCGCTGCCGCTGATCACGGCCAGCGGGCTCTCGTACCCCTCCGGGCATGCGGTCGCCATCGTCGCGTTCACGGTCGGCATCGGCGCCACCCTGCTGGTGACCCGGGAGCGGATCGCGACCAAGTTCGGCTGGCTGCTCGGCGGCGCGGTCGTGGTGCTGACCGTCGGCGTCGACCGCTGGCTGCTGTCCGCGCACTACATCTCCGACATCGTCGGCGGAATGCTGTACGGCGCCTTGGCGGCCCGGCTGGCGCTGATGATCGCGGGCGTCGCGATCCCGGCGCCGCACGACCTGGTCACCGAGATCGTCCGGATCCGGCGGCCGGCCGAACCGGGCCGGCCTCGGCGCTGCGCGGTGATCTACAACCCGGCCAAGGTGACCAACTGGGAGGTGTTCCGGCGCCGGGTGCACTACGAGCTGGCCAACCGCGGCTGGCAGGACACGCTGTGGCTGGAGACGACCAAGTCCGACCCGGGCCGGGCGCAGACCGCGCGGGCCGTCGAGGAGGGCGTCGACCTGGTGCTCGGCGCCGGCGGTGACGGGACGATCCGGGTCATCTGTGCCGGGCTGGCCAACTCCGGCATCCCGTTCGGCCTGATCCCGGCCGGCACCGGCAACCTGCTGGCCAAGAACATCGGGATCCCGCTGGACGAGGACGAGGCGCTGCAGGTCGCCCTAGACGGGGCCGACCGGCCGATCGACCTGGTCAAGCTCACCATCGACAACCGGACCGTTGATCATTTCGCCGTGATGGCGGGGATCGGGATCGACGCGGTGATCATGGAGGCCACCAACCCGGACCTCAAGAAGGCGGTCGGCTCGGCCGCCTACTTCGTGTCGGCGGCGAAGAACGCCGGGCATCCCGCGCTGCACGCGACGATCCAGGTCGACGACGACCCGCCGCTGCGCCGGCGGGCGCACGTACTGGTGATCGGCAACGTCGGTTTCCTGCAGGCGAACATCCCGCTGATCCCGGACGCGGCACCGGACGACGGGCTGCTGGACGTGCTGATCGCCTCGCCGCGCGGGGTCAGCGACTGGGTGAAGCTGACCGCCCGGGTGCTCACCCGGCAGCGCCGTACCGATGATCAACTGGACCGGATCACCGGCCGCCGGGTGACGATCACGGTCGAGGAGCGGGACCGCTACCAGCTCGACGGCGACACCGAGGGCGAGTGCAACCAGCTGATCGCCGAGGTCCTGCCCGGTGCGCTGCTGCTGCGGTCGCCGCACGGGTCGTGGCCCGCTGCCGCCGCGAGTACGCCACGGCCGGCGATCATGGCGGCCGAGGCGGCGCCGGCGGACGAGGCCGAGTCGGCTCCCGTACCGGAGCAGCAGCCGGTCAGCGAGAGCGAGCGGTGAGCGACTTGAAGGCGGCGTCGCTGGCGGCGACGATCTCCTTCGGCGCGTCGTTCGGGTAGTCCGAGTAGAAGACCACGTGCTGGCCGGAGTCGGCGAGCTTGATCACGACGAACGTGATCGTGGAACTGGTGGAGGGCAGCTTCGGCACCCGGAAGCCCACGGTGCCGGTGACCTTCATCGCCTCGTCCGGCGGATCGGTGATCCCGGCCAGCGGCTCGGCCTTGAACTTCGGGTTGATCAACTTCACGTTCTCGTACCCGTGCAGGCCGAGCTGGCTCAGCACCTTCTGGCAGGTCCCCTTGAGGTCGTCCTTGACCACCAGTTCGTCGGGGACCAGGCCGAAGCCGGTGTCCGCCAGCCAGCTGCGGTCGTCGATGTACTGCTCGTGCACCGCGAAGTCACAGGTGAAGCCCTGGTCGCCGCCGCTGCGCAGCTGGCCGAGGTAGTCGGAGCAGTCGTACGGGGCGCCGGGCAGGTTCATCCGGACCTTGCCGGCGAGGTAGCCGGGCACCGTCTGGTCGTAGAGCACGACGGCCGCCTGCTCCTTCTTCGGCGGCGGGTCGATCGCCGGGCCGGTGGGCAGCCGGTCGGTCGTGATCGAGACGGTGATCCCGAGCAGGACCACGGCGAGGATCACCACGCCGATCGTGATGCCGACCGCGAAGGGCAACCGGATCGCCGGCTGGTCGTGACCCGCCTCGGCGTAGGCGTCGCCAGCCGACAGGTCCGCGGTCTCCTCGGTCGCCGGAGCCGGGGCCTGCTGGTCGTCGCTCAGCCAACGCGTCCAGTTCGCACCGTCCCACCAACGGTAGGACTCCGTGTTGCCGCTGGGGTCGGCATACCATCCCGGCCGGTCAGTCACGGCACCAAGGATAGGGGTGTCGGGATCAGAGCTGTCACGAGCGACGAAGCCGAGCGAGCCAGTCGGCGGCCTCGCGGTAGGCGACGTCGGACGTGCCGCCGCGGACCACCGGCTGCATCCCGTCGGCCCGCGGATAGCTGCCCAGGAAGACCACCCGGGCCGAGATCCGGTGCAGACCCATCAACGCCTCGGCGACCCGGGCGTCGTCGACGTGGCCCTCGGCGTCGACCGAGAAGCAGTAGTCGCCAAGGCTCTTCTTCGTCGGCCGGGACTCGATCCGGCACAGGTTCACGCCGCGGCTGGCGAACTGTTCCAGCAGTTCCAGCAGCGCGCCCGGGTGGTCGTGCCGCATGAACAGCACCATGGTCGTCTTGTCCGCGCCGGTCGGCGGCGCGATCGGGCCCGGCCGGCTGACCAGCACGAACCGGGTGATCGCGTCGGGGTTCTCGCCGATCCCGGTCGCGACCGCGGTCAGGCCGTGCAGGTCGCCCGCGATCCGGGCGCAGATCGCTGCGTCGTACGGCGAATCGGGGCGGGCCACCTCGGCGGCGGCCGCGGCGGTGGAGCCGTCCTCGGTCAGTTCGGCCTGCGGCAGTTCCCGGGCCAGCCAGCTCCGGCACTGGGCGCCGGCGTGCGGATGGGTGATCACCCGCCGCACCTCGGCCAGCGTGGTGCCCGGCCGGACGAACAGGTCGAAACTGACCGGCAACAGCACCTCGCGGGTGATCACCAGCGGGTCGCCGTAACAGAGGTTGTCCAGGGTCGCACTGACGCCGCCCTCGACCGAGTTCTCGATCGGCACCAGTCCGGCCGCGACCGCCCCGTCCCGGACCGCGTCCAGGGTGCTCGGCACCGTCGGGTACGGGATCGCCGGCGCCGGCTGGGGCAGGGTGAGCAGGGCCTGGTGGGTGAACGTCCCCTCCGGGCCGAAGTAGCCGTACGGAAGCTCGGACACGGCCACACCCTACCGGGGGTTGGCCTTCCTGGGCCGATCTCGATACTCTGGGTATCGACACTGCGGAAGGGAGGCCCGATGGCATCGGAGGTTCGCGCCAGACCGCCGCGCCACGAGGTGCGGGACCGGGTCCTAGAGCACGCGGCGGCGGCATTCCTGCGGGACGGCTACGCCGGGGTGAAGGTGATCGACATCGCCACCGCGGCGGGGTTCACCAAGGGCGCCGTCTACTCCAACTTCGGCGGCAAGCCGGGGCTGTTCAGCGCGGTCTGGTCGGAGCGGTTCGAGGCGATCGCCGGCTTCGCGCTGGGCCGCTCCGCCTTGATCCGGTCCGGTCGGCCGCGGGACGAGATCCTGGCCGAGGTGGCCCGGGAGTTGGCGGTACGGCTGACCGAGGCGCCCGGCTGGGCCACGGCGCTCGGCGAGTTCCGGCTGCTCGCGGTCCGCGATCCCGAGGTCGCCCGCACCTACGCCGAGCTGTCCGCGCGGCAGCTGGACGGGCTGGCCGGACAGCTGCGCGAGCACGGCGACGCGATCGGGCTCCCCCGCGACTTCGATCACGCCGTCGCGGCGTACCTGATCCTCACCGCGGCGACCGGGCTGGCCCTGGAGCACGCCGCGGCCCCGCGGGTGACCGACCGGGGCCGGATCGAGCACTGCCTGGCCGAGTTGTTGATCAAGGTGCTCCGGTGACCGCGGCCGAGGCCGTACCGGAGCCGGACGCGTTCCTGGAGGCGCAGCTGCTGTCCTTGATCACCAAGGAGGGTCCGGTGTTCCGCGATCTCGGGTTCAGCGTGCCGCGGGGCGGGCTGGCCGTGGTCGCCGGGCCGTCCGGCTCCGGGCGGTCCGCACTGCTGCTCACCCTGGCCGGCCGGATGCGCGGCTGGACCGGCGCGCTGCGGGTCGGCGGCCGGGACGCCGCCCGGGAGTCCCGGGCGGTCCGCCGGATCTCGTCGGTGGCCCGGATCGACTCCATGATCGATCTGGAGCCGCAGCACACCGTCGGCGAGGCGGTCACCGAGCGGGCCTTGATCGACACCGTCGCACCGCGGTCGGCGGCCATGATCATCCACCGGTCCGCCCGCGAGTACGGGCTCCGGGTGGACGAGAACACGCTGATCGGCCGGCTGCCCGCGCTGGACCGGGCGATCCTGACCGCCCTGCTGGCGACGGTACGGGCCGCCGACCTGGTCGTGTTCGACGACGCCGACCGCGGCCTCGACCCGGCCGAGCAGTCGACCCTGATGTCGGTGCTTGCGGGCCTCGGCGAGGACTTCACCACGGTGGTGGCGAGCACCGTGCACGCCGACGCGGCGCCGGCCGGGGCCACGCTGATCCCGCTGACCCGCCCCGATTCCCCCGAAGAGGACTGATCATGCCGTTCCCGATCACCGGACTGGCCCGGCTCGAGTTGCGCCGGTTCCGCGGCCCGCTGCCCAAGATCGCGTTGATCTTCGTGCTGATCGTCCCGCTGTTGTACGGCGCGATCTACCTGACCGCCAACTGGGATCCGTACGGCAGGCTCGATCACCTTCCGGTCGCCCTGGTGAACAACGACAAACCCGTGACCTACAACAAAGAGAAGGTCGCCGCCGGCGCCGACTTTATCGACAGCATGCACGAGAAGGCGACCTTCGACTTCCGGGACGTGGACGAGGCGGAGGCGGAACGCGGGCTGCGCGAGGGCGACTACTACCTGGCGGTCGTGGTGCCGCCGGACTTCTCGGCGAACCTGATCAGCGGCGCCGGGGACGACCCGCGGCGCGCGGTGATCATGCTCCGGCGCAACGACGCGAACGGCTTCGTGATCGGCAGCATCACCAACAGCGCCCAGAACACCATTGCCCGCGCCGTCGACGAGTCGGCGGTGGCCAGCTACTTCGACGCCGTGTTCGCCAACCTCGCCACGATCAGGTCCGGCATGATGCAGGCCTCGGACGGCTCCGGCCAGCTCGCCGACGGCGCGAAGTCGGCCGGCACCGGGGCGGGCAAGCTGGAGCAGGGCTCCGCCGACGCCGAGTCCGGGGCGGCGAAGCTGAACACCGGGGCCGGCCAGCTCGCCACCGGGCTGAAGTCGGCCAAGCAGGGCTCCGCCGACCTGGACCGCGGCCTTGATCAACTCGAGTCCGGCTCGGCCGACCTGGCCGACGGCGCCGGGCAGGTCGCCGACGGCACCCAGAAGCTGAACGACCGGTTGCTGCCGATCCTGGACGGCGTCCAGAAGGTGCTGACCCAGGTGCAGCAGGACGCCCAGGCCGCGGCCAAGCCGCTGGATGATCTTGCCGCCGGACTGGCCGGGAACGAGAAGTCGATCAGCGACGACCTCGACCAGGCCGGCGCCGCCCTTGATCAACTGCAGTCCGACCACCCGGAACTGGCCCAGGACAAGAACTTCCTGGCTCTCACCGCGCGCCTGGAGCAGGCCGGCGCCCGGACCGAACGGCTGGCCGGCCGGGTCACCGACGGCGCCGACCGGATCGCCGCGATCAACCGCCGGGTGGCCGAGGACACGACGGCGAGCGAGCGACTGAAGTCGGCCCGCGGCGACCTGATCAAGCTCAACGACGGCGCGCACCAGGTCGAGGACGGCGCCCAGGAACTGAACCGCGGCATCGTCAAGGCGAACTCCGGTGCCCACACGCTGGCCGGCGGGATCGCCGACGCCTCGGCCGGTGCCGACCAGCTGGCCACCGGGACCGGCGACCTGACCAAGGGACTCGGCACCCTGCACCAGGGCCTGACCGACCTGACCGGAGGACTCGGCGATCTTCAGGCCGGCGCGGTCAAGCTCCATGATCAACTGAAGAAGGGCGCCGACCGGATCCCGGCCTACTCGGCCGGCGAGCAGGACGAGGCGATCCAGGTGCTCTCGTCGCCGGCGGACGTGACGATGCGGGTGGACAACCCGGCCACCTACTACGGCCGCGGGCTGGCGCCGATGTTCTTCGCGATCGCGCTCTGGGTGTTCGGCATCTCGGTGTTCCTGGTGGTCCGGCCGATCACCGCCCGGGCTCTGGCCGGCCGCGGCAGCCCGCTCCGGCACGCCCTGGCCGGCTGGCTGCCGATCGGCGCGATCGCCGTCGTCGGCGGCTGGCTGATGGTCGGCGTGGTGTGGCTCGCGCTCGGCCTGGACCCGGTCCAGCCGTGGCCCTTCCTCGGCCTGGTCACGCTGGCCGCGATCTGCTTCTCGGCGATCGCGCACCTGCTCCGGACCGCGCTGGGCACGCCCGGCTCGTCACTGCTGCTGGTCTGGCTGATCCTGCAGCTGACGTCGGCCGGCGGCACCTATCCGTCGCCGGTGCTGCCCGGGTTCTTCGCCGCGATCGCGCCGTACATGCCGATGACGTACCTGATCGACGCGTTCCGGATCACCATCTCCGGCGGCGAGGTGAGTCACCTGATCCGGGACGTCATCGTGCTGGCGGCGGTGGCCGTTCTGGCGTTGGGGTTGTGCGCGCTGACCGTACTGCGGCGCCAGCGGTTCTCGATGCGGGACTTGCACCCGCCGCTGGTCTCGCCCTAGACCGGGGCGCGCCGACGAACCGGTCCAGCCACGGCAGCGACCCGGGTCTGGCCCGTCGGACCGCCCACAGGATGATCGCGATCAAGATCAACAGCTGGATCACCGGGGACACGTTCTCCCGGACCCTGGTCGCGACGAAGTCGAGTTCGGGCCCCATCGGCAGATCACGCCCCGGTACGAACGCCAGCGACAGCGGCACGCCGCGCAAGATCATCAGCAGGTCGAGCTTGCTCGGCGCCAGCACGGCCAGCGGCATCCAGGCGATCAGGTCGTACCAGGAAAGGGTGTAGGTCGAGGTGACCAGCCAGGCGACCGCCAGTAGGACCGACGTCCGCAGGGCGACGGTGAGCGGATCGGTGCGCGGGTTCGCGTCCCGGGACAGCCCGGGCGCGGCGGTCCAGGGCAGCACCCGGGACAGCAGCCAGACCACGAGCACCATCAGCGCGTAGCAGACCAGGTTCAGCGCGACCTTCTTGATCGCCGGCGGTCCCTGGAACAGCCCGAACAGCCGGAACAGCAGGTCCGGCCAGGAGCCGACCGAGACGTACGTGGTGTTGTTCAGCACCCGGATCAGGGCGGTCGGCTGCCAGACCACGTAACTGAGCGCCATCGGGATCGAGGCGCCCAGGCAGAGCAGCAGCGCCTTCTTCGGTTCCTTCCGGTACGCCCACAGCATGGCGACGCCCCACAGCCCGATGCTCAGCTTGGCGCAGCCGGCCAGGCCGATCCCGATCCCGGCGCCGAACGGGCTCTTCCGCATCAGCAGCAGCCCGCCGACCGCGAACATCACCGACATCGCCTCGTTGTGACCGCTGGACACCACCGCCCAGATCAGCAGCGGGTTGGCCACCGTGAGCAGCGCCGTGCGGGCCTGCCGGGTCTTGTCGCCGTGGGCCAGCACGACCATGCCCGCGCCGGCGAGCAGGAACGGCACCACGACGAACACCTGCAGCCAGAAGACGATGTCGTGCAGGTTCTCGCCGCCCATGATGTTGGCGGCCCACTGGGTCCAGGAGGTGATCGGCCCGTAGACGCTGACCACGTCCCACCAGGGCGGCTCGATCTGGTGCAGCACCGGGTCGTAGACGGTCCGGAAGACCTCCGCAGGGGTGGTGTCGTACGGGTTGTGGCCGGTCACCTGCAGCCGTCCGTACGCCGCGTACATCAGGATGTCGGCCGAGGTCATCGGCGGCACCAGGATGGTGGCCAGGCTGAGCCCCGTACCGAGCCCGAAGATCTTGCGGTGATCCGGGCGCCAGCCGCGGGACAGGGCGCGCAGGGCGATGGTCAGGCCGACCCCGCCGACGATGATCACCGCCCAGATCATCGTGGAGACGACCCATTCGTTGGGCTTCGGACTGCCGTCCGGCAGGTACCAGGGCGGCAGCAGGCTGGACCGGGCGCCCAGGGTCAGGGTGACCGCCGACGGGCCGAGGAAGCCGGTGATCAAGGTCAGCACCGTGGCGCCGATGATCATGGCCAGTGCGATCCGGTGGTCACGGTGCCAGGCGTCGGGAACGTAGCCGGCCGGCCCGGCGGTCTTCGATCCCGCCGGTTTCTTGATTGCTCGGGTCATCGCTTGAACCGCTTCAGTATTCCTTGAATTCCGCCGGACTCCTTGAACTCGGACAGCCCGGCCTGCACCAGGCCGCGCGCGGCCAGGGCCCGGGTCACCTCGGCCAGTTGGACGGCTCGGTCGAACCGTTCGGTCAGGTCGAGCGAGGACTCTCGCCGGGGCCGGTCGAGTTCGACCTCCTCGACGGTCAGGCCGGCTCGCCATACGTCGACGAGCATGCTCACCGCGCCGCCCCAGCCGGCGGCCAGCGGGCTGGTCAGCTCGAACGCCCGCCGGGTCAGGCAGCGTTCGACGGCGAGCGGGGCCCGCGGTGTCCAGCCGGTCAGCTCGGCGATGCCACGCATCGCGGCCGTCTCGGGTACGCCCGGAGCGGCCGCCTCCCCCGTGGGTACGGCGATCGTCAGGTCGGCCCGGCCGGACCGGATCGGCTCGACCAGCGGAGCCAGGTCGGCGGGCTGGGCGCCGGTCGCGGAGAGCAGCAACAGGGAGGCGGCCTCGGAGCGGCGGTCCCGCTGTTCCAGGATGCCGAGGGCGTTGACCGCGGACTCCATCGCCGCGGCCCAGCCGCGGGCCCGTTGATGGGTGACCACGATCGCCCCGGCGGCGCCGGCGTACTTGGCGGTCTCGTCGGCGCTGCCGTCGTCGCAGACGATCACCGGGTCGATTCCCGGCAGCGCTGCGGCGGCCCGGACGCAGTCGGCCACCTGCCGTTGTGCGTCCTTGGCCCAGATCACGCAGGCGATCGGTGTCCGGGAAGTCACAGGGCAAGGTTAGTGGTTTCCTGCTGGTCGCCGCGCGTTCGGATCCGAAGCCCGGCGCCGCGGGCGGGAGTAGGGTCAGGCGCTATGGCCGAGAACGTTGATCAGCGCCCGGTCGGCGTACGGTCCGAGGTGGGTCGGCTGCGCACCGTACTGCTGCACCGGCCGGGGCCGGAACTGCGGCGGCTGACCCCACGGAACAACGACGCGCTGCTCTTCGACGGCATCCCGTGGGTGAGCCGGGCCCGCGAGGAACATGACGCCTTCGCCGCGGTGCTGCGGGAGCGCGGCGTCGAGGTGCTGCACCTGGAGCAGTTGCTGATCGAGACGCTGGCCCAGCCGACCGCGGCCGCCGACGCGATCGACGGCGTCCTGACCGATCTCCGGCTCGGTGATCAACTTCGCCGCCAGCTGCGTGATCAACTCGTCCAGCTCGGCCCGGAGGAGCTGTCCGGCGTGCTGATCGCGGGCCTGCGGAACGACGAGCTGCGGGCCACCGGGCTGGTGTCGTCGCTGCTCGCGGCCGAGGACTTCCTGATCGATCCGCTGCCGAATCTCCTGTTCACCCGGGATTCGAGCGTCTGGGTCGGCGACCGGGTGGCGGTCACCTCGCTGGCCATGCCGGCCCGGCGGCGGGAGACCCAGCTGACCGAGTTGATCTACGCGTTCCACCCGCGCTTCGAGTCCGTACCGCGGCTGCACGGCTGGGCCCGGGAACACCTGGAGGGTGGCGACGTGCTGGCCCTGGCGCCCGGCGTGATCGCGGTCGGCGTCGGTGAGCGGACCACGCCGGCCGGCGCCGAACGGTTCGCCCGGACCGTTTTCGATCATGGTCTGGCCGAGCAACTGCTGGTCGTACCGATCGATCAGAACCGGGCCACCATGCACCTGGACACGATCTGCACCATGGTCGACGTGGACGCGGTTGTGATGTATCCCAACGTGGCGGACCGGCTGTCCGCGATCCCGGTCCGGCCCGGCGACGGCCGCGAGTTGATCATCGGCGAGCGGGCCCCGTTCCTCGAGGCCGCCGCGACGGCGATGGGCATCGACCGGCTGCGGGTGATCGCGACCGGCCTCGACCCGGTGACCGCGGAACGCGAACAGTGGGACGACGGCAACAACACGCTGGCGATCGAGCCGCGGGTCGCCATCGCGTACGAACGCAACGTCGAGACCAACTCCCGGTTGGAGGCGGCCGGCATCGAGGTGATCACCCTGTCCGGCTCCGAACTCGGCTCCGGCCGAGGCGGCCCCCGCTGCATGTCCTGCCCGGTCCTCCGCGACTGACCCCGCAACCGGTCACCGGCCGCGCGTCAGGGTCAGGCTCGGGCCGGAGTGTTCAGGCGGTCCAGGGCGCGGTCGGGGAAGTCGGTGGTGAGGCCGTCGACGCCGAGCGAGAGGGCGAAGTCGATGTCGTCGGGCTCGTTCAGGGTCCACGGGTGGACCTGCTTGCCGTGCCGGTGGGCGCGGGCGACGAAGTCCGGATCGGCGCGCAGCATGGCGAGGTCCGGGCCGAACGCCTCGATGCCGTCCGGCAGTTCGCCGGTCTCGTAGTCACCGAAGTCGAACTGCTGCAGGTAGGTCCGTTCCAGCTCCGGCAGCAGCCGGCCGACCTTGAGCAGCGCCTCCATGGAGAAGCTGATGATCCGGACCGGAGCGCCGGCCCGGGTCCAGCCGTAGTCGGCGAGCATGGCGGCGACCCGGTCCTCGGTGTCCAGGCCGCGCGGGTTCGGGTGCTTGGTCTCGATCGCCAGGGTCACGTCGACGCCGCGCTGCCGGGCCTCGTCCACCATGGCCAGCAGCTCGGCGAGCGTGATCAGCATGCGCTGTTCCTCGGACGGGTTCTGCGTCTGGCGGGACCCGAAGTCGAGCGCCTTGAGTTCGGCGACCGTGAACTCGAAGGCGATGCCGGTCGTGGTGGCGGTCCGGTCGACCCGGCTGTCGTGCAGGCAGATCAGCTGGTCGTCGGCGCTGAACTGGACGTCGCACTCGAGGCCGAGGCGGGTGCCGGTCTCGCCGGCCCAGTCGATCGCGGCGCGGTACGCGGCGATCGTCATTTCGGGCTGGCGGCCGGAGAATCCACGGTGAGCGAAGAGCTGGTGGGATTGCGGCCGGGCCGCATGCACCGGTGAAATCACGGCGATCAGTCTGACACATCCGCGCCAGGGGGCTCGCCGAGCCTGGTCGGAGTTGGACGAATGGTCACGGACCCTTCCGGATCGTACGACCGCGCCGTTCACCGAAGCGCAACCGAGGCCGCCTCGACGATCGCCTCGCTGACCAGGTCGAGCGCCGGCGACGGCAGCCGCCACCGCTGCCAGTAGAGCGCGACGTCCAGGTACGCCTTCGGCTCGGGCTGGATCACCGAGCCGTCGGCCAGCAGCGGCCGGACGTCCGGCTCCGGCAACAGGCCCCAGCCCATCGACAGGGTCACCGCCCGGGCGAACTCGGCCGACGACGGCACGTAGTGCTGCGGCGGCCGGAGCCGGCGCCGGGTCCGCCGGCGCAGGTAGCGCAGCTGCAGGTCGTCCTTGTGGTCGAAGGCCAGCAACGGCGCCCGGGCCAGGTTGTCCACGGTCAGCCCGCCGGGCAGCCAGCGCTCGGCGAAGTCGGGGCTGGCCACCAGCAGGTAGCGCAGCCGGCCCAGCCGGCGGACGCTGCAGCCCTGCACCGGATCGGCGATCGCGGTCACCGCCGCCATCACGGAGCCGGCCCGGAGCAGCTCGACGGAGTGCTGTTCGTCCTCGCGGTGGATATCGAACCGCAGCCCGTGCCGGTCGGCCAGCCGGGCCAGCGGCGGCAGCGCCCAGGTGGCCAGCGAGTCGGCGTTGATCACGATCGGGATCTCGGCCGACTGCCCGTGCTCCGGGTCGGCCGGGCCACCGAGTTCGGCCACCGCCTCCTCGGTGAGCAGGGCGGTCTGCCGGGCCAGCCGGGCCAGCACCTCGCCGGACTCGGTCGGCCGGACCGGCTTGCTGCGCAGCAGCAGCACCCGCCCGGTGCCGACCTCGAGCGCCTTGATCCGCTGACTCACCGCGGAGGGTGTCACCTGCAGCCGGCGCGCGGCCGCGTCGAACGTGCCCTCCTCCAGCACGGCCAGGAAGGTGGTCAACTGCTCGAACTGGACCTGCATCCCTCGACATTAGCAATGGTGATGATTCTTCAGAATCTTTAGCTGGTACGAGTTCGGTCGGGAACCTAGATTCGGTCGGGTGATGCACACCGCAGCCGCCGGATTCGGCATGGGCCTGTCCCTGATCGTCGCGATCGGGGCGCAGAACTCGTACCTGTTGCGCCAGGCGATCAGCCGCGAGCGGGCCGGCGTGGTCGCGGCGATCTGCATCGTCTCCGACCTGGTGTTGATCTTGCTCGGGATCAGCGGCATCGGCGTGATCGTCCAGCAGGCGCCGGTGATCATCGACGTGATGCGCTGGTGCGGCGCCGCCTTCCTGATCGGGTACGGAATCCTGGCCACCCGCCGCGCCCTGGGGCCGCGGCAGACGCTCGACGCCGAGACCGGCGGCTCGGCTTCGGCGACCCGGGTGATCATCACCGCGCTGGCGCTGACCTGGCTGAACCCGCACGTCTATCTGGACACCGTGCTGCTGCTCGGCACCGTGGCCAACACGCACGGGCCGGACGGCCGCTGGGTGTTCGGTGCCGGCGCGATCGTAGCCAGCGTGCTCTGGTTCCTCACTCTGGCGTTCGCCGGGCGGCTGCTCCGGCCGGTGTTCGCCAAGCCGCTGACCTGGCGCCTGCTCGACGGCGCGATCGCCGTGATCATGTTCGGCCTGGGCGGTTCCTTGATCTTCTCCGGGCTCGCCGCAGCGTGAGAGGCGCTCGTTCAGTCGCGGTACTGCGGTGGGACGAAGAGTGCCTCGGTCGGGAGCTCCCGGCCGGTGTCGGTGTCGACGATCTTGATGCCCTGACCTTCATCGACGAGCTGCAGGTCGGAACCGACCGGCAGGTCCCAGATCCCGATCAGCGCCGGCTCGATCTCGCAGACCTGGTTGTAGTCGACGATCTTGAGGTTCGCCGCGTCCGCCAGGTACTCGCTGGTGTCGACGTCGGAGAAGATCCGCCAGCCGTTGTCGGCGGAGGCTCGTGACTCCTCACGCACCATCCACCTGACCCGGCCCGCGCCGGACAGCACGTTGGTGCTGGTCAGACACGCGCCGGCGCCGGGGATGAACTGCACCGCTGACGCCGGCTAGCGGGTCAGGGCGCGGCCGGAGGACTGCCAGGCGTAGACACCGCCGGCCAGGTTGACCGCCTCGCGGCCCTGCGCGGCCAGGTAGCTCGCCGCCTGGGCGGACCGGGCGCCGACCGCGCAGACGCAGACCACCCGGTCCGGCACCTCGTCCAGCCGGGCGATCAGCTGGTCCAGCGGCAGGTGCTGCGCGCCCTCGATCCGGCCGTCGGCCCATTCGCCGTCGGTTCGTACGTCCAACAGGGTCCAGCCGTCCCGTACGTGCTGGTCCACCTGGTCCGGTCCGATCTCGATCATGTCCACCCGCCCATGATCACCTGTCTTCCGGGAAAAGCGGAACTTGATCATGGACCAGATCGCGGCGAGATAGGCCCTCATTTGAGCAGCTTCGACAGTCGGCGGTCGGCGAGCTTCTTGCCGCCGGTCTGGCAGGTCGGGCAGTACTGCAGCGACGAGTCGTGGAAGGACACCTCGGCGATCGTGTCGCCGCAGACCGGGCAGGTCTCGCCCTTGCGGCCGTGCACCCGCAGCCCGGCCTTCTTCTCCCCCTTGAGATCCTTCGCGGCCAGCCCCTCGGCCCGTTCGATGGCGCCGGCCAGCTCTTCCTTGATCGCCGTGAAGAGCCGGTCCCGTTCCTCGTCGGTGAGCGTGTTGGCGCCCTTGAACGGGCTCAGCCTGGCAACGTGCAGGATCTCGTCGGAGTAGGCGTTGCCGATCCCGGCGATGATCTTCTGGTCCCGCAGCACGCCCTTCAGCTGGGACCGGCCGGCGCGCTGCAGCAGATCGGCGAACACCTCGGCGTCGAACGCGTCCGACAACGGGTCCGGGCCGAGCGTCGCCACATGCGGGATGCTCGACGGGTCGGCGGTGACGTGGACGGCGAGCTTGCGCTGGGTGCCGGCTTCGGTCAGCTCGAACCCGGAGCCGTCGTCCAGCCGGAACCGCAGCGCCAACGGACCCTTGCGAGGCGGCGGCTTGTCCGAGACCTCGTCCTTCCAGCGCAGCCAGCCGGCCCGGGCCAGATGGAACACCAGGTGCAGGCCCTGCGCACCGATGTCGATGAACTTGCCGTGCCGCTCGACGCCGTCGATCTCCAGCCCGGACAGGGCGGTCAGCGGCGGATCGTACGTCTTCAGGGCGCTGAACGCGACCAGGTCCACCCGGGCGATCGTCCGGCCGACGCAGACCGGCCGCAGGAACCGTACGAGGGATTCGACCTCAGGCATCTCCGGCATGACACCAAATCTATTCGCCGGGACCGACGAATGGGGCTAGACGAGCTCGAGGCGGTGTTCGGCCCAGCCGGCCACCTTGTCCAGCCGGTGCGCGGGCAGGCCGCCCATCGGGGACAGCGCCAGCCCGTCGCCGCCGAACATCCGGCTCACGATCGGGTCGTCCAGTTCCGCGGCCATGTCGCTCAGCTGGATCCGGACCGGCAGGAACTTGCCGTTGCCGTCGGAGTCCTCGACCACGATCCGGGCCACGTCGGTCCACGGGATCACCAGCCGCGACTCACCGCTGCCGAGCACCACCCCGGACCGGGCCAGGCCCACCTGGACGGTCCGGCCGCGGACGCCGAGCCAGCCGATCCCGCCCAACGCCAGCGCCAGCACGATCGCCATCATCGCGACCGCGCCGGAGATCGCCGGCTGGGTGGACCGCAGCCAGATCGCGACGTACACGCAGGTCACCACCCCGGCGACCGCCGCGGCCGCGAAGACGACCAGCAGCACGTCGAGGGGCTCGACCTGGCCGGACCAGAACCGGTTCAACCGGACAGTCTTCCGCTCGTCCTGCACTGGCCGGATGTTAGTCCGTCACCGGCTCGGCCGGGCGGCGGGTGCCTCCGGAGTGAACACTCCGGCCCGCCAGACCGGCGGCGTGAGCTGCAGCGCCGCCGGCAACCGGTCCAGATAGTCGGCCCGATCCAGCTCGACCACGCCGAGCGTGGCCAGGTGATCCGTCTGCCACTGCACGTCCAGCAGCCGGCTCTCCTCCGGCCCGGCGGCGCGGAGCAATTCGACCAGCCCGACCAGCGCGGCCTTGGACGCGTCCCGGCCGATCTCGGCGTCATGGAACATCGACTCGCCGGCGAACAGTCCGCCCAGGCCGACCCCGTAGAGGCCGCCGGCCAGCCGGTCGTCAAGGGTCCAGGCCTCGACCGAGTGGACCACGCCGGCCCGGTGCAGCTCGGTGTAGACGGCCCGGATCTCGCCGTTGATCCAGGAGCCCTCGCGGCTCGGGTCGGCGCACCGGTCCAGCACCGCGTCGAAGGCGGTGTCCACCCGGATCTCGTACCGCTTGAGCATCTTGCGCAGGGAACGGCTGACCCGGAGTCCGTCCAGCGGCAGCACCCCGCGCCGGACCGGGGAGAACCAGCCCATGGTGCCCCGGCCGATCGGCATCGGGAACACGCCGGTGCGGTAGGCCGCGACGACCAGTCCCAGGTCGAACCCGTGCGAGTACCCGATCAGGTCCTCGTCCGGCCAGTCCGCCGGAGGGCCGAACGGCGACGGCTGCATGCCCCCGATTGTGCCGCCCGGGCGCGGGCGACGTGCCGTCACCCCCGTGGACGTACGCTGGTGGTGATTTTCGTGGCCCGGGAGGTCGGATGCCGTCAGCGCAGGAGTTCGGTCGCAACATCGCACGCTCGCTCGAACCGATCCGGACCCAGGGTCCGCAGGCGGCGGGCGGCGTGCTGCGCCGGGTCGTCGAGGCGGCGATCGACGGGATCGGCCGGCTGCCGAGCGCCAAGCATGCCGCCGGGAAGCACCTGACCAAGTGCGCCGGGTACGTCGACGACGCGGTCGAGTCCGTGATCGAGTCGCACGTCATGCTCGGCTCCGCCCAGGGCTTCGTCACCAACATCGGCGGGCTGGCCACGCTGCCGGTCGCGCTGCCGGCGAACCTGACCGGCGTCGCCGTGGTCCAGGTCCGGATGGTCGCCGCGATCGCCCACCTGCGCGGGTACGACCTCGACGATCCCCGCGTCCGGACCGCCCTGCTGATGTGCCTGCTCGGCGGCGAACAGGTCGCCAAGCGGATCGCGGAGGGCAAGTTCCCCACCTCGCCGCTGGCCGTCGCCACGGCCCCGGTCTTCGACCCCACGCTGGACGCCGCGGTCGCCCAGGCCGTCGTGTCCGGGCTGCTCGCCGCGGTCGGCGGCCGCAACCTGGCCCTGCTCGTGACCAAACGGATCCCGCTGATCGGCGGCGGCGTCGGTGCCGTGATGGACGGCGTCGCGACCCACCAGATCGGCAAGTACGCCAAGACCGAACTGGTCCGGCGCCGCGCGCTGCAGGCTTGATCCGGGTTCAATCGGCGAGCCGGGTGCCCCGGACGAAGACGGCGCGCACCCGCAGCAGCGCGGCGAGATCCTCCAGCGGGTTGCCGTCGACAGCGACCAGGTCGGCGTCGTAGCCGGGTGCCAGCCGTCCCTTCCGGTCACCGAGTCGGCACACCTCCGCGGCGATCGAGGTTGCAGCCGTCAGGGCCGCCAGCGCTGACGGGCCGAGGTCGGCCAGCTGGGCGACACCGAGCGGCAGCACGTCGTGCGGCTTGATCGGTGCGATCCCGGCGTCGGTGCCGATGACCACGAGCGCGCCGGACGCCACGATCCGCCGCACGTTCTCCATCAGCGCGGGGATCCGGGCCACGATGTCCGGCGGCGGAGCGACTCCCGGCACGTTGGCGATGCCGAGCGTCAGTCCGAGCTGCACCCGCAGCGTGGCCAGTTCCCGGAGCAGCTCGTCCGACGGCCGGTCCACGCCGTCGGTGGTGAGGAACGAGGCGTGCTCGAGCCCGTCCACCCCCGCGGCGAGCGCGTCCAGCACGGGTTGGGTGCCATGGGCGTGGGCGGTCACCGGCAGGCCGAGCCGGTGCGCCTCCTCGACGACCGCACGCAGGTCCGCCGGCGAGAACTGCGGCCGTTCGGAGTGCGTGCCCGGCGTGAGCTGGCCGCCGCTGGCCATCACCTTGATCACGTCGACGCCGCGGTCGGCCCGCTGCCGGACCGCTGCCCGTACGCCCTCGAGCCCGGACGCGGCCCCGCCGAGGAAGTGGCAGTGGCCGTTCGGCGTGGTCAGCGGCGGACCGGCGGCGACGATCGTCGGGAGCGTCGGGTCCGTCGCGGCCCGTGACCGCAACTGCAGGCTCAGGTAGTCCCGGTCGCCGAGGTCGCGGACGGTCGTCACCCCGGCCCGGACCGCACACCGGGCGGCCGCGGTCATCGCCGTCAGCACGGCCTCGTCGTCGCGCTCGGCGAGCCGCGCGACCACATCGTCACTGGCGTCGAAGCACAGATGGACGTGGGTGTCGATCAGGCCGGGCAGCAGCGTCGCGCCGGCGAACTCGACGACCGTCGCGCCCTCCGGCGCGGCGGTGCCGGAGGTGATCTCGACGATCTTGGTCCCGTCGAGCACGACGCAGGGGTCGGCGATCAGCGTGCCGCTCGCCCCGTCGAACAGCCGGGCGGCGCGTACCGCCACGAGCCTCGTCGGCGCCGGTGAGGTCATGGTCCTATTAGGCGCCCGGTTCGGCGGTTCCGTGGTGAGATCACCGAAAGAACCGGTCGCGACGCGCATAGGGTGTTGGGTGCGGCTGGACAAGGGAACCCGGTGCGAATCCGGGACTGCCCCGCAGCGGTATCAGGGAACGACCGCCGTCACCAAGCACTGGGCTCCGGCCTGGGAAGCGACGGCCAGTAGGTGGGTCCGCCCCGTGCCCTCGAGTCCGAAGACCTGCCAGCCGTCCGCCCGGCGCCCGCCTGGCGGAGGTGACGATCCCGAGGGAGGGTCGGCCGGAAGCTCTTCCGGCGCTGCCCTCCTCCGGCGGATCAGCAGGACTCGCGAAGGAGAGTTCTCTTCAGATGACTTCGATTGCCACGACCCACGGTTATCCCCGACAGGGCCGGCGCCGCGAACTGAAGCGCGCCATCGAACGCTATTGGAAGGGCGGCACGGACGCCGCCGCCCTGCTCGACACCGCGGCGACGCTGCGCCGGCAACGGCTGGAGCGGCTCCGCGACGCCGGGCTCGGCGAGGTGCCGGTCGGCGACTTCTCGCTGTACGACCACGTGCTGGACACCGCCTGGATGGTCGGTGCGATCCCGCCCCGCCATGCCGAGGCGGTGCCGGACACCACGACCGACGCCGGCCGGCTGGACCGCTACTTCGCGATGGCCCGCGGCGACGACCGGGTGCAGCCGCTGGAGATGACCAAGTGGTTCGACACCAACTACCACTACCTGGTGCCCGAGCTGTCCGCCGGCACCGAGTTCGCGCTCGACCCGACCAAGATCATCGACGAGCTGGCCGAGGCGGCCGAGCTCGGCGTCGCTGCACGCCCGGTGCTGGTCGGGCCGGTCACGTTCCTGCTGCTGGCCAAGGCCGCCGAGGACCCGGACTTCGCGCCGATCTCCCTGCTGGACAAGCTGATTCCGGTCTACGCCGAGCTGCTCGGCCGGCTCGCCGAGGCCGGCGCCGAGTGGGTGCAGCTGGACGAGCCGGTGCTGGTCACCGACCTCGATCCGGCCGACCTGGAGCGGTTCCGGGAGGCCTACGCCACCCTGGCCGCGGTACCGAACCGGCCCAAGATCATCATCGGCAGCTACTTCGACCGGCTCGGTGACGCGGCCCCGGTGGTCGTGTCGGCACCGGTCGAGGGGCTCGCTGTTGATCTTGTCGGTCCGGGTTCGGCCAGTCTCGATGATCTGGCCGGGCAGCCCGGACTGGCCGGCAAACGCTTGATCGCCGGGGTGGTCGACGGCCGCAACGTGTGGCGGACCGACCTGGCCGCGGCGCTGGGCAAGCTCGGCACCCTGCTCGGCCTGGTGGACCGGCTGGACGTGTCGTCCTCGTCGTCGCTGCTGCACGTGCCGATCGACGTCACCGACGAGCCGGACCTCGACCCGACCGTGGCCGGCTGGCTGGCGTTCGCCGACCAGAAGCTCGAGGAGCTGGCGATTCTGGCCCGCGCCCTGAACCAGGGCCGGGACGCGGTGGCCGGCGAGCTGACCGTGAACGCGACCCGGCTGGCGTCCCGCGCGACGTCGCCGATCGTCCGTGATCAAGCGGTACGGGAGCGACTGGCCACCGTCACCGATGATCAACTCCGGCGTCGCTCGGCGTACCCGGTCCGGGCCGAGGCCCAGCATGATCAACTCAAGCTGCCGGCCTTCCCGACCACGACGATCGGCTCGTTCCCGCAGACCACGACACTGCGCCAGGCCCGGGCCGACCTGCGGGCGAAGAAGATCGACAACACCGCGTACGACCAGGCGATGCGGGACGAGATCGCCGAAGTGATCAAGCTGCAGACGGAGCTCGGCGTCGACGTGCTGGTGCACGGAGAGCCGGAACGCAACGACATGGTGCAGTACTTCGCCGATCAGCTGGTCGGGTTCCTGAGCACCCGCAACGGCTGGGTGCAGTCGTACGGGACCCGGTGCGTGCGGCCGCCGATCATCGTCGGCGACGTGTCCCGGCCGCGGCCGATGACGGTGGACTGGGCCTCGTACGCCCAGGGCCTGACGGACCGTCCGGTCAAGGGCATGCTGACCGGCCCGGTGACCATGCTGGCCTGGTCGTTCGTCCGCGATGATCAACCGCTCGGCGACACCGCTCGGCAGGTGGCGCTGGCCCTGCGGGACGAGGTGGCCGACCTGGAGAGCGCCGGGATCCGGGTGATCCAGGTGGACGAGCCGGCGTTGCGGGAGACCCTGCCGCTGCGCCGGGCCGACCGGCCGGGCTACCTGGACTGGGCCGTCGCGGCGTTCCAGCTGTCCACGGCCGGGGTGACCGACGCGACCCAGATCCACACCCACATGTGTTACGCCGAGTTCGGCGACATCGTGGACGCGATCGTCGCGATGGACGCCGACGTGATCAGCCTGGAGGCGGCCCGGTCCCGGATGGAGGTCGTCGGCGAACTGTCCGAGGCCGGCTATCCGCGCGAGGTCGGCCCGGGCGTCTGGGACATCCACTCGCCGCGGGTCCCGCCGGTCGAGGAGATGATCGAGGCCTTGCGGCTGGCCGGGCAGACCCTGCCCGCCGAACGGCTCTGGGCCAACCCGGACTGCGGTCTGAAGACCCGGGGCTATGCCGAGGTGGAGGAGTCGCTGCGCCATCTGGTCGCCGCGGCCCGGCAGGTCCGGACCGAGCTGAGCCCGGTCGGCTGATCAACTCCCTGGACCTGTCGAAGAGCGAGCCCGATCGGGCCCGACACTCTTCGACAGGTTCGGGGCAGGCTTCGACAGCCTTTAGTGCGGGTCCGGAACGACGCCAGACACGCCACGCTCGATTACCCCCGATTACGCCCGCCACGGCAGGAATCTGCGCATAATCGACACTGTCGATCGGGGGATTGATATGCGCCGTTTGATCATCACGGAACAACGGTCATGACCGCGCAACACGTCACGCTCGGCCGGGCCTTCCTGTTCAGCTGGCGACGACTGCGCCGTCGCGTCAGTACGCGCGCCCAATTGACGATCGTGTACGGGATCCTGGCCGCGATCGCCGCCACCACCGCACTGGTCGCGGTCAACGTCGCCGTCCGGCTGGTGCCGGATCCGTTGCTGACCGGCGGCACCGGGCGCCTGCTGGACGCGCTCATGATCGTTTCGGTGGTCGCGTTGATCACGCTGATCGCCGGCACCACCCTGGTCACCTGGATGATCACCGGTGGCGTGCTCCGTCCGCTCAACGATCTCAACGCCGCGGCGACCCGGGCCGCCCAGGGCCCGCCCGGCGGGCAGCTCGAGGTCGGCGAACCGGCCAAGGTCTCCAGCCGCGACGAGCTCGTCGCGCTGGCCGGCAGCTTCAACCGGATGCTGTCCCGGCTGGACCACCAGCTCGAGGCCCGCCGCCGGTTCACCGCGATCGCCGAGACCGAGCTGCCGACCCAGCTGGCCACGACCCGGCAGCTGCTCGACGCGGCCGCCAACGACTGGCTGATCACGGCCCGGACGCAACACCTCATCGAACAGCTGTCCTACGCCAACCAACGATCACTCGACCTGGTCGACGGCCTGATGGCCCTGTCCCGGTCCGGCACCGTCGAGCCCATGATCACCGCGACCAACCTGGACGACGTCATCGTCGAGTCCGCGGTCGGGCTGGAGGCGCTGCGGCTGCACCACCAGGTCAAGATCATCTTCGACATCGACGACGTCCGGGCCGAGACCGACCGGACCATCCTGCGCGGCATCGTCGATCGGCTGCTGGACAACGCGATCCGGTACAACCGGCGACACGGGACGGTCTGGGTCGGCACCAGCCGCGGCTGGGGTCAGCCGACGATCACGATCTCCAACACGGGTGAGGTGATGAGCCAGCGCGAGGTCGAACACGCGCTGCGGCCGACGCCGGAGACCCGGAGCGGCCCGGCTGCGCACGGGTTCGGCCTGGCGATCACGCAGAACCTGGCCCGCTCACTGGACGCCACGCTCACCCTGCGCGCCGACTCCGGCGGCGGCCTCACCGCCCAACTCGCCCTGCCCGCGACCGCGCAGCGCGCCGAAGCCCCGGCCGCCGGTCCGGTCGAACTCAGGCCGGCCGTCCGCCGGCCCGGCTCCGGGCGCCCCACCAGCGACCCGGCCCACCGCCCCCACGCCGTCTCCCACTGACCTCGCGGCCGCAACCCCACCGAGCTCGGCCCCCGTTCCCGCGGGAATGTCGACAACCCCACCGGGTTCGCCCCCATGGGCGCGGGAATGTCGACAACCCCACCGGGTTCGCCCCGACGGGCGCGGGGATGTAGACAATCCCACCGGTTCGGCCCCGACGGCGCGGGAGTGTCGACAACCCCACCGTGTTCCGCCCCGATGGACGCGGGAATGTCGACAACCCCACCCCTTCGTTGCGCCGGGGCCGCCGGTGGCGGTCAGGACTCGGGCTCGCGGTCAGGACTCGGGGGTCCAGGGCGGCCGGGACCAGGTCCAGGTGGGCATCGGCTCGTCGAAGTCGGGCCGGGCGTCCGGGGCGGACAGGACGACGGCCATCCGGCTGCCCCATTCGAGGTACCCGACGAACGAGGCGCGGAACTCGGGGTCGTCGGGCAGGCCGACCCGGTCCGCCGCGTCGAGCAGCAGGGTGACCCAGCGGCGCCGCTGCTCCTCCGTGATCGCCCGGCCCAGGTGGTGCCGCACCATGCCGGCGTGGCCGCCATGATCACGCGAGTACGCCGCCGGGCCGCCGAACACCTCGCCGAGCCAGGCCGCGACGTGCTTCGGGTGATCACCCGACATCCCGGCGAACACGGGCGCCAGCAGCTCGTCGGTGATCACCACCCGGTAGAACTCCTCGGTCAGCCGTTCCAGCGCGTCGATGCCACCGGCCCAGTCGTACAGGCTCGGCGCCGAACCGCCCGCCCCGGCGATCCCGGTCGTCCGGTAGTGCCGCATCTCCTCGATCAGCGGCACGAAATCCCCGATCGCAGCCAGGAACGGGCCGAAGTGCTCGCCGCCCCGGAAGCCCCGAAGATGATCATCGGTCGAGGTCCAGCCGATCCGCAGGATGTAGCTCTCGGGCTCCTCCTCGCACCGGGACAGGTCGTAGTCGACGCACTGCGGCGCGACGGCCAACTGTCCGGCCGCCCGGCGGTAGGCCTCCTCGAACGCGTCGGCGCGGTCGGCCGGGATCCGGTAGCGGATGTATTCGGTGATCACGTACAGAAACTAGAGTCGAGCCGGTACGGATCCGCAAGTACGCACTTTCCGGTGCGTGGAGGGCCGGGTGAGGTGTCGATGAACAAACGCGGCTACTCCTGCGCGGTCGAGGTCGCCGTCGACGCGATCGCCGGCCGCTGGACCCCGGTGATCTTGGCCCACCTCAAGGAGGGCGTGCACCGGTACGGGCAGTTGCGCCGGCGGATCCCCGGCCTGAGCGAGAAGATGCTCACCCAGCGGCTGCGCCGGTTGGAGGCGGACGGACTGGTCGAGCGGCGCGTGCACGAGGACGACGGGGAGGTGCCGGCGCCGGTCTCGTACCGGCTGACCGAGGAGGGGCAGAGTCTCGCCCCGGTGTTGCAGGCGCTCTACGACTGGGGCGCGCGGCGGGCGGCCGAGCGGGGCATCGAGGTGCCGGACCCGGTCGACTGACTCACCGACTTCGCCACGACCGTGGGCACCGGGCGCTTCGCGACGATCCCGTCGCCGTGCGGAATGCCGCGGATCCCCTTGCCGAGCCACGGCGCCAGGTGGGTCACTGCCCAGTCGAGTTCCTCGGTGATCTGTTCCCGGACCGACCGGGTCGACTCCGGCGGCAGCGGCTCGGCCCAGGACTCGTCCAACCCGTCGATGCCGAGCCGCCAGCCCAGCCCGCGGGCGACCCGCTCGTGGCCCAGCGGGTTGCCGTGCAGCTTGTCCGCGTACCAGAGCCGGGGATCGCCGGCCATCGGATAGGCCTGCAGGTCCAGCACGATCACGCCGTACCGCGCGGCCTCGGCCCGGACCAGATCGTTCAGCCGGAACATCCGGTCCCGGAGCCGGCGCCCGAACGGGTTGATCGCGGTCGGGTCGGGCATGGTGAAGGTGACGACGGTGATGTCGTTGCCGCGAGCCTCGCTGTACATCTCGGCGAGCGTCGCGGCGAGCTGGTCGTAGTCGCAGCCGAAGGCAAGAACGTCGTTGACTCCGCCGAAGACGGTCATCAGATCGGGTTTCAGGGCCAGTGCGTCGTCGAACTGGGTGTTGCGGATCTCGTCCAGCCGCAGTCCGCGGACGGCGAGGTTGGCGTAGTCGACCGGCTCGTCCTGGCCGTCGGCGATGTGCTGCGCGAGCCGGTCGGCCCAGCCGCGGTAGCCACCGTTGCCGTCGGGGTCCTCAAGACCCTCGGTGGCGGAATCACCGATGGCGACGTACCGCTCGAAGCTCACCACGTCCTGGATTCTGCCGTACCGGCCAAATGGCTCGGGGTCAGGCGGCCAGGTCGACGTGGCTGCGGCTGCGCGGAGCCTTCGCCGCACGGGCCGACACGTCGAACATGGTGGGGACGATCGCGAGCACTCCGACCACGACGATCCCGATGACCGCCAGCACCGTGATGATGACCTGTGTTGCATCCATGACTCAAGAATGACTCGGAGCACCGCATCCGCCATCGGTCGCCGGTCCGGAGTTCCGGGTACCCCGACGACGGCGTTGGTCCTCGGGGTATCGGACCTCGGTGGCACGGGTCCTGAGGTCCGCTGTAACGGCTCATGTGAGTTTTGTGCAGACCTTGCGTAACTCTTGAGGGATCCTGGCGGGCCTGCAGAGGCTGCCGGGTGATGATTCTTTACGCAAGGGGGGCAGTTGGACAGGTACCCAGCACGGGGAGGGGTACCAGCCACAGTCTGATTCGTCGGCACTCAGGGGGGTCGACGAATGCGCTAAGGGCCGGCGGATTTTCGAATCCGCCGGCCCTTCAGTCTTACCTGACCGCTGCAGCCTACGCCGCGTTGAACTCGTCGCGGAAGGCCACCCACTCCTTGACCCGGGTCAGGTCGTAGTCCACCCGGCCGTCGGTCGTGATCGTCACCAGCCGTACCCCGACATCGACCAGGCCCTGGGCCGATTCCTCCGGGCTGCCGTTGACGCCGGTCGACCGCTCGATCTCGCCCGGGTCGCGGCCGATCTGCGCGCACCAGTCGTCCAGCACCGCGTTCTTGTGCTTGAGCGTCTCGGCGTCGCCGAAGCCGTGCCAGATGGTGGCGTGCTCGGCCGTGTAGCGCAGCGTCTTCTTCTCACCGCCGCCACCGATCAGCACCGGGATGTCCCGGGTCGGCGCCGGGTTGAGCTTCGACCAGCGGTCCTTGATCCGGGGCAGCGCCTGCTTCAGGTCGGCCAGCCGGGAGCCGGCGGTGCCGAACTCGTAGCCGTACTCGTCGTAGTCGCGTTCGAACCAGCCGGCCCCGATGCCGAGGATCAGCCGGCCGTTGCTGATGTGGTCGACGGTCCGGGCCATGTCGGCGAGCAGTTCGGGATTGCGGTACGAGTTGCAGCTGACCAGGGCGCCGATCTCGACCCGGCTGGTCTGCTCGGCCCAGGCGCCCAGCATCGTCCAGCACTCGTAGTGCAGGCCGTCGGGTTCACCGGAGAGCGGAAAGAAGTGGTCCCAGTTGAAGATCACGTCGACCCCGGCCTCCTCGGCCGCGGCGGCCGCCTCGCGCAACGCGGAGTAGTCGGCGTGCTGCGGCTGGAGCTGGACGCCCACCCGGAACGGGCGGTCGGCGTACGGAATGTCTGTCATGAGTCTCACCCTAGGATCCGGATGTCCGACCGTGGTCCCGGTGTCCCGTTCCTTCGACCGGCGGTCACCGGGGAGAACTACACTCGCGACGCCAGGTCAGGTGAGCGGGAGGAACAGATGCCGGGTCCACGTACGCGTCGCAGCGGCCTCGAACGCACGAGCCGCCGAGCCGACCCCGGCCCGGGCTGGTCACCGCCGCTCTGGGGCGTCCTGGTCGCCGCCGGCATCGTCGTCGCGGCGATGGGGGTGAAGGCGATCTCCGACATCGCCGGCCCCGTGTTCCTGGTCCTCACGCTGGTGATCACCGTGCATCCGTTCCGGGTCTGGCTGCGCAAGGTCGGCGTCCCGGCCTGGTTGGCCAGCACCATCGCCCTGTTCACGATCTACGGCATCCTGATCGTCATCCTCGGCTCGATCGCGCTGTCGATCACGCAGCTGGCGACCACCCTGCCGAAGTACGGCGAGGCGTTCATCCGGCTCTACAACATCGTGCTGGACACCCTGGCCGGCTTCGGCGTCGGCACCGAACAGTTCCAGTCCTTCTTCGACAACTTCGACCCCAGCTCGCTGACCGGGATCGCGCAGACGCTGCTCAGCGGCATCACCAACTGGCTGTCGCTGGGCGCGCTGATGGTCACCGTGGTCGTCTTCCTGGCCTTCGACGCGTCCGGGATCGCGCCCCGGATGGCGATCATCAGGGAGGCCCGGCCGCGGGTCGCGGAGGCCCTGGAGACCTTCGCCCGGAACGTCCGCAAGTACTGGATCGTGACCTCGCTGTTCGGCTTCATCGTGTCCATCTTCGACGTGATCGCGTTGTCGATCATCGGCGTACCGCTGGCGGTCACCTGGGGCGTGTTCGCCTTCGTCACCAACTACATCCCGAACGTCGGCTTCGTCGTCGGCATGATCCCGCCGGCCCTGCTGGCCCTGCTCAGCGGCGGCGACAACGGGCTGCGCGACATGCTCGCGGTGATCATCTCGTTCTGCGTGATCAACTTCCTCATCCAGACCCTGATCCAGCCGAAGTTCACCGGCGACGCGGTGGGCATCACGCCGACCGTCGCGTTCATCTCGTTGATCTTCTGGTCCTTCATCCTCGGCGGACTGGGCGCGCTGCTGGCGGTGCCGGCGACGCTGTTCGTGAAGGCGATCCTGATCGACCAGTCCGACCGGACCCGCTGGTTCGGCGCCTTGATCAGCGCGACTCCCGGGGAGGCGCCGGACGTGGACCGGCCGATGTTCGGGCTGCGCCGGAAGACGAAGAGCCCGGCCCGGTAGCCGGCGCCCGACCGCGACACGCGCAGCGCGATCCGCGGCACGCCTGCGCCGGGCCATCGGCCGCGGGACCGGGCGAGAATCCGGTGATGCCCGCTTCGGCCTCCTACCGCACGGTTCCCGACGATCCCGAGCCCGACCGGGTCCGCCGGATCACCCTTCTCCTGCTGCTCCCCGAGGGCGAGTGCGTCGTCGCCGCCGACGGCGGGCCCGCACTCAGCACCAGCGACGTCGCCGCCGGCGAACACTGGCTGTACGACACCACGCTGCGGGTGCCGCAGCAGACGCACGGCTTCCGGATCCAGGGGATGCGGACCGTCGCTGTCGCGGATCTCGACCCGGCCGACCCGGCCGCCGGGCTGCAGGTCTTCGGCTTCGCCACCGGCGCCCCCGCGGGTCGCGAGGTCGCGCTGGAACACCTCACCCCGGACCGGCTGGCCGCCCGGCTGGCCGCGGCCGGCGACCCGGTCGGGGCCCGCTTCGTCGTCGACGCGGCCGAGGCGCGGCAGGCCCGGACCGATGCCCAGACCGCCGCCGACAACCTGCGCTGGCAGGCGGCCTACCTGCGGGCGGACACGCCCTGGGGACAGTCCGGCAACAGCGGGACGCTCGAGGACTGGGAGCGCAGCCGGCGCCCGGTCGCCGAGGCGATCGAGCGGGACGGCACCTTCCTCGACGTCGGCTGTGCCAACGGATACCTGATGGAGTGCGTGCAGGCCTGGTGCGCGGAACGCGGGATCGCCGTCGAGCCGTACGGGATGGACCTCGGCGCGGACCTGATCCGGCTGGCCCGGCAACGGCTGCCGCACTGGGCGGACCGGCTCTGGGTCGGCAACATGCAGACCTGGACGGCGCCGGGCGGGCTCCGCTTCGACACCCTGCAGGTCCGGCCCGACGCCGTCCTGCTGGAGCGGCGCGCCGACCTGCTCACCCGGCTCCGCGCGGACCTGCTGACCGACGGCGGCCGGCTCATCGTCACGATGTCCGAGCCCGGTCCGTACGGCACCGCGCCCGCACTGCTGGAACAGGCCGGCTTCACGGTCGCGGGTGTGCGCGGGCACGTGGCCTGGGCCGACGCCTGATCGGTCCTAGTGGCCGGGGCTGGCGTAGTGGCGCAGCTGCCGGCGGAAGAAGATCACCGCGAGGACGTAGAGGGCGACGCCGATCGCCGGTGACGCGAGCGCAAGCCAGAGCGGGACGAACAGTTCGTCGGTCCGGCCGAGCAGGACGGCGGCCGGAAAGAACGCCGCGTACGCCAACGGCAGCAGGAAGGTCAGCAGGTAGGCGACGGCACGTGGAAAGACACTGAGCGGGTACGGGCCGAAGGTGACGAACACCTGGTCCACCACCCGCAACAGCGGCATGCTGACCAGCAGCCGGAACGACAAGGCGGACAGCGCCAGCATCACCGCCGACTCCAGGACCGCGCTGCCGATCACCGCCAGGATCAGGTACGTCACCGTCCAGCCCGTCCAGGCGATCGGTGCCGCGGCCGCGGTGATCACCAGCACCACCAGGCCGAACGCGAGGTCGCCGAACGCGGTCACGGTGAACCGCCGGGTCAGCAGCTGCACCAGCGGGTCGACCGGCCGGAGCAGGTAGCGGTCGAACTCGCCGTCCCGGACGATCCGGTCGGTGGCCCAGAGCTGACCGGACAGAAAGCTGTGCAGGGCGTGGCCCATCGAACGGATGCCGTACACGAAGGCGACCTCGACCAGGCCCCAGCCGCCGATCCCGCCGAACGCGAACACCACCACCCCGACGAACGCCAACGACACCGCCTCGTAGCAGATCGCCCCGATCGCGGTCAGCACGAAGTCGGTCCGGTACTGCAGCGCCGACGACAGCCCGATCCGCAGCAACACCACGTACTGCCGCAGCAGGGACGGCGGCCGGAGCGTGAAGGCGTCAGCCACCCTGGACCACCACCCGGTGCCGGGCCCGGGACCAGACCAGCGCGGCCAGCAGGGCCAGCACGACGACCCAGAACAGTTGCACGCCGAGAGCCATCGCGAGGCCGCCCGGCGGCCGGCCGAAGTAGATCGAGACCGGGGTGAACGTGGCCGCCTGGAACGGCAGCGCGGTCGCGACCGCCTGCAGCCAGCCGGGCATGAACCAGAGCGGCAGCACCGAGCCGGACAGGAAGGTGCGGACCACCGCGAACGCCATCTGGATGCCGCCGACCTCGAGCGTCCAGAACGACGTGAGTCCCATCAGCAGCGTGATCAACTGCGAGACGCCGAACGCCAGCACCAGGCTGATCATGAACGCGAGCGCGGCCGCCGGGTCGGCCGGCGCCGTCAGCCCGCCGACCAGCAGGCCGGCGCCGAGACCGACCAGCACCGTCGGCAGCGCGGCGATCACGAAACCGGTCTGCACCGCGAGGTTCTGGGTCAGCAGCCCGATCGGGCGGGTCAGGTCGATCCCGATCAGGCCCTCCCGGACCCGCCACTCGATGGACTGGCCGGGCCAGGTGTCCAGCACCCCGGCCACGGTGATGCCGAGCACCGCGTAGCCGACCGCCTGCCGGACGTCGGCCCCGGCGACCGGCTCGTCGTGGCCGGCGTAGATGGCCCGCCAGACGACCGCGTACAGGACGACCTGGATCGCGACCACGACCAGCGACAACAGCATCGAGCTGCGGTAGGACCACGGGGTCAGGTAGCCGATCCGGACCTGGCTCAGGACCGCTCGGAACCGGACGGCCCGGGTCGCGGCGGTCACGGCGGGCCGTCCGGCAGGCCGCGTTCGGTGTAGATCCGGGCGATCACGTCCTCCAGCCGGGGCTCGACGACGGACAGGTCGACCACCGCGTGGGCGGCGGTGACGGCCGCGATCGCCTCCGGCGCCTTGATCCGGTCCGAGCGGAACCGGAGCGTCACCCGGCGGTCCTGCCGGTCCAGCTGCTCCAGCGGCGGGACGGCGACGTCGTGCGGTTCGGCGAGAGTGACGACCAGATCGCGGTACGAGGCGTAGCGGGCCATCAGCTCGGCCAGCCCGCCGTCGTACAGCACCCGGCCGTGGTCGATCACCACGATCCGGCGGCAGAGCCGCTCGACGTCCTCGAGATCGTGGGTGGTGATCAGGATCGTGGTGCCGCTCTCGGCGTTGGTGTGGGCGACGAACTCGCGGATCCGCTGCTTCGCGACGACGTCCAGGCCGACCGTCGGCTCGTCCAGGAAGAGCAGTCGCGGCCGGTACAGCATCGCGGCGGCCAGGTCGCCGCGCATCCGCTGGCCGAGCGACAGCTGGCGTACCGGGGCGTCCAGGAACTCGTCCATCTCGAGCAGCTCGACCAGCTCCGCCTGGCGCTGGTCGCCGGCAGCGCCGGGCACGCCGTACAGGTCGCGAACGGCGCGGAACGACTCGCGCAGCGGCAGGTCCCACCAGAGCTGGCTGCGCTGGCCGAACACGACCCCGATCGTCGCTGCGTTGGTCCGGCGCTCCCGGGACGGATCCCGGCCGGCGACCGAGACCGTACCGGCAGTGGGGGTGAGAATCCCGGTGAGCATCTTGATCGTGGTCGACTTGCCCGCCCCGTTCGGGCCGAGGAATCCGATCAGCTCGCCGCTCATGATCGAGAACGAGATGTCGTCCACGGCGCGGATCACGTCGTGGTCGCGGTTGAGGAAGGTACGGATCGCGCTCAGCCGGCCCGGGACGCGGCGGGCCCGGCGGAACTCCTTGACCAGCCCGGAAACGCTGACCAGGGGAGCATGATCGTCGTCGAACACTCCAGCAACGGTGTCAGACACCGCCCGTTCCGGCCACGGGATTTCCCGATCCGGTCCGCGCCGGCGCACGGGGTCGGTCGGCGTCGGAGGTGTCGGTTAGGGTCTGGTTCGGCTCGTTCGGGAGGCGTACGGGCCGCGGGAGGAGTTGGCGTGCAGCAGGTGGTGACGGTCGAACAGCGGATCGCCGAGGAGCTCGAGGTCGCGGTGGCCCGGGTGCAGGCGGCGGTGGCGTTGCTCGACGAGGGGTCGACGGTGCCGTTCATCGCGCGCTATCGCAAGGAGGTCACCGGCGGGCTGGACGACACCCAGCTGCGCACGCTGGAGGAACGGCTGCGCTATCTGCGCGAGCTGGACGACCGGCGGCAGGCGATCCTCGAGTCGATCGAGGCGCAGGGCAAGCTGGACGACGAGCTGCGGCAGCGGATCCTGGCGGCCGACACGAAGGCCCGGCTGGAGGACCTCTACCTTCCGTTCAAGCCGAAGCGGCGGACCAAGGCCATGATCGCCCGCGAGGCCGGGCTGGAACCGCTGGCCGACGCGCTGCTCGGCGACCCGTCCCTGGACCCGGTCACGACCGCGGAGGCGTACGTCGACGCGGCCAAGGAGGTGCCGGACAGCAAGACCGCGCTGGACGGGGCCAGGGCGATCCTGATCGAGCGGTTCGCCGACGACGGCGACCTGATCGGCGAGCTGCGGGAACTGCTCTGGCAGAACGGCCGGCTGGTCTCGACGGTCCGGGACGGCAAGGAGAAGGAGGGCGCGAAGTTCTCCGACTACTTCGACTTCTCGGAGTCGTTCACCACGCTGCCGTCGCACCGGATCCTGGCCCTCTACCGGGGCGAGACCGAGGACGTGCTGGCCATCCAGATCGCCCAGGACGAGGGCGCTGATGATCAAGCTCAGAGCCGGTACGAGAAGATCATCGCCGACCGGTTCGGCATCGCGGCTCAGGGCCGGGCGGCCGACACCTGGCTGGTCGGTGTGGTCCGCTGGGCCTGGCGGACCAAGATCATGATCACGCTCGGCATCGACATGCGGATGCGGTTGCGGCAGCACGCCGAGGAGGAGGCGGTGCGGGTCTTCGCCGCCAACGTGAAGGACCTGCTGCTCGCCGCGCCGGCCGGCACCCGGGCCACCCTCGGCCTGGATCCGGGCTTCCGGACCGGCGTCAAAGTGGCCGTGGTGGACCGGACGGGCAAGGTCGTCGCCACCGACGTGATCTACCCGCACGTACCGAAGCACCAATGGGACCAGTCGATCGCCACGCTGGCTCGGCTCGCGAAAGATCATCAGGTCGAACTGATCGCGATCGGCAACGGCACCGCGTCCCGGGAGACCGAGAAGCTGGCCGGCGAGTTGATCAAGAAGCACCCGGAACTGGAGCTGACCAAGGCGGTCGTCTCCGAGGCCGGTGCGTCGGTCTATTCGGCGTCGGCGTTCGCCTCGCAGGAACTGCCGGACATGGATGTGTCACTGCGCGGCGCGGTGTCGATCGCCCGCCGGCTGCAGGATCCGCTGGCCGAGCTGGTCAAGATCGATCCGAAGTCGATCGGCGTCGGGCAGTACCAACATGATCTTGGTGAGCTGGCCCTGTCCCGGTCGCTGGACGCGGTCGTCGAGGACTGCGTGAACGCGGTCGGTGTCGACCTCAACACGGCCTCGGTGCCGCTGCTGACCCGGGTCTCCGGGATCACCTCCGGGCTGGCCGAGAACATCGCCGCGCACCGTGATCAGCACGGGCCGTTCCGGTCCCGGGCGGCACTGCTCGAGGTGGCCCGGCTGGGTCCGAAGGCGTACGAGCAGGCGGCCGGGTTCTTGAGGATCAGCGACGGCGACGACCCGCTCGACTCGTCCGGAGTGCATCCGGAGTCGTACCCGGTGGTGCGGCGGATCCTGTCCGCGACCGGGACCGAGCTGAAGACCTTGATCGGCAACAGCAGCGCGCTGCGGACGGTCAACGCCGCCGAGTTCACCGACGAGCGGTTCGGCCTGCCGACGGTGACCGACATCCTGACCGAGCTGGACAAGCCCGGCCGGGATCCCCGACCCGCCTTCCAGACCGCGGCCTTCGCCGACGGCGTGGAGACCCTGGCCGACCTGACCCGCGGCATGATCCTGGAGGGTCAGGTGACGAACGTCGCCGCCTTCGGGGCGTTCATCGACATCGGCGTGCACCAGGACGGCCTGGCCCACGTCTCCGCGCTGTCGAAGAACTTCGTCAAGGATCCGCGCGAGGTGGTCAAGCCCGGCGACCTGGTCAAGGTGAAGGTGCTCGACATCGACCACGACCGGAAGCGGATCTCCCTCACCCTGCGCCTGGACGACGACCTGGACGCCAAGCCGGGCGACGCCAAGCCGGGCCGGTCCCGGCAGGGCGGGGCCAAGCAGGGCGGGGCTCAGCAAGGCGGGGCTCAGCAGGGCGAGCGGAAGCCGCGCGAGGGCAAGCCTGGCGACGGGAAGTCCCGCACCGGAAAGGCCGGCGAGGGAAAGGCCGGCGACCGGAAGTCCGGCCGGGACGGCGATCGGAACGGGCGGGGCGGCGGCGGCCGGCCGAAGCCGCGCCAGGAGCGCGAGCCGCAGGGCGCGATGGCCGACGCCTTCCGCCGGGCCGGTTACACCCGCTGATCGCAGCTGCCACCGGCAGGGTTCGACGAACGCCGGCGCCTAGTCGAAGTTCGCGGCGAGGTTCCGGCGGATGATCGCTTCGGCCTCGGCCAGGGTCGGCTGTGTCTCCCACCAGGCGAGCCGGGCGAAGGTCTGGCCTTCGGCGCGCAGCTCCCACCGCTCGTCGTCGAACGCATCGTCGGGGTTCCACGCCAACAGGTAGACGCCGGAGCCACCAGGATCGGGGCTCGGTGGCCGGCCTCGGTAGCGGACCTCCGCGCGATGGCTGGTCTCGTCGAGCTGGGTCCAGGTGATCGAGGCGCGGTTCCACTTCCGCGCCGCTCTCTTGTCCAGCCGCGCCTCCCACCGGCGTCGCCGCTTCTCGTACCGGAGTTCGGCGTCGCGGTTGAGCTGCAGCACGCTGCGATCGGGCGTGTGCGGGTCCTCGGGGTCGGTGAACGCGTCCCTCGGCCGCGGCGGGAACGGCGGCACGAACCGTCGCCAGGCGACGACCAGGCCGACCGCCACCACCACGGCGACCAAGATCACGATCACGACGGTGTTCACGGTCCGGGCCGCCAGGGTCGGGTCAGCGGTTCGGGGAGAGGTACGCGGCCAGCCGCTGGTACGGGTTGACGGCCTCGGAGGCCGAGCGGCCGTACACGTGCAGGTGGACGTGCGGGGTCTCCTGGCGGGCGTGGATGCCGTCGTTGGCGAACCCGCTCAGCCCGGTCGAGCCCGAGCCGAGCCGGAACTGGGCCAGCGACTCGATCAGCCGGGCGGACAGCGAGACGACCTCGGAGGGTTCCAGGTCGCGCAGGCTGACCACGTGCCGGATCGGCAGCACCAGCACATGCGGATCGATGAGCACCCGGCGCGGCCGGATCACCCGGACGTCGCGGCTGCGCCAGCGTTCCTGATCGGTGAGCACCGAACCCGTACAGCCGTCGCAGAGGTTGCCCTCCGGAGCCTCGATGGTGAGCGGCTGCGGCGGCCGGGCCAGTTCGTCCCGGACCCGTTCGACCAGGTCGGCGTCGGCCCGGGCCGGCAGCCGGACCCGGCGGGGCAGGGCCATCGCCCGGACCGGGCTGATCAACTCGCCGGGCCGTCGGCCGAACACGTGGATCGCGCACCCGGCACCCGGGACCGGGTCGGGTTCGCCGATGCCTTCGGAGTCCGGCTGCCAGAGCACCGAGAAGCTGATCATGAAACCGGAGGATCCGAAGATCCGGTGCAGCACCGAGGTCGCGGCGCGGTAGGCGTCGATCAGGTCGGCCGCTTCGCGTTCGTTCAGGGAGTCGACGCGACCTACGGATCGGACCAGGACCAGATGGGACTCGACCACCCGGACCGCGGGTACAACGATCCGCCAAGTGCCGAATTCGGCAACGGTTTCCGGGCGCACCCGAACAACCGTAGCGTTCCCGGTGCGCCGGCGTACCGCCAGGTCGTACATGTTTTACATGTTATTCTTTGTATCTACTGCAGGAGGGCTCCATGGCCGAGGACACCGGCGACACCACGTACGGGCCGGGAGGACGCGGGTTCTACGGGTCGGTGACGGTGAGCGAGCGGGGGCAGATCGTCATTCCCGCCCAAGCCAGACGCGATCTGAACATCCAGCCGGGCGACAAGCTGCTGGTCCTCGGCGACCCGGCCCAGGGTCTCGCGCTGGCCACGATCGACCGCCTGATCAAGAACTGGCAGGGCCCGGCCGCAGTGCTGGAACAGATCACCCAACATGCCCGCGATCCGAGACCGGAGGCGAAGCCGGAACCATGACCGACCTGGCCGCACCCAGAATCACCGCCACGACCGACCGTGCCCTCGCGCCCGATCTGGCCCGCGGCGGGATGCTTCTGCTGATCGCGATCGCGCACGCACCCCTGTTCGTGACCGACGTCGATCGCGGCCCGGCGGCCGTCAACGAGACGCTCGGCGTCTTCCACCTGATCTTCGTCCACAACCACGCGCGGCCGCTGTTCGCCTTCCTCTTCGGGTACGCCCTCGTCCAGCTGACCGACCGGCAGCTCGCCCGGGGCAACGACTGGCCGGGTCCGCGGAAGCTGATCCGGCGGCGCGGCTGGTTGCTGGTCGGGCTCGGCCTGGCCCACTTCGCGTTGCTGGTGCCGATCGACATCCTCGCCGCGTACGGCCTCGGCGGGATCCTGATCGCCGGCCTGCTCCGGGCAAAGGACCGGACGCTGCTGATCGCGGCCGGGATCTCGCTGCTGCCGGCCACGGCGGTGACCGCCATGAGCATGTGGCTCCCGCTCACCAACGGCGTCTCCTCGTACACCGCCGGCAGCGTCGCCGTCGGCGACCGGGACTGGCTGCAGTACCTGTTGGACCGGATCCCGGGCCTGCCGTTCGGGCTCGCCTTCGGCACCGTGATGGTGCTGCCGCCGATGATCATCGGGATCTGGGCCGCCCGCCGCCGCTTCCTGGACGCCCCGCCCGCACACCGTCCGGCGCTGGCCCGGTTCGCCGTGATCGGCACCGCCGTCTCCGCCGCCGGCACCCTGCCCGCGATCTTGATCGAGACCGGCGTCATCGCGACGCCGGGTCCGGTGTTGATCTTGGTCGCCTCGGTGCTGCAGCCGTTGACCGGCTACGTCGGCGGGATCGCCCTGGCCGCGATCCTTGCGGTGATCGCGATCTTGGTCGGCCGCAGACCCGGTTCGCTCACCACCGCCGTCCAGGCTCTCGGCCAGCGGTCGCTGAGCGCGTACCTGCTGCAGTCGTTGATCTTCCTCGCCGTGTTCGCCGTCCTCGGACTGCAGGACGGCCTCGGGATGACCGGCGCGACGATCGTCGCCGGGCTGACCTGGCTGATCTCGGTCGGGCTCGCCGAACTGCTCCGCCGGTCCGGTCGCCGCGGTCCGGCCGAGGCCCTGCTGCGCCGCCTGACCTACCCGCCGCGGCCGGTCAGCCGGGGATGAACGCCCGGAGTTCGTCGGCGAGCGCCACCGGCTGGTCCTCCTGGATCAGGGTGTAGCAGTCGGCGAGCTCGACCAGCCGGCCCTGCGGCAGCAGCCGGGCCAGCCGGCGGCCGTGGTCGGGCGGCATCATGGTGTCCTCCGGCGCCCAGACCACCAGCGCCGGCCGGTCGAATCCGGCCAGTCCGCTGCTCCAGTTCCGGCCCCCGCCGAGCGGCACACTGATCCCGTACGCCCTCAGGTCCCGCCGGATCGCGGGGTCGGCCAGCGGCTCCAGCCAGTCCCGCAGCACCTCGTCCGGCACCGGATGCTTGGCCATCGCCCCCACCGATCGCGCCCGCATTGGCGCCGACCTGGACAGCAGGGCCAGCAGACCGAGCCCGCCGGGGATCCGGGACAGCAGGCCGAGCAGCCGGCCGGGCCGGCCCGGCGGGAAGTTGTCGAACGCCTCGCACGGGGTCAGCACCAGCCGGCCCACCCGCTCGGCGCGGCCGCGTTCGACGATCAGCTGCGCGCCGCCCCAGTCGTTGATGACCAAGGTCACGTCGGACAGGTCGAGCCGGTCGAGGAACTCGGCGACCAGGTCGGCCAGTCCCCCGATGCTCAGGTCGGCGTCCGGCCGCATCGGGCGGCGGTGCGAGCCGAGCGGCAGCGACGGCGCCACGCAGCGGTAGTCGGGGCCGAGTTCGGCGACCACCTTGCGCCACACGGTGCGGCCGATCAGCGGTCCGTGCAGCAGGACCAGGCAGGGCCCGGTGCCGCCGGTGTCGGAGTAGTCCAGGGTTCCGGCGCTCAGCTCGATCTCGGGCATGCTCGGATGCTGCCCGTACCGACTGTCCAGTGGCCAGACCAACCGCTGCCCACCCGGTGCCCACCCGCTCCGCGCACCTTCGGGTCTGGATTTGCGCAAGATCGGCACAGCCGCCCCCATTCCGCGCCCGGGGCCTGGTCAACCCGGTCGATACTGTCGGGCGCAGGACCGTCAGGCGACAGGGAGGACGCGGCAAAGATGAGCAGCGGTGCGACCACGCCCCAGCCGGAACGGCGACTGGCGAACCGGATCGACCGGGGCCGGCGCCGCCGCTTCGTCGGCCGGTCCGCCGAGCTGGAGCTGTTCGAGTCGGCGCTGGCCGAGCCGGACCAGACCTTCAACGTCCTCTTCGTGTACGGGCCCGGCGGGATCGGCAAGTCCAGCCTGCTCGACGCCTATGCCGACCGCGCCGCCCGAGCCGGCCGGACCCCGCTCCGGATCGACGGGTACGGAGTCTCGCCGCCCACCCCGGAAGGCTTCCGGGCCGCGCTGTCCGACGCGATCACCGAGGCGCTCGGGCTGCCCGCCGACGAGCACGTACCGAACGGATTCCTGGACCGGCTCGGCGACGGCAGCCGCTGGGTGCTGCTGGTCGACACGTTCGAACTGCTGGCGCCGATCGAGTCCTGGTTCACCGACCGGCTGCTGCCGCAGCTGCCGGACGACCTGATCGTCGTCCTGGCCGGCCGGCTGGGGCCGTCGGCGCGCTGGCTGGCCGACCCGGGCTGGCGGGACCTGCTCCGGGTGATCTCGCTGCGCGGCCTGCCGCCGGACGGCACCCGGCAGTACCTGGAGATCGAGCAGGTGCCGCCGGCCCTGCACCAGCGGGTCGCCGGGCTGACCCACGGCCACCCGCTGGCGCTGTCGCTGCTGGTCGACGCGATCCACCGGTCCGGCCCGGACGCCGAACTGCCGGCCAGCCTGGCCGAGGACCCGGACCTGGTCCGGGCGCTGCTCAACCGGCTGATCGACAACGCACCGAGCGCGGACCACCTGGCCGCCCTGCAGGTCTGCGGTCACGCCCGGCACGTCACCGAGGCCCTGCTCCGCGCGGTGCTCGAGGATCCGGCGGCGCCGGTGCCGGAGCTGTTCGCCTGGCTGCGCGGGCAGACGTTCATCGACGAGACCGCCGACGGACTGCGCAGCCACGACCTGGTCCGCGACCTGCTCGACGCCGACCTGCGCTGGCGCGACCCGGAGCGGTACGGGGCGCTGCACCGCCGGATCCGGGTCTACCTGGTGGAGCGGCTGCGGGCCCGGGAGATCACGCCGGCCGACCGGCGCACCGTGATGGCCGACCTGCTGTTCCTGCTCCGGCACCACCCGGTGGCCGGCGCGCACTGGGACTGGGGACTGCTCGGCAGCGGCTACACGGATCCTGTCACCGACGCCGACGTACCGGCGCTGATCGCGCTGACCGAACGGCAGCAGGGCCCGGAGCAGGCCCGCTGGGTCGAGCACTGGCTGGACCGGCAGCCGGAGGCGTTCCTGGTCTTCCGCGACGGCGACGGCTCGATGCTCGGTTTCGCGGGCTACCTGTCGCTGGACCGGGCCGCGCCGGCCGACCGGGACGCCGATCCGGGCACCCGGGCGATGTGGGACTACGCCCAGCAGTACGGTCCGCCGCGGCCGGGCGAGCTGGTCAAGGCCTGGCGGTTCCTGGTCGACCGGGACACCGTCGACGAGCGGCAGCTGCAGGCGAGCGGGACCATGCTGGGCGCGTTCCACACCCAGGACATCCTGCTGCGGCCCCGTACCGCCTGGGACTTCGTCGGTACGTACACGGACCTCGACCACTGGCGTGCCTTCCTCGGCCACCTGGACTTCCACCATCTGCCGGAGGCCGGCTACCGGGTCGGCGACACCGAGTACGAGGTGTTCGGGCACGACTGGAGGCGGATCGGGATCGCCGAGTGGATCGACCTCACCGCCGCCCGCGAGCTGGGCGAACCGATCGAGGAGCCGCACCGGCGCGGTGCCGATCTGGTGCTGTCCCACGAGGAGTTCGCGGCCGCGGTCCGCGACGCACTGCGGTCGCTGCACCGGCCGGCCGAGCTGGCCGGCAACCCGCTGGTCGGCTCCGGCCTGGTCCGCCGGGCGACCGGGCCGGACCGGTCGCCGGAGCAGGCGCTGGCGGAGGTGATCCGGTCCGCCGCCGACGAGCTGCGCGACGATCCCCGTACCGAGCCGCTGCACCGGGTGCTGGACCGCACCTTCGTCCGCCCCGCGCCGTCGCAGGAGAAGGCGGCCGATCTGCTCGAGCTGCCGTTCAGTACCTACCGCCGGCACCGGGACCGCGCCGTCGAGGCCGTGGTCGACCGGCTCTGGCAGCGCGAACTGGACGGGCCCGGCGCCCCCTCCTGAGCCCTGCCGGTTTTTCACGTTGCGTGAAAAACCGGCTCTTCCCGCGAGATATAACTCGCGTAAAGAGCCAGGAAGTGTGGGGAAGCGGGGTCGGCGGGGATCGGGCAGTGGATGGACAGTGCCCGGCCTGGTGACTGACCAGCTGGGCGGCGGACGGTGGACCTCGTCGAAGGAGGTTCACCATGGAGGAACACGCTGTCGTGCTGGGCGCCGGGTTCGCCGGGCTGCTGGCCGCTCAGGTGCTCGCGCGAAGGTACGAGCGCGTCACGCTGATCGACCGGGATCCGCACGGTCCCGGCCTGCGCCGCGGAGTTCCGCAGGCGCCGCACGCCCACACCCTGCTCTGCCGGGGCCTGCTCGAACTGGATCGGCTGGTCCCCGGACTGTCCGCCGAACTGGTCGCCGACGGCGCCGTGACCGCCGACCCGGGAGCCGACCTGCTGCTCCTGCTCGGCGGGCACCGGCTGCTCCCCGCCCCGATCGGCGCGACCACGCTGCAGGTCAGCCGGACACTGCTCGACGACCGGCTGCGGGAACGGGTGCTGGCGGCGCCCGGAGTCGAGTTGATCACCGGCCGGGACGTGGTCGGTCTGGTGCCGGCCCCGATCGGCGACCGCTGCGCCGGGGTCCGGACCGTCCGCCGGGACCCGGGCAGCCCGGCCGAGGTGGTCGCGGCGGACCTGGTCGTCGACGCGACCGGCCGCGGTTCCCGGCTGGACCGCTGGCTGGCCGCCGAGTGGCGGACCACGGTTCCGGCGGACCGGCTGCCGATCGAGATCCGGTACGCCAGCGTGGCCAGCCGGCTCCCGAACGGGCTGCCCGGCGGGGCCCGCGGCGCCCTGATCGCGCCGACCGCCAGGTGTCCGTACGGGCTCGCACTGCTGGCCGTCGAGGGCGGCCGGCACCTGGTCACCACGGTCGCCACCGGCGGTCACCGGCCGCCCCGGGACGAGGCCGGGATGCAGGCCGTGATCCGTACCGTCGCGCCGGCGGAGCTGGCCGAGGCGCTGCTGGCCGGTCGGCCGGACGGCGGCGTCCGCGGCTACCGGATCCCGGCCGTCCGCCGGCTCCGGTACGACCGCGCCGACCGGCTGCCCGGCGGCGTGATCGCGATCGGCGACGCCGCCTGCGCGCTCAATCCGGTCTACGCGCAGGGCCTGACCGTGGCCGCGCAGCAGGCCGCCGCCCTGGCCGACGAGCTCGACGGCGACCCGGAGACGCGGCCGCGCCGCTACCTCCGGGCGGCCGCGGCCGTCACCGAGGCGCCCTGGGCGATCGCGGTCGGCAGCGACCTCGCCCTGCCCGAACATCGGCAGCGGCGGACCGTCGGCAGCCGGGTCACCGCGGCGCTGACCGGCCGGATCCAGCGGGTCGCGACGGTCGACCCGGCCGTGGCCCGCCAGTTCGTCCGGGTGATGGCCTTGCTCGACCCGCCCACGGCGCTGAGCCGACCGTCGTTCCTGGCTCGCCTGGTGCGAGTGAGAGGGTTGCCGCATGGCAGTGCTGAACGGGGAGCCGGCGACCCGGGACCAGCTGGCGACCCTGGCCTTGATCAACTACGGCCACTTCACCTCGATGCTGGCGGAGAACGGTCTGATCAAGGGACTCACCGCGCACTGTGACCGACTGACCGGGGACTGCCGGCGACTGTTCGGCGTCGACCTGCCCGCGGCGCGGGTCCGCGCCTATCTGCGACCGGTCGTCGCGGAGCCCGGGACCCGGATGGTCCGGGTCACCGTGTTCGACCCGGCGGCCGACCTGCTGCACCCGGACGGCGAACCGGCCGTGTTGATCACCACCCGGCCGGCCGGCTCGGCGCTGCTGCCGCCGCTCCGACTGCGCACGGTGCAGGCCCGCCGGGAGCTGCCCGAGGTGAAGCACGTCGGGCTGTTCGGCACCCTGTGGGCGCGCCGGGAGGCTCGCCGGGCCGGCGCCGACGACGCGCTGCTGAGCGACGAGACCGGCCTGATCACCGAGGGGCCGACCTGGAACGTCGGCTTCGTCCGCACTCACCAGGACCATGATCAACTCGTCTGGCCGGAGGCGGCGGTGCTGCCCGGGGTCACCCAGCTGCTGCTCGAAACCGTCGGTGTGGCCTCGGTGAACCGGCCGGTCCGGGCCGTCGACCTCGGCGGGTTCGCGGCGGCCTTCGCGACCAACAGCGGGTTCGGCGTCCGGCCGATCGCGGCGATCGACGAGCACGAGTTCGACCATGATCATCCGGTGCTGCGGCGGCTCGGCGAGGCCTACGCGGCGATCCCCGGTGAGGCCCCGTGACCGCGCTGCCCGACGTGGCCGACCTGATCGCGGAACTCGGCCCCTATGCCCGGCCGCACCGGGTCGCGCTGGCGCTCCTGGCCCGGGGCGGGATCACGCTGGCGGAGTTGATCAGGGAGACGGCGTTGCCGCGGCGGGTGGTCGAGGAGTTGCTGGACCGGCTCGCCGACGATCTTGTCCGTGATCATGATCGACTCGAGCTCGCCCCGGCAACGGCCTCGGCCTATCGGGAGCGGTTCGGGCTGGCCGGGCTGATCCCCGATGATCATGATCGCCCGCCGGCCGAGTTGATCACCGCGATGCAGTCGATCATCGACGCCGCGCCGGCCCCGGTCCGCTCCTTCGACCACGTACCGGCGACCGCCGAGACCGTGCTGCGGCGGGCCCACTGGCTGGACCGGACCTTCGACCTGAACGGCGCGACCGTCCTGTTCGTCGGTGATCATGATCTGACCTCGGTCGGACTGTCCCTGGTCGCTCCGGCCGCGCGTTCGGTGGTGGTCGATCTCGACGAGCGCCTGCTCGCCTTCCTGGACGAGCAACCGGGGTCGATCGACGGCCGCTGGGCGGATCTCCGGTTCGGGCTGCCGGCCGAGCTGCACCAGTCGGCGGACCTGATCTTCACCGACCCGCCGTACACGCCGGACGGGGTGCGGCTCTTCCTGCTCCGCGGGCTGGCCGGGCTGCGCGACCGGCGGCTCGGCCGGCTGCTGCTGGCGTACGGCTTCGGCAGTCACCAGCCCGCCCTCGGCCTCGCCGTCCAGCGTGAACTGACCTCGCTGGCGCTGGCGTACGAGGCGATCCTGCCGCACTTCAACCGCTACCACGGCGCCCAGGCGGTGGGCAGCGCCGCCGACCTCTACCAACTGCGGCCGACCCGCGGCAGCTGGGCCGCCGTCGACCGCACCGGCCGGGTGCCGCTGGCGATCTACACCCACGGCGAACAGTCCGTCGAGTCCTCCGGAGCGGGCGCCGAGACCGACGCACTGATCGCCGCGGCCGCCGGACCGGACGCGCTGCCGGTCGCCGCCCTCGTCACGCCGACACGAGCCCGGTCGGCGACCGGGTCGGAACCGCCGCCGGTGGAACTGGCCGAGGTGCTCGCCGGTCCGGGCGCGATCCGGGACGCCCGGTCGGCCGCGGTCGCCGTGGACGCGACCGCGGATCCCGGGCCGTGGCTGGCCCGGATCCTGCTGGCCCTGTCCGGCCCGCGGGTCGCGGTGGCCGTACCGAACGGTCATCCGGACCTGGCCGACCAGGCCGGCCAGCAGGCCTTGCAGGCCCTGGTCGGCGCAAAGTGGGAGCTCCGGTTCCGCCGCAGCACGCCCGGTCCGCGGCTGGCGATCGTCGAGGCGGTCCGAGTCGACCCGGCCGGCCTCTCCCCCGCCGACACCTTCCGTCGCGCGATCCTCGACGGGGCGCACCGCTCGCTGGAGAACGCCTGGCGGGACGGCCTGGTCAAGGCGTCCCGGCGGGCCGGCCTGCCGCTGGACCGAGACTCCGCCCGGGACCGTACCGCCGCGGAACTTCCGGCCGACCTCCTCGAGGTCCGAGCCATCGCCCTGCCCCGCTCCCGCCTCGCCGCCCTGCTGGTTCGGGCGTACGACTAGCCTGCCGCGAGCGCGCGCACGGCGCGATCCACGGCGGGACGGAGCTCCAGGTTCGGATCGACGGTGAGCCGGTGCAGCATCAGCCCGTCGCCGAGCGCCATCACGGCCCGGGCCGCCGGTTCGGGGTCCGCGATGCCGACGGCGGCGACCATCCGCTCGGTCCAGCGTTCGAACTCGTGCCGCTGGCGCCGCAGCGGCTCGCCGAGTTCCGGATCGTCGGAGAGTTCCAGGAAGAGGGCGTAGCGGGCCCGGGTACGCGCGGCCAACGGCCCGGTCTGGACCTCGAGCATGGTGCACAGCCCCTCGATCAACTCCTCGACGCCCGAGATCACCGGCAGCGCGGACGGGTCGAAGTCCGCCCGCTCCTGCTCGGCGATCCAGTCGACGATGCCGGCCAGCAGGGCCCGCCGGGTGCGGAACCAGTTCGAGGTCGACCCGGGCGACAGGCCCGCCCGGCCGTCGACGCGGGCATGGCTCAACGCGCGCACGCCCTCCGCGCCGAGCAACTCCACGGCCGCCTCGAGACTGCGCTCTCGGGTCCCCGCAGGCATGGACACGCCCCTCTCCATCGGGTCTACTATGAACATAGTATCGCCGCCGCGCGAAGGGGGTCGCCATGTCCACGCCCATCTCAACCTGGTCCCCACCGCTGCCCGCGGCCGCCGGCTTCGACCATCTCGTCGTCGCGACGCCCGGCCTGCGGACCCACGTCGCTGTGATCGGCGAGGGCGAGCCGGTCGTCCTGCTGCACGGCTTTCCGCAGCACTGGTGGCAGTGGCACGCGGTCGCGCCGGCGATCGCCGCGGGCGGCTACCGGGTGATCTGCCCCGATCTGCGCGGGGCGGGCTGGACGGTCGCCGACGATCCGGGAATCGACCGCGAGTCCCGGCTGCGCGACCTGCTCGCGCTCTTCGACGCGTTGCAGCTCGAACCGGTCCACCTGGTGTCCCACGACATGGGCGCGATCACCGCCCTCCAGCTGACGTACGACCACCCGGAGCGAGTACGGACCGCCGTGCAACTCTCCGTACCGCCGTTCTTCATGCGGTTCAGCCCCAAGGCCGCCCCCGGCTTCCGGCACCTGCCGCAGTTCATCTGGCACCGTCCGGGCACCTCACTGCGCGGCCTCTTCTCCGAGGAGTACGTCGCCCGCCCGCTCTCCGAGGCCGCCGTGGAAGCCCACCTCGCCCCGCAGCAGCGACCCGACATCGACGCCGCCGTCCGTCCGCTCACCCGCCGGATGATCCTGCCCGAGTCCCTGCGCCTGAGCCGCGGCGTCTACCGCCGCCGGCGACTCACCGTGCCGACCCTCGTCGTCTTCGGCCGCCGCGACCACCCCTGGACGGAGGAGTTGATGAACCAGGCCTGCCGCAAACCGCAGCAGTACGCCGATCGCTTGGAGTTCGCGTACGTCGACCACGCGGCCCACTTCATCACCGACGACGCCCCCGATCAGGTCGCCGACCTCGCACTGGACTGGTTCGGCCGGAGCTAGGCCGGGTACGTCCACGGGGCTTCGATGATGTCGAACAGTTCCCGGGCCACCCAGTAGATCCGACCACCACGGTCCCGTCGGCCCACTTCTTCGAGCCACCCGCGGCTCACGGCGTCCTTGATCAGATTTCGGGCACCCTGCATCGTGAGTCCGGTCTTCGCCTGAAGTCGCGCGACCGTCAGGAACGGGTTGCTGAAGATCAACTGCACCACGGTCGCCAGCCTGGGCCGTGCAACGCTCGCCGCCAGATAGCGTTCGCGCGCTTCGACGAGGCGTTCCGCGCGACTCACCGCATCATCGGCAGTCCGCCGCACCGCCGTGAGGAAGAACTGCAGCCATTCCTGAATCGCCCCTTGCTCCCGGACGTCCTGGAGTCGTTCGTAGTACTCACGCCGATGCTGTTCGAGATAGCCCGACAGATAGAGGAGCGGCGTACCGAGACGACCTTCCTCCATGAGCATCAAGTTGATCAGCAGCCGGCCGATGCGCCCGTTGCCGTCGAGGAACGGATGGATCGTCTCGAACTGGTAGTGCATCAACCCGCACCTGATCAAGATCGGGAGCTCCCCGGGCAGGTTGACGAACTCCTCCCAGTCCTTGATCAACACCGGCAGCTCGTCCGGAAGAGGTGGCACGTAGGTTGCCGTCTCCGGGCTGTCCGTCGCTGATCCGACCCACACCGGACTGCGCCGGAACTCTCCCGGCAGACGTTCTGCACCCCGGACACCGGAGAGCAGGGTGTGGTGCAGCTGCAAGATCAGCCGTTGCGTGAGCGGCAACGTCTTGACCAGGGAGTAGCCCTGCTTGATCGCGGCCACATAGCGCTCGACCTCGGCGATGTCCTCGTCCGCCGACGGTGAGCCCCCGGCCTCCGCCTGCAGCACGTCGGACAACGACGCCTGGGTCCCCTCGATGCGCGAGCTGGCGACAGCCTCGCGGGTCAGGTACGGACCGAGGAGCAACTCGGGATCACGGATGAGCGTGCCCAGGCCCTGCAGCCGGCCGAGCGACGCATCAGCCTCCGACAACGCTCACAAAGTACCAAGCGATGGCCCGATTGACTTGCATGTTCCAGGCAAGATGCAAGTCTCGACACCTTGAAGGGCCCGAACTAGCAAGCCGATCCACGAATAGGTTGGCGAAACCTCCGAAGAGTTCGCCCCGAGTTGCACCTTGCCCCCACGACGGCGCTCACCACCGCGGCGTCACTGAAACCCGACCTGCCCACCAATCAACCCCGCACCCAACCGCACCCACCGCCGTGGGGGCCTGCGGGGGCTCGGCCCCCGCAACAAACACAAGCGGGCCCAGGGGAGGACGCACAAAAGGCGGCCGACCATAGTCGACCGCCCGCGTGCGCGAGGGGGGATTTGAACCCCCACGTCCTTGCGGACACTGGCACCTGAAGCCAGCGCGTCTGCCGTTCCGCCACTCGCGCAGTTCCGCATCGGTGAGATGCGAACGCCGAGCAAGGCTAGCACGGAAGACCGGGGAACTCCGCATCGGTTGATCGGCACGACTGTGGGCGCACGCTACGTACGGCGTGGAGGTGATCCGCCCACCGCTGGACGGCGGATACCATCGACCTTGCATCCGGACCGGGTGCGCCACAGGCTGGTCGCTCGCAGCCGGACGCGGCGGTCGTCCAGGGCGGCATGAGGGGTCGCCGGTGAGACCGAAAGGAGGACGGGTGGGAATCTTCCAGCGCTTCGAGAAGAAGGTCGAGGGCGCGGTGAACGGCGTCTTCGCGCGCGCCTTCAAGGGGGATGTCCAGCCCGTCGAGATCGCGGCTCGGCTGCTCCGGGAGCTCGACGCGGAGGCCAAGCTGATGTCGCGGGACAAGCGGCTGGTCCCGAACGAGTTCGTGATCGGCCTGTCCCAGCACGACCACGACAAGCTGGCGCCGTACAGCAAGACGCTGTCGGCCGAACTGTCCACCGAGCTGAAGGCGCACGCGCGCGACATGGGCTACCAGTTCAACGGGCCGATCCGGATCCACCTCGAGCTCAACGAGTCGCTGCCGGTGGGCCGCTTCACGGTGGCCTCGGAGGCGGTGTCCGGAGCCGGCGGGGACACGCCGGCCACCATCACGGCGATCAACCGGGCCCAGCTGGTGCTCGAGGTGAACGGGATGCGGCACCCGCTGCAGCCGCCGGGCCTGATCATCGGCCGAGGCAGTGAGGCGGACCTGCGGGTCAACGACCCGGGCATCTCCCGCCGGCACGCCGAGATCCGGGTCGTCCACCACGGCGCGACGATCCGGGTGGAGATCGTGGACCTCGGCTCGACCAACGGCATCGTCGTCGACGGCCGCCGGGTCCGGCAGGCGCAGCTGGCCGACGGATCCCGGATCGAGATCGGACAGACCCGGATGCTGGTGCATGCACCTGCCGGGCGCTGAGGACGGCGATGTCTGAGATCGCTGTCACCATTCTCAAGGTGCTGTTCCTGGCGCTACTGTGGCTCTTCATTCTCTCGGCGGTGTCGGTCATCCGCAGCGATCTGTTCGGCCGACCGGTGCCGAACCCGGACGGTGGGCGACGGCAGGAACTCGACCAGCCCGCGCCGCCGAAGAAGCGCAAGAAGGCGAAGGGATCCCCCCGAGTGTTGGCGATCAGCGCGGGCGCACAGGCCGGCCAGCAGGCCAGCCTGTCCGACGGCGTCGTGATGATCGGCCGTGGCGCCGACTGTCAGTTGATCTTGGACGACGACTACGTGTCGACCCGGCACGCCCGGGTGGTGGCCACCCCCGACGGTTACTACATCGAGGATCTCGGCTCGACCAACGGGACGTACGTCAACGGCCAGCGGATCACCGCGCCGACGACGGTGACCCTGGCCGACGGGATCCGCATCGGCAAGACCGCCATGAAACTGGAGCCGTGATCGCCGCAATGACGCGCAAGCCCACGGACCCGGAGACGACCGCGTCCGCCCGCCGGATCAGGTCGTCCACCGAGCCCACCGAGCCGGTCGATCCGGCAGCTCCGGTCGACCCGGCTGAGGACGGCGTCGAGTCGGACCTGCCGACCGAGACCATCGTGCTGTCCGGCCTGGCGGAGCAGCCCGCGGCGGAGCCGTCGGGCCCGTACGGGCTGCGTTACGTCGCCCACTCCGAGATCGGCCTGATCCGGAAGAACAACCAGGATTCCGGGTACGTCAGCCCGCGGCTGCTGCTGGTCGCCGACGGGATGGGCGGTGCCGCCGCGGGTGATCTTGCTTCGGCGATCGCCGTCGATTCGGTACGGCACGTCGACGCCGAGGTGCAGCCGGAGCGCGAGCTGACCGTCCTGTCCGACGCGATCCGGGCCGCGAACGACCGGATCTCCGACTTCATCGCCGCCGACTTCTCGCTGGAGGGCATGGGCACCACGGTCACCGGCGGCCTGTTCGACGGCAACTCGCTGGCCCTGGCCCACATCGGCGACAGCCGCGCATATCTGTTCCGCGACGGCGCACTGGAACGGCTGACCCATGATCACAGCTGGGTGCAGTCGCTGGTCGACGAGGGCAAGATCAGCGAGGAGGAGGCGGCGGTCCATCCGCACCGTTCCCTGCTGGTCAAGGTGCTGAACGGCCAGCCGGCCGCCGACCCGGACCTGACCACGGTCGAGCTGCGGCTGGGTGACCGGGTGCTGCTCTGCAGCGACGGACTGTGCGGCCTGGTCGAGGATGATCAACTCGCGGAAGCGATGGCCGATCCGGACCTGCACACCAGCATGGAGCGGATGATCGAGGCGGCCCTGACCGAGGGCGGCATCGACAACATCACGGTGGTGGTCGCCGAGGTCGTCGACAGCGACCCGGACGACCGGGTGATGATCTTGGGCGCCGCCTCGGAGCGCGAGATCCCGGCGGTGCCGCCACGGCCGGACCGGGTGGACCGCGACTTCGGCGACGAAGATGATCTTGTCGATCCGATGTCGGAGGAAGCCGTCGAGCCGGAGGACGGCGACGACGAGTCCCGCTACGAGCCGCAGGCCCCGAGCCGGCGCCGGCTGCTCCGTCCGTTGATCGGGATCTTCGCCCTGGTGGTGCTGTTGGCCGGCGCCGTGGGCGCCGGGTACGCCTGGACCCGGACCCAGTTCTTCGTCGGCGCCAGTGATGATCAGGTGGCGATCTTCCAGGGTCTGCCGGATCCGGTGCCCGGCTTCTCCCTCTCCACCGTGTACGAGAGGCAGCCACTGGCCCTGTCCGCACTCCCGTCGGCGTACCAGGACCAGGTGCGGTCCAACATCGAGGTCGCCGATCTGACCGCCGCCCGGCAGACCGTGGCTCGGTTGACCGAGGCCGCCGGCCAGGGCAAGACGGAGGAGCAGAACCCGCCGTCGAACGGGAGTTCGCCGAACCCGACGCCGTCGAGCACAGCGCCACCGAAGTCGTCGGCGCCGCCGTCGCCGTCAACGTGTCCGCCGAAGCCGAGCGGGACGGCCTCTCCGAATGCCGGACCGGGGCAGCCATGCTGACCCCGGCGCCCTACCGATGAGTGCGGCGGCACCGGCCCAGACCGTCGTCCCGCGGAAGCGGCGCGGCGTCGAGTTGCTGCTGATCATCCTCGCGCTGGGGATCGGGATCGGCGGCTATGCGATGGTCGACTACAACCTGAACGGTCGGCTGGACGACTTCTTCCCGGTTCACGCCGGGGCGTTGGCCGTGCTCGCCCTGGCCGCCCACATCGTGGTGCGCTGGCGGCTGCCGTACGCGGACCCGGTGATCCTGCCCTGCGGCGTCGTGCTGAACGGGCTCGGGCTGGCCGTGATCCACCGGATCGACCTGGCCAACGACCCGCCGATCTTCGGCGCCCGTACCCAGCTGATCTGGACCGCGATCGGCCTGGTCCTGTTCATCCTCTGCGCGGTGATCATCCGTGATCACCGGCCGCTGCAGGGCTTCACGTACACGCTGTTCCTGGTCGGCCTGATCCTGTTGCTGCTGCCGCTGGTGCCGGGCCTCGGCCGCGAGGTGTACGGCGCGCAGATCTGGATCGGCGTCGGCCCGTACTCGTTCCAGCCGGCCGAGGCGGCCAAGATCCTGCTGTCGTTGGCGTTCGCGTCCTATCTGGTGGAGAAGCGGGACGTGCTGGCACTGGCCGGCTGGCGGGTGGTCGGGCTCGACCTGCCGCGGCTTCGTGATCTTGGTCCGATTCTGCTGATGTGGCTGGTCAGCCTGGCGATCCTGGTCTTCCAGCGCGACCTCGGCACCTCGCTGCTGTTCTTCGGCCTGTTCGTGATGATGTTGTACGTGTCCACGGAGCGGGCCGGCTGGCCGGTGCTGGGCACCGTGCTGTTCGCCGGCGGGGCCTGGCTCGGGTACCTCAACTTCAACCACGTGAAGATCCGGGTGAGTTCCTGGCTCGACCCGTTCTCCAACTACGACCAGAACTACCAGGTGATCGTGGCCCAGTTCGGGATGGCCTGGGGCGGGCTGCTCGGCACCGGGCTCGGCCTCGGCCGGCCCGGGCTGGTGCCGCTGGCCCGGAGCGACTTCATCGCGGCCGCGGTCGGCGAGGAGCTGGGCCTGACCGGGCTGATGGCGGTGATCATGATCTACGGGCTGATCGTCGCGCGCGGCCTGCGGACCGCACTGCAGTGCCGGGAGCCGTTCGGCAAGTTGCTCGCCGCCGGTCTCTCGTTCGCGTTCGCGCTGCAGGTGTTCACGATCATCGGCGGCGTCACCCGGCTGGTCCCGCTGACCGGGCTGACCACACCGTTCATGTCCCAGGGCGGGTCGTCGATGATCTGCAACTGGATCGTGCTCGGGCTGTTGATGATCATTTCGCATCACGTACGCAAGCCGGTGCCGACCATCGCCGATCGCGGTTCGGACGACGACACGACCCAGCTGCTGCCGCTGGCGCCGGCCGGCCTGGGCGGAGGTGCGCGATGAACAAGCCGATCCGCCGGGTCGCGATCGTGACCATGATCATGTTCGCGCTGCTGCTGGCGAACGGTTCGTACGCGGCGATGTTCCGGACCCAGGAGCTCAACGCCAGCGCGCTGAACCGGCGCGCCCGGGATGCCGAGTTCGCCCAGGACCGCGGCGCCATCGTGGCCGGCGACGAGAACAAGACGGTGCTGGCCGAGACCACCGAGATCAAGGACCGGTTCAAGTACCTGCGCACCTACCCGGACGGGGAGCTGTACGCGGCACTGACCGGCTACTACTCCTACGATCACGCCCGGACCGGCCTGGAGAACAGCTACAACACCGAACTGGCCGGCACCGACGACTCGCTGTTCGTCCGGCGACTGATCGACATGATCACGAACCGTACGCCGCAGGGCGCCAGCATCGAGACGACAGTCCTGCCCGAGGTGCAGCAGGCGGCCGCCCAGGCGCTGGACGGCCAGAAGGGCGCCGTCGTCGCCCTGGACCCGAAGACCGGTGCCGTGCTGGGGCTGGTCACCAGCCCGACGTTCGACCCGAACGAGATCGCCAGCCACGACATCAGCAAGTCCGACAAGGCGTACCAGGAACTCAACGCGGACAAGCAGAAGCCACTGACCAACCGGGCCGCCCGGGAGATCTACCCGCCCGGCTCGACGTTCAAGCTGGTCACCGCCGCGGCCGCGCTGGAGGCGGGCCTGAAGCCGGACAGCAAGGTGGCCTCGCCGGACAAGCTGCGGCTGCCCGGCACCCAGACCGATCTCGGCAACGACAGCAACTGCGGCGGCACCCAGATCACCATCAGCCAGGCGCTGAACGTCTCCTGCAACACGGCGTTCGCCAACCTCGGCCTGCAGCTTGGCCAGGAGAAACTGCAGGCGCAGGCGCAGAAGTTCGGGTTCAACCAGCGCCACCTGTCCGATCTGGGCGCGGCGGCGAGCCAGTTCCCGGACGAGCTGAACGCCTCGCAGCTGGCGCTGAGCTCGATCGGCCAGTTCGACGTCGCGGCCAGCCCGCTGCAGATGGCGATGGTCACCGCGGCGATCGCGAACGACGGGGTCCTGATGGATCCGTACCTGGTCAACACGGTGCGCGGCCCGGACCTGCAGCCGATCAGCACGCACAAGCCGGCCCAGGTCGGCACCGCGATGAGCCCGGAGAACGCGCGGCTGCTGAAGCAGATGATGGTCGGCGTGGTCACCGACGGCACCGGTGGCCGGGCCGCCATCGACGGTTTCACGGTCGGTGGCAAGACCGGCACCGCACAGTCGGACCCGAAGCGGAAGCCGTTCGCCTGGTTCACCTCGTTCGCCGAAGTGGACGGCAAGCAGGTCGCCGTCGCGGTGATGATCGAGGACGCGGACATCGAACGGAACGACATCAGTGGCGGCCGCCTGGCCGCACCGATCGCGAAGGCCGTGATGAAGGCGGCTCTCGAATGACCACGTCCAGGGTGACGGCGCTGAATAGCGCTCCGGCCCCCGGTTGGCCAGAATGGCACGGGGTCGAGAAAGGAATGCGATGACAGGCGACCAAGGGATGGTCGGCGGGCGCTACCAGATGGAGGGTCTGCTGGGGCGTGGCGGCATGGCCGAGGTCTGGCGTGCCGTCGACACCCGGCTCGGCCGACCGGTAGCGGTGAAGCAACTGCGGGCCGATCTGGCCACCGATCCCACCTTCCAGGCCAGGTTCCGGCGTGAGGCACAGTCGGCGGCCGGGCTGAACCATCCCACCATCGTCGCCGTGTACGACACCGGCGAGGAGCCTGACCCGCATACCGGCGTCTCGGTGCCGTACATCGTGATGGAGCTGGTCGAGGGCCAGACCCTGCGCGACGTGCTGCGCGACGGCCGCAAGATCCTGCCCGAGCGGGCGCTCGAGCTGACCCAGGGTGTGCTGGACGCGCTGAGCTACAGCCACAAGGCCGGCATCATCCACCGCGACATCAAGCCGGCCAACGTCATGCTGACCCGGACCGGTCAGGTCAAGGTGATGGACTTCGGCATCGCCCGCGCGGTCGCCGACACGTCGGCCACGATGACCCAGACCGCGGCCGTGATCGGCACGGCGCAGTATCTGTCACCGGAGCAGGCGCGCGGCGAGACCGTGGACGCCCGCAGCGACATCTACTCGGCCGGCTGCCTGCTGTTCGAGCTGCTGGTCGGCCGGCCGCCGTTCGTCGGCGAGTCACCGGTCAGCGTCGCGTACCAGCATGTCCGCGAGATGCCGATGGCGCCGAGCGAGCTGGACCCGGTGATCACGCCGGACATCGACGCGATCACGCTGAAGGCGCTGGCCAAGAGCCCGGACGATCGCTACCAGTCGGCCCGCGAGATGTGGCGCGACATCGCCCGGGTGCTGTCCGGGCAGCAGGCGACCGCCGTGGTGTCGCCGGTGCCGAGCGCGGACGACAACGCGACCCGGGTGGTCCCGCCGGTGCCGGTCGTCCCGGCCCACCAGCCGGACCCCGATCCGGACCTCGAGGACGACTGGGACGACGAGGACGACCGCCCGAAGAACCGGGCCGGCCTGATCGTCTTCATCGTCGGACTGGCCGTGCTGCTGGTCGCCGGCGGCGCGTTCGCCTTCTACCAGTTCGGCGGTTTCGGGCAGCAGACCGGCCCGTCGCCGACGCCCTCGTTCTCGCCGACGCCCACGGTCGTGATGGTCAAGGTGCCGCGGGTGATCGGCTACAACAAGGACGCTGCCGAGAGCCAGCTGACCAACGCCGGGCTCAAGGTGGACGCACGAACGGTCAACAGCAAGGACGAGAGCACCATCGGCAATGTGCTCAAGCAGAGTCCCCAGGACGGCGAGGAAGTTCCCGCCGGTACGGTGATCAAGCTCGACATCAACGGCGGCCCGAAGCAGGTGCAGATCCCGGACGACCTGCTCGGCAAGAACGTCGACGACGTCCGCGAGGAACTCGAGGACCTCGACTTCGAGGTCGAGATCGTGGACGCCACCGAGGAGGACCTCGACGACAACGAGGGCGACGTGCTGGAGATCGACCCGAAGGAGGGTTCGACCCAGGCGGCCGGCAGCAAGGTGACGCTGACCGTCGCCACCGGGAAGTCGGAGGTCCCCGGCCTGATCGGCAGCACCGTCGAGAAGGCCGACCGGGACGCCAAGGAGCGCGGCTTCGAGATCGTCTGGCGGGAGCGGGAGGACGCCGACGCGACGCCGGACACCGTGGTCGAGCAGGATCCCGAAGAGGGCACCATGCTCAAGCGTGGCTCGAAGATCACCGCCTACCGCGCGGTAGCACCCGAACCGGATCCGGACCCGACTTCTTCGTCACCGCCCCCGTCGAGCAGCCAGCCGCCGTCCTCGTCGTTCGGACCGCCGACCCAATCCCAGTCCCCGCCGGGGGGTGGTGGCGATGCCGATGCCGACGACGACGGTGAGGGCAACGCCAACGGAGGCGGCAACGCGAACGGGAACGGCAACGCCGAAGGCTTCTTCGGATTCTTCAACTTCGGCTGGTGATGCGGGCGAGCCGGTACCTCAGCCGCTGCGTGAGCTGAGGTACCGCAGGCCCTGCTTCAGCCAGGTCCTCGGGTTCGTGTCGAGGTGCCGGGTCCACGGCGCCGGCCGGAGCTCACCGCGAAGCAGGGACCAGTAGGCCAGGGCGTACCCGTACGCGCGCTCGGTCAGGTAGCCGAGCGACGACGTCCGCCAGCCCGTCGCTGAGGACCTGAACTCGAACGCTGCGTTCGCGCTGAAGATCCCGAAACCGAAGAAGACCGCGGTCAGGTCGGTCAGCGGCTCGCCGTCGGTGCGGTCCGGATCGATCCGCCCCTCGCCGAGCAGGCGCTCATGTGCCAGCTCGTGAGCCAGCGTCGCCACCAGCGCGACCGGCTGCCGGGCCTGGTCGATCCGAATGCCGATCACGGTCCGGCCGTCGCGACGACTCCAATGGCCGGCGGCACCCTCCGACTGGTGGGCCAGCGGGACGTTCGCCAGCAACTCCGGGTCCACCTCGTCCGGCTCGCACTCCAGCAGGATCCGCTCCGCCGGCACCCCCAGCCGGGCCCGGACCCGGTCGAACACGGCGGCGATCGAAGCCTCATCGGCCTGGTAGTCAGCCGGGAAGAAGGTCCGCTCGGGCAACACGGGCAGTCGCCGCAGCGGTTCGGCCCCGAACTCGCCGACCAGCCAGTCCAACGACTGCTCGATCCAGACCTGCTCCTCGGGGCTCGCCGGACAGCTCGCTCTGAACGGCCACATCGGCACCTCCTCGCTCGTCGCCGAGGACTATCGTGCCCTCCCTTCGCCGGTCACCGGACGCCCCGAGGCCGGAACTGGATGCTGATCCGCGGTCCGACCGGGCGGGCGGTCTTGGGGATCGCGTGCTCCCAGGTCCGCTGGCAGCTGCCGCCCATCACGATCAGGTCGCCGGGCGCCAGGCTCTTCCGGATCGTGACGCCGCCGCCGCGGGGCCGGAGCAGCAGCGAGCGGGCCGAGCCGACCGAGAGGATCGCGACCATGGTGTCCTCGCTGCGGCCGCGACCGATCGTGTCGCCGTGCCAGGCGACGGAGTCGCGGCCGTCCCGGTAGAGGCAGAGCCCCGCGGTCCGGAACGACTCGCCCAGCTCCTCCGCGTAGTGCGCCGACAGGGCGTCCCGGGCCTCCTCCAGCACCGGATGCGGCAACGCGTCGTGCTCGTCGTAGAAGCAGAGCAGCCGGGGCACGTCGACCACCCGCTCGTACATCTGCCGCTGCTCCGCGTACCACGGGACGTCGGTGACCAGGCTCCGGTAGAGCAGGTCGGCGCCGCTCAGCCAGCCCGGCAGCACATCGACCCAGGCCCCGCGGCCCAGCTCCTCCCGGGTGATCTGACCGAGCAGCGGGGTCAGCCCGATCGTCCCCTGGTCGAACAGGGATCCCTGAATCGGCTCCGGTGCCCAGTTGCGTGGATCCGGAGCGAGCGCCTGATGTCCAGCCATGGTTGCAGCATAGCCGAAGATTCGCTACTGTGTTCGATATTCCCGGGTGCGGCCGGACGCTTTCTGTGCAGTGTTCATCCTGCGAGGATTCGGGAGTGACCTATGAGTTCGACGACGACCCGGCGCGGCTCGACGCCGACGCGATCTGGGCCTTTCTCTCCACCGATGCGTACTGGGGCCGCTGGCGCACGCGAGCCGACTTCGACCGTCAGCTCGCCGGCGCCTGGCGCGTCGTCGGCGGGTACGTCAGCCACACCGGAGCCCAGGTGGCGTTCGCCCGCGCGGTCTCCGACGGAGTCTCGGACGCCTACCTCGCCGACGTCTACGTGCACCCCGACCACCGCGGCCAGGGCCTCGGCCGCCGGCTGGTCTCCACCATGGTCGACAACGGGCCCGGCGCCCTGTTCCGCTGGACGCTCGCCACCAAGGACGCGCACGGGCTCTACCGTTCGTACGGCTTCGCCGAGCCCGACGAAACCTTCATGGTCCGCCCGGCGGCTCTGGACCGGAGATTGCCGGACGAGCCCTGAGCCGGCGGGTGGCTCAGGAGCGCGCAGACATCAGCGGAGCCAGCCCGACCGCGCGGGCGGGCGCCTCGGTGTCGCCGCAGACCGCGAGCCAGTTGGCCAGCAGCTGGTAGCCGCCCTCGGTGAGCACCGACTCCGGATGGAACTGCACGGCCTCGACCGCCAACTCGCGATGGCGCACGGCCATGATCACGTTCTCGTCGGTGCGGGCGGTGACCTCGAGCACGTCCGGGAGCGTCTCGGGCATGATCGCGAGCGAGTGGTAGCGGGTCGCGGTGAACGGCGACGGCAGCCCGGCCAGCACCCCGTCGCCGTCGTGCAGCACGCTCGAGGTCTTGCCGTGCAGGAGTTCCGGGGCCCGGTCGACGACGCCGCCGTACGCGACGCCGATCGCCTGCAGGCCGAGGCAGACGCCGAAGATCGGCAGCCGGCCGCCATATTCGGTGACCAGCCGGACGCACACTCCGGCCTGTTCGGGGACGCCCGGGCCGGGTGACAGCAGGATGCCGGCGAACCCATCCGCGAAGTCCGGATCGTCGAAGCGACGGTCGTCATTGCGCCAGACCTCGACCTCGGCCCCGATCTGAGCCAGGTACTGCACCAGGTTGTAGACGAAGGAGTCGTAGTTGTCGACGACGAGGATCTTCACGGGCACCGCACCATTGTGCCCTCCGACCTGGGACGGTGCCCAGCTGCCCGGCCCTCGGCCGGCCGGATCACCGGGTGCCGGGAGTCCGGTTCTCTCCGCCGAGCGATCGGGCGTAGCGCAGTTCGGAGCCGGGATAGGCCGGGAACTTCGCGTTGGCGTCGAAGCCGGTCCGGTAGACGAGTCCGTACGCGTCGACGTAGCGCTGGAAGATGTTCACGAACTCGGAGTTGGCCAGGCCGTCCTCGAGCTGCCGGCGGTCCCCGATCGCCTTGATCTCGTACGGCGGCGCGTACGGGATGCCGTGCAGCACGACGGTGTTGCCGACGCATTTGATGCCCGTCGTCGAGATCACCCGCTGGCCCTGGATCGTCATGGCCTCGGCACCGGACTGCCAGAGGAGGTTGACGATCGCCTGGATGTCCTGCTGGTGCACCACGAGCAGGTCGGCGTCGATGCCGTCGGCGGCCACGGTCTCGGGAGCATCGTCGAGGGTGACCGAGACGGCCGGTCCCGCGACCCCCCGGAGCCCGGCGATGTCGGACTGCCGTTCCAGTTCGGCGATCCGGGCCGGATCGACGCCGGTCCCCTGCTCGGCCAGCTTGTCGACCTCCTGACGCAGTTCGTCGGCCCGGCCCCGGAGTTTCTCGCTGTTCCAGGCCTCCGACCGGACCAGTCCGGCCAGGTCGGTGTTCCGGTCGGGCCGGAGATCGGTGCCGCGGGCGCTCAGGCCGCCGACCACGATCATCAATCCGGCCAGCAGGCAGAGCACGGTCGTCGCGGTGCGCCCGAGCAGGCGCTTCGGGCCGGTGATCTGCTGCCGGTCGCGGGCACGACCGAGCACCCGGTTGACCCGGTTCAACAGGTCTCCGACCGGATGTCGCGACGCCATGCTCCGACAGTAGTGCCCCCGGAGCAGGCACCCGCCTGTGGCCGCAGAATGGCGCCGGTCCGGGGTCACTGACTACCCTGGGCAGCAACGAGCGAGGAGTATCTGTGCCCGAGTCCAAAACCCGAAAATCCGTCGAGAAGAAGAAGTCGAAGAAGGCGACGGAACCGAAGCCGACACCGACCCGGCGGGTCAGGCCGCCGAGCAGCCGGCGTTGGGTCCCGCCGACCTTCATCACGGTCGGGTTGCTCGGAGTCGCCTGGCTGATCGTCTACTACGTGGCCGGCCAGAACATTCCGGTGATGTCCGAACTGGGCAACTGGAACATTCTGATCGGCATGGGCGGCCTGGCCGCCGCCTTCGTCATCGCTACCCTCTGGCGCTGACACCGAGGAATCACACCGGTGTGATTCTCCACAGTTGGGGGTAACCCTGTGGACAACCACGGTGGACTGCCGACGACGTGAGTGGGTCCCCTGCCGCGCAGCGGCGTTCCGCCGGCAGATAGGGAAGAGGCCGGACGGACTTGGGGGCGCGCAGGCAGGGGACCACCAGCACCCATGGTGACACCCGCTAGCCCCGACTCCGGGTTGATTCTGCTGGCGTGTTCCCTGGTCAGGCGCACTTGATGGACCGAAGGCCGGCCTCCCGGCCGGGCCTGGGAGAATGACCGCAATGCCCCAATCCCGCGCCGGCCGCGGCCTCGGTCGTCTCTTCTCCAAGCAGGACCGGGAGATCTTCGCGCTCGCCGTACCGGCCTTCGCGACCCTGCTCTCCGAGCCGCTGCTGCTGCTCGCCGACTCCGCCATCGTCGGCCATCTCGGCACCACCCAGCTCGCCGGACTCGGGCTGGCGGCGAACGTGCTCGCGTTCCTCGTCGGGTTGGCCGTCTTCCTCGCCTACGGCACCACCGGCACCGTCGCCCGCCGCCTGGGCGCGGGGGACCGCGCGGGCGCGATGACCGGCGGCCTGGACGGCATGGTGCTGGCCGTCCTGATCGGCGTGCTGCTCTGCGTCGTGCTGCAGCTGGCGATGCCCGCGGTGCTCGGCATCTACCGGGCCGACCCGGAGGTCACCGCCGCGGCCACCAGCTATCTGCGGATCGCGGCCCTCGGGCTGCCGTCGGTGCTGCTCGTGCTGGCGAGCACCGGCGTCCTGCGCGGACTGCACGACACCAAGACGCCGCTCTTCGTCGTGATCGCGACCAATCTGGCGAACATCGGGCTGAACGTCCTCTTCGTGTACGGACTCGGCTTCGGCATCGCCGGCTCGGCGGTGGGAACCCTGATCGCCCAGACCGGCGCGGCCGCGGTGCTCGCCGTGCTGGTGATCCGCGCGGCCCGGCGGGACGGTGCCCGGCTGCGGTTCCGGCCGCAGGGCATCCTGTCCGCCGCCCGGACCGGCTCGTGGCTGGTGATCAGGACCGCGGCGTTGCAGGCCGGCTACACCGTCACCGTGATGGTCGCGGCGACCGGTGGCGCGACCGCGCTGGCCGCGCACCAGGTGGTCGGTTCCCTGTGGACGCTGCTCGCGTTCGCCCTCGACTCGATCGCGATCGCGGCGCAGGCGATCATCGGCACCGCGCTCGGCGCCGGCGACACCGAGCGGGGACGAGCGGCGATGCGCCGCATGATCGGCTGGGGCGTCGTCTCCGGCTTCGCCTTCGGTGCCGTCGCCCTGCTGGCCCGGCCGCTCTACGTCGGGCTGTTCACGCCCGACCCGGAGGTGGTCCGGCTGATCACCGCGGTGCTGGTCGTCGTCGTGGTGATCACGCCGATCGCCGGCGTGACGTACGTGCTGGACGGGATCCTGATCGGGGCCGGTGACGGCCGCTACCTGGCCCTGGCCGGTTTGGTCGCGCTGGCCGCGTACCTGCCGCTGGCGATCCTGGTCGGCACCAACCAGGCCGGGCTGGTCTGGTTGTGGATCGCCTGGGGCGGCTACATGGCCGCCCGGGTGATCACGCTGCTGCTCCGGGCCCGCGGCACCGCCTGGCTCCGCACCGGCGCGACCGTCTGACCCCTGGCGCGCTCCCCGGGGCCGGCCGACCGGTCACCCGGACACCCCGCCGGCTCACCCGCCTGGGTGATGCCCCGACCCCGTCTCCGGCGAGAAGGTCGACTCGAGAACGAGTCGAAAGGGTCACCATGATCAACTACCTGCAGCAGCCCGGCGGACCACCGCCGGACTGGTCGGACCGTCGGACGGATCGGCGGCTGATCATGCTGGCCGGCCTGGCCGGCCTGCTCTGCTCGGTGCTCGCCGCGGTCTGGCTCGCCGTACCCGCGACCAATCTGATGGCCGACACGACCGGCCAGTTCAACACCGCACTCTCCTTGCTGAACGGGCTGTTCGGCCCCACCGCCACGGCCGGCGCCCTGCTCGGGGCCGGCCTGGTCGGGGTCGGTACGGCCGTGATCCTCCTCGTCCGCGGGACCGCGTCGCTGCCGGCCGCGTTGGTGATCATGATCGGGATCGCCGTGTCCGTGGTGATCGGGATCGGGATCCTCAACGAGACCGCGATCATGATGGCCGGGTACCTGATGGCCCTGGTCGTGGTGGCCGGCAGCGTGCTGCTGGTGGTCCAGCTGGTCCGCAAGTTCAGGATCGGTCGCTGGCTGGCTCTGGCCGTGGTCGCGGGGATCGTGGTGATCTTCGCGACCGGGATCGTGCCGGCGCAGTCCCTGCTGGTGCTGGCCGGCCGGATCGCCGGCCTGCGCGATCGGCTCGGCACGGTGGCGATCATCTTCGGGCTCGCCGCCACGACCCTGCTCTGGCTGTTGGTCGCGGCCCGCATCGCCCAGCGGAACCGAATGCTGGACCGGCCGGCCGCCTGGGTGTTGCGGCATCGCCGGGTGATCACGATCCTGGCCGCGCTCGGCCCGCTCCCGTACTGCCTGATCCGGCTGACCTGGCTGACCCCGTGGCCGTACGGCGGCGCGGAGGGTCTGCCGCCCGACATCCGGATCTGGGGCGTGCTGCTCTCCTCCGGCGGCTGGGCCGGCTTGATCCTCACCCTCGGCCTGATCTCCCGGTGGGGCGAGGTGTTCCCGCGCTGGGTGCCGTTCTTCGCCGGGCGTCCCGTCCCGGTCTGGGTCGCGGCCGGTCCGGGTTCGTTCGTCGCGGCGATCCTGCTGGTGTCGGCGGTCCCGATGATCAGGGCCTTCGGAGCCGAGGGTGTGGTCAGTGGCCTGACCAGCGCGGTGATCTTCCCGTTCTGGTTCTGGGGGCCGATGCTGTCCCTCGCCGTCTGGGGGTACGTCCTGCACCGGCGAGCCGGCCAGACCGAGGCAGCCAGCGAGGTCGAGAGCGCCGCGCGAACGGCGGGCTAAGCCGGGGGGTCGGGCCGGACCAGTCCGGCCAGCGACTGCGCCACCCTGAGGAAGGTACGGCGATCGGCGGCGGGAAGAGGCGCGAGGATCCGCTCCTCTTCCCGCTGGATCGCTGCCTGGGCCCGGTCCCGGGCCCGCCGGCCCTTCGCGGTGATCGCCACCAGGCGGACCCGCCGGTCGTCCGGATCGACGTCCCGGGTGATCATCCCCACCTCCTGCAGGGTGTCCAGATCGGCGATGATCCTGGTCTTGTCCGCGCCGATCATCTCGGCCAGCGCCGCCTGGGTGCGGACCGGTTCCCGGCCGAGGGTGATCAAGATCGAGTAGCCCCACATGGTCAGGCCGTTCGCCTCCAGGATCGGCCGCTCCATTGCCATCAGCTCGCGGACGAACGGAAACAGCATCGCCGCGAGGTCGGGCCGATCACTCATCGCCATGATCCGACGGTACCCTTGAACAGATCATATGCGTGTGCCTATGATCTATGCATGCCTACTGACTCCTTGATCGCTCAGCACGCCGTGGCCGCCCGGCGGACCGTGGAACTCGCCGAACAGGCCACCCCCGAGCAACTGACCGCGCCGACCCCCTGCGCCGGCTGGGACCTGCGCCAACTGCTGGACCATCTGACCACCGAGAACCTCGGCTTCGCGGCGGCCGCCCGCGGCCACGGCAACGACCCGGCGCCGTGGGCCGGCGACCTGAACCGAGCCGACCCCGTCGCCGACTACGCGGCGGCCACCAAGATCCTGCTCGAGGCGTTCGCCGAGCCGGGCGTGCTGGACCGCTCCTTCGCCCTCCCGCTGCTGACCAAGGAGCGCGAGTTCCCCGGTGCGCAGGCGGTGCTGATGCAACTCGTCGACTCCGTGGTGCACGCCTGGGACCTCGCCCGGACCTTGGACCTGCCGCTCGAGTTCGACGACGACATCCTCCAGCCGGTGCTCGACCTGTCCGAGCAGATCCCCGACGACGCCTCCCGTACCGCCCCCGGATCTCCGTTCGGCCCCGCCGCCCCGTACGCCGAGGACGCGACCTCGCTGGACAAGATCGTCGCCCTGCTCGGCCGCTCCCCGTCCTGGCCGAACTAGCCCCAGGACCGGATCGGTGGGCCCGAAACGCCGGCCGGATCTTCGGGAGGTCCGGGCCGGCCCACTACCTCGCCGACGGTGACAACCGGGGTGAATTCCGCCGTGAGTTACCGGCGAGAATTCACTCAGGAGCAGGGCGGGAAGGCCCGAAGGTCGCCCGAGGGCTGGCGCAGGAGCGGGAGGACGACGGCACCGTGGAGTGCGCAGCAGTCGCGGCCGACCCGACCGAGCACACCGCGGAACGCCGGCCGACCTCGGACTGGGCCCGGCCCCCAGCCGGCTCCGACCTGGTCAGGGTGGACACCAGCAAGTTTCGGTCGCTGCCCAGCCTGGCCGCCCTCCACAGTGCTGGTGTCCGCCGGTTCCTCGGACCGGGCCAGGTCGACCGCGCAGCGAGCCGGTTCCGCAGCGTGCCAGATCCTCGCCCAGACAAGGGACGGCGGCGCTCCCTCGACCCCGGCGACTGCGCCGTCGGCATAGTTGATCAAGCTGGACTGGTGGGCGACACGACGTTGGCACCGCCGCGAGAGTCACCGACGGGCCCTTGACCGCGGCGACGCGCACTCTGCCAGGGTGGGATCGTGCGCACCAGGATGATCTCCGTGCTCGGCAGCCCCGGCAGCGGGAAGTCGACGCTCTGCGGCGCGCTGGCCGAACGGTACGCCGCAGCGGGACACGTGGTTGATCATTTCGCCGAGGAGCACATCCTGACCCGGCCGGCCTTCGCCGACGTGGCGGCGGAGTTCGCCGGCGGCGCGGGCAGCGTCCGGCCGGAGACCTTGATCACGGCCACCCGCCGCTATCTGCGCCAGTCGGAGCGTGACGGTGCCGAGTTGTTGATCACCGATGCGCTGCTGCCGTACATCCCCTCGCTGCTCGCCTGGGGCCATGACGAGCCGGCGATCGACACGATCGTCGCGGAACTCGCCCGGGCAGCGCCGCCGACCGAGGTGATCATCGTCCGGCTGGCCGACGACCCTCGGGCCACCCTGCTCCGGGCCGTCGACCGGGAGGGTCCCGGGTGGCTCGACTGGTACGTGAACAAGCTGCGCTCGGCCCCCGGCGCGCGTGGCGTGACCGACCTGGACTCCGCCGCCGACCACCTGCGGGCCGAGGCCGAACTGACCCGGCGGGTCCTGCAGCGGACCGCCTGGACCATGATCGAACTCGAGGTCGGCGACCGCGGCCCGGCCGACCTCGCCGACCGCGCCTGGGAGCTGCTCGCGGCGGAGGTTCGCTGAGTCAGGCGGGACGTACGAAGCGGTGTTCGTAGGCCCAGATCACGATGTGGATCCGGTCCCGAAGGCCCAGCTTGCGCAGGATGCTGGCGACGTGCGCCTTGACCGTGCTGGTGGAGACGAACAGCCGCCCCGCGATCTCCGCGTTGCCCGCGCCGGTGGCGACCAGGGTGACCACCTCCCGCTCCCGATCGGTCAGGTCCGCGGCCGCGGCCGGGTCGCTCCGTTCGACCCGGTCGGCGAGCAGCGCGACCAACCGGCGGGCGGTCGGTGGGGCCAGGACCGCACTCCCTTCGTGCACGGAGCGGATCGCGGCGAGCAGATCGGCGGCCGGCGCATCCTTGAGCAGGAAGCCGGCCGCGCCGGCGGTGAGCGCGGCGAGGGCGTACTCGTCGAGGTCGAAGGTGGTCAGCACGATGATCTTGGGCGTCGGGCCGGGTGCGGCGACCAGCCGGTGAATCACCTCGATGCCATCCAGGCCGGGCATCCGGATGTCCAGCAGCACCACGTCCACGGGCGTCTCGGCCAGGTCTCGCAGTGCCTCGGCACCGGAGCCGACCTGACCGACGACGGTCAGGTCCGGCTGAGCGTTGATCACCATAGCGCAGCCGGTCCTGATCAGCTCAGTGTCGTCCACCAGGTACACCTTGATCATGTCGGCACCGTCCCGGAATCCCTGCCCTGGTAAGGAAAGCGAGCCAGCACGCGGAAGCCGCCGTCCGACTCGGGGCCGGCGTCGACCCGGCCACCGACCGCGTCGACCCTGGTCCGGAGCCCTACCAGCCCGGTGCCGCCGGCCGGAACCGAGAAGGGCACCGAGCCGGCCTGGTTGTGCACCGACACCACGAGTTCATGATCATGCCAGGCGAGCTCCACGGTCGCCCGCGCCGTCGGCCCGGCGTGCTTGATCACGTTGGTCAGCCCTTCCTGCACCACCCGGTAGGCGGCCAGTTCGGTGCCGTCGCCCAGTCGCCGGGGACGGCCGACGCTGGTCTCCTCGATGATCAGGCCCGCCTCGCGGGTCCGCCGCAGCAGGTCCGGTACGCCCGTCAGCCGGGGCACCGGGCCGCGGTGGCCATCCCGCTCACCGAGCACTCCGACCAACGCCCGCAGCTCACCGAGCGCCGCCCGTCCGGTGTCCTCGATCGCGCCCAGGGCCGCCCGGGCGGCCGGTGGGTCCGCGTCGATCGCGAACCCGGCGCCGCGGGCCTGAGCGACGATCACCGCCAGCGAGTGACCGACGATGTCGTGGAACTCGGTCGCGATCCGGTCCCGCTCCCGGGCCGCGGCCCGATCGGCCAGCAACGCCGACTGCTGCCGCCGGGACCGCCGATAGGCACCGATCAGCCAGGCCGCCGCCATGATCACGACGAGCAGCCCGGTGACCAGCCAGGCGGTGGGCCCGGCCAGCCCGGGCGCCGGCTGCAGGAACGCCCGCAGCCCGATCGCGATCGCGCCGCCGACCGCCACCGCGGCCGCGACGATCGACTGGCGAGCCGGGCGCCGGGTGATGAAGTCGCACAGCGCGAGCGGCAGCAGCAGCACCGAGGGCAGCAGCAGGAAGTACGGACTCCCGGCCGCCATCACCACGACCGCCAGCGCGACCATGATCATCGCGGGTACCGGTGCCCGGCGCCGGAACAGGGGCGCGGTGTGGCCGATCAGCAGCCCGGACCCGATCACCAGGGCCGCCGGCCAGGGCGCCGAGACCACCGTGATCACCAGGGACGGGACTCCGAGCAGCAGGACCAGCGCGCCGGTGACGACGGCGTCCCAGCCGGCCCGGTGCCGGTCCGGCCAGGACGACCAGCGGTTCATGATCATCTGCAGGTCCGGCGCCGGCTGTTGCGGGTCGCGATGACCAGGAAGACGCCGAGCGCCGCCCAGCTTCCGTACAGCACGGCGGTCATCCAGCCCGAACCCGAGAAGGCCGCCACCGCCGCCGGCATCGGCCCGCCGAGGCCGTAGTTGATCATGCCGAAGATCGGCAACATGCCCTGATTGAGGGTCACCAGGCTCACCAGCCACCCGGTGGCGATCAAGCCGGCGTGCAGGAGCCGGCTCTGCAGGCCGCGCATGAGCAGCAACGATAGCGCCACCCCGCCGACCAGGATCACCGACTCGGCGACCGGAAAGCCCTCCGGATAAGGGACCGGCCGGGCGAAGGTGCCGCCGAGGAACCAGAAGAACTTCACGCCCGGATAGACCAGGGCCAGTCCGGCGGCCACCAGGGCGGGCCAGCGGGCGGGCGCCCGATCGGTGGACCGCGGAGCAGCGGTACGCAGCATGATCAGGGCGGTCGGGACCAGGGCGGCGGCCGCCGCGACCCGGCCCACGGCGCCGCGCCAGTCGACCAGGCCGAACTCGCCGGCCGGGATGCCGGTGAACCAGAAGAAGCCCCGGAAGAGGTCGAGCACGACACCGGCCGAGGCCCAGAGCAGCAGCACCAGTGCGGCGGCACCCGCCAGCATCGGGGCACGGCCGGTCGGGCGCCGGCGACGTACCACCAAGGTCAGCAGGCCCGCCGCGGCGGCCGCCAGCGAGACCCAGGCCGGGGTTGCGTAGCCGTACCTGGTCGCGTAGTCGTGCTCCGGGCTGAGTGCCGGCAGCCACGGCCGGACCAGCGCGGTCGCGGCGACGGCGAGGTAACCGGTCAGGGCCAGAGCGGGCAGCAGCCTGCTCGGCGGACGGACCGCTCGGATCGACGTAGGCGAGTTCTGCAGGGTTGTCATGCACCCAGCCTCGCCATCAGGTCCGGCCGCCACATCGGCCACGCGGCCAGCCGGCACTGGCCACGCGGCCACGTCAACCCCGGCGTCCCGACAACGACAGCGGCCCCGCACCCTGGTCGGGTGCGGGGCCGTTGCGGTGCTTCGGTTCAGCCGGCGGCGACGACCGTGACCGGCAGGTGCGCGGTGACGGCGTCGTGCAGCTTCACACCGACGGTGTGGGCGCCGACGGTCTTGATCGGCTTGCCGATCTCGACGGTCCGCTTGTCCACGGCGGGGCCGCCGGACTTCTTGATCGCGCTGACGACGTCAGCGGCCGTGATCGCGCCGAACAGCTTGCCGGAGTCGCCGGCCCGCCGCTCGAGCTGAACGGTCAGGCCCTCGATCTGGGTCCGGACCTCCTGGGCGTGGTCGAGGCCACGGATCTCCCGGGCGTCCCGGCTCCGCTTGATGCCCTCGATCTGCTTCTCGCCACCCTTGGTCCAACGGATCGCGAAGTGGCGCGGGATGAGGAAGTTCCGGCCGTAGCCGTCCTTCACCTCGACGATGTCGCCGGCAACCCCGAGGTTGTCCACGGCGGCAGTCAGAATGAGCTTCATCTGGTCAGACTCCTTCGACTCAGCGCGCCGTCGAGGCGTACGGCAGCAGGGCCACCTCGCGGGCGTTCTTGATCGCGATCGCGACCTTGCGCTGCTCCTGGACGCTCAGTCCGGTCACCCGCCGGGCGCGGATCTTGCCACGCTCGGAGATGAACTTGCGCAGGGTGTTGACGTCCTTGTAGTCGATGTTCTGGCCGGCCTTCAGCGGATTCGACTTCTTCTTCGGCTTGCGCTGAACAGGCGGTGATGTGGCCATTGTGGTGCTCTCCTTTACTGAGCCCGGCCAGGGCCTGTCTCCCCGGCCGGAATGTGCCTGTGAATAGTGGGAATGATCAGAACGGGGGCTCGTCGCCCTGCGGCGCCGCCCACGGATCGCTGCCGCCGCCGGACGGCTGGCCGCCGCGCGGCGCGGCCGGGGCACCAGTGGCCCACGGATCCTCGCCGCCGCCGGTGTTGCCGCCGTAGCCGCCACCACCGCCGCCGCCGCCGCTGTTGTTGCTGTAACCGCCGCCTCCGCCGCCGCCACCCTGGCGACCCTGACCGGCAGGGTTCCGGGTCACCTTGGCCGAGGCGTACCGCAAAGCGGGACCGATCTCGTCGACGTCGATCTCGAAGACGGTACGGCGCTCACCCTCGCGGGTGTCGTACGTCCGCGACTTCAGGCGTCCCTGGACGATCACGCGCATGCCCTTCTGCAGCGACTCGGCGACGTTCTCCGCCGCCTGCCGCCAGACGGCGCAGTTGAGGAACATCGCCTCGCCGTCTCGCCATTCGCTGGTCTGCCGGTCGAAGGTGCGCGGCGTCGATGCGACGGTGAAGTTGGCCACCGCCGCACCCGAGGGGGTGAAGCGAAGCTCCGGGTCGGCGGTGAGGTTGCCGACGAGCGTGATCTGGGTTTCGCCTGCCATCGTTGAGGTCTCCGTCAAGCTAGTACGGTCTGCGGTCGGTCTCTAGGGTGCCAGCATCTACTGACAACGACACCCCAAGCGGGCCGCAATCTATGGACAAGTCCCCCGACCGTGGTCGCGGGCCGATGCCCGGGACGCTCAGTGCAGTTCGGGCCGGATGACCTTGGTCCGCATGATCGTTTCGTTGATCGAGAACTGACGGCTCAGTTCCTTCACGTCGTCCGGGGCCGCGGTCAGGTCGATCACCGCGTAGATGCCTTCGGACTTCTTCCGGATGTCGTACGCCAGCCGGCGACGGCCCCAGATGTCAAGATTCTCGACCGATCCGCCACCGTTGGTGATGATCTTCAGGTACTGCTCGAGCGTCGGCTGAACGGAACGCTCTTCAGTATCGGGGTCGAGGATGACCATGATCTCGTACTTGCGCATGCGCGAACTCCACCTCCTCTGGTCTCAGCGGCCACGGGACGGCCCCGTGGCAGGAGGGCGAATGCAGCGAGTCGCTCGTTCCGCGAGCAACCCGCACGGTGGCACCGAAGCACACACCGACCCCGCAGACTACCCGCCCCCTCCTCCTCCACGCCAATCCACACCCCGCCCCACCCGACTGGTGCACCGATCCGCGACCGTTCCTCCGATCCGCGACCCGTGCAACGGTCGCGAATGAGTGGAACGGTCGCGGATCGCGATCGGGCTCGGGGTCGCGGGCCGGGCGCCAGGTCAGGCGTGGCGGCGGGCGGCGCGGGTGAAGGCCCGGCGGACGCGGGCGGCGAGTTGGGCGGGGCGGGAGAGGTCGGACCAGATCAGCCGGACGACCTCCCAACCGAGATCGCGCAGCGCGTCCTCGCGGAGCTTCTCGGCCACGATGACGTCCGAACTCGTCTCGCCCGGCTTCAGCAGCCGGCCGTACTTGATCAATCCGTCGAACTCGCCGAGGGTCCGCTGCTCCACCCAGGCGTAGTCACACCGGGCGACGAACTCACCGTGCTCGTCGTGTACCTCGTACTGCAGCGTCGGCCGCGGCAGTCCGGCAACGGCCATCACGACCCGCCCCTCCGACTCGCCGACGCTCTCGCTCCGCCCGTCGGCGAACTCCAGGACCCGGCGAGCCCGGCCGATCCCGGTGTGTCCGCCCAGTCCGCCGACCACGGCCGCGGCCTGGTCGACCAGCAGTCCGCGAGTCAGGGCCGCGTCGGCCAGGGCCACCGCACGACGCTCCGGAAGTCGGCGGGCGACATCGACGACCGTTCGGGCCAGGGAGGTCACCGGTCGGCCGTCCAGGATCACCCGATCCGCAGTCGTCAGCGGCCCGACGTGCAGATGGACGGCGCGCCTGACGTATCCGCCCGACCGGCCCGACCGAGTGAGATCGACTCGCTTCAGGGTGTCCCTGAAGATCGGCAAACCGTGCAGCACCCCGGCCGACAGGTGGCTGACGACGACGTCAGTACTGCTGAGTCGCAGCGTCGCGTCGATCAGCCGCCGATGCCGGTCCCGCTCACCGTCGGCCTCCTCGGTCACGTACCCGCCACGCCGGATCCGGGTCAGTTCACCCCGCCGGACCAACCGCGCGATCTCCGAGGGCCGATACCCCCGCGCGGCCAGCTGCCGCGCCATCACTACCTCGCTCACCTCTCGAACCCCACCACCACATCCGCGCCATCGCCGCTGCCACAGAAAATCTGTGGACACGCGAGATTCATCGCCGCCGGCTGTGGACAACCGCGCCATCGCGCGATCCGCGACCGTTCGTCGCAGCCGCGGCCCGCGCCGGGCGCCGGGCGCGACGCCACAGCCGCGACCGTTCGACGCATCCGCGACCGTTGCACCAGTCGCGGACCGGAGGAACGGTCGCGGATGCGAACTTGGGGGGCGGGTCAGGGGGTGCGGGATTGGGGGCCGCCGGTGAATTGGTCGCTGGTGAGCAGGTGGTACGGCTGGTTGGCCAGGTCGGGCTCGAAGCCCGGGTGGACGGTGACGCCCTGCTCGGCGTGGTCGACGGTGAAGAAGTACATCAGCGGGTACGTCGAGGCGGTGTAGGCGGCCGGGATGGTGCCCTGATAGCCGCCGTTCGACGGCTCCAGGTCGACGCTCTGGAAGGACTCGGCCTGGTTGACGTGCCGGTAGTTCAGCCGGACGCCGGCCACGCCGGGATCGGCCTGCACCGCGATGACCAGGTCCTCGCCGCGCGCGTACGTCTTCGGCGGCTCATGCCGCAGGCCGGTCCGGGCCGGGCGGAGCGGGTGCTCGATCGGAGCCGGTTCGTCGGCGGTGATGTGCCCCGGGCCGGTCGCGTCGGCGAGTTCGGCCTCCATCGAGATCACGTCCTGCTCCAGCGCCGGGAGCCGGTCGGCCCAGTGGCCGTGCTCGTTCCGCTCCGGGCCGAAGCGCAGGTCGATCGTGTAGATCCCGTCGACGATCGGCACGATCTCCGCGTACGCGCGCAGGGCCGCCCGGTGCTGGTCGACGGCCCGGCGCAGCGAACCGAGGTTGCCGGTCCGGCGCCACACGGCGTAGTCGGCCGCCGAGCGGAACTTGCCGGCGAAGTAGCGGCCCAGCCGGTGCTGGATCTCCAGGTCGACCAGGGCCCGGCGGAGCTGCGGCGACGGGTCGGCGACGGACCGCAGCGATTCCAGCGGGCCGGCGGCGGCTTCGGTCATGCCCTCGATCCAGGTCGCCACCTCGGCCGGCGTGTGCCGTCCGTCCAGCCGCCCGGCGGCAAGATCATCCGCGTACTGGTCGATGACGTAGAACTGGGTCGGGTCGAACGGGCTGACCGTGCCCCAGCGCGGCGGGTCGTCGGTGTCGCGGTAGTGCCCGGGATGGACGCCGTCGGTGATCGGCAGGTTGGTGTAGACCTCGGGCCAGTAGCCGTTGTTGGAGCCACCGACGCCGTGCACGACCGTGAGCAACGGCAGGATCCGGCTGAGCGGGGCGAGGGCGGCCGCGACGGCGTCGCCCGCGTCTCCGTACGTCTCGCGCAGGTGGCCCGTCCACTCGTCGGCCGGCGCGTCCGGGTTGTAGAGCAACCGGCCCCAGAGCAGATAGGTGTAGCGGTACTTGGTCCAGTCCTGCAGGCCCAGCTTCAGCTCCGGGTCGACGTAAAGCTCGCGGCCGCCGGGTCGGCCGGATCCCTTGCGTCCCTTGAAGAACAGCGGTTCGCAGACGTCGACGCCGCGCGCGCCGGCGAAGGTGGACAGTCGTCCGTAGCCCGCCGCGAGGGCCGGGTCGCCCCAGAGCAGCACCTTCTGGGTGCCCGGCCAGACCCGGAAGATCAGATCGGCCTGCCGGTCCTCGTTGAGGAAGTCGCCGTACCCGTAGCGGGTGAACCGGCGGGAGAACTCGGTGATCGCCGTCATCTCCTTGCCCGGCGGCACCGGCTTGGCCTCCTCCCGGCGACGGATCGTCGTCTGGTGGTACGGCAGCCCCTGGTGCTCCGCCCAGTACTTGGCGGACAGCACCGGCTGCAACGTGGGCTGGTCGACCGCGTCCAGCAGGGCTTGATCAACTCCCTTGGCGTGCATGTCGACCTCGAGCTCGCGTCCGGTCGCCGCCAGCGCGTCGAAGACCTTGCCCCAGAACGCCTCGTGACCTTGATCATGGATGCCGCCCTCGTAGTGCACCCGGAAGGTGAACCCGCTCAGCTCCGGGACCTCGGCCACCAGCCGGGTGATCGCGTCGGCGCAGTAGTCGGCATGGGTCTCCGGAGTCAGCCCGGTGATCGGGAACCGGTGCTCGGAGTCGCGGCCGTAGTCGTACGCGTGATTCCACAGGCCGAGCTGGAACTTGAGCCCGCGCCGCACGGCCTCGGCCGCGACGAACTTGATCATGTCCAGGTTGGCCCGCTGTTCGTCGGCGGACACGCCGTCCGCCCGGACGTCCCAGCCGTCCACGTCGAACAGGAACGGATAGGCGAAGCAGAGATAGTTGTCGGTCGCGCCGTGCCGGTCGGCCCCGTAGTTGTACTGCATGCCGAGGGCCAGGTGGAACCGGCTGAACCGGCAGCCCGCGATCCAGTCCAGGTAGTCGGTCCAGAACTGTTGATCACGGAACCAGGGCAGGTCCTCGTCGACGCTGGAGAAGGACCGCATGATCCCCCGCGTCGGTACGGCAGCGACGCCGCGCCGCCCGTCCAGGTGGCCGATCGCCGCGTCCAGCGACCCGTCCAGGGCGAGCTGGTCGGCCAGCCCGATCAGCGCGTAGGAGGCACCGACGGGAGATCCGGCCCGGACGGCGAGCCGGCCCGCCGCGGCGTCGTACCGGAAGTCCTCCGGTCCAAGATCATCCGCAGCGGTCACCGTCACCGCCGGATCGGCGCCGGCGGTGATCAGCTCCACTCCGAAGCGGTTCAGCTGCTCGGCGACGATCTGCCGGGACCAGTCGACCGGGGGGCCGGCGACCGACGCGTCGACCTCGAGGACGATCGGGGCGGGACGGGATTCCATGATCAGATGCTCCTTCGGCTCCAGAGGATTCGGGCTTGGCCCTTCGACGAGCTCAGGGCGCGTGAGAGGTCGGTCAGGGGACGGACTGGTCGACGCCGGTCAGGCTGAGCGTCTCGGTGTGGTGGCAGGCGGCGCGATGATCACCGGCCAAGGCACGCAGTTCCGGACGCTGCTGGACGCAGGCCTCGTCGTCGGCGTATTCGCAGCGGGTGTGGAAGAAGCAGCCGGACGGCGGGTTCGCCGGGTCCGGGAAGTTGTCCGGCAGCCGGTGCCGGCGTCCGCTGCCGCGCAGCCGCGGGTCCGGCCGCGGCACGGCGGACAACAGCGCCTGGGTGTAGGGATGCCGCGGCTGCCGGTACAGCTCGGCGGTGTCGGCCAGCTCGACGATCTTGCCCAGGTACATCACCGCGACCCGGTCACAGAGGTTCTCCACCACCGACATGTCGTGCGAGATGAACAGGTAGGTCAGGTCGAACTCTTCCTGCAGGTCGCGGAGCAGGTTCAGCACCTGCGCCCGCACCGACACGTCCAGCGCCGAGACGGCCTCGTCCGCGATCACCAGCCGTGGCTCGGTGATCAAGGCCCGGGCGATGTTGACCCGCTGCCGTTCGCCGCCGGAGAAGGCGTGCGGATAGCGGCGCAGGTGGCCGGGCGAGAGTCCGACCTTGCGCAGCATGATCGCGACCCGCTCCTCCAGCTCCGACCCGCGGGCGACCCCGGCCACCCGGAGCGGATCGCCGACGATCTCCAAGATCGTCATCCGCGGGTTCAACGAGGAGAACGGATCCTGGAAGACCACCCGGACCTGGTTCTGGTACGGCCTCAGCTCGCGGGCGTTCAGCGTGGCGAGGTCGACCACCCGCCCGTCCGGGCCGCGGTAGCGCAGCCGGCCCTCGGTCGGCCGTTCGCTGCGGACGATGCACCGGCCGAGCGTCGTCTTGCCGCAGCCGGACTCGCCGACCAGGCCGAGCACCTCGCCGGACCGGATCGCCAGGTCGACCCCGTTGACGGCGTGCACGTGCCCCGTGGTCCGGGCGAACAGGCCGGTGCCGCGGATCGGAAACCGCATCGACAGGTTCTCGACGCTGAGCAGGGCGCCGGAGTCGATCATGATCGGGCCGCCTCTCCCTGGTGTCGGTCGAGTCGTTCTCGATCATGGAGGACGCAGCAGGCCCGGCGGCGTTCGCCGAGTTCGATCATCGGTGGCTCCTCGACGTCGCACAGACCCGGGATCGCTTCCGTACAACGAGGATGGAAGGGGCAGCCGGCCGGGCGTTGCAGCGGCGCCGGCACCTGGCCCGGGATCGTGGCCAGCCGTTGCCGGGCACCGCGGCCCATCCGCGGGATCGAGGCCAGCAGCGCCCGGGTGTACGGATGCTGCGGGTCGTGGAAGATCTCGTCGACCGGACCCTGCTCGACCACCGTGCCGAGATACATCACCACCACCTCGTCGGCGATCTCCGCGACCACACCGAGATCGTGGGTGATGAAGATCATCGACATCTCGGTCTCGGCCTGCAGATCGGCCAGCAGGTCGAGGATCCGGGCCTGGGTGGTGACGTCCAGCGCGGTGGTCGGCTCGTCCGCGATCAGCAGCCGCGGCCGGCAGGACAGCGCGATGGCGATCATCACCCGCTGGCACATTCCGCCGGACAGCTGGAACGGGTAGCTCTCCATGATCCGTTCCGGCCGCGGGATCCCGACCCGGCCGAGCAGCTCCACGCCGCGCCGCGAGGCCTCCTCCTCGGTCAGGTCGAGGTGCACCCGGATCGCCTCCACCAGCTGGTTGCCGACCGTGTACATGGGCGACAGCGACGCCATCGGCTCCTGGAACACCATCGCGATCTCGCCGCCCCGGATGCCGCGCAGCCGTTCGCCCTCCGGGTCCAAGGCGACCACGTCCACCGGCTCGCCGGCTGCGGAATCCCCACCGGACAACAGGATCCGGCCGTCGACGATCCGGCCGGGCCGCTCGATCAGCCGCAGCACCGACCGGGCGGTGATGCTCTTGCCACAGCCGGACTCACCGACCACGCAGACCGTCTTCCCGGCCGGCACCGAGAGGCTCACCCCGTCCACGGCGCGGACCACGCCACCGTCGACGAAGAAGTGGGTCCGCAACCGGTCGATCTCGAGCAGGATGTCGTGGTCACCCTGGCGGCCCTTCGACAGGCTCAGGGCACGATCCTCGGTCATCGATCCCCCTCAGTTCTTGTACGGATCCGCGGCATCCCGCAGCCCGTCCCCGACGAAGTTCAGCGCCAGCACGGCCAGCACCACGGCCAGGCCGGGCAGCATCAGCCAGGGTGCGGTGGCGACCACCCGGATGTTCTGCGCCTCCTGCAACAGCACACCCCAGCTGACCACCGGCGCCTGCAACCCCAGGCCGAGGAAGGAGAGTGCCGTCTCGGCCAAGATCATCGACGGCACCGACAGGGTCAGCGAGGCGATCAGGTGGCTGCTGAACAAGGGCAGCAGGTGCCGGAAGATCATCCGCGGGGCCCGGTTGCCGTCCAGCCGGGCCGCCGTGACGAACTCCTCCTCCCGCAGCGAGAGGAACCGGCCCCGGGTGACCCGGGCCAGCTCGGTCCAGGCGAAGATCGCCAGGATCGAGGTGATCGCGAAGTAGCGCTGCAGCGGACCCCAGTCGCCCGGCACCGCGGCGGCCAGCCCGAGCCACAGGGGCAGCGTCGGTACCGACATGAAGAACTCGACGATCCGCTGGATCACCGTGTCGACCCGGCCGCCGAAGAAGCCGGAGATGCCGCCGAGGCCGACCCCGAGCAGGAAGGCCAGGGCGACGCCGAGCAGGCCGATCGTCATCGACACCCGGGTCCCGTGGACGATCCGGGACAGCACGTCGCGGCCGTTGCGGTCCGACCCCAGCAGATACATCGGCTGGCTGTCGTCGACCGGCCCGAGCAGGTGCCGGTTGCCCTCGAACAGCCCCCACATCCGGTAGCTCTCCGCCGAGGTGTCGAAGAACTGCAACGGGATCCGGGTGTCCGGGTCGACCCGGTAGATCAACTTCAGCGACTCCGGATCCATCTCGGAGGTGTAGCCGTTCACGTACGGCCCGAACCGGACGCCGCCGTCGGACACATCGACGAACTGGACCAGCTGCGGCGGCGCGTACGGATACGCCTCGTTGAACGAGTCGCTGTTGTACGGCGCCAGGAACTCGCCGAACAGCGCGACCAGGTAGAACAAGATCGTGATCACGGCACCGGCCATGGCCAGCTTGTGCCGCCGGAACGCCCGCCAGACCAGTCGCCCCTGGCTCGCGGTCGACAGGTCCTTCGCGGTGGCGGCCGGCGCGGGCTGATCCACCGGCTCCCGCTCTTCGACAAGCTCAGGGATCGAGGACGTCATGATCACCTCACCCGCCGATCCGGAGCCGGATCCGCGGATCCAACCAGGCCAGGGCGAAGTCGGACAGCAGGGTTCCGATCACCGTGAGCACGGAGACGATCAGGATGATCGAGCCGGCCAGATACATGTCCTGGCTGAGCAGCGAGCTGAGCAGCACCGGTCCGGTGGTCGGCAGCGACAGCACCTGGGCCACGATCACCTCGCCGGAGACCAGGGCCGGCAGCACCCAGCCGATCGTCGAGATGAACGGGTTGAGGGCGACCCGGAGCGGATACTTCATGATCAACTTCCGCTCCGGGATGCCGCGGGCCCGGGCCGCGATCACGTACGGCTTGCGCAGTTCGTCCAGCAGGTTGGCCCGGAGGATCCTGATCAGGCCCGCGGTGCCCGCCATGCCGAGGACGACGACCGGCACCCAGAGGTGACCGAACAGGTCGAGGATCCGGCCCAGGTTCCAGTTGGCGTCGGCGAAGTCGGGCGAGAACAGCCCACCGACACTGGCCCCGAAGAACCGGTAGCCGACGTACATCAGCACCAGGGCGATCAGGAAGTTCGGCACCGCGAGGCCGAGGAAGCCGATCGTGGTGGCCAGGTAGTCGCCGAACTTGTACTGCCGGATCGCCGAGTAGAGCCCGACCGGCAGCGCGATGATCCAGGTGAAGATCAAGGTACAGAGCGCGATCATGACGGTCAGCGGCAGCCGTTGGGCCAGCACGGTGGTGACCGGCCGGTTCAGTTGGAACGACTCGCCGAAGTCCCCGGTCAGGATGCCGCCGATCCACTTGCCGTACTGCACCCAGAGCGGCGAGTCGAGGCCGTATCTCAGTTCCAGGGCGGCGATCCGGGCCTGGTCCACCTCGCCGCCCTGGGCCCGCATCTGCGCGATCAGGGTGGTCAGGTAGTCGCCCGGCGGCAGCGAGATGATCAAGAACGTGACGATGCTGATCAGGAAGACCGTCGGGACCATGTAGAGCAGTCGGCGCACCACGTAGCTGATCATGATCATGACTCCAGGTAGTAGGTCGTCATGTTGGTGACCGCCGGGTACGGGCACTTGAAGGACATCCACATCTGGTCGTCGCCCGGCACGTTGCGCAACCGGTTCGTCCTGACGCAGAAGGGCTCGCCCGGCAACGAGATGCCCATCGTCCAGAACTCGGCCCGGGCGATCTCGATCACCTCCTGGATCGCCGCGTACTGCGTGTCCCGGTCGGCCGTGCCGACGACCCGCTCGCGGTAGATCGACATCTGCCGTTGCATCACGGCGGGTGGTGGTTCGTTCGGCTCGCCGCCCTCGTACCAGCGCGACCACAGCGGCGCGTACGACGATCCGCCGGTGGCGAACAGCCAGCGCGGATCGGCGAGCAGGTCGAGATAGCCGATCTCGCCCTTGTCCAGCGTGCAGTCGTAGTCGTTCGCGTCCAGCCGGGTCGAGACCAGCTCCGAGCTCGCCGTCTCGATCCGCAGCTCGATCCCGACCTGCGCCCAGGTCCGCTTGACGAACTCCATGCAGTCGATCAGGTCCTGGTAGCGCGACTGGCACAGCACCGTGATCACGATCGGCTTGCCGTCGTCGCCGAGCAGCCGTCCCTCGCCGTCCCGCTCGGTGTAGCCGGCCCGGCCGAGATGATCACGGGCCAGCTCGAGGTCGAACTCGGTGTACTGGGTGCCGAAGGCCTCCGCGTCGTAGAACGGGACCTCGGGTCGTGGTGCCGTCTGCCACGGCCGGCCCTGGCGCAGATAGACCAGGTCGATGATCTGCTGCCGGTTGATCGCGTGCGACAGGCCGATCCGGAAGTCCTTGTTCTGGAACATCTTCCGGCGGACCGGGTCCGGATGGGTCAGATTGATGCAGATCCCGACCGTGTTGTGGTTCGGCTCCTGGACCTTGATCAACTGGTAGTCGCCGAGGTCCTGTCCGTCGCTGAGCACCGGCCGGTTCTTCGGGATCGTGATCTCCTGCCGCTGGTAGAGGTCGACGTCCCCGTTCGCGGCGGCGAGCAGCAGCGGCCCCTCCTCGGCGAAGAAGGTGAACACCACCGAGTCGAGGTACGGCAGCTGGCTGCCGTCCGGATCGACCTTCCAGTAATAGGGATTGCGCTCCCACACCTGCCGGCCGCCGTCACCGTGCGGATTGCGCGGCACCCAGGCGCTGAGCACCGGCAGGTCGATGTTCTCCAGTTCGTCGATCTTGGCCAGGAAGTCCTGGCTCCAGTCGTCCGGGAGGTCGGGGTTGATGCCGCCGTGGAACTGTTCCAGGTAGTGCCGCGGCAACAGCCGGAACGGCGGCCCGTGGATCGCGATCTGCTCGAGAAACAAGGAGTTCGGGCTGTCGAAGGCGAACCGGACCTCCCAGTCGCCGCTGGCGCTGACCCGGACCGGGCGGCCGCCGGCGGTGAGCGCCCGCGGCTCCACCGGGGTCACGCTCTCGTTCCGCAGGACGTTCTCGTACCACCAGGTCAGATCGGCCGCGGTGAGCGGCTCACCGTCGGACCAGCGCATCCCTTCGCGCAGGTGGAAGACGTAGAGCGCCCCGTCCCGCTCCACCTCGTACGCCTCGGCGATGTTGGGGATGATCTCCCGGTACCCGGGATCCCAGGTGATCAGATGATCATGGACGACGGTCATCCAGAGCCAGCTGGCGTCGGTGCTCTCCAGCACGGTCTGCAGCGCGCCGCCGTACACCCCGATCTGATCGAGCGGTTCGATCACCCGGGGGTTCCGCGGCAGTCGCTGCTCGACCGGCGGCAGCGCCCCGGCGGCCACCTGCTCGGCCAGCGTCGGCGCCTCGGTTCCCTTGGGCCCGGCCTTCGCCTCGTTCCGGTCCGGCTCCAGGGAGAAGAAGGCGCAGCCGCCGAGACCGGCCGCACCGGCGGTCACGCCCGCCAGCGAAAGGAAGGCCTTGCGATTGAACACCGGCTGCCGGGAAGGTCCCCCGGGCCAGGGCGTCGAGCGACCCTGCCACATCGGCGTCATCTCCCTCGATGAGATGCCGTTAATCCGCTGTGCAACATCACTACTCCGCACTGCGGAATTCGTGATTTAAGCTTAAACGCTGATCGGTGGTCGGTCAATGGGTTGTCGCGGCACTCCGCCATCCTTGGACGCATGGAGACGTGGAGTGATCGGACCAACGGCCTGGTGGTGCTGCCGGACGGACGCCGGCTTCGCGGGCGCGGGCTCCGGCACGGCCGGCCGGAGGGTTCGGAGCGGCCGCAGCTCGGCGTCTATCTGACCGGCAAGCCGCATCGGGAGGACGGCTGGGAGTCGGTCTGGATCCGCTGGCCGGACTTCCGGCTGCCCCACTCCAGGACGGAGGCGATCCGGGTGCTGCGGCGCGTTCATGATCATTCGGCGACGCAGCGGGTCGAGCTCGCGTGCGGCGGTGGGATCGGCCGGACAGGTACGGCGGTGGCGATCATGGCCCGACTGAGCGGAGTGCCGGCCGCTGAGGCCGTCGCGTGGACCCGGGAGCACTACCACCCGCGAGCGGTGGAGACCACCTGGCAGCGCAGGTTTGTCGCCCGGGTCGACCTCGACCACGGCTGATCACCGGCCGCTGGTTCGGCCGCGGACTACCCTCGGTGCCATGACCGAAGACACCTCGCGGCCGGGGCGGGTCCGGTTCCCGGATCTCAGCCCGCGCGCGTACGAACACCCCGCCGACCGCGGTGCCCTGGTGGCGCTGCGCGCGATCCCCGGCTTCGACCAGGTGCTCAAGGCGATCTCGGGAGCGATCGGCGAGCGCAGCGTCCGGCTGGCCTTCCTGGCCACCTCGATCCGGGTGTCGCCGCGTCAGTTCTCCGAACTGCACCAGGTGCTCTCCGAGTGCGCCACGACGCTGGACCTGCAGCCGGTGCCCGAGCTGTACGTGCACCGCGACCCGGTGCCCAATGCGATGGCGATCGGGCTGGACAAGCCGATCATCGTGATCAGCACCGGCATGCTCGACATCGTCGATCATGAAGGGCTGCGGTTCGTGGTCGGGCACGAGGTCGGGCACGTGCTGTCCGGGCACGCGCTCTACCGGACGATGCTGTTGCAGCTGATCGCGATCGCGAACTCGATCCAGTGGATGCCGATCGGCGCCTGGGGCCTGCGGGCGATCATCCTCGGCCTGAACGAGTGGTTCCGGAAGTCCGAGCTGTCCTGCGACCGGGCCGGGCTGCTCTGCGGCCAGGACCCGAAGGCCGCTCTGCGCGTCCACGCCGCGCTCGCCGGGGCGAAGGATCCCGACGAGATGGACACCACGGCGTTCCTTGATCAGGCCAAGGAGTACGAGTCCGGCGGCGACATCCGGGACAGCTTCCTCAAGATCCTGCAGACGGCCGACCTGACCCACCCGATGGCAGCACTGCGGGCCGCGGAGCTGCAGAAGTGGGTCCAGGACGGCTACGAGGACGTGCTGGCCGGCAACTACCCGCGCCGCTCGGCCGACAAGGACGCCCCGCTGAGCGAGGACGTGAAGGCGGCCGCAGCCTCGTACCGGAAGGACTTCGAGACGTCGGCCGACCCCCTGTTCAAGGTGCTCAACAAGGCGGGCACGGTGATCAGCGGCGTCGGCGGCAGTGCCGCGAACCGGATGCGGGACTGGTGGAAGAGCGGTCCGGGCAGCCGGCCCAACGACGATCGCTGATGATCATGACCGGCTTTCAGGGTGCCGCGGCCGGCTGGCCGAGGTGCACGACGTTGCCGTCGAAGTCCCTGACCTGCGCCGTCCGTTCGCCCCAGGGCTGGTCGGTCGGCTCCACGTCGACCGGCACGCCCGCCGCCCGGAGTTGATCAACGGCGGCGTCGCAGTCGTCCACGTACAGCCAGAGGGCGAACCGGCGTGACGGCTCGGTCGCCTCGGGATCGCGACCGATGCCGAGCTTGGTTCCGCCGAGGGTCAGCGATACGAAGTCCGGCGGGCCTTCGTCCGGGAATTGGTAGGTCACCTCCGCACCCACCAGGTCGCGGTAGAACCGCAGCGCGTGTGCCACGTCCGGCACGGCGATGATCGGAAACGATTCCCGGTACATCCGTACTCCCTTCGTCGAGGTTCACCCCTACCACGTCCGGGCCTGCCCGAAATCGACACCGGAGCCGTGTGTACCATTTGGTACATGAAGGTGGAACTGGAGAGCGCGATCGATGCGCCGGCCTCGGTGGTGTGGTCGATCATCGCCGACGTCGAGCGCTGGCCGGAGTGGACCGCGTCGATGACCTCGATCCGGCTGCTCGACGAGGAACTCAGGGTCGGCGCCAAGGTCGAGGTCGTCCAGCCGAAGCTGCCGAAGGCGGTCTGGACCGTGAGCCGGCTCGACGAGGGCAGCCGGTTCGACTGGACCGCCGACTCGACCGGGTTGACGACGGTCGGCCGCCACTCGGTCGAACCGACCGCGACCGGTTCCCGGGCGGAGTTGGGCTTCGAGCAGACCGGACCGATGGCCGGGCTGTTCGGGCTGCTGCTCGGCAAGCTGGCCCGGAACTACGTCGCGATGGAGATGGCCGGCCTCAAGGAACGGTCCGAGGCCACTCGGTGACGGGTCGGCAGGCGCTGCTGGACCGCGCTGTCGACTATCTGTCCCGGTCCGGGATCGGTGACATCAGCCTGCGCCGGCTGGCCGAGGAACTCGGCACCAGCCACCGGATGGTGATCTACCACTTCGGTTCCCGGGACGGGCTGCTGACGGCGGTCGTCGCCGAGGTGGAGCGACAGCAGCGGGACCTGCTCGACGCCGTGATGGATCCCGACCTGCCCACCATCGAGCAGGGCCGCGACTACTGGCGGGCGGTGGTGGCGGCCACCGAGCGGCACGGCCGGTTGTTCTTCGAGCTCGGCGCCCACGCGATGCAGGACCGGGAGCACGCGCGTCCGCTGCGGCGCGGGCTGATCGATCCCTGGCTGCCGCCGCTGGAGGCGTTGTGCCGTGGGCTCGACGTACCGGAGCAGGACGTGATCCCGACCGCTCGGCTGGCCCTGGCGACCGCGCGCGGACTGCTGTTCGACCTGTTGCTGACCGGTGATCGGGTCGAGGTGGACGCCGCCGCCGAGCAGCTGAACCAGTTGCTCGTACGAAGATCGTTGCGATCTTGAACGACATTGCCCGATCTGCCGGATCCGGCGGCCCGGTGGGTGCAGAATCACGATCATGAAGCAGTACCCGGTTCGGCGGGCGACGGCGCCGACCCTCCACCTGCTCGCGAGCCCCGACGGTTCCGGCACCTCTGACCTCGCCCGGGAGCTGGAGCGGAGCAATCCTGCGGTCCGATTCACCCTCGACGAATGGCTGCAGCAGCTCTATCGGCTGCCGGACGACGATCCGGGCTACGGCAAGCTCGCCGAGCGCTGCACCGACCTGATCTGGGACATCGCCTGCCAAGTGCTCGGCGCCGGTGTCGACGCGGTGCTGGACTGGAACCAGTGGAGCCGGTCGGAGCGGGAGGCCTGGCAGGACCGGGCCCGGATCGCCGGTTTCCGGGCCGCCCTGCATCTGCTGCCCGGCCGGGCCGAGCAACCGGACCGGCGCTTCGAGGAGCCCTGCTCCGACGAGGAGCTGGAGATCAGGATCGTGAGTCCGGAGCGGAAGCTCCCGACCAGCCTGGACTGAGCCGGCGGCCCGCGGGTCGGGTGTCGGTGCCGGGCACTAGGGTCGGCCGGGTGACTGACACGCTGACAGCAGAGACCCTCGCCATCGGCGGCCACGGGGAGCAGGACGACCCGATCGCGGAGGCGGTCGCCCGGCAGGCGAACCTGGCGCAGTTCTTCCTCGGCGACCCGCAGGGCTGGAAGGCGCCGACGGTCGCCTATGCCGGCGGCGCCGCTGCGCTGCGGGAGGCGGCCGAGGCCGCCAAGATCACGTTGTACGTGCACGCGCCGTACGTGTTGAACGTGGCGACCTCGAACAACCGGATCCGGATCCCGAGCCGGAAGCTGCTGCAGCAGACGGTCACGCTGGCGGCCGAGGTCGGCGCGGCCGGGGTGATCGTGCACGGCGGCCACGGGCTGAAGGACGACGACCCGGAGGGCGGCTTCGACAACTGGCGCAAGTGCGTCGACCGGCTGGACGCGCCGGTGCCGATCCTGATCGAGAACACCGCCGGCGGCGACAACGCGATGGCCCGCCGGCTGGACCGGATCGCCCGGCTCTGGGACGCGATCGGGGAGGCCGAGGGCGGCGACCGGGTCGGCTTCTGCCTGGACACCTGCCATGCGCACGCGGGCGGCGAGGATCTGACCGGGGTGGTGGACCGGGTGAAGGCGATCACCGGCAGGGTCGACCTGGTGCATGCCAACAACTCCCGCGACCCGTTCGACTCCGGCGCGGACCGGCACGCCAACTTCGCCGACGGCGAGATCGCGGGCGAATCGCTGCTGCACGTGGTGACCACGGCCGGGGCGCCGGTGATCGTCGAGACGCCGGGCGGCCGGGAAGGTCAGGCCGCGGACATCGCGTGGATGCGGGAGCGGCTGACGTAGGCCCGCGCCGGGTTACGGACATCGCCACGTCAGCGTCGCGTCAGATCGCGGTGAGTCCCGCCTCGTAAAACGGTGCCACCGGCACCGAGCCGGCCGACGGGGCGCTGGTCAGGGTTGACGCTTCCTCGTCGTCACTGCGCGAGGAAGTGAGACTGCGATGCGAACGAATGTGCTCGCCCGACGCGAGCCCCTCAGTCTGCGCCTGGCCGCCGTTGTGGTGGCGTTGGCGCTCGGACTCTTCGGCGGGGTGGCCGCGCCGATCCTGACCGGATCCGAACGGCCGGCGTACGCGGCGGCCACCCGGGCCGGTATTGCGGAGACCGCGAACCGCCAGGTCGGCTACCAGGCACCGGGAAGCCAGTGCCAGCCGTACGGTCCGTTGTGCGATGACTGGTGCGCCATGTTCGCCACCTGGGTCTGGGAGAAGTCCGGCGTCGCCGGTGCTCCGCGGTCGACGTACGTGGCGACCGGGATCGGCCAGTGGGGCGTGTCGAAGGGCCTGTTCAAGCGGCGCCCGGCCGGCCAGCGCGGCAATCCGCTGCCCGGCGACATCGTCGTGTACGGCGAGCCCGGCTCCGGTGTCGGCGGTCACGTGTCGGTCGTCTACTCGGTGAACCGAGACGGCACGATCACCACGATCGACGGCAACTACAGCAACGCGGTCAAGAAGCGGACGATCAATCCGGCGACGGCCCGGGCGGGCGGCCGCAACGTGTTGATCTCCGGCTATGTCGCACCGCCCGGGGTGACCGACACTCCTCCTCCGCCGCCGAAGCCGACCGGCACGGTGGGCGACTTCTCCGGTGACGGGTTCTCCGACGTCCTCGGCGCCGATGCGAAGGGCAACCTCTTCTACTACCCGAACAACTCCAACGCCTCCGGGAAGTTCAAGCCCGCCCTCGGCATCCGGGCCGCGATCGACCACGGCTGGAGCAGCTACCCGCACGTGATGTCCGCCGACTTCTCCGGCGACCGGCACGCCGATGTCCTCGCCGTCGATGTCAAGGGCAATCTCTTCTACTACCCCAACAACTCACGGGCCGGCGGGAAGTGGAATCCGGCGCTCGGCAAGCGCGCCCAGCTCGGGCACGGCTGGAGCACCATGAAGTTCGTCCAGGCGGCCGACTTCTCCGGTCACGGCCACGCCGATCTCATCGCCGTCGACGCCAAGGGGACGATGTTCTACTACCCGAACAACTCCAAGGCGACCGGCACCTGGAAGCCCGCCCTCGGCAAGCCCATCGTGATCGGCCACGGCTGGAACACCATGAAGTTCGTCCAGGCCGCCGACTTCTCGGGTGACAAGTACGCCGACATCATCGCGGTCGACGCCAAGGGCGGGATGTTCTATTACCCGAACAACTCGAACGCGTCCGGGAAGTTCAAGCCGACCCTCGGCAAGCGGGCCCAGATCGGCCACGGCTGGAACACGATGAAGCATCTCCAGGCCGCCGACTTCTCCGGCGACAAGCACGCCGACATCGTCGCCATCGACGCCAAGGGCGGCCTGTTCTACTACCCCAACAGCTCCCGGGTCACCGGGAAATGGCAGCCCGCCCTCGGCAAGCGCGCCCAGATCGGGCACGGCTGGAACACGTTCCAAGCCATCGCCTGAGCTCCGACCCGGAAAGGAAATGATCATGAAGTCTCGCAAGATCTTGAGCCGGTTCCGGTCGGTGTTCGCCGCCGGGCTCGCCGTGACGGGGATCGTCGCGGCCGGGCTGGTCACGGCGCAGCCCGCCCAGGCCGATCCGCAGTCCTACTTCGCCAAGACGGTGCCCGGTGCGCAGGCGACCCAGCAGGAGTTCCGGGTGCCGGCGTCGGTGACCCTGGCGCAGTCCGCGCTGGAGTCCGCGTGGGGCGCCAGCAAGCTGTCCAAGAACGACAACAACTACTTCGGCATCAAGTGCGGCAGCGGTGGTGATCATGGTCCGATCGCGATCGGCTGCCACGACTACCCGACCGAGGAATGCACGCCGGGTTGTCACACCGAGCACGCGTACTTCCGGGTCTACCGGAGCACCACCGACGGGCTCCGCGACTACGGCCGGATCCTGTCCACACTGCCCCGCTACGCGGCTGCCTTCAAGTACGTGAACAACCCGGACCAGTTCGCCCGCGAGGTGCAGAAGGGCGGCTGGGCGACCGATCCGGATTACGCGAACAAGCTGATCTCGATCATGAAGAAGTACAACCTGTACAAGTACAACACCGGAGCCCCCAGCCCGAAGCCAGCCGGCACGGTGGGCGACTTCTCCGGCGACGGCTTCTCCGACATCCTCGGCGCCGACGCCAAGGGCAACCTCTTCTACTACCCGAACAACTCCAACGCCACCGGCAAGTTCAAGCCCGCCCTCGGCATCCGCGCCACCATCGGCCACGGCTGGAGCAGCTACCCCCACCTGATGTCCGCCGACTTCTCCGGCGACCGGCACGCCGACGTCCTCGCCGTCGACACCAAGGGCAACCTCTTCTACTACCCCAACAACTCCAACGCCACCGGCAAGTGGAAGCCGGCCCTCGGCAAGCGGATCCAACTCGGACACGGCTGGATCGGCATGAAGTTCGTCCAGGCCGCCGACTTCTCCGGCGACGGCCACGCCGACCTCATCGCCGTCGACACCAAGGGCAACCTGCTCTACTACCCCAACAACTCCAAGGCGACCGGCACCTGGAAACCAGCCCTCGGCAAGCCCATCGTGATCGGCCACGGCTGGAGCACCATGAAGTTCGTCCAGTCCGCCGACTTCTCCGGCGACAAGCACGCCGACATCATCGCCGTGGACACCAAGGGCGGGATGTACTACTACCCCAACAACTCCAACGCCACCGGAAAGTTCAAGCCCGCCCTCGGCAAGCGGACCCAGATCGGCCACGGCTGGAACACCATGAAGCACCTCCAGGCCGCCGACTTCTCCGGCGACAAACACGCCGACATCATCGCCGTCGACACCAAGGGCGGCATGTACTACTACCCCAACAATTCAAGGGCCACCGGCACATGGCAGCCCGCCCTCGGCAAACGCACCCAGATCGGCCACGGCTGGACCACCTTCCAAGCCATCGCCTGCCCCCCCCCCCCCCCCCCCCCCCCCCCCCACGACGAACCACCGGCAGCCACCCGCTGCCGGTGGTTCGCCACACTGTCTACCCTCGTGACTCGATCACCGCCCGGTCACCCGATGACGGCGAACATGATCAGCGACCGGCTCGAGGCGGCCCCCAGAGGGAAGCCATGATCAAGAAAGCGGTCGGAGTCCGGGGGTGGGTGCGCGGACGTGGACGGGCCTGGCGGGAGCCCGCATCGCAGTACTGCGGCAGCGGCACCCAGACCATCGCGGGCGGATGGTTGTCCGCGCACCCACCCCCGGACTCCGACCGCGACACCAAGCCTCCCCCTGTCCGGACCACGACGGCACTTCGACAACAAGCCCAGTGCACCGGGGAACAAAAGGCAGATGCACGAGTTCAGGTTCGCGGTTAACCTCCATGATCATGGCGACCCTGGAGATCAGAAGGCATAGTCTGCGCAAGACCGGCGGCGGGTCGCAGCTTTCCCAGGCCGGAGTCGATCTTGCTCGGCGGCTGGGCCGGACGATGGGCCCGTACGACATCGTCGCGACCAGCGTGGTGCCGCGGGCGCGCGAGACGGCGCTGGCGATGGGATTCGCCGTCGATCAGGAGATGGTGACGCTCGGCACCGACCCGGGGCTCTACAGCGAGAGCGAGCAGGCCCGGCTCGACCAGGCCGAGCAGCCGTTCGTCGCCCTGGCCGAGTTGATCAAGTACGGCGGCGCCTATCACCACTACGCCCATTCGGTGTCCGCACTCTGGCGGGACCTGATGACCCCACTGCCCGACACTGGATCGGTCCTGGTGGTCGGGCACTCCGGCGAACTGGAGGCGGCGCTGGTGGCCTGCCTGCCGACCGCCGACTACAGCACCTGGGGTGGCATGTTCGGCAGCTGCGAGGGCGCCCGGCTGACGTACACCAACCATTTCACCGACGTCGAGTTCCTCCGGCTTTGATCATGATCGAACCCGACCGCGAGCTCTCCGCGTTGCTGGCCCGGCACTGGTCGATCGACGCGGTGCTGACCGAGCCGGCCCGTGGCACGAACAACCTGATGCGGATCGTGCACGCGGCCGCCGACCCGGCCGGCCGCCCGCTCGGCCTGATCCGGGTGTACCAGAATCTTGATCTTGACCGGGTCCGCCGGGAGCACCGGCTGCTGGACCGGCTGGCCGGCGCCGGGTTGCCATTCCGGGTGCCGCGGCTCCGGCCCGCCGACGACGGCCGGACGGTGATCGAGACCGGGACCGGGCCGGTCAGCCTGATCGACTGGATCGACGGTGACCGGCCGGACCTGGACCGGCCCGAGGCGTTGCGCGCGGCCGGTCGAGCCCTGGGCCGGCTGGATGCCGCCCTTGCTGACGTACCCGCGGCGGAGGCGCCGTTCGACTGGACGACTCCCGATCTTGCGCTGGCCGGGATCGACGACGGACGGATCGACGCCCTCGCCGACGCGGGCTTGGCGGCCGAACAAGTGGCCTGGCTGCGCGACCATGCCGGACCGCCGCCCCGGCCGGACGGGCTGCCGCTACAGGTGATCCACGAGGACTTCGCCGCCTCCAACCTGCTCGCCCAGGGACCGCCAACGGTGATCGCCGGCGTGATCGACTTCGAGGTCGCGGGTCGTGATCTCCGCGCCAACGAGCTCGCCATCGCGCTGGACCAGACCGGCGCCCTGGACGGGCCGGACTGGCAACAGAAGACCCGGGCACTCGCCACCGGCTACGGCGAGGCGGTGCGGCTCGAGCAGGCGGAGATCACCGAGCAACCACGGTTGATCATGGGCCGGACCCTCGGCACGGTCGGCTGGCGGACCGGCCGCTGGCTGGCCGGCCACGACACGCTCGCCGAGGTGGCGGACCGGATCGAGGCAGCCAGGACGGCCGAGCGGTGGCTGGCCCGCAACACCACCGAGCTGGTCGAACTGCTGCACGAAGGGCTCTCCGGGGCGGACCTTGCCGTTACCCTCGACCAGTGAGCCGCACCGTCTATGTCGCCTCCGTCGAGGGGCAGACCGGTAAGTCCGCCGTCGCGCTCGGCCTGCTCGACGCGCTGATCAGAGAGGTCGGATCGGTCGGGGTCTTCCGGCCGCTGATCAGTGCCGCCGGAGAGCAGGGCCGGGACGTGATCTTGGACCTGCTGGTCAACCGGCCCGGCGTCGAGCAGACGTACGAGGAGGCCGTCGGCGTCGGCTACGAGGCCGCCCGGGCCGATCCGGACGAGGCGCTGCACCAGATCGTGCAGCGCTGCGCGACGCTGCGGGAGCGGTTCGAGGTGGTGCTCGTGCTCGGCTCCGACTACACCGACATCACCACCGCGACCGAGCTGACCTTCAACGCCAAGATCGCGGCCAACCTCGGCGCCCCGGTGGTGCTCGTGGTGCACGGCCGGAACCGTACCCCGGAACAGATCCGGGCCGCCGCCGACGGCGCGCTGGCCGAGTTCCGGGCCCAGCACGCGCAGGCCGTCGCGGTGATCGCGAACCGGGTCGATCCGGACGCCGTCACCGAGGTCGCCGCCGCCCTGGCCGGACCGCCGGAGGCGCCGCTGGTCGCCGCACTGCCGGAGAGCCCGGTGCTCTCCGCGCCGACCGTACGAACGCTGGCCCGGGCCGTCGACGGCCAGCTGGTGCAGGGCACGGAATCCTGGCAGGACCGCGAGTCGCAGGACATCATCGTCGCGGCGATGACCCTGCCCAACGTGCTGGACCGGCTCACCCCGGACGCAACGGTGATCACCGCCAGCGACCGGGCGGATCTGATCCCCGGCCTGGTCCTCGCCCATCAGTCCGGCACCTTCCCCGCCCTGGCCGCGATCGTGCTGACCGGCGGCTACCCGCTGCCGGACTCGATCCGCCGGCTGGCCCGCGGCATCGAGCAGGACCTGCCGGTGCTGCTGACCGAGCTCGGCACGTTCGACACCGCGGAGCGGCTGTCCCGGGTCCGGGGACCGATGACGAAGGACTCGACGACCAAGATCGAGACCGCCCGCAGGCTGTTCGCGGAGAACGTCGACCAGGCGGCGCTGCTGCGGGCGATCGAGGTGTCCGGGTCGCCGGTCCGGACGCCGATCATGTTCGAACATCAGGTGATGGAGCGAGCCCGGGCCGAGCGGATGCACATCGTGCTGCCGGAGAGCACCGACGACCGGATCCTCGAGGCGGCGGCGATCATCCTGCGCCGCGGCGTCGCCGAACTGACCCTGCTCGGCGACGAGACCAAGATCGGCTCCCGGGCCTCCGGCCTCGGCCTGCAGCAGGACCAGGCCAAGATCATCTCGCCGCACGACCCGGAGCTGGTCGAGCGGTTCGCAGCCGCCTACGCCGAGGCCCGCGCGCACAAGGGGATGACGCTGGAGAAGGCGCGTGAGGTGATCACCGACGGCGCGTACTTCGGCACCATGATGGTGCATCTCGGCCTGGCCGACGGGATGGTCTCCGGCGCGATCAACACGACCGCGCACACGATCCGGCCGGCCCTCGAGTTCATCAAGACCAGGCCCGGCGTCGACGTCGTGTCCAGCGTGTTCCTGATGTGCCTGGCCGACCGGGTGCTGGTGTACGGGGACTGCGCCGTGATCCCCGAGCCGACCGTTGATCAACTGGCCGACATCGCGATCGCCTCGGCCGAGACCGCCCGACAGTTCGACGTCGAGCCGCGGGTCGCCATGCTGTCGTACTCGACGGGGAGTTCGGGCACCGGCTCCGAGGTGGACCGGGTCCGGGCCGCCACCGCGCTGGTGGCCGAGCGGGAGCCGGACCTGCCGCTGGAGGGCCCGATCCAGTACGACGCCGCGATCGACCCCGGCGTCGCCGCGACCAAGCTGCCGGACTCGGCGGTCGCCGGCAAGGCGACCGTGTTCATCTTCCCGGACCTGAACACCGGCAACAACACCTACAAGGCGGTCCAGCGCAGCGCCGGCGCCGTCGCGGTCGGCCCGGTCCTGCAGGGGCTGAAGAAGCCGGTCAACGATCTCTCCCGCGGCGCGACGGTCGACGACATCGTCAACACGGTCGCGATCACCGCGATCCAGGCCCAGGCGGTGGCCCGGTGAGCGGGGAGCGCCCGGTCCTGGTGATCAACGCGGGCTCCTCGTCGGTCAAGTACCGCCTGCTCGTCCCGGACTCCGGCGAGGTGCTGGCCGACGGAACGATCGAGCGGATCGGTGAGCACGGCGGCGAGCTCAGCCACGAAGTCGGCGGCGAGACCCATGCCGGTGATCATGGTGCCGAGGACATCGGCGCCGCGCTCGAGTTGATCACCGAGCAGTTCGCGACGTACGGCCCGGACCTTGATCACCTGGACCTGCTCGCGGTCGGCCACCGGGTCGTCCACGGCGGACCGGACTTCGCGCAGCCAACCAAGATCACCGACGAGGTGCTGGCGACGCTCCGGGACCTGTCCGGGCTGGCGCCGCTGCACAACCCGGCCGCCGTCGCCGGCATCGAGGCGGCCCGGCAACGGTTCGCCGACCTGCCGCACGTCGCGGTCTTCGACACCGCCTTCTTCGCCGACCTCCCCGAGGTCGCCCGCACGTACGCGATTCCGCGCGAGCTGGCCGAGCGGCACCGGATCCGGCGCTACGGCTTCCACGGCACCTCGCACGACTATGTCGCCGGCGTCGCCCGCGCGTTGATCAAGACCGACGGTCCGGTACGGCAGATCACCTTCCACCTCGGCAACGGCTGCTCGGCCGCGGCGATCCTGGACGGTCGCCCGGTCGAGACCTCGATGGGCCTGACCCCGCTGCAGGGACTCGTGATGGGTACCCGCTCCGGCGACGTCGACCCCGGCCTGCACAGCTATCTGTATCGCGAGGCCGGTCTCGGCCCGGACGAGGTCGACACCCTGCTCAACAAGGAGTCCGGGCTGAAGGGCCTGGCCGGCGTGAACGACTTCCGCGAGGTGCTGCAACGACGCGCCGAAGATGATCACGACGCGACGCTGGCCTTCGACGTCGTCGTGCACCGGCTGACGCACTACCTCGGCGCCTACTGGGCGATCCTCGGCGGCCTCGACCAGGTGATCTTCACCGGCGGGATCGGCGAGAACAGCCCCGACCTGCGCGCCGCCGTCGCCGCCGGGCTGGCCGGCCTCGGGATTCACGTGAATCCAGAGCGCAACACGGCCGCGGCCGATCGACCCCGGGTGATCTCCCCCGACGACTCCGGCGTCGCCGTGCTCGTCGTACCGACGGACGAGGAGCTGGCGATCGCCCGGCAGACCGCCGCCCTGGCGGCCTCCTAGTGCCGGCCGATCCGGTCCAGGCCCTGCTGGTCGTCGACGTTCAACGGGCGTTCGTCACCGGCACCGGTGCGGCACCGTACAGCGAGCAGCTCCTGGTGAACCTGGGCGGCTTGCTGGACCGCGCCCGACAGGCCGGCATCCTCATCGTCCAGCTGCAGAACGACGGTCCGCGCGGAGCCGTCGACGAGCCCGGCCAGCAGGGCTGGGAGCTCTACTTTCCCGCGACGGAGTCGGACCACGAGACCGTGGTCCGGAAGTCGGCCGACGACGGATTCGACGGGACCGCGCTGGACGAGATCCTGCGGCGGCACGCTGTCGACCGGGTCTGCGTGGTCGGCTTGATGTCCGAGATGTGCGTGCTGGCCACCGCGCGCGCCGCCCTCGCTCGGGGCTTCGGCGTCGTCCTTCCGCACGACGGCCACGCGACGTTCGACATCCCACCGGCACCGGGCGCCGACGAGGGCGTACCCGCGGCGATGGCGTCCCGGCTCGCCGAGTGGGCTCTCGGCGACGAGGTGGAGATCATCGCCTCCACGGCCGACGTCTCCTTCACTCCGGGGCGAGACTGAAGCCATGGAACCCACCGTCATCTCCGTCCACCGCAGCGGCGGTCACACGTTCGGCAAGCCGGTGTGCGAAGCGATCGAACTGATCGAGGGCATCGGCGTCGACGGTGACGCGCATGCCGGCGTGACCGTGAAGCACCGGTCTCGGGTGGCGAAGAATCCGTCCACCCCGAACCTGCGGCAGGTCCACCTGATCCATCGCGAACTGTTCGACCTGGTCGAGCGCGCCGGCTATCGGGTGGCTCCGGGTGAGCTCGGCGAGAACATCACGACCGGCGGTCTCGACCTGCTCGGCCTGCCCGTCGGCACCCGGCTCCGGATCGGAGCGACGGTCCTCGTCATCACCGGGCTGCGGAACCCCTGCGAGCAGATCAACCGGTTCCAGCCCGGCCTGCTGAAGCAGGTGCTGCGGCGCAACGGCGAGGGCGAGGTCGAGCGGCTGGCCGGAGTGATGAGCATCGTGGCCCGCGGCGGTACGGTCCGCGCCGGTGACCCGATCATCGTCGAGCGGCCCGCAGACCCACACTTCCCGCTGACCCCGGTCTGACCGGGCGGCGATCAGCGGGCCGGCGGGGTGAAGTCGGCGGGGCGCTCCCGGTTGAGCCGGTCGATCGCGGCCGCGGCGCCGGCGATCCGGACCGGATACTGCAGCGAGGCCAGGGCACGGGTGAAGTGGCGGTGCGGGGCGAGGTCGTACGAGCGCCAGTACGGCAGGGTCCGGCGCAGCGAGCTGACGAAGGCCGCCGCGACCTCGTGATTGCCGTGCCGGCCGAGCTCCTCGTACATCTCGAAGACGGCCGGCGGCAGTCCGGCCGGATCGTCCTGCTCGAACCGCTCGGCGGCGAGTTCGGCGCGGGCGATGAAGCCGCCGAAGTCCTCCTCCGACATCGCGCCGAGCGCCCGCGGCAGCAGCCAGGTCTGCAGCAGGCGGAGCAGGTCGACCGCGGCGAGATACTCCTCGGCGCTGAGCACCGAGACCCGGCGGGTCCGGTGCGGCTGGCCGTCGATCAGCCCGACCGCGATGAGGACCCGAATCGCCTCCCGGACCGGCGTACTGCTGACGCCGAGCCGCGCCGAGATCTCGGTCTCGCGGACCGGGTCGCCGGGCTTCAGTACGCCACTCAGGATGTCGTCCTGCAGCTGCTCGACGACCTCCTCGTGCCGGGTCCGCCCCACGGCCTCCGGCGGCCGGTCGGGCCCTTCGGCGAGCTGCGGCAGCACGGCCCGCATCCGGTCGGCGAAGCCCGTCATGAGCTCCGTGTACGCACTCGCGGCGAGCCGCAACTGGCGGTCCCGCAGCGCCGTGGCGATCCAGCGCAGCTGCGCCGACCATCCGGACCACGGCGTCCACACCTCGGCCGGGAAGAGGATCAGCGACCCGGCCCGGCGCACGGTCTCGTTCAGCTGGCGGCCCAGCTGCGGCTGGCGGCAGGTCTCGGCGAGCAGGTCGACGAAGCCGACCGCCTCGCCGATGACCGCGCCCGGATCCTGCCGGTCGAGGGAGTTGGCCATCGCGTCGGCGCCGTCGGCGAGCCGGTCCAGCTCGACGCCGGGCGCCCAGCGCCCGGCCCGTTCCAGCGCGGCCGGGATCAGGACGCCGAGCAGTTCGACGATCCCGACGCCGCGTTCCGGGCTCAGCTTCATCACGCGGCGCCGCCGGTTCCGGCCGCCCTCGATGTAGCCCTCCGAGATCAGCTGCCAGACGGCCTCGCGGACCGGGGTTGGACTGACGCCGTACCGCTCCGCCAGCTTGACCTCGTTCACCGGGTCACCGGGCTTCAGGACGCCGGTCAGGATCTCGGCACGCAGTCTGGGCAGCACGGCCTTCGGCTCCGGCACCTCGCCCGCCTTTCACCCCGATCGGAACCTACAGAATCTCGCCTTGGCCGGCCGCATTCTGCAGCGTCCGCCGAAGCTGGAACGACCACCGTAGCCCCAACCCAGACGGGGAAACCGGGCACCCACGCCGTCAAGTTGCCGAGGCTCCGACAGAATCACCCGCCGGTCCGGTCCGGATTCTGTAGTTTTAGCACCGCTGCAGGCACCCCACGAGAGCGGCCAATTCGGGTCTGGTCAGGGCGGACAGCCGCCGCTGCTGCAGGGCTCGGACCAGCGGATCGGCCCGCAGCGCCCGCACCCGGTCCCGCACCGGAGGGCGGTTCGCCGGCGGCGACCGGAGCCACTGCTTCAGTCGCAGGCCGGAATGCTCCCGTACGGCCACGGCGAGCAGATCGAGCAGCGGGTCCGGCCGGGCCAGCGGCAGCAGCCGGACCCAGGCCGCCGAGCCCGCGATCGCCGGGGTGAAGGCCGATCCGGGCACGGTCCGGCGCACCGCCACCGAGAACCGCGCGGTCACGTCGAGCGTGATCACCGAGTAGTACGGATCGGCCGGCATCGCCGTCGCGGCCGCGGCCCAGCGGCGGCCGACGCAGAGGTCCGCTGCGCGCAACCGGGGCAGCCGCCGGGCCAGCCCGATCACGTGGTGCAGCGCCGAGAACGGCGGGTTGGCGATGATCCGGGTGACCGCGTCCAGCTCGGCCGGATCGAGGTCCTGGATCCGGGCCGAGCGCAGGTCGACGCCCGGCAAGCCACCGAGCGCGGCCAGGCAGCGGGGATCGGGCTCGACGGCGATCACCGAGCGCGGCCGGTGCCGCAGGATCGCCCCGGTCAGGGCGCCGGTGCCGGCGCCGACGTCGAGCACCACGTCGTCGGGAAGGATCTCCGCGCCGGCCACCAGGTCGGCGGCCAGGCGCGGATCGAGCAGATGTTGATCAAGGTCGGGATCGAGCGGAAAAGGGCGTGCAGGCATGCGTCTCCGAGGGCAGGGGTGGGCCCATCGGCGACAAAGGAGAGGTGCCCGGGCGGGCAGCAGCGTCCGACGGACCCGGGAAAGGTGTCGACATCGACGCCGGCGGCGCGCGTGCTCGGACGCCGGGTGCACCCTCGGTGCACCGACGGAGGAGGAGTTAGCGGGCCGACCGGCCCGTGTTGACGCGACGCATGATCCGCTCCAGCCACTCGGCATTGGGGACAGGGACACCGTCACCCTAGGCCCGCCCTCGGCGAGCCTCCACCGGTTTTCGCCGGCGCTCAGGCCAGCTCGGTGTACTCCAAGATCAACTGGCAGAACATGGCGTTGGCCCAGGAGAACCACGGGCGGGTGAACCGGGTCGGGTCGTCGACGTCGAAGCCCTCGTGCATCAGGCCGGTGCCGCCGTCGGTGTCGATCAACAGCTCGATCAGCCGCCGCTGCTCGGCGGGTTCGGCGCTGGTCAGGCCCTGCACGGCGAGCGCGATCGGCCAGACATAACGGCGCGGCGTGTGCGGGCTGCCGATACCGGAGGCCGCGGAACCCTCGTAATAGAAGGGATTCTCGGGGCTGAGCACCAGCGCCCGGGTGGCCTGGTAGACCGGGTCGTCCAGGTCGACGCAGCCGAGCCAGGGCAGCGACAGCAGGCTGGGCATATTGGCGTCGTCCATCAGCAGCGTGTTGCCGAGGCCGTCCACCTCGTAGGCGTACACCTCACCATGATCGGCATGCCGGACGATGCCGTGCCGGCGGACACCGTCGGCCAGTTCGCCGGCCAGCCGCTCCGCGTCGTCGGCCAACTGCTGGTCGCCGCCGATCGCGGTGGCCAGCTCGGCCAGGTGCCGCAGTGCGGTTGCCGCGAACAGATTGCCCGGCACGTTGTAGCCGTAGGTGCAGGCGTCGTCGCTGGGCCGGAAGCCGGACCAGGTCATCCCGGTGAAGCCGACCGGCGCACCGAGGCCGTCCCGGGACAGGGTCTCGGTCTCGATCCCGACCTCCCGCACGAAGCGGTACGCCGAGCGCCCCTCATGGTCCTGCTCGAGCCGGAGCTGATCGACGATCACCCGGGCCGCGGCCCAGAACTCGTCACCGGCGAAGTCGGTCCGGCCGGTCAGCCGCCAGAACCGGTACGCCAGCCAGAGCGGGAACGCGAAGCTGTCGATCTCGTACTTCTGCTCCCAGATCCGCGGGTCGTCACACAGATCGCCCGGGTGCCCGGACCCGGTCGGCGCCCGGTTGAAGGCGTTCGCGTACGAGTCGACGGTGATCAACCGGAACTGGGTGCCGATCACGCCGGCGATCAGGTCCGCCATCGGCTCATGATCACGGGCCAGGCCGAGATAGGGCGCGAGCTGGGCCGACGAGTCCCGCAGCCACATCGCCGGGATGTCTCCGGTGATCACGAACGGCCGGCCCTCGTCGTCGGCCTGGATCGTCGTCTCGATCGTGTTGCCGAAGCTGCGCCGGAACGCCTGCCCGATCCGCTCGCTGCCGGTGCGTTCCGTCACCGAGTTGACCAGGTCGTCCAGGAGTACGGCCGGCAGTGCCTCGGCCACGAGATTCGGCATCACCCGACCAGCCTGATATAAGTCCATCGATTTGTCATTTCTTGGGCTACGGATTTGGGCACGCCGCGGCCACCCAGTGACAAGACCTAGGGTGTCTGCCATGGCGACAGCTCTGATCACCGGCGGCACCTCCGGCATCGGCGCCGCGTTCGCGCGGGCCCTGGCCGCGCGCGGCACCGACCTCATCCTGGTGGCGCGGAACGTCGACCGGCTGAAGCAGGCGGCCGACGAACTGTCCGAGCGGTACGCCGTCGCCGTCGAGGTCCTGCCGGCCGATCTCGGCGTCCGCGAGGACGTGTTCCGGGTCGCCGACCGGCTGACCGACAATGAGCGGCCGGTCGAGATCCTGGTCAACAACGCCGGCTTCGGCCTGCACACCAAGCTGACCGCGGAGGACCCGACCGCGCACGAGCACGGCATCGACGTCATGTGCAAGGCGGTGCTGACCCTGGGCGGCGCGGCCGGGCGCACCATGGCCGACCGCGGGCACGGCCAGATCATCAACGTCTCCAGCACCGCCGGCTTCGTGGTGCTCGGCAACTACTCGGCGATCAAGGCCTGGGTGACCTCCTACTCGGAGGGACTGGCGGTCGAGCTGCGCGGCACCGGGGTCACCGTCACCGCCCTCTGCCCCGGCTGGGTCCGGACCGAGTTCCACGAGCGGGCGAACCTGAAAACGTCCAAGATCCCCGGGCCGCTCTGGCTGGACGCGGACCGGGTCGTCGAGGAATGCCTGGTCGACGCCGCCCGGGGCCGACCGGTCTCGATCCCGTACAAGCGCTACAAGGTGTTGATCTTCCTCGCCCGGCATCTGCCGCGGCGGGTGATCGGCGCCGTCTCGGCCCGGATCTCGTCCGGCCGGCGCTGACGATCATGGACTGAGGGCGGCCCGGGTGCCGTCCAGGTAGTCGGTGATCCGGACCAGGATCCGCGGATGGATCCGCAGCCCGCCGATCGCCGCCGGCCGGAACCAGCGCACCTCGTGCGACTCCGGACTGACCCGCAACGCACCGCCGACGGCACTGCATTTGACGCAGACCGAGAATTCCTGGCGCACCTCGCCGTCGTCGTACGCCATCACATGGCCGGGATCGGAATAGACGGCGATCACGTAATCGGCGACGACTTCCAGCCCGGTTTCCTCGAGAACCTCACGCACGGTGCCGTCCCGTACCGATTCACCCAATTCGATCGCGCCGCCGGGAAGAGCCCAGAGTGAATTGTCGACGCGCCGATGCAGCACAATACGGCCACGCTCATCCGTGACCACGGCCGACGACGCGACCACCAGCGCATTCGGGGCGGGACCTTCGCCGTTGTCGTAGTCGACCCGCCCCATGGTCAGGCCCAGTCCTCGTCGGGCACCGGAGTGGTGGTCAGCCAGACACTCTCGAAGTGGTCGGTGAACCTTGTGAACAAGCCATTGTGGCCGTTCCAGCGCAGCCGCAGCGTGGGCGCCTGGGCGCCGGGCGTGCCGTACAGGTGCGGGGTGACCAGCATGTGATCATCAAACCGGAAGATCGAGTTGTAGAGCGGGACATTCTGATAACGAAATTCGAGATTCGCCTGGGTTCGCAGTTTGCGGAAATACTTCAGGGTGGTCCCGATCCGGGCGACCAAGGTGATCGGATGCTGTTCCTCCTGATCCCGATTCGCGACATGCGGCGATCGCGGATCGGCAATCACCAGGCGTACCCGACAGCCCTGCGCGCATTTCTGCGCCAGCGTCGACAACAGTTCCGGATGATCGAGCGGCAGGAAATAGAGCGTGTAGCCGAGCAGGTCGATCTGGCGTTCCGCGCCGGTGATCATCGACCACCAGTCACCCGCCGGCACGCTCGACCGGTACGGATAGGCGGCAACCAGGTCGCCGGTCGGCGAACCGTCCACACTCTCCGGCCGGGACTGTGGCCACAGCCGGCCCTCGTCGGTGCCGAGGTGCTTGGCGACCAGGTAGCGCTGGCGCGGATGCGGCACCCGGCCGCCGATCCAACGACTGACCGTCTTCGGGTCCCGGCTGGTCATCGCAGCAAGATCATGAATGGACACGCCCGCCCGTGCCATGGCAGCCCGCAACTGCTCGTTCGTCATATCGACCCCGCACATCTCGAATGTTCGTGTTTCCTCAAAAATACCTCAAAAACGTCCCAAACGTCCTCAAACTGTGGTAGCGGCGTCCCCTCGACTGACGAGAGTGTTTGGGGCATGACTTCTGCGGACCCCCGATCCGTGCTCGACCGCGCCGTAATGGCGACGCACACCTCCCCCGATCTCCAGGAATGGAGCCCCGAACACGCCGCTGTCGCCGAACAGCGGGTGCAGCTCTGGTTCGGCCCGCACGTGCTGCGGACCTACCGGGCCGAGTCCGGTGCCGCCGAGGAATACGCCCGGGCCATCGGCCGGCGCTTCCCGGGCCTGCGGGTCACCCTCGACCGCGACGTGGCCGACGGCATGGAGCCGCTGCCCGGCGAACAGCTCTGGTCGCTCACTCCCTGAGCCACGCTCGGGACTCGATGGGCGGGGCCTGCGCAAGCCTGCTTTGGTCAGGCGGGATCACAGATCCGGCAGTGCGGGAATACAGTTGACCTCGTGTCGAGCACCAGCAGCTACACCTCACCGATCCGGGCGGGAGCACGGTTCGTCACCCAGCGGCTGCTGATGAAGTCCCTGGTCTGGTCGATCACGGACGTCACCGTGCTCGGCCGGGAGCGGCTGAAGGGTGTCGACTCGCCGGTGATCGTGGTGTCCAACCACGCCAGTCACCTGGACACGCCACTGATCCTCGGCTCGCTGCCGCGCAAGCTGTCCCGCTGGATGGCGGTCGGTGCGGCCGGCGACTACTTCTTCGACGTGAAGTGGCGCCGCGGCGTGACCTCGCTGTTCTTCAACCTGTTCCCGATCAACCGGGCCGGGCAGAAGGGCAAGAGCGAGCGACGCGGCATGGCCAGCATGCTGCTGGACGAGGGCGTACCGCTGCTGCTCTATCCGGAGGCCACCCGCTCCCGTACCGGCGAAATGGCGCCGTTCACCGCCGGACCGGCCGCGCTCTGCCGCAGCCGCGGCGTGCCGTGCCTGCCGATCGGCCTGGTCGGCGCCTACGACGCGATGCCGTACGGCGCGAACTGGCCGAAACGCGGTCGCCCGTCCGTGTACGTCAACTACGGCGCACCGATGACCGCCGAGGATGACGAGACCGTGCCGGAGTTCGCGGCGCGGATGGCCAAGGAGGTTCGTGGCCTGATCGACGAGGCGGAAGAGCACCGGGCCGCGCGCGGCCGCTGATCACCACCGGCGCGCCAAGGGGCGGCCTACGAAGGGATGTTGGATGCCAAACGTCAAGCACATGAAGTGGTGGGGCTGGGGAGTCGAGGGTGTCGGCTTCCACCACGAGGACAAGCCGGGCATGGCGCCGTTCGTGATCAAGGCCGTCGACCTCGATCTCAACGAGGTGCCCGAGCTGACCGTCGACTTCGACGGGCTGGACATCCCGGAGTCCAGGATCGGCGCCGATCTGCTGGCCCGGCTGACCGACGTCGTCGGCGCCGAGAACGCGGTGACCGAGCCGATGGACCGGATCGTGCACACGTACGGGAAGAGCCTGCGGGACCTGGTCCGGCTGCGCAACGGCGACATCCCGCGGGTGCCGGACGTGGTGCTGTACCCGGCCGACGAGGACGAGGTCCGGGAGATCGTCGACGCGGCCGTCGAGGCCGACGCGGTGCTGATCCCGTTCGGCGGCGGCAGCAACATCGCCGGTTCGCTGGAGGCCCCGACCGGTGAGACCCGGCCGGTGATCTCGCTCGACCTCGGCCGGCTGAACAAGGTGATCGACGTCGACGAGACCTCGGGCCTGGCCCGGATCCAGGCCGGCACCCTCGGCCCCGATCTCGAGGAGCAGCTGGGCCAGCGCGGCTGGACCCTCGGCCACTTCCCGGACAGCTTCACCCACAGCACCCTCGGCGGCTGGGTGGCCACCCGGTCGTCCGGCATGCAGTCGGACAAGTACGGCGACATCGCGCAGATCGCCCGCGGCCTGCGGGTCGTCCAGCCGGGCAAGCTGCTGGTGCTGCGGCCGTTGCCGGGCACCTCGACCGGGCCCAGCGTGCGCGAGATGATCTTGGGCAGCGAGGGCCGGCTCGGCGTGATCACCGAGGTGACCGTGCAGGTGCACCGGCTGCCGGAGGAGCGGCTGGTCCTCGGCTATCTGTTCCCGAACTGGGAAGCCGGCCTGGACGCCATGCACGCGATCTCGAAGAGCGACGCCACCCCGTCGATCACTCGCGTCTCCGACTCCCACGAGACCGGCTTCTCCTTCGCCACCAGGAAGAAGAAGCCGGGCTTCTCGCTGTCGTCCATGATCAGCAAGGGCCTGATGTCGGTGCTGGAGAAGCGCGGCTGGGACCTTGATCAGGTCTGCCTCTCCTTCATCGGGTACGAGGGCAGCAAGGAGCATGTGGCCCGGCAGAAGAAGCTGGTCAAGGACATCGTGAGCAAGCACGGCGCGATCGTCCTCGGCAAGGGCCCGGGCGAGCTCTACGATCAGAAGAAGTTCGACACCCCGTACCTCCGCGACTTCCTGCTCGACCGCGGCGCGGCCGGCGACGTGTCCGAGACCGCGGCGCCGTGGTCGCAGCTGAAGACGCTCTACTACGCCGTGGTCGCGGCCGCGAACTCCGCCTTCGACGAGATCGGCGTCAAGGGGTGGATCATGTGCCACCTCTCCCATTCCGAGCACTCCGGCGCCTGCCTCTACTTCACGTTCGCGTTCAAGTTCGACAAGATCGATCCGCTGAAGCAGTACGACGTCGTGAAGCAGGCCATCCAGCAGGCGTTCGTCGACAACGGCGGCACCCTGTCGCACCATCACGCGGTGGGCGTCGAGCACGCTCCGTGGCTGGTCGAGGACCTGTCGCCGGCGGGTGCCGAACTGATGACCGGGCTGTTCACCTCCTTCGATCCGAAGGGCAACTTCAACCCGGGCAAGATCACCGGCTAGGGCACCGCTAGAGGGCGCTGGCCTGGGCGGCCAGGTCGGCGCCGAAGTCGCGCAGGATCGGGACCAGCTCGGCCGGCCGGAGCAGGTCGAGTTCTTGATCATCCAGCCCGATCAGTACGGTCTCGTACCGCCCGCGGGCCGGGTTCTCGAACTCGGGGCCGTGGCGGGCGCCGTCGTCCAGGGTGATCAACTTCGCCAGGGCGTAGCGCTGGATCGCCCGGCGCGGTGTGTTCACGTACGCGACGTAGGCGGTCGGCCCGATGATCACCTCGGCTCCCACCTCCTCGCGGCACTCGCGCGCGGCCGCCTGGTCCCAGGTCTCGCCCGGCTCGACTCCCCCACCGGGCGTGGTCAGGTACGGCGCCCGGCCCGACCGGATTCGCCTGATCAAGATCAACTCGTGCGCCGGCCCGAAGAGCAGCACCCGGCTGGACCGACGCAGCGGCTTGGCGTTCATGATCATCCTTCCTCCGCAGGATCGGTGACGGACGCCGCCACCGCGGTCAACTGATCCAGTACCACCCGGACGGCCTGCCGGGCCGCCCGGTCGGGCCGAGCCAGCGCGCCGAGATAGCGGGCCGCCCGTTCGTCGCGCAACGGGACCAGGGCGAACCGGCCGGCACTGCGGTCCCGGGTCGTGTAGCGCGGCAGCAGCGCGATCCCGTGGCCGCCGGCCACCAGCCGCTCCATCAGCGGCAGGTGGGTCGTCCGCAGCAACACCCGCGGCGCCACCCCCGCCTGGGCGGCGATCGCGGTCAGCACCCGGTCGATCGGGAAGCCCTCCGGCGGCGCGATCCAGTTCTCGTCCATCACGTCGGCCGGGGCGACGCTGCGCCGACCGGCCACCCGGTGCCCGAGCGGGACCGCCACATCCATCGGCTCGCGGAGCAGCTGGACCACTCGCAACCCGCCGCGGGCGGTCCGTCGCTGGTCCGAGCGATGCGCGACCACGATGTCGTAATCCCTGGTCAGCGGCGCGAACTCGGTCTGACCGACGTCCTCGTCGCCGAACTCGAGCGCGATCTGCGGAAACGCGCGGAGCCGTTCCAGCAGCCCGGGCAGCAGCAACTCCGACGCCGAGTGGAAGAACGCGATCCGGACCCGGCCGCTCGCCTCGGTGCGGTACGCCAGCCAGGCCGACTCGGCCTCCGCCCACGCGGTCAGCACGCCGACCGCGCCGTCGGCGAGGGCCCGGCCGGCGTCCGTGAGCCGTACCCCGCGGCCGGATCGCTGCACCAGCTCGGCGCCGACCTGCCGTTGGATCACCTTGAGTTGCTGCGACACCGCCGACGGGGTCCGGCCGGTCGCGCGCGCCACGGCGCTGACCGAGCCACGGTCGGCCAGCTCGCGGAGCAGCACCAGGTGGGCCCGGTCCAGTCCGCGCCACGAGCCGTCCATGAAGCCAAGCTACAACTACCTGGCAGAGAATTGTGATTGTCCTTCACGATCATCGGGGCGCAGACTGGCCGCGTGTCCGTCCGCGATCGCCTACTCGCCCTCTTCGTCGTCGTCTGCTGGGGTCTCAACTTCCCGGCCACCGCGATCGCTCTGCAGCACTTCCCGCCGTTCCTGATGGGTTCCCTGCGGTTCGCCCTGATCGCGGTCCCGACCCTGCTGCTGGTGCCCCGGCCGAAGGTGCCGCTGCGCTGGCTGCTCGGCACCGGGCTCGGGCTCGGCGTACTGCAGTTCGGCTTCCTCTACGTCGGCATGGCGGCCGGGATGCCGAGCGGGCTCGCGTCGCTGGTGCTGCAGGCCTCGGCCCCGTTCACCGTGATCATCGCCGCGGTCGCGCTGCGGGAACGGCTGTCCGGGCGGCAGGTGGCCGGCATCCTGGTCGCGGTCGGCGGGCTCGCCGTGATCGCGTTCCACCGGGCGCAGTACGCCAGCCTGCTCCCGGTGATCTTGACCCTGTGTGCGGCGCTGGGTTGGGCGATCGGCAACATCTGCAGCCGGCAGGCCGGCGCGCCATCACCGTTCCGGCTCACCCTGTGGATGTCGGTGGTGCCGCCGATCCCGTTGTTGATCATGTCGTTGATCTTCGAAGGCCCGGCCCGGATCGGCCAGACCATGATCACCGTGATCACTCCGGAGGCGGTGCCGGCCGTGTTCGGTCTGCTCTACATCGTGTTGATCGCCACCTTGATCGGGTACGGACTCTGGAACGGCCTGCTGGCCCGGCACCCGTCCAGCGAGGTCGCTCCGTTCTCGATGCTGGTGCCGATCGTCGGCGTCGCCTCCTCCTGGCTGGCCTTCGGCGAGCAGGTCGGGCCGGTGGTGATCATCGCCGGCCTGGCGGTGATCGGCGGCGTGCTGTGGGCGTCGAGAAAGGGGCGACTCAGGGGCGTCCCGGACCCGGTTCCGGCGGCCACGGCTCTAGGCTCGGAGCATGGCAGGCTTCTCTCGCGTGGCCTCCCGGCTGTACGCGCTGTTCACCCGGAATCCGTCGACGGCCCGAGTGGTGGTCGAACAGGCCCGGCTGCAACCGACTGACCGCGTCCTCGAGGTGGGCTGCGGCGCCGGCGGTGCGGTCGACCTGGCCGCCCAGGCGCTCGGACCCGATCGGGTCGCCGCGGTCGATCCGTCACCGGCCTTCGTCGAGATGGTGTCCCGCCGGGTGCCCGGCGCCGACATCCGGGTGGCCGGCGCCGAGGACGTACCCTTCGATGATCAACGGTTCACGGTGATCTTCAGCGTCGCCTCGATGCACCACTGGGACGACCGCGCCGCCGGGTTGGCCACCCTCACCGCCAAGCTCGCCCCCGGCGGCCGGATGCTGATCGCCGAGCGGCTGCTCAAGCGGCCCGGGCACGGCATCACCCCCGATCAACTCGCCGAGGTCGAGGCCGAACTGACCGAGCTGGGCCAGATCGGTGTCCACACGGTCGAACGCAAGGCCGGACCGCGCCAGCTGGCGATCATCCGCTCCACCCGGCCGCTCGCCGCGGCCTGATCAAGGTTCCGAGCGTGCGCGGTGATCAACTGGTGGTACTGGTCAACGGTGTCCCCGCGGCCGGCAAGTCGACCCTGGCGCCCCCGCTCGCCGAGGCGCTCGGGCTGCCCTTGATCAGCAAGGACGTGATCAAGGAGGCCCACGCCGACATCCTCGGCGCCGAGCCGCCGGACGGCCGGCCGCAACGGGACTGGAACCGGGCCCTCGGTGCCGCGGCGTCGGAGACGATGTGGGCCCTGCTGGCCACGGCGACGCCGGGTGCCGTGCTGGAGAGCTCCTGGCGCGCTGACGTACGGGAGCTGGTCGTCGCCGGCCTGGCCCGCGCCGGCGTCGACCGGGTGGTCGAGGTCTGGTGCGACGTCCCGGCCGAGCTGGCGCGGCGTCGCAACGAGGAACGCTGGCCGTCCCGGCACCCGATCCATGGTGTCCGGATGACCGACCAGGAGCGGACCGGAGTGGAGCGGCACGCCGAACCGCTGCGGCTCGGGCCGGTGATCCGGGTCGACACCACGCATCCGGTCGACGTGGCCGGGCTGGCCGCCCAGGTCAGGGCTGCGCGGGCCTAGTCGGCCCCCTCTCGACCGGGTCTCTGCCGGCCGCGGTGTCGCCAGAACTCTTGAGCTGGACCGCTGGAGGCCGTTCCAACGTTGAACCGGTCGAGTTCAAGAGCTTTCGCGACAGCCACCCGACGCGACCTCAGTTCACGCGACCTCCGGGCCGGCGGTCGCGACCCGGTCCAGCCAGTCGCCGAACAAGGCCCGAGCCAGGGCCGGCTGCTCGGCGTCGAGGCCGTGGCCGGCCTGGTCGAGCACTGCGAACGTCGCCCGCGGATAGCGCTCCAGGATGGTCAAGGCGTCGCGGTACCCGGTGATGTGGTCCTGCCGGCCGGCCATGATCAGGCAGGGGTGCGGGAAGTCGGCGACCTCGACCGGGAAGCTGCCCTGGTAGCCGGCCGCGATCCGAGCCGTCACCTCCGGGTCGGCCAGGTCGAGCCCCGGCTGGACGTACGTCTGGAAAGCCCGCCAACTCTGCTCGGTCTGCACGACCAGCAGGTCTTCGGTGTCGAGGTCGGCGCCGAGCCGCTCCGCCAGACCCGGGTCGCGGACCAGCACCTGACGCGGCGGCAGGTCGCGCTCCTCGTGCCGCGGCAGGATCACCGGGACGATGATCGCCAGCCCGTCCAACCGGTCGGCGTGCGCGACGGCGAGACCGCGGGCCAGGTAGCCGCCGTAGGACTGGCCGACGACGGCGTACCGCCCCGGGACCAGGGCCTCGACCGCCGCCCGGAGCACCCGGAACACGTCGTCGCTGCTGGCCACCTCCGGCGCCGCGGTCCGCCCGTGACCGGGCAGGTCGAGATAGATCCGGCGCCACTCGGGCCGCTCCTCGAACACCGGCTCGAACGGCCCCGAGAGCACCCGGTGATCCACCGTGAACCCGTGCACCAGCACCACCGTCGGCGCCGCCGGATCGTCCGGCCCGGTGATCACGTGGTGCACCCGAACACCCTCGACCTCGACAAACGGCATGCTTCTCCTCCCCTTGGTTCGCATCGCTATATCCCCCGGTCCCACCATGCTCCCCCACCGCCACGACGGGAGTGGTGCGGTCCAGCCCAGCGGCCGCGGCCGGGCCTCCTCCTGGCGCGGCCGGATCAGGAAGCGATCGAAGACCACCGGTCCACGTCGCTCCCGAGTCGCCGCGATCTCCAACCCTTCGTGCCGACTCGTCCCGCACCGGATGCTCGCCGACTGTGAGGTTGCGACCCCGAACGGGCGCCGCAGGGCGGTCACAACCTCACACTCGATGAAGGACCGCCGCCATGACCCCCACCCCGGCCAAACGCCCACCCGTCACCTCCGCAGCGACACGCCGCAGAAACGCCTGCTTTTGTGCCCAGTCGGCGGTCTGTTTATTTGGGGTTAGAGGGCGAGGGTCCAGCGGATGGGGTCGAGGCAGCGGAAGGAGGCGATGCCTCGGTGGTGGATGCGTTCGCCTTCCGCGGCCTCGCCGAGGGCGGAGACGGCGAACAGGCGGTGGGCGAAGGGGCGGCCGTGGTGCGGGGCGGTCATGGTGTTGAGGAAGCGTTCGGCGCCGAGGCGGATCAGCAGGCTGCGGACCTCGGCGTCGAGCAGGGCGCCGTCGTCCTCGTCGTAGCGGAGGGCGGTCAGGCCGGGGTCGCGTTGGAAGGCGGCGCCGGGGTTGGCCATGATCCGGCTCCATTCGGTGCCCTGGACCAACCGGAGCGCCTGCATGGTGTCGAACTTGGACAAGATCATCGCGATCGGCGGGGTAGCGGAGCCGAGCAGCAGGATCAGATTCTCGAGTACGGTCTCGGGGCTGCCCGCCTCGTGCAGCTGCGGCGGCAGCAGGTCCTTCAGCATCTCCCGGACCTGGTTGACCGCGGTCGGGTCGAACATGAAGAAGACCGAGTCGGCCTGGGCGAAATAGCTCAGGTGATCAACTCCGACGGTGCTCGCCTCCAGGTCCTCGCCGGCCACGTCCCGGATCACCAGGTAGCGGCGCTGGCCGTCGATCACGCCGAGGCTCAAGATCAACGGCTCCCGCTGGTACGCATCCGCCACGCCGGCCGCGGCCGTCGGCGGCATGATCCCCCGAGCCTCGAACAGGGGCCGCTGGTAGACGTCGGTGTAGATCCGGCGCGAGGTGTCGGTGGCGAACTTGAGCGACGAGCCCATCCGGGCCAGCAGGTAGTCGAGCTGTTTGATCATGACGCCGATGTAGACGCTCTTGCCGGTCGCCCGGGCGCCGGCCAGCGCGATGCAGGTCGCCGACCCGAGCCGCCACTCCGGCGGCAGCCCGTAATGACAGTGCGGGCAGACCTCGACGCCGGGCTGCTGGCAGGAGTGGCACAGGTGGGCGTCGTCGGGCAGCCGCCAGTGCTTCACCTCGGGATTGCGCCGGACGCTGTGCATCGGCCCGATCCGGACCGCGATCCCGGTGTGCGCGGAGCCGACCGGGTCCTCGTACTCCTGGCAGCGGCCGGACCGGCAGGCGAACACCCACTCGCCGTCCGGCAGTCGCCGGAAGCAGCGCGGGCACTTCGTCATGATCATGGCGTTCCGATCAGGTTTTCGGCACCGATCAACGCCCCGGCGGCGGCCAGCAGCGAGGCGACGATCCGCCCCACCTGGTCCCGGTCCAGCCGTTGATCATCAGAGAGTACGGGCACCCCGGTGGATCCGTCCCGCAGGGGTCCCGGCGACTGTGCCTCCCCGACCACGACGGTGCCGGCGAGCCGCTGCCCGGGCCGGGCCGGCGGGACGGCGTCGGTGATCAGAAAACACGCCACCCGTTCGCCGGCACCGGCAGCGAACTCGCCGATCCGGCAGCCGATGTCGAGCGGTCGGTCGGCCAACCCGGTGATCATGGACTCGGCGAACTCGGCGGCCGGGCCGGCCGGCACCGGTACCGGCTCCCAGCCGACCAGCGTGCCGTGCGCGGTCTGGTCGCCGGCAATCACCACGCCCAGGCCGGCGAAGAGCTCCAGGCAGGGCCGGACCAGCCGGTCGGCCGGCAGTCGTCGCATCGAGGCCGAGGTGTCCAGCCCGACCACGAGCCGGACCTGGCGCTCGGCCGGGAGCCGGGGCACGCCGAGCACGCCGCGGGCCGCGTCCCGGGCCATCTCGGCGGTCGCCGGCAGTGCCTCGTCGTTGACCATGCCGATGGTGCTGATCTTGATCCGGCCGGCGTCCGGTTCCATGATCACGATGTCCCGGCGGCGCAGCCCGGACAGGTCGACCGCGTCCAACACTGCCCGGTCCGCCTCGCCACCGGCCGGGCTGTCCGGTCCGAGCGCGACCGTGACCACGCTCTGCGGCCCGAACGCCTCGCCCTCCGGCAACAGGCTGACCTGGACCGGCTGGTCGATCACCGGCACGATCACCTGGTCCGGCCGGCGCACCGTACGGACCGGGCCGTTCCGGCCGGCGACCTCGACCCGGTGACCGAACGGCCCGCCGCCGACCGGCTGGACCCGGATCGCGATCGGCAGCGCGTCCACCCGGACCGAGTGGCCCTCCCGGAGCAGATAGGTGGTCATGATCAGTTGTTCCTTCCGCGGCGGAGGAAGCCGGGCCGGTCGCCCTGCGCGATCACGCGCAGCCTGGCGTCCGCCTGCCGTTCCAGAGCTCGCCGGTCGACGTCCATCCGGGCGTACCGCTGAGCCAGCCGTTCGGCGGTGACCCGACGCGCCTGTTCCCAACGGTTCCCGATCTGGTTCCCGGCCCAGTCCTGGACCAGGGTGTTCAGCAACGACTTGCGGCTCGAGGTGAGCGAGCCGACCCACTGCTGCGCGGTCCGGTCCACCCCGCCGAGCGCGAAGCCGCTGTCGGCCAGCAGCGCGGCCCGCAGCCAGCGTTCCTTGCGCTCGGCCGAGAACAGGTTCTTGATCAACAACGCCGAGTCCAGCTTGAGCTCGAACCCGCGGCCGGAGTTGATCTTGCTCCGGAGCCGCTTCGCGGCGGGCAGGCCCAGCTCCCGTACGGCATCGAGGACGAGGGCGCAGAGCAGCGCATCGGACGCGTCCTCGGCCAGCCGGCCGGGCAGGTCCCAGGCCCAGAGCGCCCCCGAGATCACCGCCTGCACCTCGGCGTCCGGCGGGCTGCGCCGGTTCTGCAGCCAGTACTGGTCCCGGGCCAGCAGCCGCAGCACCAGCAGGTCGGCACCGACCTGGCGATCCTGGTCCAGGCCGCGCAACAGCGGGTCGCGGAGGTCGTCGATCAGCCGGGTCAGGTCCTCGCTCGGCGGGGCCGACTTCACCGTCGGCGCCCACTGCCGGACGCCGACCGCGGCCGGCCAGCGGCGCCGGATCAGCAGCAGATCCCCGGCCGGCCAGGCACCGCCCTCGAACGCGCGTTCCAGCTCCGGCGGCGGCGACTGGTAGGGCGCCAGCGCCCGGAGCGCCGACCAGGCCACCAGCGGGCGCTCGGCCGGATGCCGGTCCGGGTCCGTGGTCCACCGGTGGTACGCCAGCTCGGAGCGCAACGGGTCGTCGTCGCCGACGGCCAGCCGGCCGAGCGGCGGCGGCGCACCCTCCTCCGGGTACAGCCACTCGGCGACGGGCGCGGCGAGGCGGCGGCCGATCGTGCTGCGGACCACCCACTCCTGCCCGGCCAGCACCGGCCGGATCACCCAGGTCAGGGCCCGTTCCGAGACCGGGCCGGTGCGTTCGATCAGGGCAGGCCCGAGCTGTTCCGGGCCGAGCAGGTGGCAGCAGCGTTCGAAGGCGTCGACCAGCGGCTCCGGCGGCTCCCGGTGGTCCAGGCCGCTCCGGGCCAGCAGGTCGATCAGGTGCAGCACCGCGGTCGCCCGGTCCGCGTCGGTCAGTTCGGCCGCGGCGATCGCGGCGCAGGCGTCGGCGACCCCGGCGATCAGCTCGCGCTCGGTCACCGCGGACAGTCGCGGGACCGGGTCGGGCAGGGCGGCGGCGCCGGGCCGGGCCAGCCAGGCCGGGTCCGCCACCGCCCGACGGACGTACGCCTCCATGATCAACTGGGCGGTCTGGCGGCCGACCCGGGCCAGCGCCGCCGGATTGCCGGCGACCCGCCAGGCGTCGACGACGGACTGGCCCAGGCCGCGCCCGATCAGCTCTCGCGCGGTCCGGTGCAGTTCCTCGTCGTCGGGCAGCGCCGACCGGCCGGCGGCCTGCTGCGGCCCGGTCCGGGTGACCACGGCGGCCGCCTCGCGGACCGCGTCGGCGAACCGTTCACCGGCCCGGCCGACCGCCATCGCCAGCGGCCAGGCCACCGCCTCGGCCGGCAGTTCGGCCCCGCCGAGCCGGCCGGCGACCCGGTCCAGTTCGGCCAGCGCCCAGGCCGCGCCCGCTTCGTCGCCGAAGATCACCTGGGCCAGCACCGACCACTCGGTCACGGTGATCCGGTCGCCGGCCGCGGTCCGGTGCGGCTCGCCGTCAAGATCACCGATGGCCAGCGGTTCCGACTCGTCGATGATCACCACCGGCGTCTGGGCGCGCAGCGGACTGCGCGGGTCGACTGCGGCGGCGTTGATCTGATCTTGGTCGACGACCGGTACACAGACCAGTTGCACCCCTTGATCGAAAGCGTTCGGGACGGCAGGGATCCGTTCCAGGGTTGAGAAGGAGAACCCGGCGGCCTGCCGGGCCGCCATCAGCAACGACACCGCACCCGTCCACAGCGCGGCCCGGTCGGTCGATTCGGTGATCAACACGATCCGCGGCCCGCCAGCCAGGGCCGCGGCGGTCGCGTCGAGCAGCGCCGCCAGCACCCCGAACCGGAACTGGGTCGGGTCGAGCAGGAATGTGATCACCGAGTCCGCGGTGATCATGGTCCCCGGCTCCGGGCGCGGCCGGTCGCCGAGCCGGGCCCGGCTGACCTGATCGGCACCGTACGGGGCGAGCCAGTCCGGCGAGCGCCAGAGCTGGATCGGCCGCACCGCCGCCGGCTCCGCGACCCCGGGCTCCCGGTCCAGCACGACGTGGGTGAAGACGTTGCCGGGCCGGCCGGTCGCGTCCGGGCCGGCCGGGCCGGCGTGCCACCAGGCCGTCGGTCCGGCCCCGGCACCGGGCTCGACCGGCGCGTAGACCATCCGGCGCGGCAGTTCGGCGATCTGCTCCGGGGTCGGGAACCGGGGAATCTCCACCCCGGCGTCGAACTGGGTGGCCACCCGGGCCCGGAGCTGCTCCCGTTCCTCCCGGCTCAGCGCACCGTCCTCCTGGACGATCTGCCAGCCGCCGGAGCTGATCCTGGTGCCGGCGGCGTTCACCCCGTGCAGCGAGGTGTAGGTCAGCCGCCCGTACCGCGGCGAAGTGTCGGGCATCGGTCAGCCCAGCCGCAGCGCGTCGACCGGCGGATCGAGGATCGCGACCAGCGAGGTCCGCTCCGGCGGCAGGTCGGCGAACAGTCGCACGTAGCCGGTCCGGCCCCGGACCGAGGCCTTCCAGGCCACCTCGCTGGGCCGGGTGCCGATGCCGTCCGGCCGGAACCGGAGCACCGGCCGGGTCACCTCCTCGATGTCCTCGGTGACCTCCAGTTGCTGGCCGTCGCCGGGGTGGAGCGGCAGCCGGGTCGGATGGTGCACCAGCACCAGCGGCGGGCAGTTGCCGATGTCGGACTCGCTGTACAGCCGGACCAGCACCCGGTCCGGCTTCAGCAGCAGGGTGCGGCGCAGCTCGAGCACGTACCGGATCCGCATCAGGCCCGGATAGCCCACCTCGACCGGCACGCTCTCCCGCCGTTCGCCGCCGACGAAGGAAACCCCGGTGATCCGGACCGTCGCGCCCCGGTTCGGCAACGGCCGGCCGAACTGGACGCCGCCGAGCTGGTTGTAGAGGTCGGTCGAGCACTCGACCGTGCCGGTCACGTCGCCGCCCTGCAGGATCTCGGCCAGGACGGTGGCGGCGCCCGGCGGCCAGCCGAACTTGAGCACCTGCTGGTCGCACCGCTCGACGATCACCGGATCGTGCACCGGCCGGACCCGGACCGCCGGCACCGTCCGGCCGACCCGGGCAATGCCGTCCAGCACCACCACCGGGGTGAAATAGGCGCGGTCCCAGCGGCGCGGCCAGGGCACGTTGCGCATCCCGACCCGGCCGTCCGGCTGCGGGCTGATCGGGTGGGCCAGCCGGTCGGCGTCGGCCAGGTTCATCTGCGGCAGCGCCGACTCCGGGTGGCTGCCGTGTTCGGCGCCGGCCAGCGGCCGGTTCTCGGTGCGGTAGACGAACACCCGGCCGGCCGGCTGCGGCGACCAGAGCAGGTCGAACTGCCAGTCGTCATCGTCGCCGTGCTGGGAGACCTCGAGATCCTCGATCGGGTCGACCACGGCCGAGACGCCGACCTCGACCGTGACGGCGCCGGACAACTGCGGGACGCCGTCGACCTCCGCCTCGGTGCAGAACTGGTACAGGTAGCGGCGGCCGCGCTCGGCGTCGTTGTCGACGAAGCCGCCGAGGTTGGGGTCGCCGGCCAGGATCCGGTACTGCGGGTCGGGCTGGCCGGGCCGGGCCCGTTCCACCGGGGTCCGGTAGATGTGCACCCGGTCGATCCCGTACCAGACCGACCACTGGCCGATCACCCGTCCCTCGTCCTCGCGGAGTTCGACGTCGACGACCCGGCTGACCACGGCCTTCTCGGCGATCAGCCGCGGCTGGCCGCGCCGGGCCAGCGCCAGCGTCGGGCCGGTGTTGCACCAGACCTGGTAGTAGCGGATCGCCGCCGTGAACGGGCGGGTGTCGAGCGTGCCGCGCTCCGCGTCGCCGAGGACGACGCCGACCAGGTCGGCCCGGTCCGGGGAGTACGGCCGGTGCTCGTCACTGGACACCACGCGGTACGCCGTCGCGCCGGCCAGCCCGCTCGGCTGGTCCCAGGCGAGCCGGACCCCGTCGGCACCGGTCAGCGACCGCAGCACCACCGACGACGGTACGGCCTCGCCGGCGAACCCGGCCGCGTCGAGATCGGAGCCGAACTCGTACGGGGCGAAGCCGGCCGCGAGATCCGGTGGCTGCACGCCGGTCGGCGCCGCGTTCAGGTCGGCCGCCCGGCGCGGCCCGGGCCGGTCCAGGCCGAAACCTTCCGGTTCCGGCGGATGCTCCGGCCGCGGCGGTACGGGCTCGGGCGGCGGCACGGACACCGGAACCTCGGCCGCGCTCGGCGCCGAGCTGGGTGGAACCGACGTCGGGCTGGGCGACGTCGCGGGGGGCGCCGGACTGTGGCCGCTCGGCACCGGGCTGGTGGGGTTCGACGACGGAGCCGCCGTGTGCTGGCTCCCGCTGACCGGCATGTCGTCCAACTCGGCCGGCAGCGTCGGCGTCGCCGGGCCGGACGAGGTCGTGACCAGGCGCTCCAGGTCCGGCGCGTACTTGCGCAGGGCGGCCGGCAGCATGGCCGCGATCTCCGCCGCCCGGCGCTGGCCGGACCGGGCGACCGCGCGCAGGTAGGTGTCCTTGATCTCGCCCAGCTGCAGCCGGCTCTCCAGCACCTCGCGGTCCCGCCAGGCCTTGAGCCGCTCGAAGGTCGGGTCGACCGGCGGCGAGCCGCCCAGGGTGTGATCGTCCATCAGAACACCTCGTCGATCTCGGGCATCGGCCACCGCGTCCGGTCCCGATCGGCGTCCGGGGTCCCGGAGCCGGGCACCGCGGCGAGCTCGTACGCGGCAAAGGCCTCGGTCAGCTGGACCAGGACGGCGGCCCGGCTCAGCTCGCGGCCGGTGCCGCGGAACCAGTGGCTGACCACCCGCTGCCGGCCGGCCACCCTGGCCTCGGCACCGAACCCGACCGGGTCGAGCTGCTGGCCGTGCCAGGCCTCGGCGGGCTGGTCCAGTCCGGCCATGAATTCCGGGTACGGCCGCGGGGTCTGGTCCTGGCCGGCGATCCGGACCGCGGCCACCAGGGACCGGCCCAGCTCGCTCTCCGGCAGCGACCGGCCGACGGCCTGCCACAGCGCGCGGCCGCCGTCACTCAGCGGATCACCGTCCGCCGCGCCGGCCGTCTCGAGCAGATCGGCCCAGCGGACCAGCAGGCTCCCCTCGCCGGCCTGCTCGGCGTACATCCGTTCCGGGGCGTGAGCCAGATCGATCGCCTCCGGGCCCAGCCGGCCGGGCGCCGATTCCAGCAGCGCCTGCCAGGGCCGACTCAGCCAGCCGGCCCGGAACACCTCGCGCCGGATCACCGTGGCCGCCTTCGCCACCGCGTCGGGCTGCAGCTCGGCCACCCCGATCCGGGCGGACAGCGGCAGTCCCGCGGCCGGCAGCCGCAGCAGCGGAGCGCCGGAGCCGGGCACCGCCGGCCGGCCGAACGGTGCGGCCAGCACCACGCCGGCGATCCGGGACCAGGCCAGGAACTGCTCGTACCCGGCGGCCAGCCGGTTCAGGTCGCGCAGCACGTGGCCGAGGTTGACCCGGTTGGCATCGGTCTGCGAGGCGGCGTCGCGGCGCCGGTTCAGCTCGCGGAACAACTCTCGTTGACTGACGAAGAACACGGCACAACTGCCGAGCAGCCAGACCACCACCGCGGCCACGATCGCGATGGTCACGGTCTCCCAGGTCAGCCCCTCGAACCCGCCGAGCAGCAGCAGGATGATGATCACCACGGCCAGGCCGATCAGCAGCCCGCGCATCCACCAGGTCAGCCGCTTCATCTTCCGACGCAGGTCGTCCGACGGTTCGTCATCGGTGCCCGCCTGGGCGAGCGAGCTCAGGATCGCCTGCGCCTCGTCGCGGACGTCGGAGACGGCGCGGCCGAGTCGCTGCCCCACCTTCACCGCGTACGCCGAGCGATAGCGACCCTGCCAGCCGTCCAGTCCGGCCCGGGCCCGGTCCAGGTCCGGGGTGAGCTGGCCCTCCGGCGGATTCAGCCGGGCCTGGGTGGCCTGCATCCCGAGCAGGTCGTACGGCGCCAGCTCGCCTCCGCCTGCCTGGCCGGGCGCCTTCCACCGGTGCTGCGGGCCCGGCACCACCTGCGCCGGATCGGCCAGCACCGCGCGGTCCGCCCCGACCTGGAGCGGCGGCAGGTCACCGATCCGCTCGCCGCCGTCGGCCAGCGTGTACGCGCCCGCGAGGTAGTCCTGCCAGAGCGTCGACAGGTCGTGCCGGCCCGCGGACAGGCCCTCGCCCGGCCCGGCCGACTCGCCGATCACGCCGGCCAGCTCGTTGGAGGCCCGGGCCCAGTCCCGCCAGTCGGCGCCGGTGCCGTCCGGGCGGATGCCGCGGACCACCACCGAGTACGCCGACGGGGCGCGGCCGAACACGCTGCCGTGCACCGCGGCCGCCGCGGACGAGGCCAGCTTGTTGGTGATCGCGGCGCGCCACCGCATCGGGGTGTTCTTGATCGCCGCCCAGATGAACGAGAACAGCATCCGCAGCGCGGCCAGCGCGCCGATGTCCTTGACCGGGCTCGGCGCCGGCTGGACGCGGGGCCCGCGCAGCACCGCGCCGTGCTTGCGCCACAACGCGTCCGCCATCGTCCGGGTCGCCGTGTCCACGTCGTCGCTGCCGGCACCGTTTCCGCCCTGGGGCTGGCCGATCCGGAGCGACTGGGCGCCGGCCACCCGGACCGCGGGCAGCCCGCCGGCCACCGACGTCACCCCGTCCCGGATCGCCTGCTCGACCTCCGACGCGTCCAGCGACCGGAAGAAGACCCGGCCGACCCGGACCGTCCGGCCGGGCGGGACCGCGACGTCGTCCAGCGGCGCGTCCGGCACCCCGGACCAGAGCCCGGTCAGGCCGGCCACCGCCGTCGCCGCCGGGCCGCCGATCACGGCCGGATCGTCGCTCGGCTCCAGCACCTGGTGGCCCAGGCCGGGACCGCGGGCGTCCTCCGGCGAGATCACCACCGTGTGCCAGCCGTCCCGACCAAGATCATCGGCGGCTGCCGTACCGCCGGGTCGGGTGATCACGCAACGCAGCCGCTCGATCTGGCTGGCGCCGCTGGAGCGACGGACCAGGTCGACCAGCTCGCGTTCGGCTTCCACGTGTTCGTCGACCGGCTCGGGGCCGGGCAGCACCGCGGCCAGCGAACAGACCCGGACCCGGTCGTACTGCCGCCCCGCGAGCACCTGCTGCACCGTCACCGGGCGACCGGCGCCGTCCTTGATCAACTCGCCCGGCGTGACCAGTTGATCATGGGCAAGTTGATCATGGATTCCGTCCAGCCGGACCCAGCAGAACTCCTCGACCAGGCCGAGCGCCGACAGGTCACGCAGCGCGTCCCGGGCGCCGGTGAGCACGCCGTCCGGGGCGGCCAGCAGCACCAGATTCGCACTCATGGAACTCAGTACACCCCGCCCTCGGGCAACTCGATCGTCGTCCGCGGCGCCGGGCCGGGCTGGCCGTCCAGGCCGCCGCGGGCCGCGTCCGGGGCGGCGACCGCAAGCTGGTACGCGTCGTCCAGGAGCCGGGTCAGCTGCCGGGCGGCCCAGTGGATGTCCGGCGCAAGATCACGGAAGATCGGCGTCTGGCTGGCCTGGTCCCGGCTGCTGATCGTGGCGAACGCGCCACCGCCCGGCGCACCGTCGACCCCGGCCGGCATGAAGTGCACCGACGCCAGCGTGCCCGGCCCCTTGGCGCCGTTCAGCCATTCCTTCGCGGCGTCCCGGCGCTGCTCCGGCGTGGTCGCGTCGGCCAGCGTCTGGACCCGGGAGGCCACGCCGGTCTCGGCGCCGCCGTCGCGGATCCAGGCCGCCAGCCGTTCCCGGCCAGACAGCGGCACGATGCCGCCGGCGGGCCGGAGCGCGTTGCTGTCGTACAGGGCCCGGAGCAGGCGGTACGGCCGCAAGGACGACAGCACCGGCGACTCGTGCACCCGGGCGATCGCCAGCAGCTGGGACTCCAGCACCGCGGGCAGCCAGTCGTACGGGGCGACGAACTGCTGCGGCGGCGTCAGCATCGGGTACGGGAACTCGACCCACTCGCCGGCCGCGCGGTCCAGGATCCGCACCCCGCTGTCGTACGGGGACGGCGGGATGATCAGCTCGCCGACGATCTGGCCGAGGTACCAGCCGGCGACCAGGGTGCGCCGCTCCACGTTCGCCATCGGCAGTGCCGCATCCAGCGGCCGGGACCGGCGGTGCGACCAGAAGGCGTCCCGGCCCTGCGCCGTGGTGGCCCCCCACTGCTCGGCGATCGGCCGGAGCACCGAGGAGAACGCCAGCGGCGAATACAAGGGATAGGAGCCGAAGATGTCGATCCGGCGCGGGTTGCCCTGATCGGTCAGCGCCGCGCCCAGGTTGTCCCGGCTGGACGAGTCGATGCTCGGGTTGTCGACCAGCACCCGCTCCAGGTCGTCGGCGATCGGCAGCTCGGCGAACGGCACGTCGGAGAACTTGTAGCGGTACTCGACCGGCTGGCCGCCGTGCAGCAGCCGGACCACCTGCTCGTCGACGCCGATCAGCGGCATCGCCAGCGCCAGCGCCTCGGTGAACTTCGTGGTCACGTCGCGGATCCGGGCCAGCCGTTCCGACTCGGCGACCTCCGGGCCGTTGATGAAGTCCCGCAGCGAGACCGCGCAGAACCGCTGGAACGACTGCTCGGACCGGGCCACGAACGCCCGCGCCCGCTCCAGCACCTCGCCCGGCTTGGCGTGCACCTGGAACCGGGCCCGGCTCGGGATCAGCGCGTCACCGGTGGCCGGATTGGTCGGGAAGACCCGGGACCGCCAGGGCGCCGTCTGGACGACCAGGTTCGGCTGGTGCGGGTCCAGGGCCGGCGGCCGCTCGCCGCCGGTGGTCTCCCAGATCCCCTCGATGACCTGGGTCGGGACCAGCTGGGCCGGGCTGTTGCCGGCGTCGTCGGTCGGCACCGCACGGGCCAGGTCCGCCGCGTACTGGGCGGCGAAGTCGCGGGCCGGGGTGAGCAGCACCTCGTTGCCGGCCTCGTCGAACCGGCTCGGCACCTTGACGTCGGCGTCGGACGGCCAGGCCGCGTACTGGTCGGTGGCGAGGCGAGCCAGGCCGTCGTGCTTCACCTGGGAGCCGCGGCCCTGCTCGAGGATCCGCTGGGCTTCCCGGATCGCCTCGGTGAGCGGGGTCAGCACATCCGGGATGAACGTGGCCAGCGCGTCCGCGGTCAGCGCCGAGGCCCGGGTATAGAGCTGCGTCCGTACCTTGATCCGGACCCCGTCGACCAGCCGCTCCACCAGCGTGTCACCGCCGGTGATCGCGCCCTTGATCGCCGCGACCGCCTGCTGCAGTTCGGACGGCAGCTCGGCCAGGCTGCCCGGATCGGTCCGGCCGAGCGCCTCGGTGCCGGGGATGACGACGCCGCGCAGGTGCGCGTCGAGGCGTTCCAGCACGGCGGCCGCGTACGGCAGGCCGAGCCGGCTGATCCCCTCGGTGAGGACGGTGACCAACCGGTCCAGCAGACCCTGCTGCCAGGCGAACGCCCAGTCGTAGGCGGCCTTGCCGGCGGCCTCGGCCAGCACGTGGCCGCGGGACCGTGATCGTTGCTGGACGGCCTCCAGCCACTGCCGGGCCTGCTGCCCGCCCGGAGCCGGAAGATGCGGTACGTATTCGGCGTCGACCACCCGCCGGGCGGCCGCGTCGGCGTCGGCCCGGGGCAGCGCGACCGTGGTCATCCAACTGCCCAGCTCGGCACCGGCCCGCTGCCCGGACCCGAGGCCGACCGGCAGCTGCAGCCGCTCGCAGAGGCGGGCCCACTGGCTGTCCACCAGGGCCTTCACCTGCTCGGTGCCGGAGGCCGAGTTGCCCGGCTGCAGGTGGCCGTCGAGGAGCCGGTCGACGGCGCCGCGGGCGATCCGCTGCGCCGCGTACTCCGCGTACCGTTCGCGGCCCATGCTCAGGCTCGCGAAGCCGTACGAACCCCAGGGGATCGGGTCCAACTGGGCGCCCCAGGCCAGGTAGTCGCTGTCCGGCGGGACGCTGCCGGTGTTGCCGAGGTCGAACGAGACGAACTGGGTACTCGCCACCTCGCTGATCATCATGCCGCCGAGGCCGCGGGCCAGCCCGCGATAGATCGCCTTCGAGCTGCCGTCGCCGAACATGGTGCGCTGGGCGCCGATGAACCGGCCGATCGGGAACACCCGGGCGAACGGGATCTCGGTGCCCTGGCCGTCTCCGTAGCCGAGGCCGGAGAGGATCTCCACGTCGTGCCGGCGGGCGGCGCCGGTCTGGCCGGCGACGATCTCGCCGAGCATCGCCAGCGCGTTGGCCCGGACCCCGCTGCGGGCGGACGGCGGCAACGAATCGAAGATGTCCGGCGCGACCATGAAGACCGCGGTCAGCTTGGGGTTTACGCCCGGGATCAGGGTCAGCAGCCGGCACACGTCGAGCGCCATCGAGGCCCCCGAACCACCGGCCATCGACGTCACGACCAGCACGATCGGCGTCTCGTTCGCGTTGAACGTCGACCCGACCGCGTCGGCCAGGTGCCCCATCTCGGTCAGCGTCTCGACCCGGGCCAACTGCTCCCACGCCGACTGCAGCCCCTGGTGCACCTCGCCGGCCCGAGCCAGCGTGATCATCCGGCCGATCGAACGATACTGCCCCGCCCCGACATCGATCGGCGTCGCCACCGACTGCGGCTGCCGCGGCGCCCAGCCGGCCAGTTCGTCCAGCGCCCGCGCGCCGAGCAGCTTCTGCGACACCGCATAGTCGAGGTCCGAATAGGAGCCGCCCTTGGGCCCGAGCCCCAGATAGCGCCCGCCCTGCTGCGGCACGTTGCCCAGCCCGTCCGGGCCTGGCTCGGGGCCCGACGGCACGTCCAGATGGACGAACTGCCAACCCGCCGGCAGCGTCAGCCGCCGGTCGATCGCAGCCAGGTCGGAGGCCAACTGGTCCATCAGGTAGGCCAGGGTTGCACCGCCGGAGCCGCCGCACCCCACCACCAGAAACCGTCTCACGCCTACCGCGCCCCTTTCGTCGGTTCGGGACCCCAAGTTTTTCACGCTCATCCCGTACGGACCCCAGGAATCACCCGGACCCCCAACCCCAATTCCGCCGACCCGGCACAACCGCAGCCCTTTTGACGGCGTGTCGCTGCGGAACTGCCGTGTGGATGGGCGGTGGGAGTCCGGGGTGAGGGGTGCGCGCGGAGTCAGATCAGGCGGCGCCGATGCCGCCTTGCCGAGGCTGCCGGGTAGTACGTGGCCCGGCGCGACAGCGCACCGATCTTGATCACCGGTCGCCGCCGCTGTGCTTTCATCAGGATGCAGGCCGAACGGTTACCTCGGCACCTCGGGACTCGTCATGAGCATGACGGAATTCGCGCAAGGAAGGTAACGAGATGACCGGATCAGGTCCGCACGAAGCACTGGCGGGAGCCTTCGAACAGCAGCGCGAGCGCCTGGTGGCGGTCGCTCACCGGATGCTCGGGTCACGGGTGGATGCCGAGGACGCGGTGCAGGAGGCCTGGATCCGGCTGGCCCGACAGGACGCGGACGCGATCGACAACCTGGCCGGCTGGCTGACCACCGTGGTCGGCAGGGTCTGCATCGACGTGCTGCGCTCGCGCAGGACCCGGGGCGAGCTGTCGTACGACGACGAGTGGCCCGAGCTGGTGGTGACCATGCACGGTGGCACGGCACCCGAGGATGACGCTGTGCTCGCCGAATCGGTCGGTACGGCGCTGCTGGTGGTGCTCGACACTCTCACGCCCAACGAGCGGCTGGCGTTCGTCCTGCATGACATGTTCGCGGTGCCGTTCGCCGAGATCGGCGAGGTCATCGGCCGGTCGACCGACGCGACCAAGATGCTGGCCAGCCGGGCCCGCCGGAAGGTGCAGGGCACATCGCGGCCGGCGGAGGAGCCGCGGCGGCAGCGCGCCGTGGTCGACGCGTTTCTCGCCGCGGCAAGAAACGGGGACTTCGAGGGCTTGGTGCGCGTGCTCGATCCGCAGGTGACCTGGCGCACCTATCACCCGCAGGGCGTGCTGACCACAGTCGGGGCGGCCGAGGTGGCTGGTCCGATCCTGCGCGGCATCCGGTCGATGACCTCTGCGCTCCCGGTCCTGGTCAACGGCGAGCCCGGGTTTGTCGCCTGGGGTGCGAGAGGCAAGGTGCTCGGCGTGGTGGCGTGCACGGTGGTCGACGGCCGGATCGTGGAGATCCTGACCGTGAGCGACCGCAAGCGCCTCGACACCATGGATCTGCCCGCGCGACCCGAGTAGCGCAGGTCGAGCGCGGGGCCTGTTACGTCTTGGCGGGGCGCTTCGTCTTAGTGGTGCAAGCAACCGAAGACGAAGGAGATCGCGATGGAAACCCGGATCAACCCCATGCACAACGAGGTCGGGTCGAAGTGGGCCAGGCACATCATCTCGTCGAACAAGACCATCGCTGACTCCGCGCTGCCGAAGGCGGTGCAGGAGCTGGTGAAGATCCGCGCCAGCCAGATCAACGGGTGCGGGGGCTGCCTCGACATGCACACCAAGGACGCCGCAGCCGCCGGCGAGAGCCTGGTGCGGATCAACTTGGTCGGCGCCTGGCGGGAGACGACCGTCTACACCGAGGCGGAGCGGGCGGCGCTGGAACTCACCGACCAGGGCACCCGCCTCGCCGACTCCAGCGGCGTCACCGATGAGGCGTGGGCGAACGCGGCGAAGCACTTCGACGACGATCAGCTGATGGCCCTGGTGGCACTGATCTGCACGATCAACGCCTTCAACCGGCTGAACGTGATCACCCGGACGCCCGGCGGCGAGTACCAGCCCGGACAGTTCGGCTGACCCGGACCTTCCCCCTCAGGCTGCCTCCGGCGCCTCTAGATATTTCCAAGGAGAAGACACATGAACCTCGCACTGTGGATCGTCGCCGGCCTGCTGGCCGCCGTCTACCTGTTCTCCGGCTTCGGGAAGCTGTTCGTGCCACGGGAGAAGATGGCAGCGATGACCGACTTCGCGCGCTGGGTCCTCGACTTCAAGCCCGGCACCCTCAAGGCCATCGGAGCACTCGAGATCCTCGGTGCCGTGGGCCTGATCGTGCCCGCCTTGGTCGGCATCGCGCCGATCCTGGTACCGCTGGCGGCCAGCGGCCTGGCGCTGATGATGACCGGCGCGGTGATCATGCGGATCCGCCGTGGCGAGACCAAGGCCGCGCTGGCGGACGGGCTCTACCTCGTCCTGGCCGCCTTCGTGGCGATCGGCCGCTTCGCCCTCACGGCGTGAAGCAGGCGTGCTCGTACACGCCGCCCCACCGCCGGAGCTGACATTCGGCCCGGTCGCGGCCCAACCCGCTCGGCCCACGCCACCGTTGGGCCCAACTCATCGCTCGGTCAGGGCCGGCGCTCGGGACCGGAAGCGTCGTCGTCGAGGTCGTCGAAGTCGAAGGACCAGTCGTTGTCGCCGGCCCGGGCGGGCGGTGCCGGCTGATCGTGCCGTGGCGGCCCGGCGGGCGGTTGTTGATCTTGGCCGGGTTGAGGATGCGGGCTCAGTGGAGCCTGCTGATCTTGACCAGGTTGAGGATGCGGGCTCAGCGGTGCCTGCTGAGCTTGGCCAGGTTGAGGGTGCGCGCTCGGCGGTGCCGGTTGATCTTGACCGGGTTGAGCGTGCCAGCCCGTCGGCGCCTGCTGAGCTTGACCGGGTTGAGAGTGCCAGTTCGTCGGCGCCGGTTGATCTTGGAACGGCTGATCGGTGGACGGCGTCGGGGCAGGCCCGTCGAACGGTCCGGCGGCCACCGGTACGGGCGCGTCCGGCCCGGCGCCCGAGGCATGGAGGCGGGCTACCAGGTCGGGGACCTTGCGTTCGATGTCCTCGGCCATCGCCTGCAGCCGGTCCGGGGTCAGATCGGCACCGATGAAGATCAACAGCTCGGCGCGGTCGGGCGGGCCGGACGGGTCGTGCTGCACCACCCAGGTGTTGTGGACGGCGAGCGGCAGGCGGGCGTCCCGGCCGGGACCGTACGGATTCGCGTCGGTCGACGAGGCGCCGATCAGGCCGGGCGAGGTCACCACGACGAAGCCGGCGCCGAAGGGCGACCGGCCGATCGTCGTACGCAGCGTCGCCCCGTCCGCCTCCGCGGTCCGGGACCCGGAGTTGGACAGCCGCACCATGTCGGTGAAGTCGGCTTCGGTGAGCCGGAACGGGCCGCCGTCGCGGAGCACCCGGCCGCCGGTCGGGCCGGCCTCGACGGTGATCGGGATCCGCCGGGCCAGCAGGGCCCGGCTCGGGATCGTCGCGGTCAGCCACTTGGCCAGGTAGAGCAGGCCGAGCGGGATGCCGGGGCCGAGGATCAGTGCCGCGATCAGCGCGGCGGCGAAGTTGATCGGGTTCAGCGGCCGGCGCAGGTCGGCGGTGAAGTCGATCTTGACGTCCATCGTCCGGCCCGGCTCCCGGTCCGGCGACAGTTTGATCGTCACGGCCCCGTTCAGGCTGCCGTTGCCGCCGTCGGCGGTGGTCAGCCGCAGCGGCAGGTCGGCCGTCTTACCCTCGTCGATCCAGAGACAGTTGCGCGGTTCGTTGTTGCCGGAGGTGATCTTGACCTCGCCGATGCCCTCCGGACCCGACTGGATGTCCAGGTCCGACCCGGCCTCGGCCCAGACGCAGCCGGGACCGGTCACCGGCAGCGTCGCCGTCAGGTCCGCCGGACCCTCGGCCGAGCCGAAGTTGATCTTGCCGGCCGGCACCGGGAAGCCTTTCGCGGGGCCGATGGTGACCGGGACATCCACGATCCGCGGCGCCAGCTGGGTGCCGGGCACCCGCTTGCCGTTGGCGTCGACGGCCGCGGCCGTGGTGATCGCGAGGCCGAGCCGGAGGGTGGCCCGGCCCGGGGGCACCTTGGTCAGGTCGATGGTCCGGGGCGCCGTGATCTCGCCGGCGCTCGCCTGGTCGGCCAGCACGATCTGCTTGCCGCCCGGCACGGTCAGCACCGCGCCGAAGTTCGCCGTACCCAACAAGGAGCCCGGGTCGATCGCCTTGCCGTCGGCGTTGACCAGGCCGAACCTGACGTTCTTGATCGTTTCGCCGGCCCGGAGCGTGCTCTTCTTCGCGTCCGGCCAGGCCGGGTAGATGTCGCCGGACACCTGGATGTTGGTACGGGAGCGGGCCTTCGGCGACTTCGCCTTCGGGTCGACGAACACGACCGCCCACTGACCGGTCCAGTCCGCCCGGCCCGGCCGGGCCAGGTCGATGCTCACCGTACGGTTCGACTGCCAGCTGTAGTTGATCTTGATCCCGCCGGACTCCAGCTCGGTGGCCCGGCCCGGCTCGCCGCGCTTCAGCGTGATCAACTTCCCGTCCGGCCGGACCAGGACGACGGTCAGCCCGTCGACGTTGGCCGAGCCGAGGATGTGGACCGAGTTGAGCGAGTTGTCCAGCACGAAGGCGTGCCGCTGCCGGCAGACCTCGCCCTGGCAGACGCCGGCCTCGGTCTGGGTCGGCTCGCTGGACGGGTCACGCAGCCGGTCGAACGCGAACAGCAGGTCGTCGATGTTGCTGGCCAGGGTGAATTCGCCCGGCGGCGGTTCGGTGATCTTGCCGCAGGTCTCCTCACCGGAGGCACCGGTCGCGATCGACCGCATGGTGTCGAAGTCGGACGCCTTCGCGTCCGCCCCGCGCAGCCCGATCGCGAACAGGGTGACCCGGTTGCCGCGCAGCTGGTCGGCCAGCCCGCCGGGCCGGCAGAGGTCGCGCCGCGCGGTCGTCTCGGCCTCCCGGACCCGGTCCTCGGTGTCCAGGTCGAGGTCGGGCGCGTACGGCTTGTGCTCGCCGTACCGTTCCCGGTCCTCGGCGGTGCGGCGCAGGTCGAGATCGAGGGTGCCGTCGGTGAACCAGACGATCGCCTGGCACCGGTCCGGGTCCTTCGCGGTCCGCGCGGCGAGCGCCTGCCGGGCGCCGTTCAGCCCGTTCCAGTAGTCGGTCTCGTAGCCGGAGTTGCGGTCCCGGAACGAGTCCAGGGCCGAGGTCAGGGTGCGGGTGCCGTCGCCGGCCAGCCGGACCCAGCCGCCGACCTCGTTGTAGTCGGAGGCGAACCCGGCGACGGAAACGTCCAGGGCCACCTTTCCCTTGCCGGTGAACGCCTCGAGCTGGTTCAGCAGATAACCCGCCGCGGTCACCCGCGCGCCGTCCGGGTCGGTGGTCTTCAGGCTGCCCGACTCGTCCATCAGCACCACCAGGTCGCCCTTCTGCTGCGACATCAGGCAACCGCCGAAGACCTCGATCGCCGACTTCTCCTTCGCCGCCGCGGGGGTCGCCGGGAGCACCACCAGACCCAGCACCGCAAGGGCGTACGCAAGCACACCCAGCATCAGCCTGTGGGTCCGGCGGCGGGTCGTGATCACAGGCGACCCACCCAGAAGGCGATCCGCAGCGCCGCGACGATGACGGCCACACCGCACAGGACCAGCGCCGCGACATAGGCGGGCCGCACCCAGGTCGGCGCCGCGTACACCGGCCGGGCCCGTTCCGCCGTGTCCGCCTTGATGAAGTACGCCAGCACGCCGATCGCCACCGGCCCGGCCAGCACCCAGGCCGTGATCGCGAGACCGGGGATCGCGCCGAGCAGCGCGGCCAGCAGGAGAGCAACCAAGGAGATTCCCGCCGCCAGACCCAGGTACGGCAGCGGCGGCCGCGCGATCTCCAGCGCCGCAACGCCTCCGACCGTTCCGGAACCGGTCCAGTCGGTCCCAGCGAGGCCACCCTGGTCGCCGCCCCCGCCGAACGGATCACCCGACGCCACACCACGCGAGACGTCCTGGCCACCCGGGCCGAGCAGACCGGAGCCGCCCGGGTCGCCCGCGCCGGAACCGTCCGGCCGCCGAGCCTGCTGCGGATCCGGATCGGCGAACTCGGAGAAATCCCACGGGTCGGGGTCAGGCACTCCGCCACCTCCAACCGTCTGTCGTCAGGTGGAAAAGCTACCCGAGTCGGGAAAGCCCGTGGGCCCGCCTTCCCGGGCTCGGACGGTTTTTCACGTTGCGTGAAAAACTGGCGCTTCCCGCGAGAAGTAACTCACGGGAAGCGACAAGAAGTGTGGGGAAGTAGGGCCAGTGGGATGCGTACGCTGACCGTATGAGCCACGACCCGGCCGGCTCGCCGCGACCGTTCGACTTCGGCGACGACCCTGCGCCCGCGGAGCCCGGCCGTCCCGCCAGTCATCCGTTCGAGGACCAGGCGGTCGAGCCGCCGGGCCGGCGCCGGTTCTCCTGGGTGGCGCTGATCATCGCGGTCGGGGTCGCCGTCCTGGTCGGCGTCGGCGGCTACGTCCGTACGGCCGCGTACGCCGACGGCTGGGACGTCGACTCCGGGATCCGCTGGATCGCACTCACCGTGCTGTGCGTGATCGCGATCCTGGTGGCCATCGTCCTCGGCATTGTCGCGGTGGTGCGGGGCCGGCCGTCCGCGTCGGGCGGGTCGCGGATTCCGCTGCTGATCGGCGTCATCGCGCTGGCCGCCGCCCTGGTGCTGCCGTGGGTCGCGTTGGTGCTCGGCTCCTCGCTCGCCCCGCTGCCGCCGGCCCGCTGAGGCCCGGAACGACCGGCCCGTACCCACAAGACAGTCGCCGGAACGGTTCGGCGGGAGCGGCGGACGGCAGTATGGTCTTGCCCCGTGGCCATCACCGTGCGCACCATCACGACCGAGGAGCATGTCGCGTTCAATCGCGAGCAGCCCAGCGTGAGCTTTCTGCAGACACCGGCGTGGGCACGGGTCAAATCCGAATGGCGCGGCGAATCCCTGGGCTGGTTCGACGAGGGCGGCAAGCAGATCGGGGCCGGGCTGATGCTGTATCGCCAGCTGCCCCGGATCAAGCGCTACCTGGCGTACCTGCCGGAGGGCCCGGTGATCGACTGGGAGTCCGACGACATCGGCGCCTGGCTGACCCCGCTGGCCGAGCACGCCCGCCGGCAGAAGGCGTTCGGGATCCGGATCGGCTGCCCGCTGGTCGCCCGTCGCTGGCACACCGAGACCGTCAAGGCCGCGATCGCCGACCCGAAGCTGTCGCGACTCAGCCAGGCGTCGCCGGATGTCGTCAACCACGCCGCCACCCGGACCCGGAACCAGCTGCGCAGCCTCGGCTGGCGCCCGCCGAACGCCGAGCAGGGCTTCGCCGCCGGCCAGCCGCAGTACGTGTTCCAGCTGCCGATCGCCGACCGCACCACGGCCGAGGTGCTGAAGGGGATGAACCAGCTCTGGCGGCGCAACATCAAGAAGGCCGACAAGCTCGGTGTGACGGTCCGGCAGGGCACGGTGGACGACCTGCCCGCCTTCCACACGCTCTATGTCGAGACCGCCGAGCGTGATCACTTCGGCCCGCGCCCGCTGTCGTACTTCCAGACCCAGTTCCGTGAGCTGCAGGCCGAGGACCCGGACCGGATCCGGCTCTACCTGGCCGAGCACGAGGGCGACCTGGTGGCCGCGACGACCTGGATCCGGGTCGGCGACCACGCCTGGTACTCGTACGGGGCAAGCTCGACGGCGAAGCGTGACGTCCGTGGCTCCAACGCGATCCAGTGGCGCATGATCACGGACGCGATGGTCGCCGGCGCGACGGTGTACGACCTCCGCGGGATCACCGAGAGCGTGGACGCCGACGATCCGCACCTCGGCCTGATCCAGTTCAAGGTCGGCACCGGCGGCGACGCGGTCGAGTATCTGGGCGAGTGGGATCTGCCACTCAATCCCGTGCTGTACAAGGCATTTGACCTGTACCTCAAACGGCGCAGGTAACCTGATCGCCGTGACGGGACTTACGCTGCGTCTGGACGCAGCCCGCTGGCGGATGCATCTGCAGACGGTGGCCGGTGCCACGCCCGGCCTGGTGCCGGTCGCCAAGGGCAACGGTTATGGGTACGGGCTGCGTCGGCTCGCCGCCGAGGCGGAGCAGACGATCGGGGTGGACACCATCGCCGTCGGGACCGCCGTCGAGGTGGCCGAGGTGCACGACGTGTTCGGCGGCGACATCGTGATCTTGACGCCCTGGCGGCCGGACGACGAGCTGGCGACCGAGCTGGCCGGCGACCCGCGGATCATCACCACGGTGTCCCGGGTGGCCGACCTGGAGGCGTTGACCGACCTCAACCGGGATCCCCGGGTGCTGCTCGAGGTGCTCACCTCGATGTGCCGGCACGGGATCTTCCCGGACGAACTGCGCCGGGTCCGGCCGCTGCTGGAGCACATCAGGTTCGAGGGCTGGACGATCCACCTGCCGATGCTCGACGAGGGCCGGTACGCGGAGGCGGAGCGGCTCGGCCGGACGGCGCTGGAGGCGGCCCAGGGTCCGCTCTGGTTCTCCCACCTGCCGGCCGAGGACGTGGCCGCGGTGGCCCGGCAGCTCGGCGGCGCCGGCGCGGCCGCGGTGCCGACCCGGCTGCGGCTGGGCACCCGGCTCTGGCTCGGCGACCCGTCCAGCCGGACCTCGACCGCGACCGTGCTGGACGTGCACCGGGTCAAGCGCGGCCAGCGGGCCGGCTACCGTCAGCGCCCGGTCTGGGCCGACGGCTGGATCCTGGTGATCGCCGGCGGCACCTCGCACGGGATCGGGATGGAGGCGCCGACCCCGGCGACCTCGGTCCGGCAGCGAGCGGTCTCGGTGGCCACCGGCTCCCTCGCGGCGGCCGGCCGCGCCCTGAGCCCGTTCACCGTGAACGGGAAGAAGCGCTGGTTCCTGGAGCCGCCGCACATGCAGTCGAGCCTGGTCTTCCTGCCGGCCAAGGAGACCCCTCCGGCGGTCGGCGAGGAGGTTCCGGTGGAGCTGCGGCTGACCACGGCGACCGTCGACCAGATCGTCGAGGCGTAGCCTCCGACATCCCCCGGTGCGGCACCGTTCTGTGCCAGTCTGTGCCGCGTGACCCAACCCCCTCCGCAGTACGCGGCGCAGCCCCCGGCCAAGGATCCCGCTATGGTGATGGGGATCGTCGGTCTGATCCTGGCGTTCTTCTGCGCCATCGTCGGACTGGTGATCAGCATCATCGCGTTCCTCAAGTCGAGGAAGGCCGGCTTCACCAACATCCCGGCCCTGATCGGGATCATCGTCGGCATCCTGGCGACCGTCGGCTGGAGCATCGGCGGCGTCAACCTCGGCAACGTCGTCGCCAAGTGCGGCGAGCTCGGCCCGGGCGTGCACCAGGTCGACGGCGTCACCTTCACCTGCAGCTGATCCGTCGAACCTGATCGATCAGGTTCGAAGAAGCCTGCGGGGACCGGACGAATCTAGAGTCCGGTGCCATGAGCACGACTGAGGCGCCGGCCAACCTCTCGTACCGGGAGGTGCTGCGGGACCGTCGGGTGGCCGGCCTGCTGCTGGGCGATCTGCTGGCCGGGATCGGCACCGGGATGATCATCGTCGCGATGCCGATCCAGACGCTCGCCATCCACGGAACGCTGCCGCGGGCGATCGCGATCGGGCTGGTGGAGGCGGCACCGTTCGTCCTGTCCACCCTGCTGGCGCTGGCGATCGGGCTGGGCCGGATCCGGGTGCCGCCGCGGCTGCTGCTGATCGCCGACTGCGTGCTGCGGTCCCTGACCTTCGCGACCTTGGGGGTGCTCGGGATCACCGGCCGGCTGACCCTGCCAGTGCTGATCGGCGGGCTGCTGGTCGGCGCCGTGTTCCGGATGGCCGGCTCGTCCAGCCGGCGACTGCTCGCCACCGAACTCGCCGGCGACACCGGCCGCTACGCCGCCAACGGGCTGCTCGGGCTGAACGCCAGCTTCGCGCTCTACATCGTCGGCCCGGTGCTGGGCGGCGTGATCGCGACGACCACCGCACCCGGCGTCGCCCTGCTGATCGACGCGGCCGGCGCGCTGGTGCTGCTGGCCGCGGTGATCATCGTCGTACCCCGTTCGGTCCGGCCGCCGCAGCCCGATCCCGCGGACCCCGCGCGGCCGAGGTCCGGCTGGCAGATCCTGTTGCGCCGTCCGGTGGCCGCCCGGCTGCTGCTGGTGGTGTTCTTCTTCAACCTGCTCTACATGCCGATCGAGATCGCGCTGCCGCTGCTGGTCCGGGACCGGCTGGCCGCCGACGCCGCCGCGCTCGGCCTGCTCTGGGGCGCGCTCGGCGTCGGCGCGCTGGTCGGTGCGGCGCTGGTCAACCAGCTCCGCCGGCTGCCGCAGCAGCAGTTGCTGATCATGATCATCGGCCTCTGGGCGCTCTGCCCGATCGCCCTCGCGTTCGTCGGCTCACTGCCCCTGGCCCTGGTCGTGTTCGGACTGGGCGGCCTGGTCTGGGCACCGTTCACCCCGGTCGCGTACAGCTTCCTGCAGGCCGGCCTGAAACCGGACGAGCAGCAGCAGGTGGTGACCCTGTGGACCACCGGCTCCGTGGTCGCGGCACCGCTCGGGTTGTCCCTCGGCGGCCCGCTGGTCGAGGGTGCCGGAGTCACCGGCGGCCTGGTCCTCTCCGGCGCGCTGACCCTGCTCCTGGTCCCGATCGCAGCGCTGGCGGTGCTGCGCAGAGCCGAGCATCCGGAGTGAAGTTCCGCCGTGACCAACGAGCATGACCATGCGGTTGCGTCTGCTGCGAATATTGCGGATACTTCGGATACACGGATCGGAGACCATTATGAGTACTGCATCGCTTCCCCCGTCGCTGCCGGATGAGGTTGCGGTCAGGGAGGCCGATGTCGCGCTACGACGCATCAAGAGGTACCTGTCCAGCCACACCGAGGAGCAAGTGATCCGCGTTGTCGTCGGGGGCGACCCTGATGAGACGCTGGCGGTCCCGCGGAATGCCATCGAGATCCTCGCCAGGATCCTGACCCACATGGCTGCTGGGCAAGGGGTCTCAGTCGTTCCGGGACGCGCCGAACTCACCACGCAGCAGGCGGCCGATCTGCTCAACGTGTCCAGGCCGTACCTCATCAGCCTCCTGGAGAGCGGCAAGATCGCCTTCCGGAGGGTCGGTAAGCATCGCCGGGTTCGAGCGGACTCCCTGATGGAGTACAAGCGCAAAGATGATCATGAACGGCGCACAGCCGCCGATGAGCTGTCGGAGCTCAATCAGGACATGGGACTGTACTGATGCCCTTCGTCGTCGTCTACGACGCCAACGTCCTCTATCCGAGCTGCGTCCGCGACCTCCTCCTCCGAGTTGCGCGCGCCGGATTGGTTCAGGCCAAGTGGACCGATGAGATCCTCGACGAGGTCTTCCGCAACATCAAAGCGAACCGACCGGATCTGGACCATGCTCGGCTCGACCGGACACGGACACTCATGAACAAGGCCATCGCAGACGTCCTGGTCACCGGCTACGAGCCATTGATCGAGGTCCTCGATCTTCCCGACCCAGATGATCGCCATGTCCTCGCAGCGGCGATCAAGTCCAGTGCGCAAGTGATCGTCACAGAGAACGTGAAGCACTTCCCGCCGGAAAGGCTGAAAGCGTGGACCGTCGAGACTCAGGGAGTCGATGACTTCGTCCTGGGCCTGATCGACCTCGACCTCCCGAAGGTCTACGCCGAGGTGCAACTCATGGCCAGCATCTGGAAGAACCCGCCGAACTGCACCGTCGAGGATGTGCTGAATGCCCTCGAACACGCTGGTCTGATCGAAAGCGTGGCCGCGCTACGCGAACGGGGCCCGTTCAGGCCCTGAGCTTGGCGCGCAGGCGGGCGGTGTCGGCGTCGGTCCAGCCGATCGACGTCAGGTACGGCAGCACGCCGCCATGGTTGCGGTCCAGGTGGCCGAGCACGTGTTCCATGGTTTCCGGGCGGGTGTGGTGCGAGGACAGCGGCCGGCCCTCAAGATTCGCCGCGTACGTCTTCGAGCTGCGCAACCGGTCCACGATCTCGGCGACCTTCTCCGTGCTGGCGGCGTAGTCGGCGATGATCTCGGCGCGGTCGGCGCCGGCGACGGACAGGGCGAGCGCGACGACGGTGCCGGTCCGGTCCTTGCCGGCGGCGCAGTGCACCAGGGCGGCGCCGGGCGCCTCCGCGATGTCGCGCAGCGAGGCGAGCACCGAGTCGGGCCGGTCGGCCAGGTAGGACAGGTAGAACGAGGCGGAGGCGTCGGAGACCTGGACGCTCGGCTCCAGGTCGATCCAGGGCAGCGCTTCGGCCGGCGCGGCCTCGACCTTGTCGTGCGGCTGGTCGCCGCGGACGTCGGGATCGCCCTCGCGGAACATCGAGTGGTGGTGGATCCGCACATCGCCCCGGCCGTTCAGCGGTCCGGGGCCCTCCGACTGCACCTCCAGCGTCGAGCGCAGGTCGATCACGTCGGTCAGCCCGTACTGGAGCAGGGCGGCGATGTCGTCGACGGTCAGGGACTGCAGGTTGTCGGACCGGAGCAGCCGGCCGGACTTGATCTTGTCCCCGTCGTCGGTACTGATCCCGCCGACGTCACGCAGGTTCACCAGGCCATCAAGATCAATCCAGTTCGGAGTCACGCCTGTGAGTCTAGTCGGCGGCTTTCTCAACCCCGGCGGTCGTAGGAGCGCTGCGCCCGGTCCACCTCGTCCATGTTGGCCTCGGCCCACACCTTGAACTGGCTCATCAGCACCGCCAGCGAACGACCCAGCGGAGTGAGCGCATAGTCAACCCGGACAGGGACCTCGGCCGTCACGCGGCGGGTGATCATGCCGTCCCGTTCCAGCGTGCGCAGGGTCTGCGTGAGCATCTTCTGGCTGACCCCGACCAGCCGTTGGGCGAGACCGGAGTAGCGCAGATCGCCCTCGGCCAGCGCGGTGATCACCAGGGTCACCCACTTGCTGCTCAGGCTGTCCAGCAGCCGCCGGCTGGGGCACTCGGCGAGGTACGCGTCGTACGCGATCTTCGCCTCCTGCCGGCGCTGCGTCGCGGTCCGGGTGGCCATCGGACTCACCTTCTTCCCACTTACGCACTTTCAGGTGCCTACTTCCCGATGGGAAGTTACCTGCTCAGACTGAAGGGCGTCAACCGAAACGAAGGGAGTTCCCATGAAGGCCGTTGTGATCACCGAACCCGGCGACGTCGAGGCGCTGCAGCTGATCGAGGTGGAGCCGCCGGAGCCGCGGACCGGCGAGGTCCGGCTCCGGGTGCTGGCCGCCGCGGTCAATCCGGTCGACCTGGACACCAGGGCCGGCTTCTTCCACCGCGCCGGCTGGATCACCGGCGACCGGGTCGGCCTGGGCTGGGACGTGGCCGGGATCGTCGACCGGGTCGGACCGGACGTCGCCGGCCTCCGGCCCGGACAGCTCGTGGCCGGGCTGTTGGACCGGCTGGACGTTCCGATCGGCACGTACGCGGAGCAGCTGGTGCTGCCGGCCGCCTCCGTGGCCCCGGTGCCGGACGGGCTGGGCGCGGTCGCCGCGGCCACCGTTCCGCTCAACGCGACGACGGCGATCCAGGCGCTCCGCCTGCTCGACCGCTCGGCCGGCGACCGGTTGTTGATCACCGGTGCCGCCGGGGCCGTGGGCGGTTACGCCGTGCCGCTGGCGAGCGCCCAGGGGTGGCGGGTCACCGGGCTCGCCCGGGCCGAGGACCGCGAGTTCGTGCTCGGCGCCGGGGCGTCCGACGCGGTCACCGAGGTCGAGGACGGAGCCTTCGACGCCGTGCTCGACGCCGCCGTCCTCAACGACGCCGCGCTGGCCGCGGTCCGGGACGGCGGGACGTACGTCAGCCTGACCCCGGCCGCCCTGCCGGCCACGGACCGTCCGGTCAAGATCACGGCGGTCCGGGTCTCGGCGAACGCCACCGATCTCGCCGAGGCCCTCCGGCTCGCCGCCGCCGGCACGCTCTCGGTCCGGGTCGCCGGCACATTGCCGCTGGCCGAGGCCGGCACCGCACACCGCTGGCTGGCCAAGGGCGGCGCCCGCGGCCGCTGGGTCCTGCTCCCCTGACGTACGTCAGCTGGCCCAGTGGCCGGTGAAGAACAGCCAGCACCACCAGAGCATGATCAATACCGACAGCGTGAACGCGGTCACCACCAGCACCCGGTGCACGATGGCCAGGGCCGGCCGGCGCGGCTTCCAGGTGCCCCAGCTGGCCACCATCAGCCAGAGCGGGAACCACAGCAGCACGGCGCGATTGACCGAGAAGAACCAGTACGACATCGAGAACGCCAGCACCTGCACCGCGACCCAGCTGGCCTCGGCCCAGAGCCGCCGGACCAGGCACCAGACGGTGACCACCACGCCGAGCGCCATCGACGCGACCTCGAACCGGAACACCTCGGCCCAACCCGGATGATCGGCATACGCCCCCGGCTCGATCGCCGGCAGCGTGTTCAGGAAGGACTGCCAGGGCCAGGTGAAGCCGCGCGCCCAGCCGGACTCCTGGGCGGCGAACCACGCCGTCCAGGAGCCGGTCAGCAGATAGAGGAAGATCACGAAGCCGGCCAGCACCGAGGCCGGGATGATCAAGAACGCCAACCGCCGGAGCCGGGCCGGCCAGCCGATCTTGCGGGTGGTGATGATCATGACGAACAGGGCGCCGATCAGGAACAGCCCGGACACCCGCAGCGTGCAGGCCAGCGCGGTCAGGCAGGCGGCGGCGAACCAGCGGTCGGACCGGGCGCGATCCCAGGCCCAGAAGGCGGCGGCGCAGAACAGCGACTCCGTGTACGGGACGGTGGTGAACACCGCCGTCGGCGCGAACAGCCAGGCGATCGCCGCCCACTGACCGCCGAGCCGGGCCAGCGCCGCGGCCGCGAAGGCGGAGCCGATCGTCGACAGGATCACCCCGGTCACCGCGACCGGGATGCCGAACAGCAGGCCGAGCGAGAGCAGCCCGGGCAGTCCGGGGAAGAACGCCATCAGGTTGGGCGCCGAGAGATAGCCGCCCTGGGCCAGCTGTCCGAAATGCTGGACGTCCCAGTTGCTGACCATCGAGGTCAGGGTGCGCTGCTGGGTCAGCGCGAGCAGCAGCGCGACCAGGCAGATCAGGCCGCGGCTGAGCAGCCAGGCCTGGACGACCGCCCGGCCGCCACTGCGGGCCAGCAGCCGTTCCGGCAGTCCGGTCGCGAACGCCGGCAGGCCGCGCGGCGCCGGCCAGCGCCGGGACCGGACTCGGGAACGCGCCGGGCGGGCCCGCGCCGGGGCCGCCGGCGTCGGGTCACCCATCGGGGTCGGGGCCGGCCGCCCGGGCCGGCACGGCCGAGGTCGCCGCCGGCCTGGACCACAGCCCGGCCAGCGACCAGCCGCGGTCGGTCGCGCGGTCCAGCACCCCGCCGCCCGGATCGTCGGCGCCGCCGGCCCGGACGATGTCCCGTTCCGGGCGCAGCGCGTCCAGCACCACCTGCACGACGAGGTAGCACTGGACGACGATCCGCAGGATCACCGCGACCCAGTAGAGCCGGTCCGCCGAGCCGTCGGCCGGCTTCAGGACCCCGGCCAGGTGCCACCAGATCGCGGCGAAGTAGAAGAGTTCGGCGGCCGTGAACAGCCACCAGTCCCGCCAGCGCGGCCGGGCCAGGATCAGCAACGGCAGCAGCCAGAGCACGTACTGCGGCGAATAGACCTTGTTGGTGATCAGGAAGGCCGCGACGACCAGGAACGCCATCGCCCCGAACCGCGGCCGGCGCGGCGCCGCCATGATCAGCCAGCCGATGGCCAGGCAGGCCGCCAGCAGCAGCACGGTGTTGACCAGATTGAGCGCCGGGACCGGGTGGCCGGCGAGCTCGAAGACGTACCAGAGCGAACCGAGATCACCCTGCCGGTCCGAGTTGAAGGTCCAGAACGCCAGCCAGGATTCGGGCGCCAGCAGCACCACCGGCAGGTTGACCAGCGACCAGCTGATCATGAAACCGCCGAGGGTCGCGAACAGGTCGTTCAGCTTCTTCGTCCGTACGCAGAGCAGGATCAACGGACCGAGCAGCAGCACCGGATAGAGCTTCGCCGCCGTGGCCAGGCCGAGCAGCACCCCGGCGACGATGGGCCGCTTGCGGGCCCAGAACAGGCAGCCCAGGGCGGTCAGCGCGATCACCAGCAGGTCCCAGTTGACCTGCGCGGCCGCCGCGACACACGGCGAGGCGGCCAGCATCATCGCGTCCCACGGCCGCCCTTCGACCGTACGCACCTGGGCCCAGACCGCGACCAGGAACAGCACCCCGAGCAGGACCTGGTTGACGTCGACGAACAACAGCGTGGAGGCGACCTGTTGCTGATCGCTCAGCCCGGTGCCCTGCGCGCCGCCGAGGAACCGGGTGATCAGCCGCTCCAGCTCGAGGAACCAGCCGGTCAGCACCGGATACTCCAGCACCGGGAAGTCCGGGCTGGACTGCAGGTACGGCGTCAGGCCGGCCATCAGCCCGCGGCCCTGATAGAGCAGCCCGATGTCGGAGTAGCACATCAACCGGAAGTGGTCCGGCGCCTGCCCCGGCATCGTGATCCGGCACGGGATCCGGAAGATCATCCCGACCAGGTACGTCAGCGTCGCGACCGCCAGCGTCACCCGGACCGGACTCCACCAGACCCGCCCAGCCGCCGCCCGCCGCCCGAGCGGCCCGCCGAGCCGGTGACTGACCAGCCGGACGAACCCGTCCTCGGCCGACGGCTCCGTCACGACATCCCTGGGCCGGGCCGGCTGATCAACAGTCATCGGAGGTGACTTTACTCATGACATGCCAGACTGGCGCATGAGCGATTTCGACGGCCGGACGGTGTTGGTGACCGGAGCGAGCGGCGGGATCGGCGGCGCGACCGTACGGCAGCTGGTCCGAGCCGGCGCCGAGGTGATCGCGAGCGGCCGGTCCGAGGAGAGTCTGGCCGCGATCGTCGAGGAGACCGGGGCGCGGCCGCTGCCCTTCGACCTGACCTCCGAGGACAGCATCCGGACCGCCCTGGACGGCGTCGACCTGTGGGGCGTGGTGAACTGCGGCGGCTTCGGCGGCGAGATCGCAACCCCGACCGAGACCGACATCGCCGTGTTCGACCAGGTGATCAACGTCAACGCCCGCGGTGCCCTGCTGGTGATCAAGTACGCCGCCCGGACCATGCAGCGGCTCGGCCGGGGCGGCTCGATCGTCAACGTGTCCAGCCAGGCGAGCCTGGTCGCACTGCCCGGCCACATCTCGTACGGCTCCTCGAAGGCGGCCCTGGACAACATCACCCGGGTCTCGGCGCTGGAGCTCGGCAAGGACGGCATCCGGGTCAACAGTGTGAACCCGACCGTGGTGATGACGCCCATGTCGGCCTGGTACTGGGGGCGCGAGGACATCGAGCGCCCGTTCCTGGAGGCGATGCCGCTCGGTCGTTGGGCCACCGAGGACGAGATCGCCGCGCCGATCGTCTTCCTGCTCAGCGACGCCGCGTCGATGATCACCGGCGTGAGCCTGCCGATCGACGGCGGCTACAGCTGTCGCTGACCCGGCGCACCGCTCAGCCGGTGCCGTCCGATGTCGCGTCGCTGCCGAGGATCGTCCCGCTGGAGTCCGAGCGGCCGCTGCTGCCCGAGTCCGACGATCCGCTCGAGTCCGAGCTCCCCGAGGAACCGCCGGAGTCGTCGGTGGACCCGCCGGAATCGCTCGAGCCGTCGGAATCGGACTGGTCGTTCGAGCCGCCTGAGTCGGAGCTGCCGTCCGAGCTGCTGTCGGAGTCCTGGCCATCCGAATCGGCGTTGCCGCTCGGCTCCTCGCTGGGTTGTTCCGACGGCTCCTCACTCGGCTGCTCCGACGGCTCCTCGGTGGGCTCCTCCGACGGCTCCTCGGTGGGCTCCTCCGACGGCTTCTCGGTCGGTTCCTCGCTCGGCTTCTCGGTGGGCGTCTCGCTCGGCTTCTCGGTGGGCGTCTCCGTCGGCTTCTCGGTCTCCGGCTTCTCCGTCTCCGGCTCCCGGGTCTGCTCCTGCTGGTCATCGCCCGGATCGTCGTCCCGGGGCCGGTCCAGATTGACCCAGGCCGGCTCCTCGAAATCCTCCACCGGCTGGTCCTTGGTGGCCTTCTTCATGTAGTCGGCCCAGGTCAGCGCCGGATACGTACCGCCGAAGAAGGTCTTGTCACCCGGCCGGGCGTAGTCGTCCAGATTCGCGTTGCCGCCGTCGCCGGCGACGTACATGACCGAGGTCGAGATCTGCTTGGTGTACGCGACGAACCAGGCCGACGTGATGTCGTTCTTCACGCCGTCCTTGGTGCCGGTCTTGCCGGCGACCGGACGGTCCAGCGTCTGCACGGTCTGGCCGGTGCCCTCCTCGACCACGCTGGACAGCGCGTACGTGACGTCGTGCGCGATGTCCTCGCTGACGGCACGCTTCTCGGCCGGCTTGGCCTCGTAGATCACGTTGCCGGCGGCGTCGGTCACCGAGTCGACCACGTGGTTGCCGACGTGAATCCCGTCATTGGCGTACGTGGCGTAGGCGCCGGCCTGGTCGAGCGGGCTCACCTCGGCCGCACCGAGGGCGATCCGGGTGTTCTCGTCCCAGCCCGGTCCCTTCGGCGCCCCGGCCGCCTCGGCCGCCTTGCTGATCTTGCTCGGGCCTTCGTCCATCTCCACGGTCAGGTCGACGAACGCGGTGTTGATCGACTCCGCGGTGGCCCGGCGCAGGCTGACCGAGCCGTACTCGTAGTCGAACTCGTTGCGCACCCTGACCGGATCGCCGTCCGGGGTGAACGAGTTGCCGTTGAAGTACGAGCGGAGGCTGTAGCCGTCTTCCAGGCCGGCCGCGAGCGCGTACGTCTTGAAGGTCGACGCGGTCGGCCGCGGGGTGGTCGCCCAGTTCCGCGAGTTCGCGACGTAGTCCGGGCCGCCGTAGGCAGCCAGCACCCGGCCGGTGCCGACCTCGACCGACGCGATGGCCGCGTGCAGATCGGACTTCTTCTCGTCGGCCGCGTCGGCGGCCTTCTTGGTCCACTTCTGCGCCGACTTCACGGCCGCGTTCTGGGCCGCCTTGTCGAACGTCGTGGTGATCTTGAGGCCGCCGCCGTTGATCGTGCTGGAGTCGAAGCCGGCCGCCAGCAGCTCGGCCTCGACCATCTTGAGCAGGAAGCCCTTCGGCCCGCCGTACCGCTGGTTCTTCTCGATCTCCGGGAACTTCGGCAACGCCTTGGCGTACTTGGCCGCCTCGGTCGGCGTGATCGCGCCGGTCTCGGCCATGCTCTGGGTCACGTACCGGTAGCGCTCCAGCAGCCGCGGATTGTGGCCGTCGTCCACGTCCGGGTCGAACACGGTCGGGTTGTTCAAGATCGCGGTCAGCGCCGCCGCCTGCGGCACCGTGAGGTCCTTGGCGTCGACGTCGAAGAACGACTTCGCGGCCGCCTGGATCCCGTACGCACCACGACCGAAGTAGATCGTGTTCAGGTAGCCCTCGAGGATCTGTTCCTTGGTCAGGTCCTTGTTGAGCTTGTAGGCAAGGAAGACCTCCTTGAACTTCCGGGCCAACGTCTGCTCGGAGGTCAGGTACATGATCTTGATGTACTGCTGGGTGATCGTCGACCCGCCCTGCAGCGAACCACCGGTGAGGATGGACCAGGCGGCTCTGATCATGCCCGGGATCGAGATCCCCGGATCGGTCCAGAAGTCCCGGTTCTCCGCCGACACCAACGCGTCCTTGATCGACCGCGGCATCTCGTCGAACGTCAGCGGCTGCCGGTTCTGGGTGGCGAAGCTGCCCAACTGGGCCTTGCCGTCGTTGTAGTAGACGAAGCTGGTCGCGGTCTGGAAGTCGGCGTTCGGGTCGGGCAGTTCGGTGGTCTGATAGCCGACCACGACGATGGCGGTGGCGCCGATCAGCCCGATCAAGATCAGGGCGACCAGGCTGCGGACGATCCGGCGGGCCCAGCGGCGGCCCTTCGTCTGCTTCTTCCCCGACGTGCTGGCGTTCTCGCGCGACCCCGAAGGGCGCTCAACCATAGATGTCCTCGACGGTTTGCTGCCGACGCGGGGGCTTGCGCTTCACCCCGTCCCCGAGCAGGTACGACATGATCATGAAGTTCCAGCTGCAGCCCCGGCACACTTCGACCACGACGACCTTGAACTCGCCGAACTCGTGCGCCATCTCCTCCAGCTCGGCGGTCCGCTTGATCCGGCCCGAGTACTGCCCGAGCTGGTCGCCGAACACGTAGTGCAGCTGGGTGAGTTCGGTCGAGTCGCAGACCGGGCAATTCCCGTCCACCGACTCGCCGTGATGCTTCGCCGCCCGCAGCAGCATGGGGTCGGCGTCACAGGCCTCGCGCCGGGCCAGCCGACCGCCGGGACGCCGCAGCGAGGCCAGGGTCGACCGACGCTGCAACGCGTAATCGACGACCTCCCGCTGGGACCACATGGGCTCAAGGGTACGTGCCGATTTCGGCGTTGGCGATATCGAAGTTGGGGTCGGACGGAGAGGACGCACAAGCAGAAATCACGGACGGGGCGGTGCCAGAGTTCCCGAGCGAGTGGACATCGTCGGCCGTCGGGCGGCGTGTCGTGACGACCGTCACGCTCTCGTACGGTAATGCGGTCCGGCACCTTGTCACGATGAATTTCCAATTTGTACGATGAATTCATGTCCGACCGCATTCGTACCCTGAAGCTGTCCCTGGCCTACCTGCCGCTCGCCGTACCGATCAGTGACGCGAAGGTGCTCACCGGCCGGCAGCGCCCGTTGACCCAGGTGGCCCTGCTGTTCGCCGAGATCACCACCGAGGAAGGCTTCGAGGGACTTGGCTTCAGCTATTCGAAGCGGGCCGGCGGGCCCGGGCTGTTCGCCCATGCGCGGGAGATCGGCGGCGACGTGATCGGCGAGGATCCGAGCGACATCGGCAAGCTCGGCACCAAGCTGGTCTGGGCGGGGGCGTCGGTCGGTAGGAGCGGCCTGGCCACCCAGGCGATCGCCGCGATCGACGTGGCGCTGTGGGATCTCAAGGCCAAGCGAGCCGGCTTGCCCTTGGCCAAGTTGCTCGGCGCGCACCACGATGCGGTGCCCTGCTACAACACCTCGGGCGGATTCCTGAACGCGCCGCTCGAGGAGGTGCTGGAGAACGCCGCCGGTGCCGTGGAGCGGGGCATCGGCGGGATCAAGATCAAGGTCGGGCAGCCGGATCAGCTGGCCGACCTGGCCCGGGTCGAGGCCGTCCGGACCGCGTTGCCGTCGTCGGTCGCGCTGATGGTGGACGCCAATCAACAATGGGATCGCGGGACCGCGCTGCGGATGGGCCGGCAGCTCGAGTCGTTCGGGCTGGTCTGGATCGAGGAGCCCCTGGACGCGTACGACGCCGCCGGGCACGCCATGCTCAGCGCGCGGCTGGACACCCCGATCGCCAGTGGCGAGATGCTGACCAGCGTGGCCGAACATCGGGCCCTGATCTCGCAGAATTCGGTGAGCTTCCTGCAGCCGGACGCGCCGCGGGTCGGCGGGATCACGTCCTTCCTGCGGATCCTGGCGCTGGCCGACGAGGCCGGACTGAAGGTGGCGCCGCACTTCGCGATGGAGCTGCACCTGCACTTGGCCGCGGCGTATCCGGGTGCGGTCTGGGTGGAGCATTTCGACTGGCTGGAGCCGCTGTTCCAGGAGCGGCTGGAGATCGCGGACGGGCGGATGCTGGTGCCCGATCGGCCCGGGATCGGCGTCTCACTCAGTGATCAAGCCCGGGCCTGGACCGTCGAGGCGGCCGAGTTCGGTGGCTGAATCCCTGACTCAGCGGGTCGTCGGAGAGTTGACCCGGGAGATCGCGGACGGGGTGGTGGCGGCCGGCGAGCGACTGCCGACCGAGGCGGCCCTGATGCAGCGGTTCTCCGTGTCGCGGACCGTGGTGCGGGAGGCCGTGGCGCGGCTGCGGGCCGCTGGGCTGGTGGATTCACAGCAGGGGCGCGGGACGTATGTGCTGACTCGGCCCAGCGGCGTGCGGTTCGAGTTCGGCGAGGCTGCCGCGCGGGGCGTGCCCGAACTGCTGGAGCTGGCGGAATTCCGGATCGGGGTGGAGTGCGAGGCGGCGGCCCTGGCGGCGCGGCGGCGTGATGATCAAGATCTGGTACGGCTTCGGAAGGCGGTCCAGGAGCAGCGGGCGGCCGTCGATGCTCCCTCACGTTCCATCCAGGCCGACTTCGACTTCCATCATGGGATCGCTCGGGCTTCGCGCAATCGCTACTACGCGGACCTGCTGTCCGCGATCGGGCCGATGATGATCATCCTGCCCAAGGGGCGACGGAAGGCCGGGCGGCCGGCCGACCCGGTCGGAGCCGAACACGACGCGATCCTGACCGCGATCGATGCCGGCGATCCCCAGGCCGCCTCGGCCGCGATGCGTACCCATTTGATCAACTCCGCCCACCGCCTCCGCCGCGAGTGACTCTGTCAGTGCGGGAATCTAGAGTCGGATCATGATCGACACCGCAGCCCTCGCCGAACGCTTCCTGACCACGCTGGAGGCGCGGGACTGGGAAGCCTGGCAGGCCTTGCTGGCCGAGGACGTCGTGTACGAGTTGCCGCAGACCCGAGAACGGATCCGCGGCCGAGCGGCGTACCTGAGGTTCAACGAGACCTACCCCGGCGACTGGCACCTGACCCCGAAGGTGATCATCGGCGACGGGCAGCGGGCCGTGATCTGGTTCGGCTGGCTCGTCCGCAGCCCCGAGGGCGACGAAGCCGCGGATGCCCAAGTCTTCTTCGAGTTCAACGATGCCGGCATCATCACGAAGGTGACGGACTTCTGGCCGGAACCCTACGAGCCACCGGCCCGCCCGGAGGGCCTCATCGAGCGCTGGTGATCACCGAGCGGCGCGCGCCCGATGGCGCCGGACGGCGTCCCGGTTGGCGCAGGCCGGACTGCAGTACCGCTGCCGCCCGTTTCGGGTGAGATCCACGTACACGCGATCGCAGTCGTCGACGGCGCAACGCCCGAGCCGGTTCATGCCCCGCCCCGCCAGGTGCAGCGCCGTGCCGGCCGCCATCATCGCCCCCACCTGATGCCCGACAGTGATCTTGTCCGGCCGATAGTGCAGATGCCACCCCGTACCGGCGTGATCGGTCAACGTCGGAAAGGAGCAGTAGGCCTCGGTCATCGCATTCACCCGCCTCCCCCGCTCGTCGGAGTCCGCGGCATCGACGACCGCCAGCCACTCCCCGACCGCCCGCTCCACCTTCCCGAGATCGTCGTCGGTGATCGGCAGCTCCCGTACCAGGCCGTGATCATCACAAACCTGCCGCAGCTCGTCCGTCGAGGTAGGTGGCCGGTTCGCCAGATCCAGTGCCATCACCACACCATCGACGCCGTAAGGGTTGAGTTGCATAATCCCATTACAGCATCCTTGGTGCATGACCGCGACCCGCGACCACGAGCACCACTGGCAGACCGCCTCCGAACACACCACCAGCCAAGGCCGCCTCGCCTACCAGTCCTGCCCCTGCGGCCGCTGGCGCATCCTCCGCCTGCACACCCTCAGCACGGTCGTCGCCGGAGCCCGCTGACCCCGGGTTTCGCGTTGGCCCGACCCGCCCGCGATGCCGTACCATCGAGCGTCGAGCAGCTTCGGCCGCTCACGGGGCCATGGCGCAATTGGTAGCGCATCTGCTTTGCAAGCAGAGGGTTAGGGGTTCGAGTCCCCTTGGCTCCACCAGGCGAGTTCGTGCGAGGTCAGCTACGGCAGCTGATCAACGAGCGAAGGGGTCCCGTTCATGAAGCAGTTGCTCCTGTCCGAGAAGCCCCGCCCACCGTGGCGGGGACTGTCACGGACGGAGTTCCTTCATGGCTCATTCTCCCCACAAGCAGTGGAAAGGCTGTCAGCTCTGCAAGCCGCACAAGCACCGCGCTCACGGTAGGTCGGTACGTGAACCGTGGTCGGTGCTGCGCAAGTTCGGCAAGAAGCGTCGGGTGCGCCGAGGCGATCTCGGTCGGTACGAGTGGTGATCAACGGTTTGCCCGGACCGTGCGCGACAGTGGTGGCCGGCTCGAAGTGACCATCCGGCCGAGCAGTACCGCGACGGGCGGCCGACGCCCGCCGTGGACCGGCTCGAAGTCCGAATCTCGATGCTTTTCGCCAGGGCGCAAGGGTCGTCTCGCCTAAGCTGCTGATCAGCCGCCGAGGAAGGGCCTGATGATCAAGCAGATCGATGTTGTGGGAGCCGTGGTGATCAGGGAGGGCAAGGTGCTGTGCGCACAGCGAGGTCCCGGTGGCGCGCTCGCAGGGCTGTGGGAGTTCCCTGGTGGCAAGATCGAGACCGGCGAGACTGCGCGGGAGGCATTGGAGCGCGAGATCCGCGAGGAGCTCTGCTGTGACATCACGGTCGGCGACGAAGTCACCACCACGGTCCATGACTATGACTTTGGGCGCGTGACCCTGACGACCTACTTCAGCGATCTGATCTCGGGCGACGTCCGGCTCACCGAACACTCCGATGTCCGTTGGCTTGAGCCAAGGAGCCTGGCCGACCTCGACTGGGCTCCGGCGGATCTACCGGCTGTTGAACGCGTCATCAAAGCCTTCGCTTCATGAGACCGGACCTCAACTGGGCCAGCCAGTTCCGAGTTGCCGTCGACTATGGCTATCTCGAAGCAGAAGGACGAGAGCCTCCCCAATACCACCCGAAGCTCGTTATCAATGAGAACGAGCTCTCGATGCTGCATGCCCTCCGCGCCGAACTAGTACGATCGTCCGAGTTTCTGTTCTCAGTCGCATTCGTCAGTCCGCGCGCGATTGCTCTGCTCAAGCAGGAGCTTGTTGAGTTCAAAGGCAGCGGAAGCATCGTGACATCCGACTACCTGTCATTCAACTCGCCCGCGGCGTTCCTTGAGTTGCTCGCCCTACGGAAGGTGGGCATTGATGTGCGCCTTCACCGATCTGACAAGTTTCACCCGAAGGGTTACATCTTCAAAGATGGGCGTGCCGTCACCGCGCTCGTCGGTAGCTCCAATCTGACGGAGAATGCCCTAGCCCGAAATCACGAGTGGAACCTCAGGGTAACTGCCGCCCCAGCCAGCGATCTGGCGCACCAATTCGACCATCTCATGAGAGCACAGCTCGAGGACTCCGAGCCGCTCACCCAAGAATGGATCGACGCCTACTCCGACACCTACTCGCCGCCGCCCTCTCGCCAAGGCCGGGGTTCCAATTCGGTGATCACACTCGACCTTCCGGGTCAGATCACCGCAAACGCGATGCAGGAGTCCGCACTGGCTGCGCTTGCGCAGGTACGAGAAGCAAACGAACAGCGAGCGATCATCATCTCCGCGACCGGAACCGGCAAGACCATTCTCTCGGCTCTGGACGTGCGGGCGTTCAATCCTCGTCGACTACTCTTCGTAGTTCACCGTGAACAGATCCTCGACAAGACCATCGAAGAGTATCAGTTGGTCCTTGGTGGCATTCCGACCGAATACGGAAAGCTTACGGGTGGCGCCAAGCAGAGTTCATGTCGATACGTCTTCGCGACAGTGCAAACTTTGTCTCGGCCCGACGTTCTCAGCTCCTTCGATCCCGAAGATTTCGAATATGTGATCATCGATGAGGCTCACCGATCCGCGGCACCCACGTACCGGCGAGTGCTAGACCATTTCAGGCCAGCCTTCCTTCTCGGAATGACGGCGACTCCCGAACGAACGGACAGCCTCAACGTCTACGAGCTGTTCGACTACAACGTGCCATACGAGATCCGCCTCGGCGAAGCACTCGAGGCGGACATGCTCGCACCATTCCACTACTACGGAATCACTGACATTGCGGCACAGGACGGAACCATCCTTGACGCCGATACAGACCTCACCCAGCTGACTTCATCGGAACGTGTCCAGCACCTCCTGCGCACGATCGACACGTACGGTCAGGCTGCCGTTCGGCCACGCGGGCTGATCTTCTGCAGCCGAAAGGATGAGGCCAGGGCGCTTTCCGCGGCGCTCAATGAGCTCGACCTCCACGGGCAGCGGCTTCGTACCGCTGCAGTCACCGGCGACGATTCGACCGAGCAACGAAATTCGGTCGTTCGATCCCTGGAGCGCGGCGATCTCAATTACATCCTCACCGTCGATGTCTTCAACGAGGGTGTCGACATCCCCACGGTGAACCAAGTCATCATGCTACGGCAGACTCAGTCAACGACTGTCTTCGTGCAGCAGCTCGGGCGAGGACTCCGTAAGGCTGCCGGCAAGGATTACCTCGTCGTGATCGACTTCATCGGAAACTATGCCAACAACTTCATGATCCCGATGGCTCTTTTCGGCGACGAGTCCCTCAACAAGGAGTCGCTACGCCAGAAGCTGATCTCCGCCGAAGAGATCGGCGTCCTCCCCAATCTGTCGAGTGTGCGCTTCGACCAGGTCGCCCAGGAGCGTGTGCTGCGCTCGATCGCGTCGACCAAGCTCGACAGCTTGCCCCGGCTGAAATCTGCACTTGAGACGATGCGTAACCGTGTCGGTCGCATCCCTTCACTCTGGGACTTCCTGCGCTTCGAGGCCACCGATCCGGTGTTGCTGGCGACGAGGCGGCGGCACTTTCCCGAACTCGTACAGGCTCTGCTGAAGGAGCCTACCGGGCTGACGGTGTATGAAGACAAGCTTCTGTACGCCTTGTCGCACGAAATCTTCACGGCGAAACGCCCTCACGAACTGGCGCTGCTGTCTCAACTCCTTGATGGAGCAACGACGGTCGAGGCCGCCATCGACCGCCTGGAGTCCGAAGGAATCAGCACCACGCCTTCCCAGATCGAAAGTGCCATTGACTCCCTGACCTTTGCGAAGCATGCCGAAGCTGACCGCGCGAAGTTCGTCCCGCTCGCCGTCAGGCGGTCTAATGGCTCGATCCAACTGGTTGATCCGTTCCGAGTGCGGTACCTCACCTCAGATGCCTTTGCCAGCGCCGTTGACGATTTGATCCGCACGGGACGCCAACTCGTATCCTCTCGCTACGGCCTGCGAGGGCTCTTTGCGCCCGGCAGGCAGTACACCCGAAAGGAGACAGCTCGAATTCTCGGCTGGCCACGCTCGTTCGCCGCAACGATCTATGGGTACAAGGTCGACGCGAAGACGGGCGTGTGCCCGATCTTCGTCACACTCCAGAAGTCGGAAGATATCTCTGCAACGACCGCGTACGAAGACGCGTTGCTGGGTGCCTCGACGATGCGATGGTTCAGCAGGAGCAAACGGACCCTTCGGAGTGCCGAGGTACGCGCCGTTGTCTCCGGCGAGGTCGATTTGCACGTGTTTGTCAAGAAGAACGACAGCGAGGGTTCCGACTACTACTACCTCGGGCAAGCAACACCTGCAGATCCTGAGGAAACGACGATGAAGGACAGCGAGGTCAGCATCGTTCGCATGCTCTTGCACTTCGAGACACCCATTGATGCCGCGATGGTCGACTACTTCCGACCGGAGATCACTGGCTGATCGGACTCCTCTATTTGAGGATCACGGTCCGGTCATACGCATCCAGGTCCTGCAGGGTCTCCAGGTAGACGGAATTGATTTCAGGCAGGTTCGAGCGGGCGAAGAAGCGTGCATCGACGGTTTCGTCGGTCTCGCTGAGCAGCGATCCTGACCAGCGGTCGACTCGAAAGGCAACAGTGAACAGCTGGTGCTGCCCGCCGTAGGCGTTGGTGAACCAGAAGCGCTTCTCGGTGTAAAGCGCGAACGGGGTGGCGGCTTCGACGGTCAGGCCGGTCTCCTCGCGGACCTCGCGGACGAGGGCCTCCCAGATCGATTCGCCTAGCTCCAGCCCGCCCGCCGGCATGGCCCAGGCGCCGTTGTCGGATCGGCGGATGAGGAGAAGTCGATCTTGGTCGTCCATGATCACGGCGCGCGGGCCGGGGGTGATCAGTCGGCGATCGCCGACCACCTGACGCAGGGATCCTACGTAGGAGTCCTCGTACGACATGGGCTACCCGCGCAGCTCTCGTACGCGTACGGCCAGCCGCTTGGCCTCGTCCTCCGACAGCTTCGCGCCGGCCCGCTCGAGGAGGTCGGGTAGATCGTCGGGGTCGTAGTCCTGCCGCTTCGGTTCCTCGCCCACGCGCCCGATCGCCGTGTAGTCGAGGGTCACGGTAAGGAGGGTGGGAGTGCCGTCCGGGTCAAGGCCGTGGCGGTTGAGCATCAGGGAGGAGCGGAAGTGGGTGGTGGGGGCGGTGCTGGTCCAGTGGTGGCCCATCTCGACGTCGACTCGGCGGACCGGGAGCTCGTCGGTGGAGTGCATGAACTCCCAGTCGCCGGCCCGTTTGCGCCACAGTTGCCAGGCTCGGCCGCCGAGCTCCTCCGAATCGGAGACCCGGATCTGGTGGGGCCAGAGTCCGCCGTCGATCTCGGCTCCGTCGGCTAGCTCGATCGGGATCAGGGGTGGGATGCCGATGCCGGGGTCGCTGAGGTAGCGCCGGCCGTCGAGGGTGACGATCAGGACCAGGTGGGTGCGCGGCGACGCCGCAGCGTCGCCGACGCGGGCTAGGCGGGGTTCGACGTCGTAGCCGAGTTCGGTCAGGACGGCGTGGAAGAGGGTGCCGTGCTCGAAGCAGTAGCCGCCACGGTGCCTGCGCACGAACTTGTCCTGTACGGCAGCGAGCGAAACTCCGGGGTGCTGCTCCAGCAGGACGTCCAGGTTCTCGAACGGGAAGGTCCGGACGTGTGCGGTCTGGAGGCGGCCCAGGGCCTCCAGGGAGGGCGGTTCGGCGGTGGCGCCCGTCCGGGCCAGGTAGGCGTCGAGATCGAGGTCGGCGGTGTCCCAGGTCATGGAGACATCATCCATGGTGCGAAGCTTGATCATCATGAAGACCGTGTACGTCGTCACGCATCCCGAGGCCACCCATCATGTCGACGGCCTGGTCGGCGGGTGGTACGACTCCGACCTGACCGAGCGCGGCATCGCCCAGGCCGGCAAGATCGCGGAGGCCCTGGCCGCGGAACTGGGCGACGCGACGCCCACCCTCTTCACGTCCGACCTGCTCCGCACGCGGCGTACGGCCGAGATCATCGCCGGCCGGCTCGGGGCGCCGCTGACCGTTGATCCCGATCTACGGGAGCGCTCGTTCGGCGAGGCGGGTGGGAAGCCGCAGGCCTGGCTTCAAGATCATCTCGTGCCGGCGACAGACAACGAGGACTGGACGCGCCACGACGAGGGCATCCCGGGTACGGAGACCAGGATGGCCGTCGTCGAGCGCGTCTATGCCGCCCTGCAACGGATCCGGGACGATCCGGCCGAGCACCAGGTCGTCGTGACGCACGGCGGTACGGCGAGCTACCTGTTCGCGGCCTGGATCGGGATGCCGGTCGAGGCCGCGGCCGGCGCCTACTTCCGGGTCACGTCCGGTGGGATCAGCCTGCTCCGCAAGGATGATCACCATCGTGCGTTCGAGCTCGCCCGGCTCAACCGGACCGATCACCTCGGCTAGGACCAGGTCACCGGGAGGGCGTGGACGCCGTAGAGGTTCATGTCGGACTTGACCTTCACCTCGTCGGCCGGCACGGCCAGCTTCAGGGTCGGGAAGCGGCGCAGCAGGCCGGTGAAGCCGGCGCGCAGCTCGATTCGGGCCAGCTGCTGGCCGAGGCACTGGTGCACGCCGTGGCCGAAGGACAGGTGGCCGCGGGCGTTCCGGCGAAGATCAAGATCGTCGGGATTCTCGTACCGCAAGGGATCCCGGTTGGCCGCCAGCAGCGACACGACGACCGTGGAGCCGGCCGGGATGGTCTCGCCGCCGACCTCGAGATCCTCGGTGGCGTACCGGTAGAAGATGTCGGCGATCGACAGATACCGCATCAGCTCCTCGACCGCACCCGGCATCAGCTCCGGATCGGAACGCAGCGCCTCCAGTTGATCAGGATGCTCCAGCAGCGCGAAGGTACCCAGGGCCAGCAGGTTGGCGGTGGTCTCGTGGCCGGCCAAGATCAACAGGAAGGCCATCCCGACCAGTTCCTCGATGCTCAGATCCTCCTGCACGGCAAGATCGGAGAGGATGTCCTCGCCCGGTTCGGCACGCTTAGCGATCACCAGCTGGGCCAGGAACGATGACATCGCGCCGAACGCGGCCATCTTGTCCTCGAGGTTGATGTCCCGCTCGAGGAACCTGGCCGAGTTCACCTGGAACGTCGCGCGATCTTCGTACGGGACGCCGAGCAGTTCGCAGATCACCAGCGACGGGACCGGCAGCGCGAACTCCTTCACCAGGTCGACCGGCGGGGTGAGCGTGGCGAGATGATCAAGCTGCCGTTCGGCGATCTCGGCGATGTGGTCCTCGAGCTGCTTCATCCGGCGCACCGTGAACGCGCCGGTCAGCTTGCGGCGCAGCCGGGTGTGGTCCGGCGGATCCATCGCGATGAACAGCCCCGGCTGCTGCGGCGACGGCTCGGTCTGGACGGGCATGCCGGGCGTCTCGAACGGGACGTGGACGATGCCGAGGTCCTGCCGCGAGCTGAACCGGGTGTCGGCCATCACCTGCCGGACCGCCTCGTAACCGGTGATCAGCCAGCCGTCGTGGCCGTCCGGAAAGCGCATCGGACAGACCGGCCGAGCCTCGCGCAGGCGGGTGATCTCGCGCGGCGGGTCGAACGGACCGGCGTCGCGTTCCGTGGGGAGGACTTGCGGGACGGGTACGGACTCAGTCACCGGATTTCCTTTCGTAGCTGTCTGCTGCGACCAGCCTGTCCGCCGGACCTGACACGGGGCTGACACGGCTCAGTCACCGGCCCTGTGCGAGGGTACGAACGTGGATGATCATGCCGGAAAGGTCGCGCTCGTCACCGGATCCTCCCGGGGAGTCGGCGCCGAAACCGTTCGAGGTCTGGTACGTCAGCGGGTCGCGGCCGTCGTCAACTATCGCGACAAGGCCAACCGGGCCAACGCGCTGGCCGAGGAGCTCCGCGCCGAGGGCGGCACCGTGCTGACCGTCCAGGCCGATGTCACCGAGCCCGCGTCCCTCGCACGGCTGCACGACGAGATCGCCCAGGAGTTCGGCGGCCTCGACTTCCTGATCTTGAACGCCTCCGGCGGAATGGAACGCGACGCCGACGAGACGTACGCCATGCGCCTGAACCGCGACGCCCAGGTCGCCCTGGTCGACACGATGCTGCCGCTGCTGCGGCCGGGCGGGCGGATCGTGTTCGTGACCAGCCACCAGGCCCACTTCTACGGTCAACGTGCCGTTCCGGACGCGTACCGGCCGGTGGCGGAGAGCAAGCAGGCCGGCGAACGTGCCCTGCGGGAGCGGATCCCGGCCCTGGAGGCGGCGGGCGTCAGCCTCACGGTCGTGTCCGGCGACCTGATCGCCGACACGATCACCGTGAAGATGCTGGAACGCGCCCAGCCGGGCACCGTCGCTGCCCGCGAAGCCGGCGCCGGCCGAGTGCTGACCGTTCCGGAGTTCGCCGATGCCGTCGTCGCGGCCGCCCTCGATCCGGCGGCGCCGAGCGGGGAAACGATCTTCGTCGGCGGCGCCGACTATCTTCGCCAAGCCGACGGGTGATCCGATGTCACAGGCGGGCGGGCCGTTTCGTCTTCGGGGTGGTCACGCATCCGATTTCGACGGAGGAGTCACTATGAACGCTCGACTGCAGCTCATCGGCAACCCGGCCGCCATGCCGGTCATGAAGGCCATGATGGGCGCCCACAAGGCCCTGGCCGGCTCGTCGCTGCCGGCGAGCCTGCAGGAGTTGGTCTCGCTGCGGGCCAGCCAGCTCAACGGCTGCGGGCCCTGCATCGACATGCACACGAAGGAGGCGGCGGCCGCCGGCGAAACGTCGGAACGGCTCAACCTGGTCGCAGCCTGGCGGGAGGCGACCGTGTTCACGGACGCGGAGCGGGCCGCCCTCGAACTGACTGAGCACGGCACCCGGCTCGCCGACAGCCCGGAAGGGGTACGCGACGATGTCTGGCAACGTGCCACCGAGCATTTCGACGAGGATCAGTTGACCACCCTGGTCATGTTGATCGCCATGATCAACTCGGCCAACCGGATCAACGTGATCACCCGGCAGCAGGCCGGCGGCTACCAGGCCGGTGCTGCGGCGGCACATCTGGCCGCGGCCGGCTGAGTCCGAGCGGAGTGATCGAGATGGGTCGGGCCGAAGAGTTCCAGGAGCTGCGGTCGCTGCTGTTCGCGATCGCGTACCGCATCCTCGGAAGTGTCAGCGAGGCCGAGGACGCGGTGCAGGACACCTGGCTCCGTTACGAAGCGGCGGACGTCACGCCGACGTCGCCGAAGGCCTATCTGTCGACCGTGGTGACCCGGATCTCGATCGACCTGCTCCAGTCTGCGCGGTCCCGGCGGGAGACCTATGTCGGCCAGTGGCTGCCGGAGCCGCTGCTGACCGACCCCTACCAGGATCCGGTGCGATCGGCGGAACTGGCCGACTCCGTGTCGATGGCCGCGCTGCTCCTGCTGGAACGGCTCAGCCCGCTGGAACGGGCCGTGTTCGTGCTGCGCGAGGTGTTCGGGTACGGCTACGAGGAGACCGCCACCGCGGTCGGCCGCTCGGCTGCGGCCTGCCGTCAGCTCGTCGTACGGGCTCGGCGGCACATGGCCGACGGCCGGACCCGGTTCGAGGCCGACAGCCGGGCCCACGACGAGCTGGCGAACCGGTTCTTCGACGCGATCCGGATCGGTGATCTTGAAAGCCTGCGCGAACTGCTGGCCGCCGACGTCCAACTGGTCGGGGACGGCGGCGGCAAGGCCCCTCAGCTGGCCCGGACCGTCCACGGCGCCGACAAGGTGGCGCGGGTGGTGGCGAGGAACTTCCCGCCCCTGTTCGAACTCGACATCACGCTGGACCGGCACGCGATCAACGGACAACCCGGCGCCATTCTGCGGGTACGGGACGGCGGCGTGATCGGGACGATCACCCTCGACGTCCTGGACGGACGGATCCAGGCGATCCAGTCCGTGATCAACCCGGACAAGCTCGGTCACCTCGGCCCGGTCGCCGATCTGTGGGCTATCCGGGACGAGGTCAATCGGCGGGGTCGGTCGCAGCCCTCGTGAGGCTCGATGTCGCCGACAGCGCTTCGACCCAGGCGAAGTCGTCGGCCGTGTCGCGAGCCGGGGCGATCCAGCGCAGATAGGGCTCCGCGACGGCCAGCAGTTGATCATGCCGGGTGCCGGGTGAGCGCAGGCTGAGGCCAACCCCGTACTGGGTGCCGTTGGTCGCCAGCGGCCCGGACAGACCGGCGCAGTCGAGGCCCGAGCGCGCGAGCAGCGCCGGCCCCTCCGCGAAGATCCAGCCGACGCGTCGGCCGGTGGCGGCGGAGTCGAGCTGGTCCAGGAAGGCGACGCGCTGATCTTCGCCCAGATAGCTGAGCAGGGACGCGGTGAAGACGAGGACCGGCTCGTCGCCGGGCCGTTCGGTGATCAGTGCCGCGGTGTCGGTCACGGCGTCGCCACGAACCAGGCGGACGTCGGCCTCCGTGTCACGGAAGGCACTCACGGCGTCCTGCAGGGTGGCCAGGTCGTCGATTCGCTCCGGCCAGATGAACGCCTCCAGCCAGTCCCTCGCGTCCGGATCCTCGAGGTCGACCGGTTGTTGATCAAGGCCGACTCGCTGCCGAACGTCGAGGGAGTCGTCCGCCCAGAGTGCGCCGGAACCGGGACCGCGGTGCGCCGTGGAGATGATCACGGACGAGTCGTCGGCGCCGGGCAGCGGAGTGCCGTCCAGGTGATAGGCGTACCGGTCGAAGATCAGATTGAGTCCCGCGCTCGCTCCGACCTCGACCAGGTGGCCCGGGCCCGGCCAATGCCGACCGACCTGGTGCAGGCCGAGCCGCAGCGCGAAGCACCGCCGGATCTCGTTGGTCTGGGTCGACCGGGTCGCCAGCACCTCCCGCAGGGCGGGTTCGTGGTCGCGGCAGAAGCCGGCGAAGGTCCGGAACAGCCTCGCGTCGACCGCTCGGGTGCCACCGTGGATCGGATAGTACGCGCGCAACTCGGCGGCCGGGTCCGCGCTCAGGAGCAGGTTCACCGCGGCGAAGAGCAGGCTCGGCCGGCGCTGGTCCGGCGGCGCCGTCGACGTCAGGTCCAGGAGTTGATCATCGTCAGCGATCGACTCGCTGAGCGCCGCGTACACCTCCGACCGGCCGCGGCACTGGGTCTCACCGAAGATCCGGAACAGCCTGCTCAGTCGCTCGGTCGACATCGGCACTGCTCCAGCCTAGGCCCTTCGACAGGCTCAGGGAACGTTCGGCTTCGACTGGCTCAGGGCGCTGCCGGCGTCGGGTCGAACTGGCCGCCGGCCAGCTTGATCACGCCGGATTCGATCAGGATCGGGAGGCTGAGCAGGGCGCCCCAGGAGTGGAAGGGTTCGCTGTTCGGGCGGTCGCAGCCGTGGCCGTGTTCGCTGGAGTAGTTCTCGTGGATGTGGCGGCTCTCCCGCCATTCGACCATGGCCAGTGCGCCGGAGCGTTCGGCGAGCCAGCCGGCTTCCTCGGTCAGGCCGGCCCGGCGGAGGCCGAGGTAGGTGAGGAAGTTGATCGGGGGCCAGGCTCGGCCGATCCAGTACGAGTGCTCCCGGTCGGAGATCAACAACTCGGACCGGGGCGAGGACGGGAGGACCCACTCGCCGCCGAAGCCGTCCTCGGTACGAAGGTAGGCGTCGGTCATGATCTTGGCCCGGCCGTCCGTGCCGCAACCGGCGAACAGCGGGAAGAAGCTGGCCGGCGACAGGAACTCCGTCGGCTGGCCGGACTCGGTGAAGTGCCCGCGGTACGTGCTCGACGGCTCGTCCCAGAGCAGTTCCTCGATCAGACCGCGCACCGTGGCACCACGCGAGGCCAGCTCTGCTGCCTCCTCGGTCCGGCCCAGCTCGGAGGCGATCTTGCTCAGCGCCTCGCAGTCCATCGCGTACTGGGCGTTCAGGCCGACGTCGTGGACGCCGAGCAGGCCGGTCTCCGCGTCGAACGGGATGTCACGGAAGGCCGGATGATCATCGGCGCCGGTCTCGCAGGTGGCGCCGAAGTGTTTGCCGATCCGCGGGATGTCCTGGGGTGACGGGAATTCCGGCTCGAAGACCGTGGTGCCGGGGCTGATCATGGTGCCGTTGTGCCGGACCCGCCACCACCAGCGGTTCCAGCCGAGCAGGATCGGGTAGACCTCGTCCAGCAACCAGCGTTCGCCGTGCCGGCGGTACAGCTCCCAGCAGACCATCGAGCCGACCGGCGGCTGCGAGCCGTCGTACGTCTTCCGGCCGGTCCCCTGCGCCACGTTCGGCACGAAGCCGTCCGGCACCACTTCGCGGCACATCTCGACGACGTTGGCGTACGCGACGTCGGTGCTGGTCAGGTCGGCGAGCAGGGCGTTGAAGAAGTTGTCCCAGCAGAACAAGGCGAAACCGCCGCGCTTGCCGACGTTCCAGAGTCGGCTCACCGTCGTCACGACCCGGTCCTTCGACGGCTCGTAGACGTTGTTCCAGGAGATCGCGTCGCGGACCAGGTCGCGGTGCTCGGCAAGCTCATCACCGGCCGCGGGCGCCGGGCAGTGCCGCTGCTCAGCCTCGGCCAGGATGCGGTCGATTTCCTCCAGGCTCCGCCGCGGCCCGGTGCCGATCCCGATCGGCCCGGTCAGTTCCACGGCCAGGTACGGCCCCAGCTGATCGGCGTACGGATCCTCGATGACCGGGCCGGTCGACCAGACGGTGGCATGATCACCGACCAGGGTCTCGTCCCCGCGTCGCACGGTCCCTCGCTTGTTCCACAGGTACGCGGCACCGATGATCAACAACGCCGGGCGACGCTGATTCGTCAACGGGTCGACCTTGATCACCAGCTCGTCGGTGCCGGGCACCTGCGCCGTCGTCACCTCGATGGTGATCTCGGCCCAGCGCACCGTGACCCGGGTGTACTCCCCCAGCGGCGCGTGCGGGCCGAGCGTTACGTCCTCGTCGTCCCAGCCGCCTTCGACGGTGCCGCGGCGGCCGATCTGGGCGGTGGTCAGGGTGGTGCCGCGGTAGAGCTCGTGCAGCCCGAGCGAGATGCCGAAGCCGTACGGGAGCAGGACCTGGCGCAGCACGCTGCGGGTGTCCCAGGTGTTCCAGCCGGCGCGCAGTCGATCTTGAACCGCGGTGTAACTCACGAGACGTCCTTCAAGTCCAGGGCGGCGTCCAGCAACGCCTGCGTGTACGGGTGTTGCGGTGCGTTGAACAGGTCCTCGGTCATCCCGGTCTCGACGATCTCGCCGGACTTCATCACCAGCACCCGGTCGGCGATCTGGCGTACCACGGCAAGATCATGACTGATGAAGATCATCGCCAGCTCGCGCTGCGCACGCAGGTCGGCGAGCAGCCGGAGCACTTGGGTCTGCACGGAGACGTCCAGGGCCGACACGGCCTCGTCGCAGACCAGCAGTCGTGGCTGCAGGGCCAGGGCGCGGGCGATGCTGACCCGCTGGCACTGGCCACCGGACAGCTGCCCGGGATAACGGTCCACCAGGTCCGCGGACAGCCCGACCGCGCCCAGCGCCGCGGCAATCGCCTCCCGGCGATCACCGGCCGGGGCCACCGCCGGGTGGGTCTGCCAAGCCTCGTTGATCAGGTCCGCCACCCGCATCCGCGGGTTCAGCGACGACGCCGGGTCCTGGAACACCATCTGGATCGCGCGGCGGTCCGCCGCCCGGCGACGGCGCAGCAGCGGCCGGCCGTCGAAGATCAACTCGCCGGCATCCGGGCGCTGCAGCCCGACCACGCTGCGAGCCACGGTGGACTTCCCGGAGCCCGACTCCCCCACGATCGCGACCGTCTCCTCCGGCCCGACGGTGACGTCGGCACCGGCCACGGCGACGGAGCGGTCCCGTCCGAATCCCTGTCCAGGAACGGGAAACGTGACCCGGAGACCCCGGACTTCGAGCAACGGCATGGTCATCGTGACACCTCCTCGGCGACGTGGCAGGCGGCCATCCGGTCGGTGCCGACCATCCGCAGCACCGGCCGTTCGGTGACGCAGCGATCATGGGCCAGCGCGCACCGGGTCCGGAACGGGCAGCCGGTCGGCCGGTCCGCCGGCGTCGCCGGAGCGCCGGGCAGCGGATCGGCGATCGCGGTCCGGGTCCGGACCGCCGGGACGCTGGCCACCAGCGCCCTCGTGTACGGATGCGCGGGCCGACGCAACACCTCGACGGTCGGCCCCTGCTCCATGATCGAACCGGCGTACATCACCGACACCCGGTCGGCCACATGCGAGATCACCCGCAGGTCGTGACTGACGAACAGCATCGCCGAGCCCTGGTCGGCCCGGACCTGGCGCAACATCTCCAGCACCCGCGCCTGCACGGTCACGTCCAGCGCGGTGGTCGGCTCGTCGGCCAGCACCAGCGACGGCCCGGTGATCATGGCCATCGCGATCATGGCGCGCTGACGCATGCCGCCGGAGAATTCGTGCGGATAGTTGCCGATCCGCCGCTGCGGTTCGGGAATCCCGACCCGGTCCAGCATCTCGATCACCCGGCGCTGGACCTCGGCGGCCGGCACCCCGCGCCGGCGCAGCACCTCGCCGACCTGGCGGCCGATCTTCATGGTCGGGTTCAGGCTGGACATCGGGTCCTGGAAGATCATCGAGATCTCGGTGCCGCGCAGCCGGCGCCGCTGGGCCGCGGACGCGGTCAGCAGCTCCTGGCCGCGCCACACGACCGAACCGGACACGTCCATCGCCGTCGGCAGCAGCCCGATGATCGCCCGCGACGTCAGCGACTTGCCGCTGCCGGTCTCGCCGATCAGGCCGAGGGTCTCGCCGGCGTCGATGGTCAGCCCGACGCCGTCCAGCAGGGTCAGCCCACCGACGCTCACGGTCAGGCCGTCGACCGTGAGCAGCCGCTGACCCGGCTCGGTCACGGTCGGCTCGGCCCTGGTGTCGGAGGCGGACATGATCACGACCCGGCGACCTTCGCGGCGCGGAAGTCGGGCAGGCCCTGCGGGTCGAGGGTGAAGCCGCTCACCTTGTCGTTCCAGGCGTAGGAGGTCTTGACGAACATCGGGAACATGCCGACGGCGTCCTCCCAGATGATCTTGCCGGCCTGCGCGTAGAGCTCCTCGCGCTTCGCCTGGTCCGGGTTCGAGCCGGCCTCGGCGAGCAGCTTGTCCAACTCCGGATTGCAGTACCCGTTGCGCTTCGCGGCGCAGGTGTAGAGCCGGCCGAGGTTGGTCGACGCGTCGAAGCCGGCGGTGCCGACCTGCTGGAAGTTGATGTCCCAGCGCATCGCCAGCAGGTCCTCGATGAAGACCGCCTGCTCCTTCTCCTTGGCATCGACCTTGACACCGATCTTGGCCAGATCGGAGACGATCGCCGAGACGAACGGCTTGAATTGCGACTGGTACTGCAGCTCGTAGGTCTTGTCGAAGTCGAAGCCGGCCTTGGTCAGCGCCTGCTTGGCCGCCTCCGGGTCGTACGTGACCGGAGTCTGCGCCGCGTAGCCGAGCACGGTCGGTGCGATCGCCGAGTCGGCCGGCGTCCCGGTCTCCGGGTAGATCTGCTTGATGATCGTCGCGAAGTCGACCGCCTGCCAGAGCGCTCGCCGTACCTCCGGCTTGTCCTTGAAGAACGGCTTTTCGCTGTTGAACCAGATCAGCACGGAGCCGGCGCTCTGCACGGACTCGGTCTTGATCGTTCCGGCGCCGCGCAACTCGGCGAGTTGATCATCGGGGACGCCCCAGACCACGTCCACCTCACCGGTCTGCAGCGCGGTGAGCCGGGTCGAGATCTCCGGGATCGTCCGCAGCGTCAGCTTGGTCAGGGTCGGCGCCCCGCCGAAGTACTTGGCGTTGGGCACCAGCACGACGTCCTGCCCGGCGGCGAACGACTCCACCTGGTAGGGCCCCGAGCCGACCGGCTTCTCACCGACGGCGCCGGCCTTGGCCGGGGTCTCGGACGGCAGCACGTAGAACGTGGTCAGCTTCGACGGCAGTGCGGCGTCCGGCTTCTCCGCCTTGAAGATCACCGTAGTCGGGTCGGGCGCGTCCACGGTCACGCCGGGGAAGTTGGCCGCGGGCGGCGAATCCAGCTCGAGGAAGCGCTTGAACGAGGCGGCCACGTCGGCCGAGTCGAGCGCGCTGCCGTCGGTGAACGTGGCGCCCTCGCGCAGCGTGAAGGTCCAGCTGTCACCGGTGTCGCCGGCCTTCCACTCGGTGGCCAGGTCGCCGACGATCTTGCCGGTCTCGTCGGTGGCGGTGAGCCGGGAGTAGATCTCCTTGGCCACCAGGTCCATGCCGGCGGAACCGCCGCTGGCCGAGTGCGGGTCGAGGTTCTCGACCGGATACTGACCGCTGGCGACGACCTCCTGGGCCGCGGCGCCGCCGCCGTCGCCCCCGGTCCCGCCGGTGGTCGTCGTACAGGCGGAGAGAGGAAGCAGCAGTGCGGCTGCCGCGACCAGGCCTTGAACCAGTCTGACGCGGGTCATGATCATGTACCTCCGTTGGTTACGTGGGAGAGCAAGGTCATCGGCTGCGGGCCCGGCCGAAGCGGGCGGTGAGTTGATCACCGAGGATGCCGACGCTGACCACCAGGACGGACAGCGCCAGGCCGGGCCAGGCGGAGATCCACCAGGCCGTGGCGAGATAGGCCCGACCGGCGGCGACGGTCTGGCCCCAGGAGACGATCGAGGAAGGCAGGCCGATGCCGAGGAAGCTCAACCCGGCCTCGGCCAGCACCACCAGGGCGAACTCGAGGGTGGCCATCGCCACCAGCGGGCCCGCCGTGAACGGCAGCACGTGCCTGATCAACAGCAGCGGACCGGGCACGCCCATCAGCCGGGCCGCATCCACCCAGTACCGCTCGCGCAGGGTGAGTACGACGCCGCGGGTGACCCGGGCGAACGAGATCCAGTTGGTCACCGACAGCGCGATGATCACCAGCAACAGGCTGCGGGCGAAGATGCCGGCGATGACGATGGCCAGCACCAGACCCGGGAACGCCTGCAGGATGTCGATGCAGCGGGCCAGCACCGCGTCCACCCAGCCGCCCCGGAAGCCCGCCACCGCACCGATCAGGACGCCGACGCCGAGGCTGATCAGGACGACGCTGACGCCGATGATCACCGAGGTTCGGGCCCCGTGGATGATCTGGCCGAACAGATCCCGGCCGAGCGCGTCGGTGCCGAGCAGGGCCGTGCCGCCGGTCGAGGTCACCGCTCCCGGTGGCTTGAGCCGGTCGGTGAGCGGCGTGGTGATCGGGTCGTACGGAACCAGGGCCGGCCCGATCACGGCGGCCAGCAGGTAGAGGCCGATGATCACCAGCGGGCCGATCATGCCCGGCGACCGCAGCCGTACCCGCCGCTTGGCGGCAGGCTGGGCCGAGGCGACGTCGTCGGCAGCAAGGGTCGCCGTCATGCCGTCCTCCCGGTACGGATCCGCGGGTCGAGGACCCGGTAGACGAGGTCGGTGGCCAGGTTGAGCAGGACGATCACGCCGGCCACGATCAAGGTCGCCGCCTGCACCACCGTGTAGTCGCGGTTGCCGACGGCCTCGACCATCAGCGTGCCGAGCCCCGGCCAGGCGAACACGTTCTCCACCACGACCGCGCCGCCGAGCAGCGCGCCGATGTGCAGGCCGATCACGGTGATCACCGGGATCAGTGAGTTCTTCAGCGCGTGCCCGAGCACGGCCTGCCGGAGCGTCAGGCCCTTCGCGTAGGCGGTGTCCAGGTAGGCCTCACCCATGTTCTCGACCAGACTGCTCCGGGTCACCCGGGCGACGATCGCCACGAACGGGAACGCCAGGGTCACCGCCGGAAGCACCATGTGCAAGGGCGTTCCGGTGCCTGCACTCGGGGTCAGCCGCAGCCACAGCGCGAAGATCAAGATCAGCATGATGCCGATCCAGAAGGTCGGGAACGACTGCAGCATGGTGGTCAGCCCGGAGACGATCCGGTCCGCCCAGGTGTTCGGCCGCATCCCGGCCAGGATGCCGAGGGTGAGCCCGACGGCCACCGCGAGCGCCGTCGAGGTCAGGGTCAGTTCGACCGTGGCCGGCAGCCGGTCGAAGACGGCCTCGATCGCCGGCATCCGGAGCCGGTACGAGTCGCCGAAGTCGAGCCGGACCGTGTCCAGCAGGTAGTTCCCGTACTGCACGAAGATCGGCTGATCGAGCCCCAGCTCCGCGCGCAGCCTGCTGATCTGGTCGGGCTCGGCGTCCGGGCCGAGCAGCACGGCGGCCGGGTCGCCGGGCGCGACCCGGATGATCACGAAGATCAGGGTCGCGGCGCCCCACATCACCAGCAGCCCGATCGCGAGCCGCCGGATGATCATGCCGATCATGGCGATCCTCCCGGTTCTCCGCAGGAGTTGCCGATCACCAGCGTGCAGTCCACGATCGTCTGCTGCGGCTCGGCGGCGTCCAGCATCCCGATCAGCGCCTGCACCGCCCGGCGGGCGATCTCCTCACGGGGCAAGGCGAACCGGGTCCAGTCCAGGTGACTCGGTTCCCAGGACGGCGGATCGCCGAGCAGCGCGATCGACACGTCGCCGGGGATGCTCAGGTTCGATCGTTCGGCCAGCGCGTCCAGCGTCGAGACCAGCGTGTGATCTTCGCTCGGTTCGATCAGCAGCGCGGTGGCGCCGTCGGCGAGCCAGCCGCGGACCCGTTCCTCGGTCAGCTCGGCGGTCGACGACAGCTCGTCGACGATCACGGCCTCCGGTGCGAGGTCGTACCGCTTCCGGGCACTGGCCAGGCCGGCCAGGCGGTCCAGGGTCGGTGCCGTGTCCTCCGGCTGCCGCAGGTAGATCATCCGGCGGTGGCCGAGGCCGACCAGGTGACCGATCAGTTCCTCGGTCGCGGCGATGTAGTCGGGCGCCACGTACGGGATCGCCGCGCCGGGCGCCTCGCGGCGGCCGATGAAGACGAACGGGAAGTGTTCGGCGGTGAGCTGCTCCAGGTCGGCGGTCCGGACGTGCCGGCCGATCATGACGCAGCCGTCGGCCATCCGCAGTCGCTGCAGCCGGTCATCGGCCAGCGGCCGTCGGCCGCGTCCCGCCGAGGTGAACAGCAGCAGGTCATAGCCCTGCTCTGCGCACTCCTCCTCCACCCCCTGCAGGAACGGGTAGTAGAAGTCGCGGTCGTCGGTCGGGAACACCGACTCGAACGTGTACAGGCCGATCAGGTGGTTCCGGCCGCCACGCAGGCTGCGGGCCGCCGGGTTCACCGTGTAGCGCAGCTCGGCGGCCGCGGCCAGCACCGACTCCCGGGTCGACTCCTTGATCAACTGTGCGGAGGCGCCGCCGTTGATCACCATCGACACGGTCGCTTGGGACACCCCCGCCAGCTTGGCGATGTCGAGCTGGGTCGGCCTGCTGCGCCGGCCCTTCGGGGTCGCCGGCTCGGTCTGCTTGGTCATTCGATCCGCTCCCATCTGATCGCGTCCGCGGCGACGTAGCCGTCCGCGTCGTCGCTCAGACTGATCATGGTGGACAACCCGGCGTCGAGCTCGAACTCACCGAGTGTCTGCCATTCCGTGCCGCGCGGATCCCAGGTCCCGTGCTGTTGTTGATCAATCCGTACGACCTCGTCCGGACGGCCGTCCCGGTGCACGGTGAACGGCGCGTTCGTGGCCCGGTTGGGGAACGGCAGGATCGCCGACTGGATCCGGTAGCGGCCGGCGGCCGGGATCGACGGCTTCCAGCGCACCACGGACGAGCCGGTGCCGGCCGGGTGGTGCCGGTAGTTGCTGCTCCACGCGCCCTGGGTGCCGGCGGAGGAGGTGCCCCAGGTGCCGCTGACCAGCTCCCAACCGAGCTGGACATTGTCGATGATCAACTCGGTCGGCCGGTCCGGCGCCGCCGCCTTGATCAGGGACAGGCTGTCCAGGCCGAGGGCCGTGCCGCCGCCGCGACCGGCCCCGGTCACGGTAACCCGGAGCCGGTTCGCGCCGCGGGCCAACCGCACGGTGCCGAGATAGGCCGGCTCGTAGCCCGGCGCGGACTCGCCGGTGGAGTCGAACGCGGTGGCCACCGGCAGCGGTGCGCCGTTCAGGCTGATCGTGAAGGCGGCACCGTCCAGCGGTCGGAAGTAACGCAGCTGCAGCTGGTAGTCGCCCGGGTCGGCGGCGAACTCGTACTCGACGAACTGGCCGGCCGTCGCGCCGGCCACGTGCACCCGGGCGCCGTGCCGGGCGATCGGGTCGTTGATCTTGGTCGGTCGCAGGTCTCCGGCGACCGGGCGGGTGGCGGCGAAGGCGATCACCCGTTCCCGGTACGGCATCGGGTCGCCGAGCCCGTCCCGGCCGCGGGTCAGCCACTCCAGGTTGAACCGGGCCAGCGCCACCCGCCGCGGGAAGCTCGCGATGTCGCCGTCGCAGCCGTACAGTGCGATGATCGTGCCGTCGGACAGCCGAGCCAGATCACAGTAGTAGGAGCGTTCCGGCGTGATCACCCGGGAGAACCAGAGGCTGTTCGCCTCGTCGTAGCTGACCGACACGGTGAGGTTGCGCCGCACCGGCGCGTCCGGCCGGGCGAAGAGCATCCGGTCCAGCTCGTCGCTCCCGGGCCCGCCGGTGTAGCGGACCAGCGACGCGTCGACTGCGTTGAACACCCCGGTGGCGCCGTCCAGCTTCGGGTCCGACCAGGTCTCGCCGCCGTCCGGACTGATCGCGACGATCCGCGGCCGGTTGCCGCCGGAGCTGGCCCGCGCGTTGACCAGCACCGTGCCGTCGGCGCGCTGCACCAGCCGGGCCTCGTTCAGCGGATAGTCCAGCGACACCGGGATCTCGGCGCCGGCCACCCAGGTCGCTCCATGATCATCGCTGTAGATCGCGGAGACGCCGTAGTAGCGCTCGTTGACCGGCGTACCGAGGATGATCCGCCGGTGCGACACGTTGATCAACAACCGGCCGCCGGCGAGCTGGATGCCGTGGCCGGGTCCGGGGCCGTGCAATGCCCACTGGTAAGGGAAATGCTCGAACATGCCGGACAGGTCGCGCGGCTCGCTCCAGGTCGCGCCGTCGTCGTCGCTGGAGATCACGTACAGGTCGCCGCGATCACCGGAGCAGGTGGTGTTGCCGTCCAGCCTGATCGAGAGCATGTAGAAGCAGAAGACGGTGCCGGTCTCGGCATCGACGACGAAGGCCGGGTTGCCCCAGGACTGCCCGTCGATGGACGGGACCAGCACCTGGGTCGGCTGCCAACTGTCGCCGCCGTCCAGGCTGCGCCGCAACAGGAGGTCCCGCGGCCCCGCGTCGCACACCTCGTAGCGGCCCTCGGTCGCGGCCAGGATCACATCGCCCGGCAGAACCGCGAGGCCGTGCACGTGGTAGTTCTCCAACGGGTCGAGCTCGGCGTCCCACAGCGTCACTTCGTCGAACGACGGCGGGCGCCGGCCGGCGGCGACCGCGACACCGGGCAGCCCGGCCCCCAGCGCACCCAGGGTCAGGGCACCAACGGTCGAGGCGGTGAAGGTGCGGCGGCTCAACGTCGGGCCTCCTGCGGAAGCGGTCATGCGGGTGTCACTCCTTCGTGTCACGGTCAAGCGGAGAAGTTGATCAAGGCCTCGTCGTGCGGTTGGACGAGATCGAGCAGGCGGCGGCGTTCGTCGTCGTCACAGGCGAGCAGCGGCGGCAGTGAGTCCTCGTACGGCAGCACGCCGCGGGCCGCCAGCAACGCCTTGATCGTCGGCACGCCGCGCCGGATCCGGTGCACGCCGACCAGCTCGGTGATCAGCGCCTGGGCGGCAGCGGCGTCCTCGATCCGCCCTTCCTGGTAGGCGGTCCAGAGCTCCGCGACCGGCCGCGGAGCCAGGTTGGCGATGCCCAGCACGATGCCGTCGGCACCGGACTGCAGCGCGCTCAGCGCTACAGTCTCGCCGCCCTGGGCGACGCCGACGCCGGCCGCATGGGCGGAGTCGATCAAGGTCCGGTGCAGCTCCGGGTCGCCGGAGCTGTCCTTCATCCCGACGATCCCGGGCAGCTCAAGCAACCCCGCCAGGGAGCCCTCGGTGAGCGGCGTCGCGTAGGTCGGGCTGTTGTAGATGATCACCGGCCGGCCGAGCTCGGTGATCGCGGCGAAGTGCTTGATCACTTCGGCGTCCAGATGCCGGAAGTACGTCGGCGGGCTGCAGACCAGGCCGTCCGCGCCGGCGTCGGCGATCGCCTCCGCGCGCAGCAGCACCTCGGCGGTGCCGGGCGCGGTGATGTTGACGAGGATCGTGTGATCGGAGCCGTACGCGTGCCAGGCGGCGACCGCGTCCCGGACGAACGGGCGCAGCCACTCGGTCGGCACCAGCGGGCCCTCGCCGTTGCTGCCGAGCAGCATGATCCGTCGGATGCCGGCGGCGGCGAACGCCCCGTACAACTGCTTCAGGCCGGTCGCGTCGGGCCGCATCACGCCGGCCACCGGGGCCAGCGGCGTGATCACCGGAACGGTCACGCCGGTGACCAGGTCGCTACCCTCCCTCTTCATGATCATCAGTAGCCCTTGATCTCCGGCCAGGCGGTCTCCACCCCGGCCTGGTCCAGCAGCGTGGAGAACTCGGCGAACAGCTCCGGCTTCTCGCCCACCTCGCCCGGTGACCGTCCGGTCGCCAGACAGTGCGCGGCGAGCCGGCCGGCGACCTCGCCGACGTTCCACTCGACGGGGTGCAGCCGGTAGCAGCCGTTGGTGATGTGGGTGGTGCCGAGGTTCTTCGCGGCGGCCAGCACGTTGGTCACCCGAACCGGCAGCAGCGCGCCGAGCGGGATCTGGAACGGACAGCTCGCGACGTCGATGTAGTTGTCGCCACCGGTCGACGGATGCAGGTCGATCCGGTACATCCCGACGCCGACCGAGTCCGGATAGCTGCGAGCACCGGCGTCGCCGCGGACCGCGTACGACAGGTCCTGCTCGACGATCGTCGTCCGCGCGGCGAGCCGGCGCGATTCACGGATGTAGGGCAGCTTCGCGAAGCCGTCCTCGGTGCCGAGCACGTCGCCGCGCAGCCGCAGTCCCGGCCAACCGGTGCCGCCGTCCGGCCGCGGCGCCTCGGTCTGCAGCCAGTAGAGCATCGAGCGGCTGAGTTCGCGGGCGCCGGCCAGGTGGCGCTGCCGTTCCTGCTCGTCCGCGCCGATCAGGCTGCCGTCGAGGTAGTCGATCATCGGCCAGTTGACCAGCGTCACGTCGCTGGCCAGGAAGCCGGGCCGGAACACCCGGCGGGACAGCACCCGCCGGAACGCCCACAGCTCCTTGTCGCCGGGGTCCTTGCTCTGGTCGGCGACCACCGGGCCGGTCTCGGCGTTCGGCAGGAACTGCCGGGTGACGGTCTCGAGCGTGCGCGGGTCCGGCGCGGTCAGGCCGACCTGCGGGCCGGGCCAGCCGTTCGGCACGAAGGAGGCGATCCGGGCGTAGTCGGCCGGCCGGTCGATCGTGTGGTCCTCGCCGTCCCGGTGCTCCAGGGCGAAGATCCAGGACATCGCCTGCTGGTTGTCCGGCTGGGCGACGTCGGGCGCGGAGGGTTCGCCGGTCACATCGCGCGACTCGAACCCGGTCACGTGCTCGACCCCGGCCAACGCCAGCAGGTCACCCAGCTCGGTCGCGTCCAGGAAGTAGGGCGCCGTGACCGTGGTCTCGACCCCCGCCAGGTCGCGCACCGTGACGGCGGTGACCCGGTCCCCGTCGGCCGCCGCGGCGACCGGGCGGTGCTCCCGCAGCACGGTCAGCCGGCCGGCCGCGATCAGCGGTCCGACCAGGGACTCGATCACCAGAGCGGCGACCCGCGGTTCGTGGCAGAGGCGGCTGACCCGGCCGTCACCCGGATTGAGGTACGGATCGGCGGCCGCCTCGGCGGTCAGCGGATACCAGCGGCGGTAGTGATCGCGGATCTCGTTGCGCAGCCGGCGGTAGCTCCGGGTGCAGCCGAACTGCTCGATCCAGGCGTGCTCGTCCGGCGGCACGCCCTGGCTGGTCAGCTGCCCGCCGAGCCAGTCGGACTCCTCGGTCAGCACGACCCGGGCTCCCGACTCGGCGGCGGCGAGCGCCGCGGCGACGCCGCCCAGCCCACCGCCGATCACGGCGATGTCTGCGTCCAGCTCTGCCACGGTCACCTCTTCGTCCGACGTTTGTTGGTACGTATAAAACCTCGGTCTGACCTTCCTGTCAATACGTATCAAGACCCCTAACTTCCGCCGACCGGGCACAAAAGCAGGCGTTCTGGCGGAGTGTCGCTGCTGTTGTGCCCAGTCGGCGATCGGGCTTGGTTGGGTGAACTCGGGGGCCAGCTGGACCGGCTTCACGGCCGGGCCGAGCGACCCTGTGGTGGAGCTTGAATCAGTTGCCGAGTCGGCTAGGCGCGGCACGGGACCGTGCAAGGTTGCGCGCTGAGCTATCCGGTCACAACTGAACAGTCCGCGCCGAAACAAGTCCCGTGCTTCGGACCGGCGCGCAACCGTAGATCTTGCGGTCGACGGCCGGGCGCCGCGATCCTGTCGACGGCCGGGATGCCGCCGTCGCCCTCGGGCAGGTCCGCCTTCAGCTCGGGCGTCCATCGGCGGATCCGCTCGGTCAGCCGGCATCGACTGGACGCTATGGGCAGGTTTCAGCGCCGGGAACTGCCCTTTGCGTCCAATCAGTGTCGCCAGATCACCGACCGAGAGTGAATCCTGCGATTCGCTTGTCCGGTCGCCCCATCGCGTTGTTCCAGGTCGCCCTCAGCACCCGTGGGTCGTCTCAGCCAGCAGGGCGACGCGGTTGACCCGCCGACAGCTCGCCTCGCCCTTGCGGGTCCCCTCAGGTGAGCGGCATCGCACCCCGCCCGCGTCCGCACTCCCCAATCCGCTGACTGGGCACAACAGCAGCGACACGCCGCCAGAACGCCTGCTTTTGTGCCCGGTCAGCGGAGTCTTTCTTGGAGGGGAGGTCAGGTGAGGTGGGAGACGCGGAGGAGCTCGGTACGGGCCACGGAGCGATCACGGTCCTCGGCCAGGGCGGTGCGGTCCGGGTCGGCCAGGTAGGCGTCGAGCGCGGCCTGGTCGGGCAGGTCGATCACCTGCACCTCGTACGGGAGCTGGTCGGTGTGGTCCGCGTTGGCGACCCGGCTGACCAGGGTCGCGCCATGCCGGCCGAGCAGGGCCAGCACTCGGTCCTCGTACTCCCGGAGGGCCTGCTCCTGACCGGGCCGGGGCCAGAGCAGCACGCAGAGGGTGATCATGAACCCGAAGGTAGGGCAGCTACCACGGTCCGGCGCAGCGCGGCGCGTTCGTCGACCGACTCGTCGGGCGCAGTGAAGATCAACTGGGCGGTCCCGATCATGGTCAGAGCGATCAGATCCGGCTCGACGGATGCCGGCAGCCGACCATGATCACGTTCCAAGGTGAGGTAGTCGGTGATCATGGCGACCGACTCGGTGAGCACCGGAATCCCTGCCACACCGGCTTCCCGGAGCTTCGTCCGCATCCCGTCGCGGGTGATCGTCAACGCCACCGCGGCGAGCGCGATCGGGTCGAACACGTCGACCAGCACGTCCAGCAGGTTGTCCGCGATCGAGCCTTCGCCGACCCGGGCCCGCAGCGCTTCGGCTTGATCATCGACCCGCCCGATCCGGCGCAGGACGAGCTCGGCAAGGAAGCCGTCGAAGTCGGTGAAGTGGCGGTGCAGCACCCCCTTGGCGCAGCCGGCCTCGTCGGTGACGGCGCGGCTGGTCAGGGCGTTCGGGCCGTGGTCCCGGAGCACCCGTTCCGCGGCGGCGAACAACTGCTCGCGGACGTCGCGCAGGGCGATGCCGGTGGGCATCCGTCGCCTCCCAGGGTTAGAGTGGGCACGTGCCCACTATCGAATCGACCGGTCCTCAGGAACCCCATCATGCCCGGCAGCTCGCGGAGTCGTTCGGCACCGATCCGGAACGGTACGACCGCGCCCGGCCGCGCTATCCCGACGCGCTGATCACCCGGATCCTCGCCGAGAGCCCGGGCCGGGACGTGCTCGACGTCGGCTGCGGCACCGGCATCGTGGCGCGCCAACTCCGGGCCGCCGGCGCCCGGGTGCTCGGCCTGGAGCCGGATCCGCGGATGGCCGCCTTCGCCCGGCGGGACGGGCTCGACGTCGAGCCGGGAAAGTTGGAGGCATGGGACCCGGCCGACCGGACCTTCGACGCGGTCGTCGCCGGGCAGACCTGGCACTGGGTCGACCCGGTGGCCGGCCCGGCCCGGGCGGCCGAGGCGCTGCGGCCGGGCGGTCTGCTCGCCGTGTTCTGGAACGGGCCCGAGTTCCCGCCCGACCTCGGCGCCGCGATCTCGGCGGCCTACCGGGAGGTGCTGCCCGACCTGCCGTTCCTGCATCAGGCCGGTTCCGGCACCACGGGCTTCGACGGCTTCCTGACCCGCACCGGTGACGGCATCCGGCAGGCCGGCGGGTTCGCCGAGCCGGCCGAGTGGCGGTTCGGCTGGGAGCGTACGTACACCAAGGAGGAGTGGCTGGACGGCGTGCCGACCGCCGCCGGGCACGAGCGCTTCCCGCCGGAAACCTTGCGCGAGTTGACCGAGCGGATCGGAGCCGCCGTCGACGCGGTGGGCGGCCAGTTCACGCTGACGTACACGACGGTCGCGGTGGTCGCACGCCGAGAGTGACAATGGCTCCCATGTACGTCCCGCCGGCCAACCAGGTCACCGACGAAGCCGAACTCCGTGCCATGGTCGAGGCGAACCGCACCGCCTGGCTGATCACCGCCGACGAGAACGGCCGGCCGGCGGCCACGCTGCTGCCGATCATCTGGCGCGACACGACCGTGATCGCCCACCTGGCCATCGCCAACGAGCACTGGAAGCTGATCCGCGAGGACCAGCCGTGCCTGGTGATCAGTGCCGGGCCGGACGCGTACGTTTCGCCGTCCTGGTACGCCAGCAAGGCCGAGCACGGCCGCGTCGTGCCGACCTGGAACTACACCGCCGTCGAGCTCACCGGCACCGTCCGGGTGCACCGCGATACGGACTGGCTGCGGCACGCCGTGACCGAGCTGACCCGGCTGCAGGAGGGCGAGCGGGAGCAGCCCTGGTCCGTGAGCGACGCCCCCGAGGCCTTCGTCACCGGGCAGCTGCGCGGCATCGTCGGGGTTGAGGTGACCGTCACGGGCGTCGCCGGCAAGGCGAAGCTGAGCCAGAACCGCTCGGCCGCCGACCGGGCCGGAGTGATCGACGGCCTGGCCGCCGAGCCGGCGCCCCGATCCGTCGCGGTCGCCGAGGCCATGCAGAGCCGAACTGGTAGCTGACCAGAGACCGTTGTCACTCGCTCGATCTCAACTCCCGGGGTCGCGCTCCCGGTAGAGCAGCGCCGCCGCGCCCAGGATCGACGTCGGAATGGCGACCAGGACCGCGCCGGCGAGCCGGCCCAGCCGACCTTGGGTACACAGGAGACTGTCTTGATGCCCGGGCTCGTAGGCAGTCTCTGCATCCGGAGTGTGCAGCACCGGGAAGCAGGCGGGCCCGCTCGTGGGATGCAGATTGAAACTCCCCAGCAAGATGAAGCCGATCGCGATCAGCCCGACGACCGCAAACAGCCCTGCCACCACTCGAACTCCCATCACGCCCATCCTTCCCGCAACGCCGGTCAGGATGCCCCGGTTCAGCGACGGAGCCGGGCGCCGATTCCGAATGGCGACATCACGGATCAGAGATGGGCGCGGACCTCGTCATGGCCCGAGCGCGCTCGGCGGGGGCGCGGTCAGCGCGACTGCCCCGCCAACGACCCGAGCGGGTCGGCGGCGAGCGTGCGTTCGGGGAGGCCGGACTCGCGGCTGAGGGCGCGGAGCAGGCCGGTCCGGGTGGCGTAGCCGGCGGCGAGGCGGGCCGCGTCCAGGTCTCGGCCGGCGCGCAGGGCGGCGACGGCGCGGTTGAGTCGGCTCCGGGTCCGCCAGCGGGCGAACGGCAGGCCGGTCTGGTCGAGGAAGATCCGCTGGACCTGGCGCACGCTCAGGTAGTGCCGGTCGGCGATCCGGTCCAGCGTCTCGGTTCCGGTCACGGCCTCGTTCCCGATCAGCCGGGCGACCGGGTGCGTGGGCTCCCGGACCCAGAAGTGCGGTGCGTCCAGCCCGTCGAGCAGGTCCTCCAGCGCCCGCCGGAACGGCGCCACCTCGTCGGCGGTCTCGGGTGCCGCACCGAGAATGGTCGTGATCAGCGCGGACAGGGCGGGCAGGACGCCGAGCCGACGCACCCGCGCTCCCGCCGGCGCGTGATCCGGCGACAACATCGGCCCGACGGCCAGGCTGCCGGCCGGCAGCCGCATCGCGTGCGGCACCTCCGCGGCGAGCCAGACGCTCTCCCCCTCGTGCAGCCGGAGCGGTTCGCCGTCGACGGTGAGCCGGGCGGTGCCGCGGACCACGTGGATCAGGTGCGGCACGTCGTGCCTGTGCTCCTCGTGTCCGAGGAACCGGATCGAGTTCTTCGTCACGACCCGTTCCAGCAGTTCAGTCACGCCCCACCTCAGCCGATCTGTCGCGTCCGTCGCGGAGGACGGCAGTCCTGTCGCGAGCCGTACCAGCTTCGCACATTAAGTTAGGGTGCACTAACTTGCCGGGGGTTCGATGGTCAGGGGTTCCATGTCCAGCACACAGCTGCAGCGGTCCGCGGTGGCCGCGTTCGTCGCGCTCGTCGCCGTCCTGCTCGCCTCCTGCGCCGGCGGTACGGCGACGCCGGCCGCAACGAGCCCGGGTCCGGAGCGGGTGGTCAAGACCGGTCAGGGCGACGTCACGGTGCCGGCCGACCCGAAGCGGATCGTGGTGCTCAACTTCGCCCTGGCCGGCTACCTCTACGCGATGGACGTGCCCGTGCTGGCGACGATCCCGGAGGACGCCGACGCCAAGGAAGGCGTCTTCTCGCCGTTCTGGGCCGAGGACGCGAAGGCCGACGGGACGGTGTTCCTGCCCTGGAGCAGCGACGGGTTCGCGATCGAGGAGATCCTGGCGCTGGAGCCGGACCTGATCATCGGCGGCGGCCAGGGCTTCCCGCTGGCCCAGGCGGTCAAGGCGTACGACCAGCTCAGCGCGATCGCGCCGACGGTGCTGGTCGGCAACGAGCTGCGGTCCTGGCAGGACCAGTTCTCCTTCCTGGCCGAGCAGGTCTTCGACCGCGGCGACCGCTACGCCGAACGGCTCGCCGGCTACCAAGATCGGATCGCCGAGGTGAAGGCCAAGATCACTCCCCCGCCTGGACCGGTCGGCTACCTGAGCTTCACCTCCGACCAGCGCCCGTTCGGGATCGTCGAGGACTTCGGGCTGCCGCAGGAGCTGGCCCAGCTCGGCTTCGAGCCGGCGCCGTTCTTCGCCGACAACGACTTCGAGACGTACGGCGGTGCGGGCGACATGTTCGAGATCTCGCCGGAGCTGATCGACCGGGCGGTCACCATGCCGACCGTGTTCGTGCTCGGCTTCAACGCCGAAACGATCAAGGTCGAGGATCTGGCCAAGAGCCCGATCTACGCCCGGCTACCGTCCTTCAAGAATGATCATGCCTATCATCTGCCCTACTGGGCACTCCGGGCCGACTACCACGAGACGATGGCCCTGCTGGACACCCTCGAAGAGCAGTTCTCCTGATCATGGCCCAGCACCGGATCCAGACCCACCCGATCATCCTGCGCCGGGTCGAGGTGGCCCGCGCCGTCGACGTCACGCCACGGCTGCGCCGGGTCACCCTGACCGGTGATCAACTCGGCGCGTTCAGCCGGGACGGGCTGTCGCTGCCGGCCTTCCACTCGCCCGGCTTCGATGATCATGTGAAGTTGATCTTCGCCGCGGACGGTGATCTTGACGCCGCACTGCCGCGCCAGCTGGCCGACGGGATCGAATGGGGCCCGGCGCCGAACCGGCAGGGCCGGGACTACACGCCGCGGCGGTTCGACCCGGCGACCGGCGAGCTCGACCTCGACTTCGTACTGCACGGCGACGGGCCGGCGGCGAGCTGGGCGACGGCGGCCCGGCCGGGCGACGCGCTGTGGTTCGCCGGGCCGAAGTCGTCCACCGTGCTGCCGGACGACCTGGACTGGATCCTGCTGGCCGGCGACGAGACCGCACTGCCCGCGATCGGCCGGTTCCTCGACGAACGGCCGCTCGACGTACCGGCCCACGTGGTCGTCGTGATCACCCATCCGGCCGCCGAACTGCCGCTGGCGCTGCGGCCGGGCGACACCCTGCACTGGGTACGGGCCCGGCACGCCGACGGACCCGACCTGGAGCAGGCGATCCGCGAACTCGACTGGTGGCCCGGCACCGGCTATGCCTGGTGCGCCGGCGAGAGCCGCGCCCTGCTCCCGATCCGGCGGCACCTGACCCGCGAGCGCGGGCTGCCCAAGAGCCACCTCGACGTGACCGGCTACTGGCACGCCGAGGAGTCCGGCCCCGCCGCCCGCGCGACCGAGTGGCGGCCGGCCGACTACTCGACGGCGACGATCGGCTGGTTCGCGATCCGGTCCGCACTCGACCTCGGCCTGCTGGAGCCGCTGGCCACCGGCCCGGTCGAGCTCACCGACATGGCCGAGGCGGTGGCCGTACCGGCGGACCGGCTCGGCGTCCTGCTCGACGTGCTGGTCCGGTCCGAGGTGCTGGCCACGGCCGGCCCGACGTCGATCACCCTGGGCCGGCTCGGCGAGCAGTTGCTCGACGACGAGCATGATCAGGAAAACTTCACCGGGCCGGAGGCCGACCTGATCCTCGCGCTGACCGAGCTGACGCCCAGCCTGCGCCGGGGCACCTCACCCTGGTCGCGGCAGCACGGGCAGACCCTGCAGGCCACTCTGGACCATGATCAGGACCGGTACGCGGAGCTGGTCGAGCAGGCCAGCCGGCTGCAGTACGTGGTCACCGGGCTGGCCCGACTGGACTGCTGGCGCGGCGTGTCGGAGGTCGCGCTGACCGGGCCGGGCGCGGTGCTGATCGCGGACCGGCTGCGCACCGACGGCGCGGTGCGGGCGACGACCGTGGTCGAACGACCGGGGCCGCTCGCCGTACTCACCGAGGAGCCGGCCGATCACAAGCACACGTTCACCGCCGACTGGCCGGCGACGGAGGTCGCGGTCAGCGTGCTGGCACTCGGCCAGCGGACCGACGACGAGACGATCGACCTGCTGGGTGAGCTGGCGAAGGCGGCGGACCGGGCGGTGATCATCGACGCCCTGCGACCGGACGCGCTCAGCCCGGCGGCCGCACAGCAGGGGCTGCTCGGCTACGCCGGCACCGGACTGCCGCCCCGGTCCGCGGAACGACTCCGCGAGCTCGCCGCCGCGACCGGCTGGACGGCGACCGCCGGCCAGGCCCTCGGCTGGGGCATCGAGCTGTTCGTCCTCGAACGCTGAGCAAAGCGAAACGGCGCCGGTCGCAATGACCGGCGCCGTTCCTCAAGCATTGCGTGCGATCAGATCGCGCGCACCTTCTCGGCCTGCGGGCCCTTGGGCCCCTGGGTGGTGTCAAACTCGACCCGCTGACCCTCGTCGAGGGACCGGTAGCCGGTCGACTCGATCGCGCTGTAATGCACGAACACGTCAGCTCCGCCGCCGTCGACCTCGATGAAGCCGAAGCCCTTTTCAGCGTTGAACCACTTGACGGTTCCTTCTGCCATGGTTGTTTCTCCTAGACATCTTGGGCCGCACCTCACAGCCCAACTGCTGTCGGACCTTGAGGCGCCTGCCCCGTGCCCGCGCAAGATCTCAGGCGCAGTACTTCACCACGACTCAGGAATTGCCAGCGCGAGCAGTCTTGCACAAAGTGGCGACTGTCCGCTTGTCTCTCGGCCCATGAACCTCGCTGACGACTAGGAAGTGCGGAAGAGATTCACAGGAAATAGGGGTACGGGACCTGTTCCGGCCGACTCGCGACGTCCAGCCGGTCCAGTTGGCCGGCGGTGAGTGTCCAGTCGACGGCGCCGAGCAGATCCTCCAGGTAGTCCGGGGTTCGCGGGCCGATGATGGGCGCCGTGACCCCGGGCTGCTGGAGCAGCCAGCGGACCGCGACCTGCGGCATCGTGCGGCCGGTCTGCTCGGCGACCGCGGCGAGTTCGTCGATCACGTGCCAGGTGTGCTCGTTGGCGTACCGGTCCCAGGCGTGGGTGCCGGGGCCGGCCACCTTGCTGTCGCCGGGCGGCGCCGTCATGCCGCGCCGGAACCGGCCGGACAGCCAACCCGACCGGAGCGGGGACCAGGTGATGACGCCGAGCCCCTCGTTCCGGCACACCGGCAACAGCTCCCACTCCGGCGAGCGGTCCAGCAGCGTGTACAGCGGCTGCAGGCAGGACAGCGGCTCCCAGCCGTGCTGGAGACACAGGTCGACCGCCTTCTGCAGCTGCCAGCCGCTGAAGTTGCTGACGCCGAGGTAGCGGACCTTGCCGGACCGGACCAGGGTGTCCAGCGTCGACAGGGTCTCGGTGAGCGGCGTGCTGTCGTCCCAGAGGTGGAGTTGATAGAGGTCCAGGTAGTCGGTGCCGAGCCGGCGCAGGCTCGCGTCGACGGCGTCCAGCAGGTGCTTCCGGGACAGGCCCCGGTCGGTTGGGCGCGGACCCATCGGCGCCCAGACCTTGCTGGCGATCACGTAGTCCGACCGCCGCTGCGTGGCCAGCCACCGCCCGAGCACCTCCTCGGACCGGCCGGCGCCGTAGACGTCGGCGGTGTCGATGAAGGTCCCGCCGGCCTCGGTGAACCGGTGCAGGATCCGCCGGCTGTCCTGTTCGTCGGTCTTCTCGCCGAACATCATGGCGCCCAGGCAGAGTTCGCTGACCTTGAGGCCGGTGTTTCCGAGTGATCTGTAGTCCATCCCGCGACCGTACGAGCTGGAGTGCACTCCAGCTCAAGCCCTTTAGCGAGCTCCCTTTTCGTCGGTCAGGTACCACTGCTTCTTGAGCTTGATCATCACCAGCGCGCCATCCATCGACGTCTTGCCGAGCAGGGAGGACGGCGGGAACTCGTACCGTTTGTCTGAGACCTTCCGAACCCGGTCCGGGTCGATCTTGATGGTCCGGAGCACCTTCGACTCCTGTTCGCTCGTATCGTCCTTCGACATCTCGAAGGCGAACAGGCAGAGCGGCCGGAACTTCGGCGCGGCGATCGAGCAAGCGCTGGGGTCCTTCCGTCCGAGCGCGTGCAGGTAGTACTCGACGCGCTTGATCACAGCCTGCTTGTCGTCCTGCGGCACGTCCCTCGACACCGGCTCGGGACACGTGTCGGTGGTGAACGCCTCCTTGGCCATCTGCTCGGTGTGCTTGATCGGGTTCGGTCCCTCCGGACCGGTCTGGTGCTTGTCCAGGTCACCGGCACCGATCGGACCGCCGACCTCGCCCCAGCCGCCGGCGTAGCCCCACCACGGCTCGCGCTGGACCTCCTTCAGGTCCAGCCAGGTCTGCCAGGTCTGGCCCCTGGAACTCGTCCGGTCCTCGAGCATGCCGAGCGCCTTCAGGGCCGGCGGCAGGCTCTCGATCTTGTACCGGGCGTCTCCGATCGGGTACGAGCCGTGGGTCCCGGTCGCCGAGTACGCCACCGGGTGCCCGTCCTTCCCGGCCACCTTGGCGAAGTCCATCCGGCACTTCGTGTCGTGCTGGGAGAACACCACGCCCTCCGGCTTCCCGGACGCGCCGACCACGACGGTGATCCGCTCCCAGTCGCCCTCGTGGTTGCCGCCCTTGCCCTTCGCGCCCGGAGTCGGATTGGTCCAGGTGTTGTACGGGTAGAAGAACCAGTAGATGTACGCGGTCTTGCCCTGGTTGGCTTCCGTACCCTCCACGTACTCGACGTAGGCGGGCGCCGCGTTCTCGCCCGTGACCTTGCCCGCCTCGTGCAGGAAGTTCAGCGAATCCAGGAAGTAGCCCTCCTTACCGAGGGTCTCCTTGTTGGCGAACGGCCGGGTTCGCTCGGTGGTGTTGTACTCCCGGCCCTCCCGCTGGTCACACTCTCCGTCGACCGTCTTCTGAGCCCGGTACGCGTTCGGGTCGGCGAGCTTCTCCGGCGTGGGCGTCCGATCGACCAGGGTGTCGTCGCAGCGGTCGTCGCGGTTCCAGCGCAGCTCCGAGCTCTTGATGAAGAACACCGCGTCGATCGGCAGGTTCTTCTCGCCCTGGCCCATCCGGACCAGCGGCGCGTACTTCTTCGCCAGTTCGAGCGAGCCGCCGCCGCCCGCCGGGCCTGCCGTGGGCGGGGCCTCACTGGACGGGCCGGCGTTCGACGGCGCAGTGGTCGACGGACCGTTCCCGGGTGGCGTCGCCCCGGAGGACGGGTCCTTCTCCTCCGGGCCGCAGCCCGCCGCGACCAGCACCGCCAGGAACAGGACGAGCGTCAACGCTTTGCGCACGGAACGGAACTCTAGGGCGACGGCACCGTTGCCCGACACCCTTGGCCCTCAGGCGAAGGCTGCGGCCTGGGTCCGGTAGAGCCGGGCGTAGTGGCCGCCAAGGTCCAGCAGTTGCTCGTGGGTGCCCTGCTCGATCAGCCGGCCCCGGTCGACCACGAGGATCCGGTCCGCCGACCGTACCGAGGAGAACCGGTGGCTGATCATGACGATGGTCCGGTCCCGGCGCAGGTCGTCGAGCGTCGCGAACAGGGCGGCCTCGGCCTGCGGGTCCAGCGAGGCGGTCGGCTCGTCCAGCACCACCAGGGACGGGTCCCGGTAGAGCACCCGGGCGATCGCGACCCGCTGCCACTGGCCGAGGGAGAGGTCGGTGCCGCCCTCGAGCTCGACGGTCAGCCGGGTGTCGTACCCCTGGGCCAGTTCGCCGAGGAATTCGTCGGCGCCGGCCAGTTCGGCCGCCCGCCGGACCGCCGCCGGGTCGGCCGTGTCACCGCGGGCCACGTCACCGATCGCGATGTTGTCGGCGGCACTGAACCAGTAGCGGGCGAAGGTCTGGAAGATCGCGCCGACCTCGCCGCGCAGGTCCAGGTCGTGCACCGGCCGGTCGTTCCAGGTGACCGTCCCGGCGTCCGGCCGGTAGAGCCCGCAGAGGAGCTTGGCCAGGGTCGTCTTGCCGGACCCGTTGACGCCGACGATCGCCACCAGTTCGCCGGCCCCGACCGTGAAGGACACGTCGTCGACGGCCCGGCCCGATGCTCCCGGGTACGCGAAGCCGAGCCGGTCCACGACCAGCCGGCGCAGCGGCGGCGCCGGATCGCGACGGATCGCCCGCCGCTCGATGCCGGCCGCGAGCAGCCGTTCGAAGTCGGCCAGCCGGAGCCCGTGCTCACTGAGCTGGCCCAGGCTGGTCGCGATCTGCTGCACCTGGGCCCCGAGCAGCAGCGCGGTCGCCCCGGCCACTGCGGTGTCGGCGAGCGTCGCGGTGCCGCTGCTGACCATCCACCAGCCGAGGCCCAGGACCAGCAGGAAGGTGCCGGCCACGCCCGCGGCGGCGATCACCGAGCGGCGGCCGAACCGGCGGACCAGGCCGACCAGTTCGGTGATCCGCTCGTCGTACAATCTCCGCCAGCGGGTCACCAGATAGGACTCGATGCCGAAGATGCGCACCTCGGCGGCTTGGTCGCGGGAGGACAGCACGCCCTCGAGCTGGAAGCGTTCCCGGTCGCCGGGCGTCCGGCCGAAGCTGAACGAGTACATCTCCTCGGAGTTGGCCCGGCTGACCAACAGCAACGGAATCCCGGACAGTGCGACCACCGGGATCATCGCCGGTACGGTCACCGCGGCGGCAGCGATCAGGCCGATCGCCGCGACCGCCGAGCCGAGCAGCTGCGGCACGGCCATCGCCAACTGCAGCGAGGAGTCGGCGCTGTTCTTGGCCCGCCGCAGCTCGTCGTGGAACTCGGACCGGTGATGCACCCCACGAAGTTCTTCTCCTCCGCTGCGCTCCCCCGAACAACTTCGCGGGGACCCCGCGTCTCACGCGATCGCCTCGCTGTACGCACTCGACTCCAGCACCTGCCGGTGGCTGACGTAGATCACCCGCTCGACCAGCAGCCGGTGCAGCCCGGTGCCGACCAGCTGGCCGAACGCGATCACCGCCACCAGGACCACGATCATGATCAACAGCGGCAGCAGCTCCGGGCCGGCCGACCCGCCGGTCAGGCGCCGGGCCACCTCGCCGCCGGCCAGCACCGCGGCCCCGAGCCCGAGCCCGGAAACGGCCATCGTCGCGACCGTACCGACGAACCACCAGCGCCCGGCCGTCGCCACCAGCAGAATGCCGCGCCGGACCCCGCGCCACCAGCCCCCGTCGGCTCCCTCAGCACTCTCCATGCATGGAGAGTATCATTTCGAAAGCAGTCTTTCGATGTTCGATCAGTCCTCGACGACCTCGAGGGTGACCTCGATGTTGCCGCGGGTGGCATTGGAGTACGGGCACACCTGATGCGCCGCCTCGGCGAGCTCCCGGGCCTGGTCGGCGGGCAGTCCGGGGAGCGTGACCTCGAGCAGCACGGTGAGCTGGAAGCCGCCCTCGCCGTTCGGGCCGATGCCGACCCGGGCACCGACGCTGGAGTCCGCCACCGAGACCTTGCGGGTCCTGGCCACCGCCTGCAGGGCGGAGTGGAAGCAGGCCGAGTAGCCCGCCGCGAACAGCTGCTCCGGGTTGGCGCCGTCGCCGGAGCCACCCATCTCCTTGGGGATGGCCAGGTCGAGATCGACCCGGCCGTCGTCGGTCCGGACGTGGCCGTCCCGGCCGGCTCCGGTGGACAGTGCCTCGGCGGTGTAGAGCGTTTCCATGCTTTCCTTTCGATCAGTTCGAGGTCGGCTGCGGTCGGTCCGCGCCGCTCGGTCCTGCGGTGAATTCGTGTAGCCGGGTCAGCAACTTCCCGGCCTCGGCCGCGTCGATGCCGACCTTGTCGGCCAGGCAGCGCGGGATGTCGGCGAGTTCGGCCTCGAGCGCCGCGCCTCGTTCGGTCAGCCGCACCGTCACCACCCGCTCGTCGGTCGCCTCCCGGGTCCGGCTGACCAGCCCGCGGGACTCCAGTCGCTTCAGCAGCGGCGACACGGTGCCCGAGTCGAGCCCGAGCAGGTCGCCGAGCCGGGTCACGGTCAGCCGACCGTCCCGCCACAGGGCGATCAGCACCAGATATTGCGGGTACGTCAGCTCCCACGGCGCCAAGAGCTCGCGGTAGTGCTGGCTCATCCGGCGGTTCGCGGCGTAGAGCGCGAAGCAGAGCATCTCGTCGAGTTCCGGTCCGCGCTTCATGACCACAATCCTTGCACGCAATTAGATTGCGCACAACTTAATATCTGAAAGGGAGTCGGGACCACCCGGACGGGGGAGGGGGCCGGGGCGGCGGCCGGGCAGGATAGGGCCATGTCCGTCGTCCGCCCGATCGTGCTGAACGTCGCGTACCTGATGCTGGGTGCCGCGATCTTCGTCGCGTTCGTGCTGCTCCAGATCGGCGTCGGTCAGCTGTTGGTGGCGCTCACCCCGCTGCCGATCTGGGCCGTGGTGATCATCGTCGTGCCGCCGATGTTCGCGGTCGGGCTGCTGCCCGGTCTGCGCGAGGTCGAGGTCGCCGCCTGCCGGACCCTGCTCCGGGTGGACCGCGAGTTGATCACTCCGCAGCACCCGACCTGGGAGCACCGGTGGCGGGCCGCCGCCTGGGTGATCCTGCACATCCTGGTCGGCGGCGTGATCGGGCTGGCCCTGGTCGGCGTGCCGGTCGCGCTGGGCGGCTGGGTGGCCAGCGGTGGCGGCGAGATCGGCGCCGACGGCCGGCTGAACGTCGAGCCGGCCTGGGTCGCGCTGGCGATCCTGGTCGGCCTGGTGACCCTGGCCGCGGCGGTCGTCGCGGCCTGGCTGGTCGGGCTGCTGCTCCGCCGGCTGGTGCCGATCTTCCTCGGCCCGACCTGGCGGGACCGGCTGGAACTGGCCGAGCAACGGCTGCTCACCGAGGCCGAGCACCGGCGGTTGGCCCGGGACCTGCACGACGGGATCGGGCACGCGCTGAGCATCATCTCGCTGCAGGCCAGCGCAGGCCGGCGGATCCTGGAAACCCAACCGGACAAGGCCGCCCGGTCGCTCGAGGTGATCGAGACCACCTCCCGGAACGCCGCCGATGATCTTGACCGGATGCTCGCCGTGCTGCGCGACCGGGCGGCACCGCGGTCGCCTGACCCGGGCCTGGACTCCGTACCGACCTTGATCACCGCGCACCGCGAGCTCGGCGTCGAGATCGACGCGGCGGTGGACGTCACCCCGGGACTGCCGACGTTGCTGTCGACGACCGCGTACCGGATCGTCTCCGAGGGACTGACCAACGCGCGGCGGCACGGCAGCGGGGAGCGGACCCGGCTGGAGCTGGCCGCCGACCAGGCCGGGGTCTCGATCATGATCAGCAACCCGTACCGGAAGCGCCGCCAGGCCCGCAGCACCGGCGGCCGGGGGATCACCGGGATGCGGGAACGCGCGGCGCTGTTCGGCGGCACCGTGTCGACGACGGTCGAACCGGGCAGCGACGGTGAGAATGAGTGGGTTCTCCGGGTACGACTGCCGGCGCAGGGCAGCAGTGAATCCGAAGCAGGGCCAGACAGGAGCAGGGCATGACGGGTACGGCAGACGGCGAGATCACGGTCGTCCTGGTCGACGACGAGCCGATCGTCCGGCAGGGCCTGCAGACGATCATCGAGAGCGACCCGCAGCTGCGGGTGATCGGCGAGGCCGGCGACGGCGCCGAAGCGGTCTCGGTGGTCCGGAGCAAGCGGCCCGACGTGGTCTGCATGGACGTCCGGATGCCGAACGTCGACGGGATCCGGGCCACCGAGCTGGTGCTCGGACTGCCGGAGCCGCCGCGGGTGCTGGTGATCACGACCTTCGCCAGCGACGAGTACGTGTTCGACGCGATGCGGGCCGGCGCCTCCGGCTTCCTGCTCAAGCGGGCCGACGCGGACCAGGTGATCTCCGCCGTCCGGACCGTGGCCCGCGGCGACAGCCTGGTCTTCCCCGAGTCGATCCGGCAGCTGGTCGGCCAGCACAAGCCGGAGAAGGCCGGCTACACCGGGCCTGCGCTCACCCCGCGCGAGGCCGAGGTGCTCGGCCTGATCGCGCAAGGTCTGACCAACGCCGAGATCGCGGACCGGCTGGTGCTCGGCGTCGAGACCGTACGCACCCATGTCAGCGGACTGCTCGGCAAGCTCGGCGCCCGGGACCGTACCCAGGCGGTGGTGATCGCCTTCACGACGGGCCTGGTGCCGACCGATTAGGACCCGTTTCGGAACCTGACACGGTGGAATCGGGCGGCAAGGGGTGGGCGTGGCAGACTAGCCTCGCTCGAACGGCCTTGAGAAGGTGGAGACGCCCGGCCGGCACGTGGGGGATTCGCCGAGCCGTGGCGGAATCGACAGGCATGGAGAGTTGAGGATGAAGGCGGTGGTGGGATGAGTACACCGACGCGCACTGACGACCGCGAATTCAATCCGGTGTATCACTCCTACGGCGCACACAAGGCCGGCCTGCCGCCCTTCGTGCCGTATTTCAAGGAGTTGTGGCACCGGCGCGGTTTCGCCGCCGAGCTGAGCAAGGCGACCATGCGGGGCGCCAATTCGACGACGTTCTTCGGCCAGGCCTGGCTGATCCTCAACCCGCTGCTGATGTCCGGCATCTACTACCTGCTGGTCACCATCATCCGGAACCGGCACGACCCGACGTTCTTCACCCACCTGATGCTGGCCCTGTTCGCCTTCACGCTGATCCAGACTTCGGTCAGCACCGGGGCGACCTCGGTGACCGGCTCCGGCAAACTTGTGATGAACACTGCGTTTCCTCGGCTGCTGATCCCGCTGTCGGCGGTGCGGACCGCGTTCTTCCGGTTCCTGCCGACGCTGCCGGTCTACCTGATCGCGCACATCGCGCTCGGCCTGCCCTGGCATCCACGGATGCTGCTGTCGTTCTACTTCCTGGCCTGCATCGTGGTCTTCGGGATGGGCCTGGCGGCGATCTTCGCCACCATGCAGGTCTACTTCCGGGACACGTCGAGCTTCCTGCCGTACTTTCTCCGGCTCTGGCTGTACCTGTCGCCGGTGCTGTGGAACTACGAGATGCTCAGCCAGATGGACCGGATCATCCAGACGATCGTCCAGCTCAACCCCGCCTATCACATGCTCACCGGCCTGACGGACCTCGTGCAGAACGGTCCGATGCCGGGCCCGGTGACCTGGATCGCTTCCGCCGCGTGGGCCCTGGCGGCCGTGGTCGTCGGATTCCTGTTCTTCATGTCGAGGGAGCGTGATTTTGCTGTCCGTCTCGTCTGACCCCGACATCTCGAAGGCGCCGTCTCCGTCGCTCGCGGTGAAGGTCGAGGAACTCTCGATCACGTACCGCACCTCCTTCGAGCGCAAGCCCACGCTGAAACAGGCCCTGATCCGGTTCGGCCGCGGACAACGCGCGGTCAAGGAGGTCAAGGCCCTCCGCGACGTCTCGTTCGAGGTGCCCACCGGCACCGCGATGGGGATCATCGGTGCCAACGGCGCCGGCAAGTCCACCCTGATGCGCGCGATGGCCGGCATCCTGCCGCCGTCCTCCGGCACCATCGAGGTGTGGGGCCGGGCCAGCACCCTGCTCGCCCTCGGCGTCGGCTTCAACAAGGACCTGACCGGCCGGGAGAACATCATCCTGGGCGGCCTGGCCGCCGGACTCTCCCGCAAGGAGGTCGAGGAGCAGGCCGACGACGTCGCCGAATGGACCGAACTGGGCGACTTCATCGACATGCCGATGCGGACCTACTCGTCCGGCATGTCGGCCCGGCTCGGCTTCTCGGTGGCCGTGCACATGAAGCCGGACATCCTGATGATCGACGAGGCACTGTCCACCGGTGACGCGCACTTCCGGGAGAAGGCGAACGCCAAGATGGCCGAGCTGCGGGAGAGCGCGCGGGCCATGTTCCTCGTCTCGCACGGCCTGGGCAGCATCAAGGAGATGTGCACCGAGGCGATCTGGCTGGACAAGGGCAAGCTGATGATGCGCGGCGAGCCGGGCGAGGTCGTCGACGCGTACATGAAGTTCCTCAAGGTCAAGAAGTCGGCGACGACGACCGAGGACATCTGACTTCTTTGTCGATCTTGCGCTCGCTGGCTCAGCCGGGCTGGTTGGCCGCCCTGGTCCGTGAGCGGTACGGGCTCGCGGCCGACTCCGCCGTGCTGGTCCGGTCCTTCGTCAACGACGTCTACCGCGTGCGCGCCGGGACGGCCGATCACCTGCTCAAGGTCTACCGGCACGGCGGGCCTACTCCGGCCGAGGTGGCCTGGGAGATGGCGCTGACCCGGCACCTGGCCGGGCGCGGGATCCCGGTGCCGCAGGTGCGCGACGGGATCGACGGCCGGCCGGTGCAGCTGTTCGACTATCCGGAGGGGCCGCGGCCGGCCACCCTGTCGGAGTACGTCAGCGGGGACAAGCCGCGGCCGCCGTTCGACGATGCGCTCTACCGCCGCTTCGGCGTCGCGGTCGCGGAGCTGCACCGGGCCGCCGCGGACTTCACGAGCGAGCTGCCGCGGCGTCCGTACGACCTGGCGGAGCGGCTGGCCGTGCCGCTGCGGCGGGTGCTCGCGGCCGACGGTCTCGAGCCGGCCGACCGGGAGCTGGTCGAGCGGAGCGCCGGGCTCGCCGAGGAGCGGCTGGCGGGGTTGCTGCCCGGCCTGGAGCAGGGCATTCGCCACGGCGACGTCACCCTGGACAACCTGCTGCTGGCGGGCGAGACCATGATCGTCTACGACTTCGACTTGGCCGGGCCCGGACCGCTGGTGGACGACCTGACCGGGGTCGCCGGAACGGAGCAGTGGCCAGCGTTCCTGGCCGGCTACCGTACCGTCCGGGAACTTGACGATGATCAACTCGCCGCACTGCCGTGGCTCCGGATCGCGGCAACGATCGAGCATCTCGACTTCCACCTCATCCGCAAGCCGGCCATCCTGGGCAGCGAGACGCTCGGCGAAGGTTGGGTGTCCGGCAACCTGGAGGCGCTTAAGCTCCTGGTTCCATGATCACCGACGAGTTGATCACCGGGATCGACGAGCAGATCGTCTTCAGTCACCGGTGCGACGGCGTGTCTTGGTTCCAGACCCGCGCCGACCGACTGCCGGACGGCTCGGTGCTGATGTTGCTGCAGGAGATCATCGACAACGACAACTACCTCGGCTCGCACTGGACCCGGAGCGCCGACGGCGGCCGCAGTTGGAGCCGGCCGGAGCCGATCCCGTCGCTGGCCCGGATCGATCACGGCGGCGGGCTGGAGGAGTCGATCCTCGACGTCACGCCCGGACTGCATCAGCCGACCGGCACCGTGATCGCGATGGGGCAGAACACCTGGTACCAGGACGGCGCCCTGCGCACACCGCTGCAAGATCGCTTCATCCACTACGCGGTACGGGATCCGGCCGGCACCTGGGGTCCGCGGCGGCGGCTGGACTGGGATCATCCGGAGGCGGCCGCGTTCCAGTCGTGCGGCTGCGGGCAACGGCTGGTGCTGCCCGACGGCGACGTGCTGATCCCGCTCAGTTGTGCTCCGTACGGCCGGCTGGACCGGGCCGTGACCACGCTGCGCTGCGGCTTCGACGGTGACCGGCTGACCGTGCGGGAGCACGGGCGGATCCTGCGGCATCCGGTCGATCGCGGTCTGCTGGAGCCGAGCCTGGCGCTGTTCCATGATCAGTTCCTGTTGACCATCCGGGCCGAGGACGGGCTGGGGTACGTGAGCCGGTCGGTCGATGGGCTGGGCTGGGCGGACCCGCGGCCGTGGACGTACGACGACGGGGAACCGCTGCCCACCACGACCACCCAGCAGCAGTGGCTGACCCACAGCGACGGGCTCTACCTCTGCTACACCCGGCCCACCGCGGACAACCCGGCCGTGCCCCGGCACCGGGCCCCGCTGTTCCTGGCCCGGGTCGATCCCGCGACCCTGCGACTGATCCGCAGCACCGAACGGATCGCGGTCCGGCTGCGCGGCGACGGCCGGGCCGTACCCAACACCGTGCCGATGCTCGGCAACTTCGCCACCGTCGCCGCGAGCGAGGCCGAGTCCTGGATCACCGTCGGCGAACACAACCCGAAGACCGGCTTCGACGGCGACACGATCATCGCCCGGATCCGCTGGGCCCGCCCCAACCGCCTGGTGACCTAACAACGTGGAAAGTCGGGGCCACCAGACCCGGCGTAAGTTTCCACGCTCCCGCGTCGAACACGTTCCCTGAGCTTGTCGAAGGGCAAGGCACGGTCTGGCTTGGCCCTTCGACAGGCTTAGGGCGCGTCCTGGAGCGAGGAAATCGGGTCGTGACCGGAGGCCCCGATCACTACGCTCCGCGGGATGGGGGTGCGGAACGTCCTGATCGAAGGCGTGTCCGGCAGCGGCAAGACCGCGGTCTGCACGGAACTGCTGCGGCGCGGCCACGAGGCCATTCACGGCGACCGGGCGCTGGCCAATCAGGGCGATCCGGAGACCGGCGAGCCCGTGACCGATGCCGAACTGGCCGCCCGCGGTCCGTTCGGCGGCCGGCACCGGCCCGGCTGCGACTGCCCGGCCTGCCTGGACTGGGCCGACCGGCATTGGATCTGGGATCTCGACCTGGTGCGGTCCCTGGCCGGTGATCATCGGCAGCCGGTGACCTTCTTTTGCGGGGGTTCGCGGAACCTCGCGAAGATCATCGAGCTCTTCGACGCGGTGTTCGTCCTTGATGCCGATCTTGAGACCCTGCTGCGCCGGCTGGCCCGGCGGCCGGAGCACGAGTTCGGTGGCCGGCAGGCCGACCGCGACTTCCTGGCCGGTCGGTATCGGACCAGGGCCGACCGCATCCTCGATCGACGGCTGCCCGAGGACCGCATCGTGATCAACACCGGCCGACCACTCGACCAGGTCGTCGACGACATCCTCCGGCGTTCCCTCCCTGCCTGACATCACCCGTGAGCGACGCCACAGGCGTTCCCTGTCAGGAATCGGGCCGCCGTTCGGCTCAAGACAGGTAGAGCCGACCACGCACGGAAGGGACAGCCGGATGCGTATCACCGTCTTCGGGGCCAACGGCCTCACCGGCCGCCTGCTCACCGAGCAGGCACTCGCCGCCGGACACGAGGTGGCCGCGGTCACCCGTCGTCCGGACTCGTTCCCGTTGCAGCATGATCAACTCGAGGTCGTCGGTGCCGATGTGCTGGACCCGGCGGCGGCCGACCTGGCCGTCGCGGGTCGGGATGCGGTGCTGTCGACGCTGGGCGTACCCGCCGGTAAGAAGCCGATCAGCACCTACTCGCGCGGAGTGATCAACATCGTGGCCGCGATGAGGCGGCATCGGGTCCGCCGGCTGGCCGTCGTCAGCTCGACCGGGGTCGACCCGCAGCCGTACTCCGACGGCGGGATCCTGTTCAACCGCGTGTTCCTGCCGTACGTGACGCGGGTGCTGGGCAAGACCCTGTACGACGACATGCGGCGGATGGAGGCGCTGGTCCGGGACAGCGGGCTGGACTGGACGATCGTGCGGCCGAGCGGGCTCTACCACCTGCCGGCGGTCACCGACTACACCGTGGTCGAAGGCCAGGCCGACGGCAGGTTCACCGCACGCGCCGACCTGGCCGCCAGCCTGCTGGCTCTGCTGGACGACCGCCACCTGCGCCGTACCGTCAGCGTGATCACCACGGTCGGCAACCCCACCCTGCTCCAGTGGATCCGCCGCGAGGCGCTGGCCAAGCCCTGACCGGCCCCGATCAATCCGAGAAGGCGAACGCGTCCACGTCCCGCCAGCGGATCGGGGTGCAGCCCGTGAAGAGCCGCCAGTCCCGAATCAGGTGTGCCTCGTCGGCGTACCCGACCCGCGCGGCGATCGCGGCGAGCGTGGGCTCCGGTGCGCGATGCTGCAGCCTGGCGTGAACGAGCTCGCGGGCGCGACCGAAGCGGGCGACCCGGGACAGCGCCTTGGGACCGACCCCGAGCTGGCTGACCAGGCAACTCTGCAGGGTGCGGCGGGAGGTCCCGAGCTGCCCGGCCAGTTGCTCGACGGTCAGCCCGCCGCCGGTGGCCCGGATCGTCCGCCAGGCGCGGTCGGCCAGGGTCGGAGCGGAGCGTCGATCACGGCGCAGGGCCAGCAGATAGGCGTCGACGGCGGCGAACCGGGCCGGCCAGCCGTCCAGGAACTCGACTCGTTGCCGCAGCTCCTCGACCGACCGGCCGAGGGCGTCCGCGGCATGGACGGAGACGCCGAACCAGTCGCTCGGCCGGGCACCGAAGAGTTCCGTCAGGCCTCGAGGCGTGAGTTCCACCGTGAGCGTCATGGCCGAGGAGGCATGATCGATCAGCACCGGCGCCAGCTGCAGACCGGCCACCAGTCCCTGGTAGGCGACCCGGTCGGCACCGGTGCGGGACTGCAGCTGGACGACCGGATGATCACGCAGACTCATGATCAACGGCAGCGTCAGCGACGGCGTCCCGAGGTGGATTCCCGGCGTGCAACCGGTGAGCGACGTACCGGTGTAGCTCTCGACCAGCCCCTTCAGCGCAGGGTGCGGACCACGCTGGGCGGAGTCCGAACGCGGCGGCATCTCCTCACGGTAGACCGGCCGATCAGGAACCGCTCGGGTGCTCGTAGATTCCCAGCCGATTGCCGTCCGGATCGCCGAACACGGCCCACCGCGCGTCGTCGGCATGGATGTCCGCCTCGTCGACGCTGCCGCCGAGCTCCCGGATCGAGGCGATGGCCCGGTCGAGGTCGTCGACCATGATGTGCAGCTCCAGGCTGCCCTCGGTCGCCGGCGGGCGGTCGGTCACCCAGGTGCCGGACACCTGCCCGGTGGAGTCGTCGAACGCCGCGGACCCGTCGTCGCGGACGCGCACGTTCCAGTCGAAGACGGCCCGGTAGAAGGCGCCGGACCGCTCGACGTCCTGACTGGGCATGAAGAGGTAGCAGATCTTGCCGTGCTTGACGGTGGCCATCGAACGGTTCCCTTCCACGCTGAACCTGCAGACCAGGAAAGGTTCGCAGCCGGGACGCCGATCCGATTGAACAAATCGGAAATCCGCACTAGAGCGGGCGGCGGAAGCGGACCGGGCCGTTCGGCTGAATGGTGACGTCGAAGCCGAGGGCTCGGTGGAAGGCGATCGAGCGTTCGTTGACCGGAGCGGTGATGGCCCAGACCTCGGTACGACCGTTCCGGCGGGCCAGGTCGAAGAAGCGGTCGTAGAGGTCGGCGGCGAGGCCGGAGCGGCGGAGGTCGGGGCGGACACCGATGAAGTGGACGTACGCGACCTCGGGGCGGGCCGGGGACAGGAAGCCGACCAGGAAACCGGCCAGGCCCTGCTCGTCGTCGGCGACGAAGCTGGTGTCGAAGAAGTGGTCCAGGAACAGCGACTGCAGGACCGAGGCGATCGGCCGGCCCCACCAGTCGTCCAGCACCGGATGGATCCGGTCGTGGTCCTCCGGTGCCGCCTGCCGGACCCGTACCTCGCTCATCCGCCCGCTCCCTCCAGGTCGATCCAGGACTGTCCGACGACCGCGACCTCGGCAACCCCGCCGGACGCCTCGGCGACCACCCGGACCAGGCCGTCCGGGTCGAGCACCGCCGCCGCTATGAGCACCGGGTCGGCCCAGCGGACCTCGGTCACGTCGGCACCGGCCTGGCGGACCGTGTTCTCCAGCTTCCCGGCCTGCGCCGCCGGTACGGAGATCTCGACCAGGGTGCGCAGCTCGCGGGCCAGCGTGCCCGCGTCGGCCAGCGCTGCCTGGGCCGCCGCCGTGTAGGCGCGAACCAGGCCGCCGGCGCCGAGCAACGTACCGCCGAACCAGCGGGTGACCACCGCGACCACGTCGCTCACCCCGGCACCCAGCAACACCAGCAGGATCGGGGTACCGGCCGTGCCGGACGGCTCGCCGTCGTCGTTGCTCCGCTGGATCCGGCCGTCCGGGCCGAGGACGAAGGCCGAGCAGTGGTGCCGGGCGTCGTGGTGGTCCCGCCGGGCCCGGTCGATCACGGCGCGCGCCGCGTCCTCAGTGGACACCCGCTCGACCCGGCCCAGGAAGACCGAGCCCTTGGCCTCGTACCGTCCGGTCCCGGGACCGGCGACCGTGAGCGACCGCGCGAACGTCACCCCTGATCCAGCCGGCGGCGCAGGAACTCGGCCAGATCGCCGGCCTCGCCGTCCGGACCGCCCCGCCCGACCACCAGGGGCGGCGGGGTCGGGGCCAGCTTGACCCCGCGGATCCGGTCGGCCAGACCGCCCGGCACCAGCAGCACGAAGTATTCGCCGTTCTCGCCGATCGCGACGGAACGGTCCCGCCGGAGATACCAGCCGGTCCGGTCGGTCCGGGCCTCCGCCCCCGACATCAGCCGCGCCCGCAGTTGCTCGGTGGGCAGCCCGCGCTGCCGCGCCTCGGCGACGAACGCGTCGATCAGCCGCTGCGCCTTGACCGCCTCGGTCCGCTGCTGGCCCTGCGCCAGGTCGGCCCGGCGGGCGGCGCCCTCGGCGCGAGCGGAGCGCGGATCGGTCACCCGAAAGACCCTACCCAAGCGGAGCCGGACCTGGTGGGCTTCCCTTCGGGAACTCATCGGCTTCGGCCGGAGTTGACTTGCGCAGGCCATTACAATCGGGCAGGCCGCGGACCCGTGGCCTGCACAATCGGGGAAGTTTCAGTCAGCGAAGGGTCTTGACGCCATGCCGGACACGCCGGTCGACCTGTTCACCTTCAGCGAGGAGGAGGAACCGCGAGAGCGTCGACCGCGCCCGCCCAAGAAGAAGCGCCGGGTGCTGCCGGCCGTGCTGATCGCCGTCGCCGGCGTGCTGGTGCTGGCCCTGGTCGCCGGCTTCCTGTACGCATCGTCGCTGAACAAGTCCTTGCTGCAGAACCTGCAGCGGACCGAGGACTCGATGCCGGATCCTCAGGACACCGATCGTCCGGAGAAGCAGCCGTCCCAGGAGAAGGGCGCGGTCAACTTCGTACTGCTCGGCTCCGACAGCCGCGATCCGGACAACAAGAGCGGCAGCGGCCGGTCCGACGTGCTGATCGTGGCCCATCTCAACGCGGCCCGGGACAAGGCGTACCTGATCTCGTTCACCCGCGACCTCTGGGTGGACATCCCCGGCAAGGGCAAGGCCAAGATCAACGCCGCGTACTCGTGGGGCGGCCCGAAGCTGACGATCAAGACCGTCGAGTCGCTCACCGGCTCCCGGATGGACCATCTGGCCTTGATCGACTTCGACGGCTTCACCGAGCTCACCACCGAGCTCGGTGGGGTGACGGTCACCAATGATCAAGAGTTCAGTACGCACGGTTTCCACTACCCCAAGGGCAAGATCACGATCAAGGGCGAGGAAGCCCTCTGGTTCGTCCGGGAGCGGAAGAAGCTGAAGAACGGTGATCTTGATCGGGCCAAGAACCACCGGAAGGTGATCCAGGCGATCGTGGAGAAGGGCCTCAGCCCGGAGACGATCGCCAACCCGCAGCGGTTCACCACCTTCATCGGCGGCGTCGCCTCCCACCTCACCGTGGACAGCGCGCTCACCGACGACAAGATCCGCGAGCTGGCGTTCTCGCTCCGATTGCCGCCGTCGCAGATCTACAGCCTGCAGGCCCCGATCTCGGGCTTCGGCACCTCCGATGACGGCCAGGCGATCGACCTGGTGGACGAGGAGAAGATGGCCGAACTGTCCAAGGCGCTGCGCGACGACACGCTGCACGAGTACGTCGCCAAATACCCTCCGAAGGAATAGTCCGAGGCCGTACGAGAGACTGACCCGATGGAGTGGATCCGCGCCCTGCGTGTGCTGTGGCGACACGGCTACTTCCGGAAGCTGATGGCGGTCCGGATCGCCACCCAGTCCTGCGACGGGCTGCTCCAGGTGGCGCTGGCGTCGTACGTCCTGTTCTCGCCGGAACGCCAGCCCGACGCCGGCTCGATCGCCGCCGTGCTGGCGATCACGCTGCTGCCGTTCTCCGTGCTCGGCCCGTTCGTCGGCGTCATCCTGGACCGCTGGTCGCGCCGCCAGGTGCTGGTCGTGGTCGACCTGATCCGGGCCGTCCTGGTGCTCGGCCTGGCCGCACTGGTCGCCACCGGCCTACGGACCGGATCGGTCGAGGCACTGTTCTACGGCGGCGTGCTGCTCGCGATGAGCCTGAACCGGTTCCTGCTGGCCGCCCTGTCGGCGGCCCTGCCGCACACCATCGAGCCGACCGAATACATGGTCGCCAACTCGGTGGTGCCGACGGTCGGGCCGGCCGGCGCGCTGCTCGGTGCGGCGCTCGGCACCCTGCTCCGGCTGGTGCTGGGCAGCCAGGTGCCGTCGTTCGCGGCGGATGCAACGCTGTTCATCGTCGCCAGCGGCGGGTACGTGCTCAGTGCGTGCCTGGCGCTGCGAATCCCGCGTGATCAACTCGGCCCGGACGAACGCGGCACCCGGACCGCCCGGGACGTGATCGCGGGGCTGGCCGGAGCCTTGCGGCACCTGCGCGAGCGCCGTGCCGCCGGGATCGGCCTGCTCACCATCGGCCTGCAGCGACTGGTCTTCGGCGTCGTCACGGTGGCCACGATCCTGATCTTCCGGAACCACTTCCACAGCATCGACGACGTGAATCCGGCCATCGCCGACCTCGGTCTGTTCGCGGTGATCACCGGGGCGGGATTCGTCGCCGCCGCCGCGATCACGCCGTTGATCACCGCCCGCGCCGGGGTCCGGGCCTGGGTCGTCATCGCGCTGCTGGCGTCCGCCGTGCTGCAGGTGTTCCCGGGCGCGATCTACACCAAGGTCACCCTGATGATCGCGGCGTTCCTGCTCGGCATCACCGCGCAGAGCGTCAAGATCTGCGTCGACACCCTGGTCCAGGCGCACGTCGACGACGACGTCAAGGGCCGGGCGTTCGTGATCTACGACATGATCTTCAACGTCGCGCTGGTGCTGGCCGCCTGCATCACCGCGTTGATCATGCCGCCGGACGGCCGCTCGGTGCCGGTCCTGATCGTCCTCGCGGTCTGTTACGCCCTGCTCGGCGTCGCGTTCCTGCTCGTCACCCGTGGCCTTGACCTGAACGCCGGCACCGAGTCGATGCGGGCGGCGATCGAGGACGAGGAGACCGCCGCCGAGGAGCAGCGCGGCTAGCCGGTCTCGCGGACTTTCCGATCTCGACCCGACCCGGCGCCCGGGAATCTAACCTTGGGCCATGAGGACGCGCGTGCTGGGGGCCACTGTCGCCCTGATCCTGCTGGTCGGCACCGGCTGCGGTACGGGCTCGACGCCCGAGGACCCGGCGGCGCCGGATCCGGCCACCTCCTCCTCCGCACCTCCGGCCCCGGCCCCGTCACCGACTCCGGAGGCGTTGTCGAAGGACGCGTACCAGAAGCTGCTGACCGGATCGGAGAGCGCCGTCCGAAAGGCGTTCGACAAGGTGATGGCGACGAAGTCGATCAAGGAACTCGAGGCCGCCGCGGACGCGCTGGCCAAGACCCTGGCAAGCGAGTCGACCAAGCTCGACGCCACCCTGGCGCCGGACTCCGCGACCACCGCGAACTCCGCCCTGGTCGGGCTGCTGGGGTCGGTGCCGTCCTTCACGGCGAGCAAGCCTGCGGCCAACGAGTGCGGCATCACGCCGACCGCGACCGAACAGTTGATCACCGCCAAACGGAAGGTGCACGGGTCGCTGCCGGACGCCAAACGCAAGGGGCTGTCCGGCCAGTTCAAGAAGGCGGGCTACAGCTGGGGCGGGAAACTGCTGCCGGCCAGCCCGGAGCCGCCGGCGAAGAAGAAGCGCCGCGCCGACAACGGCGAGGTGATCGAACGCAACGGCAGCCGCGGCGACCGGTTCCTCAAGATCAAGAACGACACCGAGCAGGACTACGTGGTCGCCGCCGTCACCAAGAACCCGAAGAAGCCGATGGCCAGTGTCTACGTCCGGGCCGACTCGGAGACCACGCTGTACAACCTGGCCGCCAAGACCTACACCGTCTATTACAAGACCGGGACGGACTGGGACGACGACCGGAAGACCTTCACCCGCGGCTGCGCGTTCCAGCGGTTCCAGCTGTCCTTCCTGCCGAAGTCCAACTGGGAGATCGAGCTGAAGAAGCGGATCGGCGGCAACGCCAGCACCCAGGAGACCGAGCCCTTCTGAGCCGCGCCGGTCAGGCCACGGCCAACGAGGCTCCGGTCAGCCGCTCCGCCTCGTCCCAGAGCCGCCGTGCGGCCTCGGCATCGCGAGCCCGGCGGGGGATCCGGGCGACGCCCGTGGTGCCACGGAACTCCAACAGCCCGGTCGGCCCGTAGTAGCCGCCCTGGACTGCCGCGGGATCGGCCGCCGCGTACAGCAGCGGCTCGGTGCCGATGTCGACCGCCTGCAACCGGAACGGCCCGAGCCCGTCGTAGCTGCGGCGCGGCCGGTCCCGGCCGAGGTTCGGGCCGGCGGACTGCAGATTGGTCCTGGTGACGCCGGGATGCGCGCCGGTGCTGAGCAGCGGCCAACCGCGCTCGGTGGCGATCTCGGCCAGCCGCAGCGTCATCATCACGTTGGCCAGCTTCGACTGGGCGTAGGCGCGGGTCGGTCCGTAGCCGCGCTGGAACTGCGGATCGTCGAACCGGATCGCGCCGAAGTGCGCCATGCCGCTGCTTATCGTCACGACCCGGGGCGCGGCCGCGCGGAGCAGCACCGGCAGTAGTCGTACGGTGAGCGCGAAGGGGCCGAGGAAGTTGCTGCCGTACTGCAGTTCGAAGCCGTCGGCGGTGGTGTGCCGGGTCGGCGGCATCATCACTCCGGCGTTGTTGATCAAGGTGTCCACCCGGTCGACGCCGGCCGCGAAGTCGGCCACCGAGGACAGGTCGGCCAGGTCGACCCGCCGCACCTCGAGGCTGGCTCCCGGATGGTGGTCCAGGATCTCCTGCCGGGCTTGATCACCCTTGGCCGGAGTCCGTACCGCCATGATCACGTGCGCACCGGCCCCGGCCAGCCGAGTGGCTGCTTCCTTGCCGGTGCCGCTGTTCGCACCGGTGACGATGATGATCTTCCCCGTCTGATCGGGTACCTGATACATGAGTCCACCCTTAAGAGACCGTCGGTCTGTTCCATCTGATTCGAAGCTAACAGACCACAGGTCTGTTATCAAGAGACCATCGGTCTGAAATACTGGCGCCATGGCCACCTTCCACCGGGCTCGCAGCGAGGAGCAGCGGGCCGCCCGCCGGACCGCGATCCTCGAGGTCGCTGCGACGATGCTGGCCGAGCAGCCGGTCGCCGACATCACGCTGAACGCGCTGGCCCGCCGGGTTGGGCTCGCCAAGTCCAACGTGCTGCGCTACTTCGACTCCCGCGAGGCGATCCTGCTGGAGTTGCTGACCACCGAGCTGACCGACTGGCTCGCGGAACTGTCCGGCACTCCCAAGCCGCGCGGGGCCGTCGCCACCCGCAGCCGTCGGCTCAGCACGACGATCGCCGAGTCGCTGGCCCGGCGGCCGGTGCTCTGTGACCTGATCGGCAGCCAGGCCGCCGTCCTGGAACGGAACGTCTCGGTCGAGGTCGCCGCGCGGCACAAGCGGGCCTCGCTCGCTGCGATGGCCGACTTCGGCGCGATCGTCCGGCGCAGCCTGCCCGAGCTCGACGACGAGACGGCCCGCCTCTTCGCCGCGGCCACCCAGCTGACGGCCGGGTCGCTCTGGGTGCACGCCCAGCCGACCGAGGTGATGCGGGCCGTCTACGACGCGCACCCCGACCTGGCCACGTTCAAGATCGACTTCGCCGCCGACCTGCAGCGCTTCCTGTCCGTCCTCCTGGCCGGGCTGCTCGCCCAGAAACCCGGCTAACCCGGGATTTCCTCCCTAGACTTCTGCTGGGGTCGGTGCGGAGGCGCACCGCGTCGGCCGGGGAGGCCACCATGGACGTGATCACGCCGGATCGTCAGCTCATCACCATGATCGACGCGCGGCAGCAGGACCTGTCCGGCTACCTGCGCTCGGCCCGGCCACGCGGCAACCGGCTGGCGGTGGCCGGCATCGTCCTCAGCGGCGCGTCGGCCGCGTTCACCGCCGGACCGGCGTTCGGCGGGCTCGGCTTCGCCCAGACCGCGACCGACGTGCTGGGACTGCCGCAGACCTCGATCGTCTGGCAGGTGCTCTGCCTGCTCGCGCTGATCGTCTCGGTCGCGACCACGGTGACGATCAACCTGGCCAACAGCCAGCAGCTGAGCAGCCGGGTCGCGGCCGCGGAGACCTGCTCGGCGGAGCTGGACGGGCTGCGCACCCTGCTCGACTTCGGCCAGATCCCGGTCGGCGACGCGGCCCGGCTCTACCACGGCTACGTCTCCAAGATCGGCTTCCTCCCGGCCGTACGCTGATCGATCACGTGCCCTGAGCCTGCCGAAGGGCCAAGGCAGCTGTGGCCTGCCCTTCGACAGGCTCAGGGAGCGTTGTGGATTAGCGGGCGGCCCACCAGGCACGCAGCTCGGCCTCGGCGCCGTCCGGGCCGAGCGGGCCGCGGTCCAGCCGCAGCTCGAGCAGGAACTTGTACGCCTCGCCGACCGCCCGGCCGGGCGGGATGCCGAGGATCTCCATGATCTGGTTGCCGTCCAGGTCGGGCCGGATCGCGTCCAGCTCCTCCTGGTCCCGCAGCTCCGCGATCCGCTGCTCCAGGTCGTCGTACGCCGAGCGCAGCCGGGCCGCCTTCGCCTGGTTCCGGGTGGTGCAGTCGGCCCGGGTCAGCACATGCAGCCGCTCCAGCTGGTCGCCGGCGTCGCGGACGTACCGGCGGACGGCGGAATCGGTCCACTGTCCGTCCCCGTACCCGTGGAAGCGCAGGTGCAGCTCGACCAGCTTGGCCACCCCGTCGGTCACGTCCCCCGGGTAGCGCAGCGCGGCCAGCCGCTTCCGGACGAGCTTGGCGCCGACCACATCGTGGTGGTGGAACGACACCTTGCCGCCGGACTCGAAGCGCCGGGTCTTCGGCTTGCCGATGTCGTGCAGCAGCGCGGCCAGCCGGTTCACCAGGTCGGGCTGCCCGCCCAGCCGGTCCTCCAGCTCGATCGCCTGGTCCAGCACGGTGAGGCTGTGCTGATAGACGTCCTTGTGCCGGTGGTGCTCGTCGCGTTCCAGCCGCAGCGCCGGCAACTCCGGCAGCATCCGCGCCGCCAGGCCGGTCGATACCAGCAGGTTGAGCCCCGGCCGCGGCTGGTCGGTCAGCAGCAGCTTGGAGAGTTCGTCCCGGATCCGTTCCGCGGACACGATGTCCAGCCGGTCGGCCATCTCGGTCGCCGCCCGGACCGCGTCCGGCGCCGGCTCGAAGCCGAGCTGGGAGGCGAACCTGGCCAGCCGCATCATCCTGAGCGGGTCGTCGCTGAACGACTGCTCCGGCGTCGCCGGCGTCCGCAGCCGACGCTCAGCAAGATCATCCAGGCCCCGGTACGGGTCGTGGAACTCCTTGTCCGGCAGCGAAACGGCCATCGCGTTCACGGTGAAGTCGCGGCGGACCAGGTCGCCCTCGAGGGTGTCCCCGAACGCCACCTGCGGCTTCCGGCTGTCCGGCCGGTACGCGTCGGCCCGGAAGGTGGTGATCTCCACGATCCACTCGTGGCCGCCGACGTCGAACTTGGCGCCGATCGTGCCGAACTCCTTGCCGATGGTCCAGACCGCCTTGGTCACCGACCGGAGCAGCCGCTCGATCTCGTCCGGCCGCGCCGAGGTGGTGAAGTCGAGGTCGTGGCCGAGGCCGCCGAGCAGCGCATCCCGGACGCTGCCGCCGACCAGGAACAGCCGGTGCCCCGCCGCCGCGAAGACCCGGCCGAGATCATCGGCGATCGGCGCGATCCGGAGCAGCGCGGCGACCACGTTCGACTGGGCGGCAGAGGATGTCACGAGCGAAGACTGTAGTCGCGCTCGGCCGCGGCGCCGACCGGGATTCGCCGAATCACGAACATTGGCTGAGAAGGCGCTGGGGACCGTTGCGCGGCCGACTAGGGATTGCGTTGCACACCCTAGGATGTCGGGGTGGGGAGTCCGGAAGCTTGGGGGGCAATGGTTGCGTCCCGACGACCCCGGCGCTCGACGCCCGACCGGCCCTCATCGTCCGACCGGTCCGTGTTGCTCCGGGTGTTGTCGCTCGCGCTGTCGTTCGCGCTCGCCGGCCTCGTCGTCGCCGGTACGGCTCCGTCGGCCGCAGCCGACGATCCGGACGCCCCGGTCTCGATCCGGATCACCGCGATGACGCCCAGCCTGCCGACGCCCACCGACACGATCACGCTGGCCGGCGTCGTCACCAACACCGGCAAGAAGCCGATCGACAAGCCGCGGGTCTACTTCTGGCGGAACCAGGCGCCGATCACCGACCAGGAAGGCTTCCGGACCGCGCTCGACTCGACCCCGACCGACCCGCTCGGGGCCCGGGTCACCGCCGACATCCAGAACCGGTTCCATCTGTGGACGGAGGCCGACCCGACCCTCGACCCGGGCGAGTCGGTGAAGTTCACCGTGTCGGCGACCCCGGAGCAGCTGGACCTGCCGGACACCAGCGGCGTCTACCTGATCGGCGTACACGTCCTGGACGGCACCGACCGGGCGCCGGCGATCGGCCGGGCCCGGCTGTTCGCGCCGATCCTCAGCGAAACACCGGAGCAGGTGCTGCCGATCTCGTCGGTGGTGGTCCTGAACTCCCGGCCGAGCCGGCTGCAGGACCGGGTCTTCACCGACGACCACCTGGCCGACGAGGTCGGGCCGGGCGGCCGGCTGACCCAGCTGCTCGCCGCGGCCCAGAACCCGGGCAGTACGTTCGCCGTCGACCCGTCGCTGATCGAGGAGCTGACCGCGATGCGGTCCGGCTACCAGGTCCGGAAGGAAGACGGGAGCCTGACCGCCGGGATCGGCACCGAGCGGGCCACCGCCTGGCTGCAGGGCTTCGATCAGCTGCTCGACACCAACCCCGGCTATCGACTGCAGTACGGGACGCCGGACCTGGCCGCGCTGGTCCGCTCGGACCGCACCGAACTGCTGGACCGGGTCAAGGCCGCCGGGGCCGCCGTACCGGAGACGTCGGCGTTGCCGCTGCTGGTCTGGCCGGGCGACGGGGCCGCCGACGCCGCGACCCTGCAGGCGGCCGCCGAGCTGGACCCGGCCGGCATCCTGCTCTCCGACAGCACCACCGGCAGTTCCGCGCCGCTGCTCCGCGACGGTGACGGCCCGCCGATCATCAACTACCAGGGCTCCGACTCCGCCGGCGGTCCCGGGCCCGACCCGAGCAACACCGCCGTCCACCAGCGGCAGCGGACGCTGGCCGAGACCTGGATCGAGGCCGGCACGGCGGACCCGGAAGAGCTGGCCGGGCGGGTCCGGTTGATCACGACACCGACCGAGGCCGGCACCGAACGTCAGCTCGCCGCGCCCTGGCTGCGCTCGGTGCCGCTGCCGGCGCTGCTCCGCCAGCAGCCGGAACGACTGACCGACAAGCTGGCCTACCCGAAGGCGGCCCAGCGGGCCGAGTTGCCCGCCAAGGGGCTGCGTGAGGTGGACGACCTGGCGGACGCGTACCAGACCTATGGCGAGCTGCTGCTCGACCCGGCCCAGGCGAAGAAGGACGCCGACGCGGCCGTCGCGAAGGCGGTCTCGGCGACCTGGCGCGGCGACGACGGCTGGACCGGCCTGGTCGAGGCCAGGCTGGACCAGGTCGACCGGGTGATCGGCGACGCGGTCAAGATCGGCCTCGTCGAACGCTTCACCACCACCGGGCAGAACGACATCAGCTTCCCGATCACGGTCACCAACACGCTGCCCGGCACCGAACCGCCGGGCGACCTGAACTCGATCCGGGTCGGCATCACCTTCACCTCGGCCCAGTCGCAGCGGCTGACGGTGAAGCCGATCGACCCGGTCGTCATTCGCGCCAACCCGGAACGGAACGCCTCGGTGACCAGGAACACCCAGATCGAGGCGCGGGCGAACGGCCCGGTCGAGGTCACCGCCCAGCTGGTCACCGCGTCCGGCCGGCCGGTCGGCAAGCCGACCACGGTCGAGGTCACCGTCACCCAGGCCGGCACCGTCGGCTGGGTGATCGCGATCGCCGCCGGCATCGTGCTGATCGGGACCACGGTGTTCCGGATCCAGCAGGTGGCCCGGGAGCGGGCCCAGGAGCGGGAGGACGGCGACACCGTGGAGCTCGCCGCGGTCGCGGTCGACCCGGCCGAGCAGCCGCCGGCAACCCCGGAGCCGCCCGCCGCCCCGGTCGGCGCGGCCCGACCCGACCCGGCCCAGCCGGACCCGGGGCCGGCCGACGGCCCGCGGCGGGCACGCCCATGACCCGCACCCCACGCCGGGTCACCGTTCCGCCGCGCTCCCACGAACCCCGCAGCGGGGAACCCGCATGAACTCCGCCCGCAATCCGGCCGCGACGTCCGGCCGCGCTTCGTCGAACGTCTCCGGCGGCTCCGGCCGGTCGGCCGACCCGCCGCGAGGCCGGTCCCGGCTGGTCTCCGCCACGGTGCTGATGGCGGCCGGGACGGCCGTGTCCCGGATGCTCGGCTTCGGCCGGTTCGCCCTGCTGGTGGCGCTGTTCGGCAACGCCACCCGGCAGGCCGACATGTTCAACTACGCCAACACGGTGCCGAACAGCATGTACATCCTGCTGGCCGGCGGCATCCTGAACACCGTCCTGGTGCCGCAGATCGTCCGGGCGATCAAGCACGACCCGGACGGCGGCGACGCGTACACGAACCGGATCATGACGCTCGGCATCCTGGTCCTCGGCGTCCTCACGGTCGTACTCACGCTGGCCGCGCCGCTGGTGATCTGGATCTACACGCCGGAGTCCTGGCACGTCCCCGAGCTGGCCCGCAGCTACGACTCGACGGTGCGGCTGGCGTACTACTGCATGCCGCAGATCTTCTTCTACGGCATCCACGTGCTGGCCGGTCAGGTGCTCAACGCCCGGGACCGGTTCGGTCCGATGATGTGGTCGCCGATCGCCAACAACATCATCTCGATCGGCGTCCTGGCCGTCTTCTTCGTCGTCTTCGGCAGCGGCGACGGGACCAGCGCGTTCACCAGCCAGCAGGAGATGCTGCTCGGCTTCGGCTCCACGCTGGGCATCGTCGCCCAGGCGATCGTGCTGCTGCCGTACCTGAAGGCGGCCGGGTACCAGTTCCGGCCGCGGTTCGACTTCAAGGGGACCGGGCTCGGCCGGACGGTCCGGCTGGCCAAGTGGACGCTCGGCTTCGTGCTGGTCAACCAGGCGGCGCTGGTGGTGATCCAGAAGGTGGCCGGCGGCGCGACCACAGGCGGCACCGGTGGCGGTCTGACCGTCTATTCGTACGCCTACGCCGCCTATCAACTGCCGCACTCGCTGATCGCGGTGTCGCTGGCCACCGCGATGCTGCCCTCGGCGTCCCGGCTGGTCGCGGCCGGTGACCTGGCCGGCGTCCGGGACGAAACGCTCGGCACGATGCGGCTGCTGCTCACCGCGATGGTGCCGGCGGCGGTCGCCTTCTTCTCCCTCGGCGTGCCACTGGCCGAGTTCGTGTTCGGCTTCGGCAAGGGCACGAGTGACGCCTACCTGACCGGCTGGACGCTGATGGCGTTCGCGTTCGGGCTGGTCCCGTTCAGCCTGCACTACCTCTGTCTGCGGACCTTCTATGCGCTCGAGGACAACAAGACGGCGTTCCTGATCCAGATCGCGATCGGCGCCGCCAACGCCTCGCTCGCGGTGCTGATCGTGCTGTTGCTGAACTCGCCGGCCACCACCGCGGTCGGGTTGGCGGTCGCGCACGTGGTCGCGTACACGATCGGGCTGGTGCTGGCGGTCGGCGTGCTGTCCCGGCGGCTGTCCGGGATGCCGGTGGGCAGCCTGGCCGGGCACGCCGGGAAGCTGCTCGCCGCGGTCGCCCCGGCCGGTGCGCTGGCGTACGGGGTCACGGCGGCGTTCAAGCTCTGGTCGTCGGCGAAGCTGGTCCAGGCCCTGGCGCTGGTGGTCGCCGGCGTGGTCGCCATCGTGGTGTTCCTGCTGCTGGCGCGGCTGTTCAAGATCTCCGAGGTCAGCCAGATCCTCGCCTTCGTGCTGCGCCGCCGGCAGCCGGCGCCGGCCCCGATCGAGGACGAGGCCAGCATCCAGACCGTGATCCGTCCGTTGCGCGAGTTCTACGGCGAAACGGGTGCCCCGGAGCCTAGGATCGTCCCAGATGCGAACCAGACCGGACGTCGGGCGGCCTTGCATCCTAAGATCGTTCCCGACCGGTCACCTCATGGCCGTCCTATCACGATGTCAGCTAAGCCCGGGTCCGAGATGACCACACCAGTCGCGCCCTCGGCTGACACCCCGGACCAGGTCGGTCCGGAGGAGTCCCCGAGCGCCGCTGCCGCGACGCCTCCGACGGACGATCCGGGCTGGGGCGATTCGGGCGGGGACGACACCGCCCCCGGTTCCACGATGACCGCCCCCGGCACCGTCCTCGCCGGCCGCTACCGGCTCGAGGAGATGCTGGCCGCGGACGACCCGACGATCACCTGGCGAGCCTTCGACCAGGTGCTCTCCCGGTCCGTCCTGGTGCACCTGCTGCCGCCCCAGGATCCGCACGCGACCGAGGTACTGGACGCCGCCCGGCGCGGCGCCGCGGCGACGGACTCCCGCTTCCTCCGGGTGCTCGACGCCGTCTACTCCGACGACGCCCGGATCGGCTCCTACATCGTCTGCGAGTACGCCACCGGCCAGCCACTCAGCGCCGTCCTGGCCCAGGGCCCGCTGACCGGGCTCGAAGCGGCCTGGGTGACCCGCGAGGTGGCCGACGCGCTGTCGGCCGTGCACGGCTTCGGCCTGTTCCACGAGCGGATCAACCCGGAGACCGTGGTCGTCACCCCGACCGGCAACGTCAAGATCATCGGCCTGGTGATCGAGTCCGCGCTGCGGCCGGTCCGCGGCCAGCCGGCCGAGGGGCACGGCGAGGCGGCCGACGTGTACGACCTCGGCCGGCTGCTCTACTCCTGCCTGGTCTCCCGCTGGCCCGGCGGTCCGGCGTACGGACTCGGCGCGGCCCCGTTGCTCGGCGGCCGCTGGGCCACCCCGCGGCAGGTCCGGGCCGGGGTGTCGCCGGCACTGGACCAGGTCACCGACCAGATCCTGGGCCGGCCGCCGCGGCACCACGCGCCGCAGCTCGAGACCGCGAACGAGGTCGTCAACGCGCTGACGAAGGTGCTCGGCACTGCCGACGCCACCGCCGACCTGGAGCGCCGGCTGCGCCAGCCGATCCCGCGGGTCCGGCCCGACGAGACCGGCGAGATCCCGATCAGCGAACAGCCGACCGGGATGATGGCGGCGGTCGACCGGCCGGATTCGCCGATCTCCAGCACGCCCGACAACGACCCGACCGAGGAGCAGGTACGGCAGGCCGGACCGGCGCTGCCGATGGCCGGCTCGATCTCGCCGACCAGCCCGGAGTCGGCCCGTTCGACGATGATCCGGCAGCCACCGCCGCCGGACGGCGCGACCGCGCTGGTCCCGCACGTCCGCCCGCGCAACGGCAACGGGACGCCGAGCAAGCCGCAACGCTGGATCATCCTGCTGGTGGCCCTGGTCGCACTGCTGGTGATCGCGGCGATCGTGGCCACCTTTGTGATCCGCCCGAGCGGCCTGCCGAACCCGATCAGCAACCCGCCGCAGCAGACCAGCGAGGCGCCGTTGCCGCCGGCCGACCCGGTCCTGGTGCCGATCAAGGACGCCCGCGACTTCGATCCGCAGGGCGACCCGTCGGACGAGAACCCGGACGAGGTGCCGAACGCCTACGACGGCGAACCGGACTCCCGCTGGCGCACCATGCAGTACCGCAACGACCCGAAGCTCGGCGGCCTGAAGCGCGGCGTCGGCCTGGTCTTCGACCTGGGCGCGGAGGTGCCGGTCCGCGAAGTGAAGCTGATGCTCAGCGGCAAGGGCACCGACTTCGAGGTCCGGGTGCCGGAGAAGGAGGGCCTGAACAAGCCCCCAATGGGTACGGACAAGGACTGGCGCGTGATCGCCGAGGTCAACAACGCCGGCGAGCAGGTCGACGTACCGCTGGAGCAGCCGGTCACCACCCGGTTCGTCCTGGTCTACCTGACCTCGTTGCCCGAGGAGGAATCCCAGCGTTTCCGAGGCGGGATCCACGAGGTCGAGGTCTATCGGTGACCGGATCGCCCCCGGGCGGTCCCAGTGATTTCGAACTGCTGCGCGCCCATGTCGCCGGGGACTCGGAGGCCTTCGCGACATTGGTGGGACGGCATCAGGAACGGCTCTGGGCGATCGCCCTGCGGACCATGCGGAACCCGGAGGAGGCGGCCGACGCCCTCCAGGACGCGTACATCTCCGCCTTCCGCCGGGCCGGCAGCTTCCGCGGCGACGCCCAGGTCACGACCTGGCTGCACCGGGTTGTCGTCAACGCCTGCCTGGACCGGATCCGGCGCAACAAGGTCCGCCGGGCCGAGCCGCTGCCGGAGGACCCGGACCGCGCCGCCGAACTCGGGGTGACCGCCTCCACCGACCCGATGGAGGTCAAGGAGGAGCGCAGCGACGTCGCGGCCGCGCTGCGCCAGCTCAACGCCGACCAGCGGGCGGCCCTGGTGCTGGTCGACATGGAGGGCTACTCGGTCGACGAGGCCGCCTCGATCCTCGGCTGCGCGCCGGGCACGATCAAGAGCCGCTGTGCCCGCGGCCGGGCCAAGCTGGCCCCGTTGCTGCGGCACCTGCGCGTGGAGCCCGACGAGCCGAGTTCCGAGGCCCCCGAGCCGGAGCCGGCCGGGCCCCGGGTCCGGACGCCGGGGCGGCAACGCGACGGTCCGGCGCCCTGATCTCCCGCCCCACCATCGCGCCCCTGACCCAGGGCCGACCGAGAGAACCCCGCATGTCCCACCCGCTCGACCTGGCCTACAACTGGCGGACACCTGTCCTGGTGTCCACCGTCGGCCTGTTCGCCTGCATCATGCTGCTGGTCGGTCAGCGGGCCGACGGCTGGGTGCCGGTGCTGACGGTGCTGGTGGTCAGCTGGCTCGTCCTGGTCGCCGTGGTCTGGTACCGGACCCGGGCCTACCTCGAGGTGGACGCCGCGTCGGCGACCGTGCGTCGCTTCCGTACCAAACACCGGGTGGTCGGAACGGACATCACGGCGGTACGGCGACTGCGGACGCTGTCCGGTCCCGGCTACCGGCTGACCCTGGCCGACGGCAGCCACCGGGTGGTCGCCACCTCGCTGCTCCGCGAAGGCGGACCGACCCTGTTGCGCTGGTTGGTCCGGTACGCGCCGCAGGCGACCCGTGATCCGGCGACGGAGGCGGCGATCGACCGGCTCCGGACCCAGGGAATGCTTGACTGAGCGGCGGTGACCAATGATGAATGAGCCCCCGAAATCTCTTCCACCAGGCCGGGAACCAGATCCGGACCCGGTGACGTCCAAGCGCACGGCGCTCCGGCGTCACGCCCCCGTTCTTCCCCCCTCCAGCCCAAGGAACTCGTTGTGGCCGCTCACCTGACTGTGGACGAACTGGCCGACGCCGCCGCCGGCCTGCTCGACGCTGCCCGCGTTGCGGAGATCGACGCTCACCTGGCCGGTTGCCGGCAATGCTCGGCCAGCAAGGCCGACCTCGACCAGGTGAGCGTACGGCTCGCCGCCGAACCCGTACCGGCGATGCCGGCGGCCGTCGCCGACCGGCTCGCCGAAGTCATCGCGTTGGAACAGCAGCGGCGCAGCTCGGGGGCTGCCGACGCCGCCGACCTGCACCGCCGCGAGCTCGCTGACCGGCCCAAGCCGAGCCTCGGCACCGTGGGCAGCGACCTGGACAAGCCGTCCCGGAGCCGCTTCTTCGGCCGGGCCCTGGTGGCCTGCGTCGCCGCCGTCGGGATCGGCTTCGGCGGGTACGCGATCAGCGCCCGGGCCGGCCTCGGCGAGCCGGAGGCGATCCAGTCGCCGCTGACCACCAAATCCCTCGCCTCGCAGGCCGAGTCGCTCCGCTCGACCAAGGACCTCGACGCGCACTGGCTCTCCCAGTCCTGGACCTGCGCCCAGAAGGTGACCGACGGCCGGATCACCGACATCGCCCGGGTCACCGTCGACGGCGCCCCGGCGCTGCTCGTCTACACCTCCGCCGGCGGCCAAGCTCAGGTCACCGTCGTCACCGGTTGCCCGGACGACCCGAAGGCCGGCGCAACCACTCCGCTCCCTCGCTGACCCCGCTGCGGTAGGGCATCGCCCGATTCCGGTCGCCTCCAGCCGCGGCAAGGTCGGGATCGTGAGCCGCACCTATCTCGTCGAGTGCTACAGCCCGGACCCGACCGCGCCCGCCGATGCCGTGGTCCGGCTGACGACGGCCACCCGGGAGTTGCGGGACCTGCGGGTCGAGTTCCTGGACGGGATGGTGCTGCCGGGCGACGATGTCGCCTTCTACCGGTTCTCCGCCACCGATCCCGCGGCCGTACTCGAGGTGTGTGTCGCGGCAAGGGTGTCGGTCAGCAGAGTCTCCGAGTACGTCCTCGTGGCGGGACCCGTCAGCGCTCCGGCCCGTTGAGCTCGGGGATCCGGCGGCCGAGCTCGGCCCGGGAGTGGATGCCCAGCTTCCGGTAGACCCTGGCCAGGTTGGCCTCGACGGTCTTGGGGTGGATGAACATCGCCTGGGCCACCTCACGGTTGGTCCGGCCGGCCGCGGCCAGTTCGGCCACCCGGCGCTCGGACGGTGTCAGTTCGGTGCTGCCACCCCTGGGAACGTTGACCCGGTCCAGTTCGGCCCGAGCCCGGTCGGCCCAGAGCCTCGACCCGAGCTCGTCGAACGTCGCGAGGGCCGCTCGGATCGCGTCGGCCGCCAGGCGCTTCTGCCGCCGTCGCCGGTGCACCTGGCCGAGGACCAACTGCGTCCGGGCCCGCTCGAGCGGCATCGGCAGCCGCTCGTGTTCGATCAGCGCGCGTTGGCCGGCGGCGGCCGCTCCGTCCAGGTCGCCCCGGGCCGCCGCCAGCAGGCAGCGGCAGCGGCCGCTGAGGGCGAGCGCCCAGGCCCTGTCCAGTCGGCGGCCGACCTCTTCGAGCTGATCCACCAGGGTCGTCGCCTCGTCGAGCCGGCCGGTCGCGATCAGCGCCTCGGCGGCGTCCGCGGCGAACGGCGCTGCGGCCGGCTCCCCGTACCCCATCTCCACGGCCGCCGCGGCGAGCGGCCCCAGCAGTTCGGCCGCGGCCCGGTGATCACCGACGGACAGCTCGACGAATCCCAGCGTGACCAGGGGCCAGACCGTGACGGCCAGGCAACTGCCGCGCTCGAAGATCGCCAGCGCCGCCCGCGCCGCGGCCCGGGCGGTGTCGGCGTCACCGAGGTACGCGCTGACCATCGACCGGGTGGACTCGGCGATCGCCCACGGCAGGTCGGTCCCGAGTTGCTGCGCTCGTTCCAGCGTGTCGTCGGAGAGGCTGCGCGCCGCCGCGAGATCGCCTCGCCAGCATTCGATGACGACGAGATGGAAGGCGCCGAACATGAGGTCGCTCTCCTCGCCGCGATCCAGGCAGCGCCGGCGTAGGGCCAGCAGGGTGTCCAGACCCTCGTCCAGCCGGCCCGACCAGGCCAGCACCAGCCCGTTGATCAAGGACGGGCGCAGCATCGCCGGGGTCGGCCGGTCGAGTTGTTCCAGTGCCAACGCGCGGTCCAGCGTCGGTTGGTCGTGGCCCTGGCCGGCGACGAAGTTGATCATCACGGAGGACGCGAGTGCCTTGGCCAGCTCGCCGGGATCGCCGAGCCGTTCGGCCTCGGCCACCATGGGCACGGTGAGCGTCCGCGCAGCCGGGATTCGGCCGAGATTGACCAGCACATAGACCAGCCAGTTGGAGATCTCCACCCTGAGCCGCAGATCGTCGCCGGCCTCGTCGAGTGCCCGCTGCAGGCAGTCGGCCGCCTCCCGATAGCTGTCGTCGTGCGCCCGGACCGTCGCCAGCAACAACAGCGCCTCGGCCCGGGTCCGGCCGGCCGGCAAGCTGTCCGGCAGCGGATCGAGCAGCTCGCGGGCCCGCACCGGATCGCCGGCGTCGAACAGGTAGCCGGCGAGCCGGATCCGGCGCGCCGCGGTGTCGGCGCCCAGCCGCAGGGCCAGTTCGAGGAGTTCCGCGGCGGTCGCCGGGGCGCCGCGCCGGCGGGCCAGCGTCGCCGCGTCGTCGAGGGCGTCGACCGTCTCGAGGTCCGGCCGGACGGCGGCCAGGGCCAGATGCCGGGCCTGCTCCTCCGCGGCGCCGACCAGCCCGGCCAGCCGGCGGTGCATCGCCCGTACCTCGGCCGGGGCGGCCGCTCCGAGCACTCCCGTGATCAGCAGTGGATGGTGGAATCTGACCTTGGCCCCGACCAGGTCGATCAGGCCCTCGGTCTCGCCGGCCTCCAGCAGCCGCTGCGCCGTCGCCGCGTCGACCGCCAGGGCCTGCTGGACCAGTTCGACGGTCGGTTCCGCCGCTGCGGCCGCAGCGAGCAGCGCTCTCCGGACCGGCGGGTCGAGCCGTGCGATCCGCGACACGACCAGGCCGGCCAGCGACTTCGGCAGCACCAGGTCGGGCCCAGTCGGCGTCCCGCCCAGGAACTCCCGGACGAGTTCGAGTGCGTAGAACGGATTGCCGCCCGAGACCTGATGGATCCGCGCCATGGTCGGCCGCGGGAAGGACCGTCCGGTGCGACTCAGGATCAGCTCGTGCAGCGCGCCGAGACTGAGCGGCCCGATCCGCAGCCGCTGTAGCCGGTCCGGGTCGGGCAGCGTCAGTGCCGGCGGGGTCGGCTCCCCCTGCTCGGTCCGTACGGTAGCCAGCAGCCCGACCGGCGCCTTGGTCCGCCGGATCGCGAACTCGATCACCTGCACGCTGCTCCGGTCGGCCCATTGCAGGTCGTCGATCGCCAACAGCACCGGCCGTCGGGTCGCCAGCCGGTCCAGGATGCCGAGTACGGCGGCCCCGGTGGCGCGGTGGCCGGTCGGATCGGTCCCGGCGGAGGTCCTCAGCAGCACCTGGTCGATCGCCCGGCGCTGGGGGTCCGGCAGCGTGTCCAGCACGGCATCGTCGACGTCACGCAGGAGATCGGCCAACGCCGCGTACGGCAGTGCCGACTCGGCCGCGGCCGGTTGACCGGACAGCACGATCCGAAGGCCGGAGGCTTCGTCGACCGCGGCCCGCCACAGCGTGGTCTTGCCGATCCCCGGTTCCCCGTCGATCAGCAGCACCCGCGCTCCCGTGACGGCGGAGGCCAGGAACTCCCCGACCGTGACCAGCGCCGCCGCGCGTCCGATGACCCCGACGTCCATGGGCTCAGGTTCCCACCGACCGCGGCCCGGTGGGCCAGATGCCTAGGGAAATGCCCGATTTCGACGGGTGCCGGGCCACTTAGCGTCGGGCGTGGGTCCGACGACGACCCCACGACAGAGGGGAATACTCATGCGAAGGGCCTTTCTGGTGCTTTCGATCATGGTGATCGGTGGCCTCGTCCTGCAGTTCTACCTGGCCGGGGTCGGCGTCTTCAGCATGCCGGAGGACGAACTGTTCCATCTGCACGGCAACAACGGGCGGATCGTCCTGCCGGTGTTGATCATCCTGTGGATCGTCTCGGGCTTCCTGGCCCGGGCGGGCCGACGGACGATCGGGCTGACCTTCCTCGCCCTCGGCCTACTGGCATTCCAGACCGTGTTGTTCATTCTGACCGGGGTGATCACCGGAGCGGCGCCGCCGCCGGACGGCCAGATCAACACCGCCGGAACGATCATGCTGGCCTTCCATGCACTGAACGGGTTGTCGATCTTGTTCATCGGCACCGTGGTGGCCCGGCGGGCCTGGCGACTGTCCCGCCAACCGGCACCGGCTGCCGAAGCTGAAGTACTCGCGCCGATACCGTGATCAGCTCGGGCCTCCAGCTGTTGATCTTGGCGCTGGCTGCGGGCGCTGCCGCCGGCTGGGCGGTCGCCACGCTCCGATCGTCGGCGGGCCTCGGGCTGGCTCTGGTGGCGGCCCTGGCCGGCACCGGGCTCAAGATCATCGGGGTGGTCGCGTTGTGGGGCCATGGCTGGTGGTTCGTCGGTGAGAAGGTGATCATCGGGCTGCCACTCACCCTGGTCACCGCCGGCTGGGCCACCGTTGCCGCGATCCGGGACGCCAGAGCCGGCCGGCCGCGCAGCACTCCCACCCGGGTCGCTCTGCTGGCGGCGTCGTACGGGGCGGGAGCCGATCTGCTGACTCAACTGCTGATCGGCTATCCGCTGACACCGGCAGCCGGCCTGGCCATGATCATGATGGTGCTGGCCGCGACCGTGATCAGCTGGGTTGTGCTGACCCGGCGAGCCGATCGGCGCACGATCTCGACTGTGGCTGCGGCGGGCTGTCTGATCATGATCTTGGTGGCGGCCGTGCCGTGGCCCGCCGCGCCCACGGCGAACGCCCACAGTCACGGCGGCCATGATCATGATCATGGACCGGGGGCAGGGGACCCGCCCGGCGACCAGGTCTCGGTGGCCGAGTTGCGGACACCGGCCTCGGTCGCCGGGCGACGGGTCCGGATCACCCTGGAGGCGGCCCAGCAGACGGTCGCCCTGCCGTCCGGTCGGACTCTCGAGGCCTGGACGTACGGATCGCTGCCGGGGCCGGCCATCGTCGCCGAGCAGGGCGACGTCATCGAGGTGACGCTGCGCAACCGGGACCTGACCGCCGGAGTCACGCTGCACTGGCACGGCTACGACGTGCCGAACGGCGAGGACGGGGTGCCCGGCGTGACCCAGGACGCGGTCCGGCCGGGCGAGACGTTCAGCTACCGGTTCGTCGCCGCCCAGGTCGGGACCTACTGGTACCACACCCATCAGCGCTCCGCCGGTGCCCTGCGGCGCGGCCTGTTCGGCACCCTGGTGGTGCATCCCCGGGACCGACCGCGGGCCGACGTCGACCTGACCCTCCCGTTCCACAGCCGCGGCGGGATCGCCCTGCTCGGCGCGACCGACACCGTGCGCCGACAGCCGGTGCCGACCGGCCGGTCGGTCCGGCTGCGCCTGATCAACACCGACCAGGAGACCCGGCAGTTCGTCGTCTCCGGGACCGACTTCCGGGTCGCTGCCATCGACGGAACCGACCTGGCCGAACCGACCCCGATCCGCGCCGAGCTGCTCCGGCTGCCGGCCGGCGGGCGCTACGACGTCACGTTCACCATGCCCGCGACCCCGGTCCGGGTCGGAGCCGTCGGCTTCGACTCGGTCGGCCTGATACTCGCCGACCCGGCCCGCCCGACGGCTCCGGCGGATGACCCACTGCAGGTCACCCCGAGCCGAACCTTCGACCCGCTCGGCTACGGCTCGGCGGCCGGTGCGGAGCCACCGCCGACCGGATTCACCCAGGAACGCACGGTCGTGCTCGATCGCCTCCCGCGCTGGCACGACGGTGGTCCGGCGCTGGCGTACACGATGGACGGGCAGGTCTACCCGCACGTCCCCGCCACGGTCGTGCGCCGGGGCGACCTGGTCCTGTTCCGGATCGTCAACCGCGGGTTCGAGACCCACCCGATGCATCCGCACGGCCATCATGTCCGGGTGCTCCGGGTGAACGGCCGGGCGCCGACCGGGAGCCCGCTCTGGCTGGACACCTTCGAGGTGCAGCCGGGCGAGGTCTGGGAGGTGGAGCTGCGGGCGGACAACCCGGGTATCTGGATGGACCACTGCCACAATCTGGAGCATGCGACGCTCGGCATGATGACCCACCTCGTCTACGAGGGCGTCACCTCGCCGTACCGCGAGGGCGGCACCGCCGACAACGAACCCTCCTGAGGGCGGAACGCTTCCGCTAACATGGGCGCCTATACGAGCCGGTGACTCGCACCGGCAATGGGTGGGTGGGCAGCCTCCTGGAGGTATGCCCATTTATGTTGCAGCCCTATCGGAAACTCTGGTCAACCCCTGCCGTCGTACCGGCTCTGTCCGCCGTCTTTCTCAGTGCCCTGCCGATCGGCATGGCCAGCCTCGCGATCATCCTCAGCGTCCAGCAGTGGACGGGATCCCTGCAGTGGGCCGGAACCCTGGCCGGGGTCTTCGGCGCCGGTAATGCCCTCGGCCTGTTGATCCAGGGCCGACTGCTCGGCGGCCGGAACCCGGCGAAGTTGATCATGATCATGAGTCTGCTGTCGGCGGCCGGGTTCGCGTCCCTGATCATGATCGGGTACGCCGACGGACCGCCCGTGATCATGATCGGCGTGGTCGGCCTGGCCGGCCTCTCGGTGCCGGCGATCACCACCGCGGTCCGGGCCTGGCTGCCCACCGTCGTGCTCGACCCGGCCGGCCGCACCGCCGGCTATGCCCTGCTGACCGTCCTGTTCCAGGGCGCCGTCCTGATCGGCCCGCTGCTGGTCAGCCTGGCCGTCGCGATCGCCCTGCCGGCCGCCGGGCTCGGCCTGATCGCCGTGCTGATGCTCGGCTCGGCCGTGCTCTACCGATCCGCCGTACGCTCTCGCGGCGGGACCACCCGGCCGGCTGCGGCCCGGTCCGGGTCCGGGTCGCGGTGGTGGCGCGGCGGCCTCGGCTGGCTGCTCGGGATCAACGCCTGCGTCGGGCTGGCGGCCGGGGTGACCGCCGTCGCGATCCCCGGCGTGACCTCCGCGGCCGGCCTCGCCTTCCTGGCCGGGGCGATCGCCTCTGCCGGCGCGCTGGGCGACGTGGCCGGCGCCCTCGGCTACGGTGCCCGCGGCTGGCCCGGGCGGCCGATGACCCGGCTCGCCGTCGTCACCGGCGTCGCCGCCGCGATGGCCGCGCTCGCCTGGGCGGTCGCCGGCGTCCCGTGGCTGCTGCTGTTCACCGGCTTCTGCGGCGGCCTGCTCGCCGCGCCGCTCGGGGTGTTGCTCTCGGGGCAGCTGGACCGGGTGGTCCCGGCGCCGGACCTGGCCCGCGGCTACTCCTCGCTGGTCTGTGCCGGCCTGCTGGCCGGTGCGGCGGGCAGCGGGCTGGCGGCCGCGGCGCTGCCGTACCTCGGCGAGCGGGGGCTGCTCCTGCTGCCGCCGGTGGCGCTGCTGGGGGCGGTCGGCGTGGCCGTGCCGGCCCGCTGGTCCGTGCCGGAATAGTCGGCCCGGTGAGGGCGTTTGACCGCTGTAGGGTTGCGATGGCGGAAGCCGTACAGCTCCGAAAACGACACGACCACAAGGATCTCGATGAGCAACCTCTCCGGCATCGTTCCGGCCGTCAACGCGATCACGCTCTCCACCCCGGCCGCCGAGACGGTGGCCACCAAGCCCTCGGGCGAGGTGCGCGACGTGATCATCATCGGCAGCGGACCGGCCGGGTACACGGCGGCGATCTACGCGGCACGGGCCGCGCTGAAGCCGCTGGTGTTCATCGGCTCGGTCGACGCGGGCGGTGCGTTGATGAACACGACCGACGTCGAGAACTACCCCGGCTTCGCCGACGGCATCCTCGGCCCGGACCTGATGGAGAACCTGCGCAAGCAGGCCGAACGGTTCGGCGCCGAGCTGGTCGCCGAGGACGTCACGGCGGTCGATCTGACCGGCGACGTGAAGACGGTGCAGGACGCGTACGGCAACACCTTCTCGGCCCGCGCCGTGATCCTGGCGATGGGTTCCGGCTACCGGAAGCTGGGGCTGCCGGACGAGGACCGGCTGTCCGGGCACGGCGTCTCCTGGTGTGCCACCTGTGACGGATTCTTCTTCCGGGACAAGGACATCGCGGTGGTCGGCGGCGGCGACTCGGCCGTCGAGGAGGCCACCTTCCTGACCCGGTTCGCCAAGTCGGTCACGCTGATCCACCGGCGTGATCAACTTCGGGCGAGCAAGATCATGGCGAAGCGGGCCGAGAACGATCCCAAGATCAAGTTCGGCTGGAACTCCGAGATCGCTGAGATCAAGGGCGAGCACGCGCTGGACTGCGTCACGTTGCGGGACACCCAGACGGGTGAGGAGCGGGAACTTCCGATCTCCGGCCTGTTCATCGCGATCGGCCACGACCCGCGGTCCGAGCTGGTCCGCGGCCAGGTCCACCTGGACGACGAGGGTTACGTGCTCACCCAGCCCGGCAGCACCCGGACCAACCTGCCCGGCGTGTTCGCCTGCGGCGACCTGGTCGATCACACCTACCGGCAGGCGATCACCGCGGCCGGCACCGGCTGCTCGGCCGCGCTGGACGCCGAGCGCTATCTCGCCGACCTGGCGGACGTGGCCACCGAGGCCGCCGTCCCGGCCGGCGTCTGAACAGTCAGCACCGAAGAGGAGAGCAGGGAGAGACATGGGCTCCGTCAGCGAAGTCACCGACGACACCTTCGAGGAAGTCGTCCTCAAGTCCGACAAGCCGGTCATGGTCGACTACTGGGCCGACTGGTGCGGCCCGTGTAAGCAGGTCGCCCCGGTGATCGAGGAGTTGGCGCAGGCGCACGGCGACAAGGTGACCTTCGTCAAGCTGGACACCAACACCAACCCGGTCACGCCGTCCAACAACCACGTGCTCGGCCTGCCCACCATCCAGGTGTACGTCGGCGGCGAGCTGGTCAAGGCCTTCAAGGGCGCCAAGTCCAAGTCCGTACTGCTCGGCGCGATCGAGGAATACCTCTGACGGTCAGCCGAAGCCGAGGCTGAGCAGGATCGGCGCCGCGGTCAGCAGGACCGCGACGCCGACGGCCAGCCAGTCCACGCCGCGCCACGGTGACGGCAGGGCGAAGGTCCGGCGGCGGGCGCCGGCGAAACCGCGGGCGTCCATCGACAGCGCCGACTGCTGCGCCGACCGGAGCGCGTACACGAGCAGGGCGAAGGTCATCCCGGCCGCCTGCCGGACCCGCCCGGCGGGCGACCGGCCGGGATCGAGACCGCGGATCCGCCGTACGTCGGCCATGGTCCGCCACACGTCCAGCAGATGCTGCAGCCGGAGCAGGCCCGCGGCGGCCGCCACCACCGGCCGGTGCGGCACCCTGCACCGCTGAGCCAGCGCGTCGCCCAGCCGACTGGGCGGCAGGGACGGAATCAGCAGCACCCCCGGAATCACCAGGCAGGCGATCCGGGTCACCTCGGCGGCCGCCACCGGCCACGCGTCCGGTGCCAGGAAGCCGCGCTCCGAGAAGGCGAGCGCCGACCAGCCGACCGTGATCGCGGCCAGCGTCACCGGGACCAGCCGGGCCAGGGTCGGCCGGACGCCGCGGACCGCCAGCGGGGCCAACAGCAGCGACAGCGCGAGGGTGATCAGCCCGACCCGCCAGTCCGACACGAAGAACGAACCGATCGCCGCCCCCAGCGCGATGATCAACAACGCCACCGGGTTGCACCGCGCGGCGGGCGGATCACCCGGTTCGACGACCGGCGCGATCCGGTGGTCCGGCCGCTCGTCAGGCGCTTCGCCGGTTCCGCCGAGCTCGACGGTCCGATCGGCCCGGGCGGCCAGTTCCTGATCATGAGTCGCCACCACGACCACGGCACCGTCGGCACGGAGGGCGTCGATCACGCCGGCGACCGCGGCCCAGGTGCCGCGATCCTGGCCGACGGTCGGCTCGTCCAGCAGCACCAGGTCCGGCCGGTGGGCCACCGCCGCGGCCAGGGCGACCCGGCGCTGTTCACCCCCCGACAGCGTGTACGGGTCGGCGCCGCGCAGCCGGTCCAGCCCGAGGGCGGCGAGGATCGCGTCGGCCCGGGCCCGCGCCGCCCGGAGCGCCTCCGGGTCGTCGGCCAGCACCGCCTCGCTGGTGGCCAGCACCTCCGCCTCGACGGTCCGCCGGGTCAACTGCTGCTCCGCGTACTGCGGCTGCCAGGAGACCCGGCGCGCCAACTCCCGGGACCGCCTCGGCAGCGCGGCCCCGGCGACGGTCACGCTGCCGGTCCGGGCCGGGCGCAGGCCGGCCAGGACCCGGAGCAGGGTCGACTTGCCGGACCCGCTGGGTCCTCGTACCGCCAGCAGGTCACCGCGCCGGACGTCCAGGTCCAGTCCGTCGATCAGCGGCTCGGCCGCGGAGCGCTCTCGGCCCGGGGCGTCGACGGCGAGCCCGCACACCCGCAGCCCCACCGCCGGACCCGATCCCGAGGCCGAGGCCGGCCAGGACACCGGGACCGGCTCCGGCCGCGGCGCCTCCGGCACCCAGACCCCGGCGGCGGCCAGTTCGGCGCCGCGTTCCGCGAGCACCGCGTCGGCCGGACCGTCGGCGAGCAGGCTGCCGTCCGGGCCGAGCACGATCAGGCGGTCACAGAAGTCGAGCCAGTCCCCCGGCCGGTGGTCCACCACGACCACGGTGACCGGCCGGTCGGCGACCGCCTCGACCACCGCCCGCCGGACCGTCGCCGCGCCCTCCGGATCGAGCATCGCGGTCGGCTCGTCGAGCAGCAGCAACGCCGGGTCCAGCGCCAGGGCGCCGGCCAGCGCGAGCCGCTGCGTCTCGCCGCCGGAGAGGTCGGTCGACCGCCGCACCGCCGGGTACGGGAAGCGCACCGCGTCCAGCGCCCGCTCCGAGCGGGACAGGATCTCCGGCCGGTCGGCGCGCCGGTTCTCCGGCCCGAACGCGACGTCCCGGCCGGCGTGCTCGGCGACCACCGCGTGCCCCGGATCCTGCAGCAGCAGCCCGGCCCGGCCGGGCCGCTCGTCGGGCAGCCGCAACGCGCCGGTCAGCTCGCCGAGGCTCTCGTCGGCCAGCCCGGCGAGCAGCCGGAGCAGCGTCGACTTCCCGGATCCGCTGGCCCCAGCAAGCAGCACCCGTTCGCCGGGCCGCAGGGTCAGCGTCAGGTCGCGCAGCGTCGGCTCCCGGCGCCCGTGCGGCCGCCAGGTCAGTCCGGTCGCGACGACCTCGCCCGCCGCGACCTGGACCGGTTTCGACTCCGCCGTCACGGTCAGACCTGGTGCGCCGCCGCGCGCTCCCGGCCGGGCGGGAACGGCGCCAGTACGCCGGTCGCGGCGAGCGCCTTGACCAGGGCCAGCCCGACCAGGCCGCCGAGCAGCGCGCCGGAGATCATCATCATCACCGCGTACAGCAGGGCGTACGGCAGCGCCCATTCCTGGTAGTAGGTCAGCCACTCGTACGGCGTCTCCAGCAGCCCGGCCAGCAGGCCGCCGAGCATCGCGGACAGGGCGGTGAACCGGCGGTAGCCGAAGAGCAGGAAGCCGAGCTCGACGCCGATGCCCTGGAACAAGCCCGAGCCGAGCGTGCTGATCCCCCACTGCCCGCCGAGCAGCGGCTCGACACTGGCCCCGACCAGCATCGCCAGCAGCGCCGCACCGGGCCGGCGGATGATCAGGCCGCCGACGACGGCCGGCAGCCACCAGAAGCCGCCGAGCAGCCCGGCCAGCGGCGGCAGGGCGAGGAACAGCGGTCCGGTCAGGTTGGTCACCTGGGCCCAGCCGATGAAGGCGATGCCGAACGCGACGCCGATCATCACCGCGGTGATCAGATCGACGGTACGCCAGCGCAGCAGTGGCCCGACCGCGCGATGCGGGTCGGAGGTGGTGGTCTCGGTGGTCATGATCATGGTCCTTCCAACGGTCGATGGAAGGGAAAACCGGACGGTGACCCGTCGCGGCTCGAGAAAGGCCCGACTCCCTACGCCGGTGTCAACCGGATCAGGTTCGAGGGTCTGCGATGTGTCGCACTCTCAGCGCCCTACGGCGCTCCCCTGTCGTTCACCACCACGATAACGCCCCGATCACAGTTTCCTCGAACTGGTTGCTTGTGCAGGGTTCCCGTGGGCCGGGCGGCTCGGTAGTCTGAGCCCTTCGGATTCGAGCCGGGCACCCCGAGTGTCCATGGGAGGGCGCTCGAATCCGAAGGTTTGACAACGGACGTTGATCGGGGACGTTCGCCGTTGTTGTAGGAACGCGCAGGGGGCCCGATCGCGCGTCGAGGAGGTCCTACTCGGTGTCAGGCCGACCCACACCCTCATCCGATCACTCACCCCACCCACGGCGCGCGGCGACTCCGCCGGCGCAGGGCGGAGCCCCCGAACCCAAGAGCACCCCACCACCCCGCAGGTCCGGCCTGCGCCGCCTGCTGGTGATCGGCGCCGGCTTCGGTCTGTCGCTGGCGGTCAGCACGACCGCCGTCCTCGGCCAGAACCAGCCGGTCAGTTCGAGCGTCGCGCCCGGCACCCGGATCATCCTGCCCGGCATCTGGAGTGCCGGCGCCGAGGAGCCCGGCCAGTCCGAGGCCGAGCGGCTGGCGAAGGAGCGGCAGGCGGAGCTGGACCGGATCCGGCTCGAGGCTGAGCAGAACCAGCAGCCGACGGACCCGCCCCAGACCAACGAGGCGTACGAACCGCCGTCGACCCCGCCGAGCGAGCAGCCGCCGAGCGAGAAGTCGCCGGATCCGACCCCGCCGTCGGCGACCGAGCGCACCCCCGAGGGTCAGTCCGGTGATCGGGACGAGCCCTCCGACGATGCGCCCGAGCGCCCCGCCTCGAGCCGGACCGCGACACCGAAGCAAACCGAGGAACCCAAGGCGACCCAGACGACCCGGCCGCCGGCGACCAAGGAGCCGACCAGAGAGCCGGCTCCGACGACCAAGGAGCCGGAGCCCACCCGGGATCCGATCACGAAGCCTGAGCCGACCAAGGAACCCGAGCCGACGAAGGCGCCCAGCACCACCAAGGCCCCCGAGCCGACCGAGGATCCGGAGCCGACGGAAAAGCCGTCGCCGACCGGCGATCCGGAGCCCTCCGGCGAGCCGACCGACGAACCGAGCAAGGACCCGACCGGCAAGTCGACCAAGCCGCCTCGCGGCGACGACGATGACGATGACGATCGAGACTGCAAGATCATCGACCTGCTCGGCCTCGTCTGCATCTGAGCCAGTGCCGTCACGGCACTGAAAGCCGAAAGCCCTGAGTCCCAACGGCGGGACTCAGGGCTTTCGGTATCTGATCACCAGTCGTGTACGGTCCCGTCGGCCAGCCGGTTGAACGGCAGATAGGCCATCTGGTACGGGTACTTGCCGGCCTCGTCCACGTCCAGTTCGACACCGATCCCGGGCTGCTCACCCGGATGCAGGTAGCCGTCGTCGAACGTGAACGACTGCTTGAAGGTGGCGTTCGTCTTCTCGCCGTGCTTCATGTACTCCTGGATCCCGAAGTTGTGGATCGCAAGATCAAGATGCAGGGCCGCGGCCATGCCGACCGGCGAGATGTCGGTCGGGCCGTGGATGCCGGACTTGATCTGGTACTGCGCGGCGAACTCCAGGATCTTCTTCAGCTGCGTGATGCCGCCGGTGTGGGTGACCGCGCTGCGGACGTAGTCGATCAGCTGCTCGCGGATCAGGGTCTGGTAGTCCCAGACGGTGTTGAAGATCTCGCCGATCGCCAGCGGCGTCGTGGTGTGCTGCCGGACCAGCCGGAGCGCCTCCTGGTTCTCGGCCGGGGTGCAGTCCTCCAGCCAGAACAGGTCGTACGGCTCCAGGGCCTTGCCCAACTTGGCCGCCTGGATCGGGGTCATCCGGTGATGGCCGTCGTGCAGCAGCGGCAGCTCCGGTCCGAACTCGTTGCGGACCGCCTCGAAGACGGTGGGCAGGTGCCGCAGGTAGGCCCGGGTGTCCCAGTCCTCCTCGGTCGGCAGACCGGACCGCTGGGCCGGCTCGTAGTCGTACCGCTTGCCCTTGTTGCCCGCGGCGGTCTGGTTGGCCGCGACGCCGTAGATCGCCTTCAGGCCCGGCACGCCGGTCTGCACCCGGATCGCCCGGTAGCCCTGCTCCTGGTGGGACCGGATGCTGTCGAACAGCGCCTCGGTGGTCGGCCCGCTGGCGTGCCCGTAGGCGAGGATGCCATTGCGGCTGGCCCCGCCGAGCAGCTGGTAGAGCGGCAGCCCGGCGGCCTTCGCCTTGATGTCCCACAGCGCCACGTCGACGGCGGCGATCGCGGCCATGGTGACCGGGCCGCGCCGCCAGTAGGCGCTCCGGTAGAGGAACTGCCAGGTGTCCTCGATCCGGTGCGCGTCGCGGTTGATCAACAACGGCACGACGTGGTCGGACAGGTAGGACGCGACGGACAGCTCGCGGCCGTTCAGCGTGGCGTCACCGAGGCCGGTCAGTCCGTCATCGGTGGTCAACTTCAGCGTGACGAAGTTGCGGTCCGGCGAGGTGACGATCACCTCGGCGCGTTCGATCTTCACGACTTCTCCTGTAATTCGGTGAGCCGGGCTTCGGTGTCCCGGGCAAGATCATTATCGTCGGCCGCTTCGGGCCCGAGCACGCTGAGGGCCAGCCGGACCCGATCGGCGTCGCCGGCCGCGGCGGCCAGCCGGGTGATCAACTCGGCGGCACCCGCGTCCTTGACCTGATCGGTGGCCAGGTGCCGGATCCAGGCGGCGACCGCCACCGGCAGCCCGGCGCCATGATCAAGTCCGGCCGCCCGGCGCCGCCGGTACACCTCGCCGAACCGGACCGGGAACTTCTGCGACCCGTCGGCCGCGATCTGGGCCAGCCGGTGCTGGATCCGCGGATTGCCGAACCGCTCGCGCAGGGCTTCGGTCGCCTCGGTGATCTCCGCCTCCTGGAACGGCAGCACCGCGGCCGCGTCCCGCCAGACGTCTTCCATCGTCGCGACACAGGCCGGGTCGTCCATCGCCTCCGCGATGGTGGCCAGACCTCGCTGCAGCCCGTAGTACGCGAGCAGCGAGTGGGCGCCGTTGAGCAGCCACAACTTCCGCTGCTCGTACGGCTCCACGTCGTCCACCAGCCGTACCCCGGCCGTGTGCCAGGCCGGCCGCCCGGCCGGGAAGTCGTCCGTGATCACCCACTCGCTGAACGGCTCGGTGACCACCGGAACCTGATCATCCCAGCCGGTCAACTGCTTGGCCACGACAAGATCATCGGGCGTGGTGGCCGGCGTGATCCGGTCCACCATGCTGGACGGGAACGTGATCGACTCGGCCACCCAGTCGGCCAGCCCGGCGTCGCCACCAAGATCACCGACCAGCTCCAGCACCCGGCCGCGGAGCATCGCCCCGTTGTCGGTCAGGTTGTCGCAGCAGAGCACGGCGAGCGGCGCACCGCCGGCCCGGAACCGGGCCCGCAGGCCGTCCAGGATCCGTGCCGGTGCGGAGATCCCCGGCTCGCCCGCGATCAGCCGATCCCGGTCCTGATCATGGATCCGGTACGCGGCCTCGGTGACCGTGCTGGTCAGAACGCCGGTGGCCGGGTCGGCCAGCGCGGCCAGCCAGGCTTCATGATCACCACCCGGGACGGCGGCGCCGAGACTCTCGATCACGGTTGCATGATCACCATCGGCGGCCCGTTCGATCAGGGTGTAGCGGCAGCCCTGGGCGGTCAGGGTGTCGGCCAGCTCGACCTGCCGACCGGTGAAGGCAGTGATCAGCCAGGGATCGCCCGACTGATCTTGGTTGGCCCGATGGGTGTACCAGGCCTGGTGGGCGCGGAAGAACGCGCCCAGTCCGAGGTGCACGGCGCGTGCGCTCATTCTTGGAATTCCTTGCTTCTCAAAGGTTCCGGGCGTTCAGGCGTCCGCGGTGACGGCCGGGCGGCCCTTGATCACGGGCTCGACGTCGTCGTACTTGCCGTTCAGCACGTCGTCGAAGGCGACCGGCTGGCCGAGTGTCGCGGAGATGTAGATCGCCCGGACCAGGGCCAGCGAGAGCAGCGCCTCGTTGGTGTCCACCAGCGGCCGGCTCTCGCCCCGGATCGCCGCGGCGACGTCGTCGTACTGGCGCAGATGTCCGGCCAGGAAGGAATTCGGGTCGTTGCGGCTGCCGGAGAACTCGTCCTCGCCCTGGCTCGCCTGCTCGGCCTGGTTGGCCCGGGACTTCGCGCTGCGTAGGTTGGCGTCCACCTCGCCGTCGCCGGCATGCAGGTACTTCAGCTGGTCGTTGTCGATGATCGCCGAGCCGAGCGAGCCGTGCACCTGCAGCCGGACGGTCAGGCCCGGGTAGGCCGCGGTGGTCAGGTGCAGCGCCGCGAGGGCACCGGACTCGAACCTGATCGTCGCCGTCGCGGTGTCCTCGATCTCGATCCGCTCGTGGGCCAACTGGGCCGTGTGGGCGAAGATCTCGGAAGGCCGGCCGAGGAACCAGCGCAGCAGGTCGACCGTGTGCACGCCCTGGTTCATCACCGCGCCGCCGCCGTCCAGCGCCCAGGTGCCGCGCCAGTCGCCGGAGTCGTAGTACTGCTGGCTGCGGAACCAGGCCATGCTCGCCATCGCCGACGTGACCGTGCCGAGCTTCTTCTCCTCGATGATCTTGCGGACCACCTGGCTGCCCGGGTCGAACCGGTGCTGGCTGATCACGCTGACCACCTGGCCGCGCTGCTCGGCGGCCTCGACCAGCCGGGCGAACTCGACCCCGCGCTGGACGCTGACGTCCAGCGGCTTCTCGATCACCACGTGCACGCCGGCGGCCAGGCACTCCTCGGCCTCCTCGATGTGCAGCCCGCTCGGGGTGCAGATCGCGGCCAGGTCTGCCCCGGCGGCGAGCGCGTCGGCGATGCTGCCGTACGAGCCCGGCCGGTCGGCGCCCTGCTCCACGACGACCTCGGCCACCTGCTCCATCGCCGCCGGGTCGGTGTCGACCAGACCGGTGACGACGAAGTCGGGGTGCTTGGTCGCGACGAGGGCGTGGTGCTTGCCGATCACACCGCAGCCGATGATCACGATCCGGGTCGGTCCGGGCGTGGTCGTACGGACGGGTTCTTGGGCCGTCATCGAAGGTTCACTCCTTGAGTGTGGGTGAGTTGAGCAAAGGCGGCGGCCGCGCGTCCGAACGCGGCCGGGCCGGAGAATCCACCGAGCTGACCGGCGACGGTGAGGTGCGGCTCCAGTGAGGCGAAGCCGTCGAATCCATGATCACGAAGCCCGGCCACGGTCTCGGCCAGCTCCCCGTCGCCCTCGCCGGCCGGGACGACCTTGCCGTCGGCGGCCCGGGCGTCCTTGACCTGCAGGTACGCCACGTGCGGCCGCAGCAGTTCGAAGCCGTCGGTGTAGGGCCGCACGCCGCACTGGACGAAGTTGGCGTTGTCCCAGGCGATCTTGAGTGCCGGCGAACCGACCGCGGTGATCAGGTCGTGCACCCGGGACGGAACGTCGCCGTAGATGCCCTTCTCGTTCTCGTGCAGCAGCACCAGCCCGGCTCGGTCGGCTCGTTCGGCGAGCGCACTCAGGTGGTCGATCACCTGGTCCCGAACCGCCTCGACGGCAACGCCCTCGCCCCGGTAGAAGGAAAAGATCCGGATGAACCCGGCGCCGAGCGCCTGAGCGGCCTTGATCGCCGCGTCCAACCGCCCGAGTTCGTTCTCGATCGGTGCCGAGACGTCGACCTTGCCGATCGGCGAGGCGATCGCCGAGACACCCATCTCGCGTTCACTGAGGACGGCCCCGAGGCGGGAAAGTTGATCATCGTCGAACTCGACGATGTTGGTCCGCCAGGCGCTGCGGACCTCGAGGTGCCGGGCGCCGAGCGCCTGCAACACCGCGACCTGAACGACGGGGTCAGGGTCGATCTCGTCCCCGAAACCGGACAAGGTCCACGTCGTGGTCACGCCTCCCGACCCTAAGCTGGGCCCAGTCTGCAGGGCAAACGCTTGCCATCAGTTGCCAACGGTTCCGTTCGGGCCGTCCCGTGGACCGGAACGGAAGTCAGGTCCCGGGCTGCGCGCAGTGGAAGCAGGCGTCGGTGACCACCTGGACGGCCGGTCTGCGGTCGCCGGATCGCCAGACGACCGCCAGTTCGGCCGGGGGCAGGTCCAGGACCGGCCGGTAGACGATGTCGCCGCGTTGATGGACGGTGCAGCTGCCGGCCGGCTGGAGCAGCACCCCGTCGCCGGCGGCGACGAGTTCGTACGCCTCGTCGGGAGTGGCGGCCTCGCCGGCGATCGTGGGCGGATCGGTGCGCCGGTCCATGGCGAGCCAGGCGTCCCGCAGCGGACCGGCCGAGGAGGGCCGTGCGACAACCGGTTCGTCGACGATGTCGGCGAACCGCAGGGACGTCCGCGCGGCCAGCCGGTGCCCGACGGCGAGAGCAACACTGCGATCCTCGACAGCGATCCGGCGGGTCTCCAGACCCTCGGGTACGGGGAGCCAGGCGAGCGCCACGTCGACGGTGCCGTCCGTCAGCCCGACGGCCGGGTCGCCCCACGGAACCTGGCGAAACTGCAGACGCCAGCCCTCCAGGCGTTCCTGCAGGGTGGCGGTGATCGTGGGGATGAGCCCACGTCCGATCCGGGAATGGAACCCGACGGTGAGCGTGTGGCCGGCCAGCCGTACCTCCTCGGTGGCGGCCTGCCACTCGGCGACGAGGGCCCGGGCCCGCGGCAGGAATGCGGCACCGGCAGCCGTGAGCCCCACCGTGCGGTGTCCGCGGGTGAACAGCGTGGCCCGCAACTGCGCCTCGAGTTGCCTGATCTGTTTCGACAACGCCGGCTGGGAGACGAAGAGCCGCTCCGCGGCCCGGGTGAAGCTGAGATCCTCGGCGACCGCGAGGAAGTAGCGCACATCCTGCACGCGCACGTTCATAGCCAAAGGTTATGCGAACGGGTCTTGGACAGGGATCGACAGCCGAGCCCAGGCTGGATCCATGCGAGCCATCGTCCATGACCCGGCAGCCGGCCTGCGGATGTCCGAAGCGCCGGAGCCAGAGCCGGAACCGCATCAGGTGCTGATCGACGTGCGGGCCGCCTCGCTCAACTTCCTCGACGTCGCGTACCGGGACGTCAATCTCGCTGCCGGTGACATCCCGGGTGTCGACGCTGCCGGGATCGTCCGCACGCCGGCCGCGGATGGCTCCGGCCCGCCGGCAGGAAGCCGAGTCGTCTCCTTCGCGATGGGTGGGGCCTGGGCCGAGCATCGGACTGCGGCCGCCGCCGACACCGCCGTCGTGCCCGATGGCGTGGAGCTGACCACGGCCGCCGCGCTGCCCGGCGCCGGCGTCACCGCACTGCAGGCCCTGCGTCGGCTCGGACCGCTGCTCGGCCGGCGGGTGCTGGTCACCGGGGCCTCCGGCGGGGTCGGCCGGTTCGCCGTACAGCTTGCGGCGCTGTCCGGGGCCGAGGTGGTCGCCGCCGTCGGCAGCACGGCCCGCGCGACCGGCCTGACCGGGCTCGGCGCCCGCGAGGTCGTCACCGACCTGGCCGACGTCCGCCGGCCGGTCGGCGGAGTGATCGAGAACGTCGGCGGTCCCCTGCTCAGCCAGGCGTTCGGGCTGCTCGACACGGGTGGGCTCGCGGTCAGTGTGGGCCAGGCGTCCGGTCGCCCGACCATGATCGACTTCGAGGCCGAACGTCGCCGTGGCATGGCTGGGCGCCGGGTCGAGGCGTTCATCATCCAGCTCGGGATCGCATCGGACCTGGCCCTGCTGCTCGACCTGGTCGCCGACGGCGCCCTCGACCCACAGATCGGCCGCCGGGAGTCCTGGCTGCAGTTCGCCGCAGTGGCCGATGATCTGCGCAGCCGCAAGATCATCGGCAAGGCGGTCCTGGAGATCGGAGCCTGATCATGCAACTGGGCGTGAACGGATTGAACGCGAAGGCGGCCCACCCGCCGCAGGTCACCGCCCGGCTCGCCCGGCTCGCCGAAGACCTCGGCTACACCTCGTGGTGGGTCGGCGAGCACGTCGTCCTACCCAGCCCACGGACGCCGGACACTCCGATGGACCCGCGGGACCCGATCCTCGACCCACTGGTCCACCTTGCCTATGTCGCCGCCCTGACCCGGCGCATCGAACTGGGCACCGGGATCGTGATCCTTCCGCAGCGCAACCCGCTGGTCCTCGCCAAGCAGGCCGCGAGCCTCGACGTGCTCAGCGGCGGGCGCCTGTTCCTGGGCGTCGGCGCCGGCTACCTCGAACCCGAGATGACGGCGGTCGGCGTCCCGTTCGCCGAGCGTGGCCGCCGCACCGACGAATATCTCGACGCCATGGTCCAGCTCTGGACGGCCGACTTCCCGACGATGGACGGCCGGTACGTGAGGTTCTCCGACATCGACGCCCATCCACGACCGGCCTCCACCGGTGGCCCGCGGATCGTCGTCGGCGGTCGCAGCGACGCCGCCCTCCGCCGCGCCCTCACCCGCGCCCACGGCTGGATCGGCGTCGGCACCCCCGACGAACTCGCCGCGGACCTCGACCGCCTGGACGCCCTCGCCGGCGAACAAGAACGTCCTCAACGACTCGGCCCGCTGGAGATCACCGCCCTACAGCTCCAGCCGGTGAATCAGGCCACCGCCGACCGGTTCGCCGACCTCGGCGTCGACCGGCTCCTGGTCTACCCACTCCCCCTGGCGGACCCCGACGACATCGCCCGATTCCTCGAACAACACGCCGGGCTCGCCAGCTGACGCACGGCGGCTAGAAGTCGTCCGGGCAGTGCGGGGCGCGCGGCCAGGAGAAGGCGGTGGTGACGGCCTGGACACTGCCCGGCGTGTGCTCGCCGATCAGGCCGGCCCGGTGCAGCGCGGTCAGCGGGGTGCCGCCGAGATAGATCGCGCCGAGGTCGCGCACGGTCAGGCTGAGGTCGGCGGACGCGTCGGTCCGGGTCACCTCGGCGCCCTCCGGCCCGGCCTGGACCCGGTACCGCCCGGCCAGGTCCGGCAGGAACGTGTCCGCGACGTCGAGGACCAGGTCGAGCTCGGCGGTGTACTTCCGGGCCGCAAGCGCCCGCGGCAGATCCGTCAGCCGGGCGTAGGTCGCGTCGTGCAACTCCGTCTTGATCGCCCGTTGGTCGGCGACCAGCTGGCGCAGCGGTTCATCGGTGGGCACGCTGTGGAAGCGGAACTTGCGGATCAGGTCCAGGTCGAGCAGGAACCGCCACAGCCGGGCATAGCCCTGCGGGGTGGCGGCATCGAGCTCGTTGATCATGACCTCGCCGCCGTCGTCGGTCCACTTGGTCCGGAACGCGGCGTAGCCGTCCGGGGTGCCGTCGGCCGCGAAGTGCAGCAGATAACGCCGTTCCGAGGCTCCGCGGCGCCGGTTCTCCGGATCGTGGGCGATCGAGTCCCACTCGAGCTTGGTGCGGTTCAGGGCGCCGGGCCGGTCAGCCAGGAAGCTCTCCCGTACGCCCGGGGCCACCGTCAGCGCCTCGTCCTTGGTCACCTCGTCGACCGACCCTTCGCCGAGGTCGACGCCGGGCAGGAAGGTCATGTCCCGGGTCGCGCCGGAGACGCTCAGGTGCGAGGTGGCCCGGCCGTAGCCGAACCGCCCGTAGATCAGCGACTCGGAGGCCCAGAGCAGCGCCAGCGGCTCGGTGCCGCGGGCGATCACGTCCTGGGTCAGCTGGTGCCGCATCATCTCGGTCAGCAGGCCGCGCCGGCGATAGCCGGGCGCCACCGTCACCACGGTCACCGCCGCCACCGGGACCGAGCCGCCCGGCGTCGTCATCACCCGGGTACACGCACCGGCACTGGACACCCACCGGTCGTCGACCGTGAACCCGAAGTTGCGCTCCGGTTCGATCTGATCAATTCCGGGTCCCCAGTCCTCCGCGCTGAAGGTGTCGTGGAACCCCCGCGAGACGGCCTTGAGGTAGGCGTCCCGGGTCTCTTCGGTGACGGTACGGAGTTCCGGGGTCGCCCGATGCGGCGCAGTACGTGCAGACATGCCGACAGTCAACCCGATGAATCAACCCCCTGCACGCCATTTCCGCGGCTGGGGTCGGGGCGGGTGCGGGGCCTGCCGAGGACCCGCGCACCCACCACCGAACGGGCCTACTTCAGGAAGATCTCCACCACGGGCACGGCGACGTTCGGCGGCCGTACCGGCAGCGACAGGGTGACCGTACCCTCGGCCTCGGCGCCGCGGCTGGTGTTCTGCGCCTGCGCCTGCGGATCCGCTTCCTTGAAGAAGATCTCCGACGCGTCGTGCAGGAACTGCGCGTACTCCACGTGTCCGCCGAGACCGGCCAGATGGACGTGCTTCAGCGGCCAGGAGAACAGGTGCAGGTAGAGCCGGTCACCGCGCTGGGTGTAGCGGCAGTCCACCGGCGCGGTGAACTCGGACGGGCCGGCGCCGTAGATCGACTTGTCGTGGTACGTCATCCAGTCGCCGATCTCGGCCAGGCTCTCCCGGGCCCGGGGATCGATCTCGCCGCGGCCGGTCGGCCCGACGTTGAGCAGCAGGTTGCCGCCCTTGGAGACGCCGTCGATCAGCATCTTGATCAACAACTCCGGCGACTTGTAGTCGTCGTTGTCCCGGTCGTAGCCCCAACTGCCGTTGAGGGTCTGGCAGGCCTCCCAGAGCACCGGCTTGCCGTCGCGCAGCATCGGGCCGCTCGGCTGGTACTGCTCCGGCGTGACCAGGTCCCCGGGGATGTCCAGCCGGTCGTTGATCACGATGTTCGGCTGCAGCTCCCGGCAGAGCGCCATCAGCTTCTCCGAGTCCCAGTCCTCGTGGCCCTTGCCGGGCGCGCCGCCGTTCGGGTGTTCCCGGCCGGGGTAGGAGAAGTCGAAGAACAGGTAGTCGATCTGGCCGTAGTCGGTGAGCAGCTCACGGACCTGGCCGTGCAGGTACTCCCGGTAGCGGGCCATGTCGCGACCCTCGTTCTGCTCCGGGATGTTGTCGTCCTCCCGGCGCGGATTGATCAGGTCGATCGTGTAGTCGGGGTGATGCCAGTCGATCAGCGAGTGGTAGAAGCCGACCTTCAGCCCGGCCGCCCGCAGCGCCTCGACGTACGGCCGGATCGCGTCCTTGCCGTGCGGGGTGTTGGTGATCTTGTAGTCGGTCAGCTTGCTGTCCCAGAGGCAGAAGCCCTCGTGGTGCTTGGTGGTCAGCACGACGTACTTCATGCCGGCCGCCTTGGCCGTCGCCGCCCACTGCTCCGGGTCGTACAGGTCGGCCTCGAAGTAGCGCAGATACCGCTCGTAGTCGGCGATCTGGGTCTGCTCCCGGTGCATCACCCATTCGTGCCGGGCGGGCAGGGCGTACAGACCCCAGTGGACGAACATTCCGAACCGGTCGTGGGTGAACCATGCGTGGTCGTGCGTCATCGCCTACGCTCCTCAGAAATTCATCAGATGATTGATGCCGATTCAATCAAGAATCGTGTCGATCCGCCAGTAGTTCGCCGTCCTGAATTGAATTCGTCGGACGCCCGCTGAACCTCAGGGGAACTGTTTTGCGGACCTGTTGACGGCCACTTAGGGCCGGGTTACCTTCAGTCGACGCTCTGTCGCTCGCGGGACATGCAACCGATAGCAAGCGTCAAGTCTGTGGAAACTTCCATCGCGCACTGTCGCCCTGTCACAGCGCGCAGCTGCGTCGTTCAGTTCACTAGGGGGAAAGTCGATCATGAAAGCGCGTACTGTTCTTGCGCTGGCCTCGCTGGCCGGAATCGCACTGGCCGGAGCCGTCACCACCACGGCCTCTGCCGATCTCGTCACCCGTTGCATCGGCACCGGCGGCGCGGTCACCGTTCCGGGCGATCTCGTCGTTCCGGCGGGCAAGTCCTGTGTCCTCGAGGGCACCACGGTGGAAGGAAAAGTGACCGTCCAGGCCGGGGCTGACCTGGTCGTCACCGACGGCGTCTTCAAGGGTGTCGTCGTGGTGGCCGAGGACGGCTACCTCGATGCCTACAACACCACCGTGGCCGGCAAGGTCACCAGCCGCGGCGGCTACGGTGCCACCTTCGCGGCGTCCACGCTGTCGGCCGGTTACGCGGGCCTGGCGCCCGCCGACGAGACGATCGTCCCGTTCGCGTACTTCGAGGACAGCAAGATCACCAAGAACGTGCAGTCCGCCTCCGGCGAGCTGTACGTCGGCGGCAGCAGTGTCGCCGGTTCGGTGTCCGGCACCGGCACCGCGTACGCCGACGTGATCGACTCCACCCTGACCGGTGGCCTGACCGTGACCGGCAACGTCGACGGCTCGGTCGTCTGTGGCACCGAGATCGACGGCGCGGCCGCGTTCGACGGCAACGGGACGGTCCAGGTCGGTGGTGGCGGCCTGATCGACGACTGCTCCGACGTGAACTACTTCGGCGGCAACGTCACCATCGCCAACAACAACGGCGGCGTCTCGGTGATCGGCAACATCATCCGCGGCAACCTCGGCGGCGAGGGCAACGATCCGGCGCCGGTCGGCGCGGACAACCGGGTTCGCGGCGCGCTGTCCGGCCAGTTCGTCGACCTGCAGCCGCCGGCCGCCGCCCGCCGGGCGGCTCCGGAGGATCGGCTGGTCGAGCTCAAGGGCAAGGTCGCCGAGCGCAAGGCGGCCGCGGTGACCGATGGTCAGCAGGCCGGCAAGGCCTTCTGATCCTCTGTCACTGACGGAGGCTTTCTGAAACCCGAGATCCCCTGCGGCGCGGTGCACCCGAGCCGCAGGGGATCTTCTTTCTGATCTTGGTCAGGACTCTCTGTCCACAAGATCAACATCGGTCTGTGGAAAGTCGTCGCCGAGACAGAGCAGCGGCTCGCCGGCCAACCGGGCGACCGCGTACGTGAGGCAGTCACCGAAGCTCAGGGCGGCGGGATGGCGGCCCTTGCCGTAACGGGTGAACGCGTCCACGGCGAGGCTCCAATGTTGATCACCGAGCGGAACGATCTCGGCACCCGACTCCTCGACGAACCTGGCCAACAAGGTCTTGCCCGGCAGCCCGAGGCGAGCCACCAGGACGATCCCTGTTTCGACCAGGGTCGCTGCGCCGATCCGGATCGTCGTGGCGGTGCTCAGCCGGTCGATCAGCCTGCGGCCCTCGGGCTCGGCGGTCAGCACGGCGATCAGGGCTGACGAGTCCACCACCATCGCTGATGGCGTGGTCACACGCCGTCAGCCCCGATCCCGAGCAGCTCCTCCCGCTCGGCCTTCGTGATCTCCACTCCCCGGACCTCGACCGGAAGTTGCGGCCAGGCCTCGTCGACCAGAAAGCGACGCAGCCGATCCGCCCGAGCGCCGCGTTGATGTTCCCGCAGCACCCGCTCGAGCCGTTCCTCGAGCGCACTTCGGATCGCCCCGGTCTTCGTGTCCGACGTGAGGCGGGCGACCTCGGCAGCCAACTCCTCGGTTCTGGCGTCCTTGATGTTCAGTGCCATGGTGTAAGGGTAGCTCGATTGGTGTAGTTCCACTACCCCTTGACGCCGGTCAGGGTGATGCCCTGGATGAACGTGCGCTGGGCGACGAAGAACAGGATGATCACGGGCAGGACGGCGAGCGTGCTGACCGCCATCAGCGGGCCGAACTCGGTCGCGTACTCGCCCTTGAAGAAGTTCAGGCCGAGCGAGATCGTGTAGAGGTTCGGGTCGGTCAGGTAGATCAACGGGCCGAGGAAGTCGTTCCAGGACACCAGGAACTGGAACAGGCCGACCGCCACCAGCGCCGGTTTGATCAAGGGCAGGATCACCCGGGTGAAGATCTGCCACTCGTTCGCCCCGTCGATCCGGGCGCTCTCCGACAGTTCCTTCGGCAGCGTCCGGAGGAACTGCCGGAGCAGGAAGATGTAGACCGGTACGCCGAGCCAGTGCGGCAAGATCAACGGCACCCAGGTGTTGGTCAGCCCGAAGGTCCGGAAGATCTCGAAGGCCGGGAACATCGTCACGTAGAACGGGATCATCATCGTCGCCAGGATGATCACGAACAGCACGTTCCGGCCCGGCCACTCGATCCGGGCCAGCCCGTACCCGACCATGGCCGAGGAGATCACCGCACCGATCACCGAGAGCAGCGAGATGATCACTGTGTTGAGGAAGTACTGGGCCAGCGGGAACAACTGACCGGCCTGGGCGAAGTTGTCGAAGGTGATCGCGTCCGGGATCCAGACGATCGGGCTGGCGTTGAGATCGGCGGCGGTCTTGAAGGCGCCGGTCGCCATCCAGATCAACGGGATCAGAAAGATGATCGACAACCCGATCAGCACCGCGTGCTTGGCCAGACCGATCAGCAGCCGGGACCAGAACGGGCGGCGCCGCACTTCAAGATCACGGCGACCCACGTCGGCCAGGGTCTGCTGGCGCTGCTCACCGAGGACGGCGTCGTCCGCAACGGTGTTGGACATGATCAGTTCCCCCCGTAGTAGACCCGGCGACCGACGGTACGGAAGACGATCACCGCACAGACAGCCGCGAGGACGAACAGGACCCAGGCCATCGCACTCGCGTAGCCGACCTTGAAGAACGCGAAGATGTTCTGGTACAGGTACATCCCCGCGACCATGGTCGACCCGGCCGGGCTGCCGGTGCCGCTGGTCAGCACGAAGACCTCGGTGAAGTACTGGAAGCCGGCGATCAGGCCGGTCACCAACGCGAACAGCAGATGTGGCGACATGAACGGCAGCGTCACGTGCCGGAACCGGGAGAACACCCCGGCGCCGTCGATCTTGGCCTGTTCGTAGAGCTGCACCGGCACGTCCTGCACACCGGCGAGCATGATCACCATCAGATTGCCGACACCCCAGACCGCCATGATGATCAAGGCCGGCTTGGCCCAGTCCGGATCGGCGAGCCAGGAGGGTCCGTCGATGCCGACGCGTTCCAAGATCGAGTTCAGCACGCCGTACTGCGGGTTGAACACGTAGGACCAGATCACCGCGGAGGCGACCAGCGGCACGATGCTCGGGATGAAGAAGATCACCCGATAGACGGATCGGCCGCCCACGTTGAGGTTCAGCAGCAGCGCCAGCGACAGCGCGGTGATGATGCCGAGCGGAACTGACCAGACGAGGATGTAGACGGTGTTCCCCATCGCCTGCCAGAAGATGGAGTCACCGAACAGGTCGGCGTAGTTGTCGAAGCCGAGCCAACGGCCCGGGGTGAGCATCGTGCCGGAGGTGAAGCTCGCCTGCAGCGAGCGGAGCACCGGATACGCGGTGAAGATCAACAAGCCGGCGATCGCCGGTGAGCAGAAGATCAAACCCCACTTGATGTTGCTCTTGGTCTGACGAGACATCGGCCGGCGGTTGACCGCTCGGGTCCGGTCCACGGTGGCGGTGGCCATGTTGATCACCCGACCCGTTCGAATCGTTCGGCCTCGCGGAGGCTGAGTTCCTTGACCCGTTGCAGGGCCTGCTGTGCCGTCCGCTGTCCGTACACGGCGGCCATCACCTGGGTCTCCATCTGCTGGTGGTGGAACTCGCTGACCGTGATCAACGGCCGGGTGTGCTCCATCTTGCTCAGCGTCTCGTGGTAGACCCCGGCGTCCGGGTCGCTCGCGATCGCCTGGTTCACCGGAGCCTTCGCGTACCCGACCGGGAAGCCGATGTTGTCCCACTGGGTCTGGGTTCCCTCATCGGAGATCGCGAACCACTTGAGGAACTCCCAGGCGGCGTCCGGCTCCTTCGCCGCGGCCGGGATGAAGCCCGACCAACCACCGAGCCAGGCACCCTCACCGGGCCGGCTGGCTCCCGGCGGCGCGTACGGCAGCAGGGTGGCGCCGATCTCGATCTCCGGGTGCAGTTGCTTGATCTGCAGCAGGTTCGGCGTGACCAGGCAGGCCATGCCGAGCTTGCCGGTCGAGAAGGGGTGCAGCTGCAAGGACGGCGGGGCGATCGCGGCCGCCTCGGCACCGCCGATGCTCTGGGCCGACTTGGTCATCCACTCCAACGCCCTGATGTTCGGCTCGTCGTCCGTGGTCGCCTCGTTGGTGCCGTCGTTCCAGAACTTGCCACCGAAGGAGTAGCCCCAGGTGAGCATCGAGTTGCCGCCGCCGTACTGGTTCCACGGCATGATCCCGATCTGGGTGGCCTGGCCGCCCTCCACCCGGTTGATCTCCGCCGCCATCTGATCGATCTCCTCGATCGTGGTCGGCGGGCGTTCCGGGTCGAGGCCGCACTCGGAGAACAGTCCCTTGTTCCAGAAGAACGGGAAGTTCGCGTCGGCGTCCCACTGCACGCTCCAGACCCGGTCCTGGTAGGCCATGCTGGCCGCGCAGACCGGGAAGAAGTCCTCCAGCAGCACGCCGTCGCGTTCGAAGTACGGCGTCAGGTCCTTCATGATCCCGAGCGAGGTCCAGCTCGGCGCCAGCGCGGCGTCGCAGAACCCGATGTCCGGGGCCTGGCCGCCGGCGATCGCCGTGAACAGCTTCTGCTGGATCGTGCTGCCACCACCCGGCGTCGGCGCGAAGGTGACCCGGACCGCGATCTCGTCCTGGGAATCCTCGAAGGCCTTGGCGCACTGGACCAGGCCGCTGCCGACCGTGGAACCCCAGATGTTGTAGATCTCGATGGTCTTCTTGCGGCCGGGTGCGGGCTCCTTGTTCGGCCGCACCGCCGTCGCGTCGCGTCCCGAACTGACCACCGAGCAGCCGGCGCCCGCTCCGACGGCGAGGCCGGCGGTGAGCAGGCCCCCCGCTCGCAGCAAAGAGCGCCGGGACAGTGGCGGTCGTTCGGTCGATCCCCGGTCCGGGCTTGCAGCATGGGTCACCGGCACGCACCCCCTCGTACGTCGATCCACGATTGAATCGTTTTGATCTTGAGTTCAAAACAGTAGGCCAGAGGATCTCGGCGGGTCAATAGCCCACGGAGGCGCCTTCGCTGCGGACCGCTGATACCTTTCAGCGGCTCGTCGTCAGCGAGTGAAGGGTGCGCCGAGCGCGGTGAACGTCGCGTGCTCGTAGGCGGCCCGGCGGACCCAGGCGTCGATCCCGGGGATCATCATCCGCTGCTCGCCGTCGGCCTCGACGAGTTCGGTCACCGACGGATCGAGCGGCCGCGGCTCCCCGGCGGCCACCGCGTCGACGACTCGCATGAAACCGCCGGTGTCCAGCAGCGGGCAGAGCAGCGGCTCGCCGGTCGCCCGGTGCGCGAGCAGGTTGTCCAGCAGGCTGGTCCGTTCGTAGGTCAGCGTCTCGGCCGGCGCCCCGGTCAGGTCCGTCGCGGCCCGGAGCTCCACCCGGTCCTGGGTGTAGAAGAACCGGGCCGCCTGCTCGGTGCCGACCACCTCGACGTACGGCGCCTCCTGCGACTGCTCCGCGCAGAGGGTCAGACCGAGCGTGACCCGGGTCCCGTCGTTCGTCACCACCCGGACCACCGAGGTGTCGTCCGACTCGATCGCATTGGCCCGGAACAGGTCCACCTCGACCTCGGCCAGTTCGTCGGCCCGCTGTGCCCGGGCCAGCCGGAGTGCCGCGGAGGTCGCGTGGGCCAGCGGGTTGGTGATCACCCCGTCCATCACCGGCACGCCGTCGATCGTCCGGCGGCCGGCCCAGGCGGAGCGTTTCCAGTAGCTGAAGGTACGGAGCCAGACTCCGACGCCGGAGATTCCGACCAGCTCGCCCAGCCGGCCCGAGTCGATCATGGTGTCGAGCGCCGGGAAGGCCGCCGAACCCAGGCTCTGAAAACCGATCTGGACCACCCGGCCGGTCTCCGCGGCGACCTCGAGCAACTGGTCGAACTGCTGCATCGTGGCGACCGGCGGCTTCTCCAGCAACACGTCGGCACCCGAGCGCAAAGCCGCCTCGGCGAACGGCAGGTGGGTGTGGATCGGGGTCGCGATGGTCACGATCTCGGGCCGGGTCCGGTCCAGCAGTTCGGCGACGTCGGTGAACACCGGGACGCTCGGATCGAGCCGTCCGCTGTCGTCCGGCTTGGTATCGCAGACGCCGACCAGGTCGATCCGGTCCTGCCGCTCGGTGGCCGCCCGAAGATGGGACGCCCCGTACCCGTGAATTCCGACGACCGCGAGCCGCGGCAACCCCTCCGCCATGGCCCGTACTCTCTCAGATGCCGTGCGAACCCTGAGTCGGTACCCCAGCTCGGTCCGAGTCGAACCGCGCCGGTTCGTAGCTCGCCGGCTCCGGCGGTGCCGGCCTCGCCACCAGCCCGGCCAGGCGGCCGATCACCGAACTCAATTCGAAGCGCCAGCGGGCCGTCGAGCGGAGTTCCATCCGGAGCCGCGGGGTGATCGGATGCGGCCGGCTCACCTCGAACCCGACCGCGGTCAGCCAACCGACCGGCAGCAGGACGGTGGCCCGAGTGCCGTTCGTCGTCGCCACCGTCGAGCCGAACGCCTCCAGCGCACGGATCGAGCGGCGCACTGCGAAGGCGGCCGCGGAGCGGACCAGTTGCTTACCGACGCCGTGCCGGCGATGGGGTTCGGCGACCCAGCCGGTGATCAGGACCGCCGCATCCCGGCTCGCGCCGACCGCGAAGTCCGAACCCGCGGGCAGCAGGTCCGGCGGAGCCACCAGCAGGAAGCCGATCACCTCACCCGCGTTGACCGTCATCACGCCGCACGCACCCCAGCGGCCGCAGACCTGTTCGGCCCAGGCGGCATCGACGCCCGGCATCGCTTCGAGGCAGGTGGGCGGCAGTCGGTTCAGATCACCCGCGGCGAGCAGGCGGGTCCGCCGGGAGCGCATCAGCGGGGCCCGGGGTCGGCGAAGCCCGGAGCCGGGCGGGGTCGGGTCAGGCCCGCCGCGAAGCCGATCAACAGCCCGAACGCGAGCCCAGTCAGCAGCCAGCCGAACCACCGGCGCAGCCGAGGCCCGCCCGTCGTGGGCTGCACCGCCGGTCGCCGCGCCCTGTTCATGCGGCCCATGCTAGTACCGCCGCACACCCGAAGCTGTGCGTCTGGCGGCGTCCGGGTGCGCGCGGATTTGGGCGCGTCGCCGTACCAGGGCTGTTGCGAGATGGACTGTGGCGGAGCGCCGACGTGGTGCACCCTGGTGGGGTGACCTCCTCCCCCGAACCCCCGAGCCAGTCCGCTGAGCCTCCGGTCCGGCGTCGCGACACCAGGCTGGACCACTACGTCGACCGGTACGCGGTCCGGACCCACGGCATGACGGCGTCGGCCATCCGGGCACTGTTCGCCGTGGCGAACCGGCCGGAGGTGGTGTCGCTGGCCGGCGGGATGCCGAACATCGCCGATCTGCCGCTCGACGTCGTCGGGAATTCGCTGCAGCGGCTGGTCCTCGACGACGGCCGGGTCGCGATGCAGTACGGCAGCGGCCAGGGCGAACCGTTGCTGCGGGAGGCCATCTGCGAGGTGATGGGCCTGGAGGGGATCGCCGCCCATCCGGACGACGTGACGGTCACCGTCGGCTCCCAGCAGGGGCTGGATCTGGTCACCCGGCTGTTCTGCGACCCGGGCGACGTCGTGCTCTGCGAGGCGCCGTCCTATGTCGGCGCGCTCGGTGTCTTCCGGGCGTACCAGTGCGAGGTACGCCACGTCGGCATGGACGCCGAAGGACTCTCGCCCCAGGCACTCCGGGAAGCACTGGAGGTTCTGCGCCAGCAGGGCAAGCGGGTCAAGTTCCTCTACACGATCCCGAGCTTCCACAACCCTGCCGGCGTCACCCAGTCCGAGCAGCGCCGCCGGGAGATCCTGGCCATCGCCCGCGAGGCCGACCTATTGCTGATCGAGGACAACCCGTACGGGCTGATCGGATTCGATCATGAGCCGCTGCCCACGCTGCGGTCACTGGAGTCGGAGCTGGTGATCTACCTCGGCACGTTCTCCAAGACCTTCGCCCCCGGGTTCCGGATCGGCTGGGTGCTGGCGCCGCACGCCGTACGCGAGAAGCTGGTGCTGGCCCAGGAGTCGGCGACCCTCTGTCCACCGGTCTTCTCCCAGTTCGCCGTGGCCTCCTACCTCCGTGATCATGACTGGCGCGGCCAGATCAAGGTGTTCCGGGAGATGTACCGGGAACGCCGGGACGCCATGATCGCCGGGCTCGCCGACCACCTGCCGGCCGGTTGCACGTGGAACACGCCCGCCGGCGGCTTCTTCGTCTGGGTCGGGCTGCCGGCCGGGTTCGACTCGCAGGCGATGCTGCCCCGGGCGGTGAGCGCCCGGGTCGCCTATGTTCCCGGGACCGCCTTCTACACCGACGGTTTCGGCAGCCGGTTCATGCGGCTGTCGTACTGTTATCCGACACCGGAGCGGATCATCGAAGGCACCCGACGGCTGGGCGAGGTGCTCAACCGGGAGGCCGCCCTGCACGAGACCTTCGGTACGGTCGGGGCGGCGGACCCGACCGGGCCCGCGTTGCCGTACCAGGCACCGCGACCGAACCAGAGTTGATCATGACGGAGTTGATCATGGTGATGGATGATCATGGAAAATGATCATGAACGGAGGGATCCGGTGACCGACGTCGGGACCGTCGTCGTACTGGCGGGTGGCCTCTCGCACGAACGTGAGGTGTCGCTGCGCTCCGGTCGGCAGGTTGCCGAGGCTCTGCGCGACGAAGGGCTCGAGGTGATCGAGTCCGACGTCGACCCGGGTCTGGTCGAGCGGCTGGCCGGACTTCCCGAGGCCGTCGTCTTTCCCTTGCTGCACGGCGAAACCGGCGAGGACGGTGCGCTGCGCGAGGTCTTCAACCTGCTCGACGTCCCGTTCGTCGGTTCCGACGGCGCCGCCTGCCGGGTCGCCTTCGACAAGTCGATCGCGACGACCGTGGTCGCGGACGCGGGACTCGCCACGCCGGAGCAGGTCGCGTTGCCGCACGAGATCTTCCGTGAGCTCGGCGCTCAGGCCTTGGTCGCCGCCCTGGGCAAGCGAATCGGTTTCCCGATGATGATCAAGCCGTCTCGCAGCGGGTCCGCCCTGGGCTGCAGCAAGGTCGCCACCGCGGAGGAGTTGCCGGCGGCGATGGTGGCCGCCTTCGCGTACGGATCGGTCGCCGTCGTCGAGAAGTTCATCGACGGCACCGAGGTCGCCGTGACGGTGATCGACCGCGGCGACGGCCCGGTGGCCCTGCCCGCCGTCGAGATCCGGCCCGATTCCGGGATCTACGACTACGCGGCCCGCTACACGGCCGGCGCCACCCGCTTCCTCTGCCCCGCCGACCTGCCGGACCCGGTGTCCCAGCGCTGTTCGGAGGTCGCGCTCGCCGTACATCGCCTGCTCGGGCTGACCGACCTGTCCCGGACCGACCTGATCGTCCGCCCCGACGGCGTCCCTGTGTTCCTCGAGGTGAACGTCGCTCCGGGCATCACCGAGACCTCGTCGGTGCCGCTGGCGATCGAGGCCGCCGGCTGGAGCCTCGGCGAGACCTGCGCGGACCTGGCCCGGGCGGCGGCCCGGCGGCATCGGGATCGTGGATGACCGTCGTGTCCGAGGTCGCCGGCCGCTCCCGCCTGCTGCTCGTCCAACGGGTCGGCATCATCCTGCTCGGGCTGGCGCTCGCCGCCGCGATGTGCGTCCTCGGCGTCTGGCAGGCGCGGGTCTATCAGTCACAGGGACTCGGGGCCGCCGCGCAACGCGCAGCCGAGCCGCCGCGGCCGTTGACCGAGGTGGCGCCCGTCGGCGCGACCGTCGCCGACGGGTATGGCCGGACGGTGACCTTCACCGGCCGCTACCGGCCCGACCTGCAGCTGCTGGTCCGGGCGGAGGACGACCCCGAGGTACGGGTGCTGACCGGATTCGAGTTGTCCGACGGCACCCTGGTCGCCGTGGTCCGTGGCTCACTGGCCGCCGGTGAGACCCAGGCACCGGCGCCGCCGAGCGGCACGCTGACCCAGTCCGGTCTGCTGTTGCCGTCCCAGGACTCCGGCGAGAACGACCCGGACGCACCGGGCGTGATCACGGCCATCCGGGTGCAGCGGCTCGCGCAGCAGTGGCCGGGCTCGCTCGTCAACGGGTACGTCACCCTCGCCCCTGCCGAGGCGAACAGCCAGGGCATCGCGCCGTCTCCGTACCGGCTCCCCGATGCGCCCGGGCGATTGCGCAACGGGGCCTATGCCGTCCAGTGGTGGGTGTTCGCCGCCTTCGCGATCGGGATGGCCATCAAGGTCTCCCGGGATCTCGGTCGGCCCCGGCCGGTGACCGGCGAGAACTACGACGTAGAGTCGTAGTCATGCGCGGTGCGTTGCTTCGGTATCGGATCATGGCCTACGTGGTCGGGGTCCTTCTGGTGATCCTGATGTGCGTCGGTGTCCCGATGCGTTACATCTGGCACGACGAGACCGTGGTGACCTGGACCGGTATGCCGCACGGCTGGCTCTACATGATCTTGTTGATCACCGCATTCGACCTCGGCCGGCGGGCGAAGTGGACCTGGAAGCGGCTGATCTTGATCGCGCTGGCCGGGACCGTACCCTTCCTGTCCTTCGTCGCGGAACGCTCAGCCACCAAGGACGTCAAGGCAAAGCTCGCCAAGCTCGAGGCCGCCGAAGCGGCCGGTCCTACGGAGTCCGAGGTCGCCGAGCCGGGTCGCTGACCTTGATCAGCCGGCGTCGATGCTCAGCACCGTCGTCCGCATGATGCCCGTTCCGTCCGGAACCTCGTAGCGGACCGGCATGCCGGGATATGCCGGCGCAAACCAGAACGTCTGCACCTCGGCGTCCCTGGTCGCCCTGGTGTCGTAGCGGACGCACTCCAGCCGGCCGAGCGGAAGCTCCACCAGCTCGTTGCGGACCTCGGTGCGATCGGCGGGAAACGACCCGTGTCCCTGCAGTTCGCGCCAGGTCACCCGGCTGGTCGACACGTCGTCCGGGTCGTCGGCGTTCCACCGGTCCAGGGTGGCGCCGGTGTCGTCGCCGTCCCGGAAGCGGTTGAGCCGTTCGAACGTGGAGCCGTCGGGGCCCTCGACCAACAGCCGGATGGTTTTCCCGGACCGACTGGACTCTCGGATCTCCTCCGCCGTGAACGGTGTCGGGAGCAATCCAGGACCGAGCACGTGCTTGTCGGAGGCCTCCATCACGCTATTCTCCGCCTCCCCCGCGATCCTGCCCAGCCTCGGCGAGAACTTCCCAAAGGCCAATTTGTCGACTTATTGATAGATCGTGATATCTGTATGTGGCTAGATCTGTTTGTGGCTACTCTTGGCCGGCGTCAGGTTCGCTGCCCGGCGTGGACAGGCCCATGGCCGCGACGATCCGGTGCAGGTCGTCGACGGTGGCGAACTCGACCACGATCTTGCCCTTGGTCTTGCCCAGGTCGACCTTGACCCGCGTCTCGAAGTGGTTCGACAGCCGGTCGGCCAGCTCCGCCACCTTCGGCGCGAACGGCTTCGAGCGGCGCTTCCGTACCGGCTCGTCCTCGCCGGTCTCGCCCAGGGCGACGAGTTCCTCGACCGCCCGTACCGATAGGCCTTCGGCCACCACCCGCTGAGCCATCCGCTCCTGGGCCGCTTGTTCCTCCACCGCAAGGAGGGCGCGGGCGTGCCCCGCGCTCAGGACGCCAGCAGCGACCCGGCGCTGCACGGTCGGGGGCAGCTTCAGCAGTCGGATCGTGTTGGAGATCTGCGGCCGGGACCGCTTGATCCGCTGGGACAGCTCCTCGTGGGTGCAGCCGAAGTCCTCCAGCATCTGCTGGTACGCGGCCGCCTCCTCCAGTGGGTTCAGCTGGGACCGGTGCAGGTTCTCCAGCAAGGCGTCCCGGAGCAGGTCGTGGTCCTTGGTCTCCCGGACGATCGCCGGGATCTTCTCCAGCTTGGCCTGCTGCGAGGCCCGCCACCGGCGCTCCCCCATGACCAGCTCGAACTTGCCCTCGCCGATCGGCCGGACCACGATCGGCTGGAGCAGCCCCACCTCCTCGATGGAGGCCACCAGCTCGGCCATCGCGTCCTCGTCGAAGACGGTACGCGGCTGCTTCGGGTTCGGCGTGACGGCGTTCGCGTCGATCTCGGCGAAGTACGAACCCTCCGGCACCGGGTGCGAGGGAGCCGGCTGCGGCGACTCGGCGGCCTCCCGCGGTTCGGTGCGCTGGAACAGCTCACCCAGTCCGCGTCCCAGTCCACGACGCTCGGCCCCGACGCTCATGAATTCTCCTTTGCTCCGCGGCGAGCGATCTCGATCGCGGCCGCAAGGTACGACTCGGCGCCGGTCGATTCCGGCTGATAGGTCAGGACGGTCTGCCCGTAGCTCGGTGCCTCGGAGATGCGGACCGAGCGTGGAATCACCATCGGCAGCGTCTGCTCGGCGAAATGCGCCCTTACCTCGTCGACCACCTGGGCCGCAAGCTTGGTGCGGGCGTCGAACATGGTGAGCAGCACCGTGGACAACTCGAGCTCGTCGTTCAGTTCGCCCTTGACCAGGTTGATCGTCTGCATCAGCTGCGAGACGCCCTCGAGCGCGTAGTACTCGCATTGGATCGGGATCAGGATCTCGTTCGCCGCGACCAGGGCGTTGAGGGTGAGCAGTCCCAGCGAGGGCGGGCAGTCGAAGAACACGTAGTCCGCCGGGTGATCCTTGAGGTACGTGCGCAGTGCCTTGTTCAGCCGGCCCTCGCGGGCGACGACCGACACCAGCTCCACCTCGGCTGCGGCGAGGTCGACCGTGGCCGGGAGCACCCGAAGATTGGGAGCCTCCGGCGAGTCCACGACCAGGTCCTCGATCGCGTCGCCGTCCAGAAGAACCTCGTACGTTCCCCGGGTACCGCTGCCGTGCTCGACGCCGAGCGCGGTGGACGCGTTGCCCTGAGGGTCCAGGTCGATGACCAGAACCGAGAGCCCGCCGATGGCGAGGGCCGCGGCGAGATTCACCGTGGTCGTCGTCTTCCCGACGCCACCCTTCTGATTCGCCACCACCATGACCCGCGTTTCGGGCGGCGCCGGCAGCGGGCCGATCAACGGACGAGCCGGTGCCGCCTCGGCTTCCTCCTCGGTCACCGCCTCCGGTTCGAGTCCGGGCGTCTCGTCGACCACGTCGGCCGGCGCTTCCTCGGTGAAGGACGGTCCCGGCGGCGTCACGACCTGGTCGCTCTCGGGCTCGGTCGTGGGGGCCGATGGGTAGTCGTCCACCTGCTGCTCGGGCTGTTCGATCGCCGGTGCAGGGTCGGTGACAGCCGGAGCGATCGACTCGGTTGGAGCCGTGAACTCAGGGGCCACTTGACCCGGCCCGGCCTCCGGCGCGAGCGTCGCAGCCTGCGCGATGTTCTCGGAGGGCAGCTGCGTCACCTCGGGCACGTCGACGATCTCGACCGCCAGTGGCGTGGTTGCGTCGTCGTGCTCGGCTGAATTGAGTGGCGGAACCGACCGGGTGAGTTCCCGTGGTTCGGCGGCCACGCCGTTCGTCGCCGGCCCTGGTTCGCTCGGCGTACCCGTGTCTGTCGCGACCACGGTTGCTGGCAAGTCATCGCGGGCCACTCCATTGGTCGGAGGTACGGATCCCGAGGTCATTGTTTCCCGTGAAACAGTGGGCCATCCCAGTGACTTCGCGTCATGCGTGACCCCGGGCCAACCCAATCCACCCGGGGCGGCTGGGCGATTCCCCCGCCGCAATGCCACCATCCCAGTTCCCTGCACGTTCGTCCTCCCCTACCGACAGGCCAACGTTACTGGACCACCACTGACAACTGCGCCATCCACACCGGCACACACAGTGGCATCTCACTGACGGGGACGATTTCCGTCAAGAAGCCGGGCGATCCAGCCGTCGAGCCGTTCTCGCAGCACCTTTCCGGTGATCTCCGGCCTGCCGATTCCTTCGTAGTTGACCGCCCAGGTCTCGACCACCCCGTCGGCGCTCCGGGCGGCATCGAGGTCCCAGGCCCGGACGTCGTCGATCTCCACCCCTGCCTGCTCCTCGTACACACGGAGGAAGTGGTCCGCCGACTCGGGCGATCCCAGCAAGACGAGATCCTGGCGGCACCAGGCAACGTCGACGGCTCGCGGACCCTGCCGCGCCCCCGACCAATCCACGACGCCGGTCAGCGTCCCGTCCCGCCAGAGGGCGTTCCCGCACCAGAAGTCGTAGTGCACGAGCACCGCGCCCGACCGCTCCTGCTGGTCACCCTTCTCACCGTCCACCTCGACTGCCGGTCCGTCGCCAGTCGGCCGGGTTCCCGGAACACGACGAAGACCCCGACCGTCGATCGTATGGATCTTCGCGAGGGCCGAGCCCAGCTGCGCCGCGATCTCAAACGGCGACAGGTCGGGGCTCGGCGGCCCGCCATCGAGCTTGGTCGTGACGATGATCGGCGCCTCGGTCTGCCCCGCGTCGTACGCCACGAGGCGAGGAGCCAGGCCACCCAGCGAACCAAGACGATCAAGAACTCGCACCTCCTCGACGACCGCCGGATCGCCAATAGGAAAGCGCCGCACGACATACTCCGTCCCACCCGCGTCCCGTGCCATGGCGGTCAATGCGTGAGCGCCACCGCTCAGGCGCCCCACAAGTTCGAGGCGCCGGCCGAGCACCTCACTCGCCCGACCGATCAGCCCGTCAAGCACACCGCCGCCCATGGACGCAGCCTTCCATGTCCGCGCGCCAGACCCTCTGTACCTCCCGGCCCCTGGATCCCCAAAGGGGGTTGGGGATCGCAGCGCCATGAGATCTGACTGCTGTCCCCTCGTCGACCGCGAGCCACCGCAAGATGAGTGCCAACGGAGACCCCGGGTTGTCCGGGGTTCAGTACGTCACTGCGGGCGCGCACCCGGGCTCAGCAGGACTCACTTCGACAAGCCACTTTCCCCGTCGTCCCCCCACTCGGAAGCCCTCCACCGACAGAGCCAGCTATGCGGCTCGCTGGGCGCAAGGCCCATGACTCCCGCGGCCGTCCTCCTTGTCCGGCTATCCAACTTGCCGGGCGACACATCCCGGAACGCGAGGAGGCGGCTGACTCGTTCACCTCGCGCGACGACTCCCCTTCTTCCACACGCGTCGCCCGTGGCCCGACTCGACCGAAGTCCCCTCCCGATCGTTCATCCTGTCCCGCTCGGCTGCGAACCCCGAGGCTCAGTTGTCGACGATCATCCCAAGCTCCAACTTCCCCAAGAACCATCGGTTCTCGGCGAGATCTCGTGATCCCGTCTGCGATCAGAAGCCGGCCTCATGTCACACGGCACCCTCGCGGAATGTGGCGGCGGTTCCACGTGAAACAGCCGGGCTCCGCGCCCGGCGACGCCGTGCAACGCTTGCGTCGATCACCGTCTCGGCAATGCCCGAAGACGGTGAGAGCTGAATCCAAGCCAACCTCCTGAGCGCCTCACACTCGAGGACCCAGAGGACCGATCGCCAGCCACAGATGGGCGTGCCGAACCTCCATGGAACTCGCACACCCATCGGCACGCACAACTGCTCTGGCCTGAACCCAGAGCAGGCACAGCTAAGGGCGAGTGGGTCACTCCGATGGTCGACTACTCCGCTAGGTGAACCTGGGGCAGGGCGACTAGGTCGCTTGGTCGGGCAAGGCCCTGGGCACGCCTTCGCCGTACCGAACCGATCGACCGGCGAAGCCTGCGAAAATACGACGGGGCGGACGTAGCCCCACCTGACATCGGCGCCGGATTCACCTACCACGGGGACCTGCGGGGCGTCGGAACCTGACGCCCGAGCCAGCCCACGGTGGGTGCCCGCACCCGCCACTACCGTCGAGCGACGCCTCTCCTCGCCCGGCCAGGCGCCTCACGCCACTCGTCACGCCACGTGCTCACTTCCCAGTGGCAACGACAGAATGCGGCACTACGCGCGCCTCGGAGTCGATGGAACCGGACCGATCGCTTGGCGTTGGGGCACGCACCGGGCGCGCGACCCCGCAGATCCCCGTCCGCCGCGCGCGGTTCTCGAAGCACGCCAGCCCGGTTCCACCAGAACAGCCAATGGACGGGCGACAGTAGCCGGCCGGAGCTGAACATCGCAGACGACCGCAGCGGGCCCGCAGGCTCGACGCCGACCAGGTCCGCGCCCACCGCACCGAGCGCCCGAACCACCGCAAGCGCGGACGCCACCACGTCTCGGCGTACACGCTCCGGCCGATCGACGTGCACAGGGGCACGGCCCGGTGTGTACGGCCCGGCGCCCGGCACGCGTGAACTCCGCGGCCGGGAGCACTCGCCGGCCTTGAGGAACAGCCCAGACCGACGATCGGAAACGTCACGGGCCACGCCGAGTACGAACCCTCCAGGCCTCACATTCAACTAAGCACGGCCGCCACAAATTCGGCATTAGTCGCACTCGTCCGATCGGTGCCCCGTACCGCGCCAGCACCACTGCCAGCACGACGTGGATGCACCCAAGCGCAGACTCCCAACACGAACATGCGTCCGCTCACCGTCCACGCGCTGCGGGCGGGCTCTTCAATCACCTAACCGCTTGGCGTCGGGCCGTCCGACCTGCGAAGGCGGTAGTGCCGAGCAACGAGTCGTCGTCCCACTCCGACCGGGTCAAGCCGGAGCAGCAGGTCCGCCGAGCGGTGCAGACGGCACGCGGTGACTCGATCCTTGCCTGACATCGACAGTGACCCAGGAGAGTGCAGCCTCGACAGCCGGTCGCGGAACGGTCCGCATGCGGGCAGGCCTGGAAGCTGATCCGGGGAGTCCTCACGCCGGGCCGAATCGAGAGTCCCGACTCGTTGCGCCAGCCAGTCAGACTGGCGCAATTGACCGAACGGGCGACCGTAGCCGACCTCTCCTGGACATCGCGGGCGACCGCGGGCAGCGCCCCGACTTCGGGCCGACCAGGTCTGCGCCCACTGATCCGATCAAGCCCAACCCCCAAGTCAGCAGGGCGCCAATACTCTTCTCAGGAGACGGACGGCAGGACAAGGACGGCCGTCTCAGTCGGCCGGAGACACCATCCTCCTTCTCCCCTGTCGCCTCCAATCACATCTCTGCCTCCACTTCGAGCCCCAGCGGGCTCAGCCGGCGGATCTCTCGCCGAGCCGATACCGAATCCGGAAGCCGACAATCGTCTGTGCACGGCGGCCGGCGCACCCTCCGCGTCCGCAGGCAACCCGTCCACCTCGAGGTGATCGAGAGACGCAGGCCAGACCGGAGACCACAGCCGAGATCTACTCGGTCCCAGGCGGGCCAGCACGAACCCGTCGATCATCAGCTGCGGATCCAGGACCAGCGTCATCGCGATCATGACCCGCTGCCGCATCCCGCCGGACAGCTCGTGCGGGAACGCACCGGTCCACCCCGACCAGCTCCAGCAGCTCCTCGCAACCGCCGTGGCAGGGCACACGTTGCAGCAAGCCGGGCGGCGCTCAGTCAGCGGAGCAGGGAGGTCCACCCTTGGGACTCAATCCACGAGGTTGCGCCGGCGGTTGGCTCCGAGTGTGTGCCGGCGCAGCCAGAAGCGCACCGCAGAGGACCCAAGATCATTCCGGCTTGGGTTGGTACCCCCAGTGGGACTATCCGTCCTTGTTGATCATGACGAAGTCCCTTGCAAACAAGAGAAGTCTTTCCGCACACAGCCCAACGAAGAGGCCGTGAACAAGATCCTCAGCGCCGCAGCCGGGGTGCCATGCGGACCACGGTCGCGGTCCCACCGAGTGCGTCGTCACCGACCGTGACGACCTGCGCCGCCAGCTCGTGTTCGGCGAGGACAGGGCGGGCTTCGGTGATCTCGCGCTCCGCCGAGCTCCCCTTCATCGCCAGCAGCTGACCGGCATCCGTACGCAACGGTGCGCACCAGCCGATCAGCCGGCCCAAGGGCGCGACGGCCCGGGACAGTACGGTCCCGTACCGAACTCCGTGTTCCTCCGCCCGACCCCGGCATACGGTCACCCGTGGTGCCAGGCCGAGCTCGTCGATCACACCCTGGAGAAACGTGACCCGGCGGAGCAGCGGCTCCAGGAGGACGACCTCTAGGTCGGGCCGGCTCAGGGCGAGGGGAATTCCCGGCAGACCGGCACCGCTGCCGACGTCCACCACGGTCGTACCCTCCGGCACCAGCTCCCGGACGGCGGCCGAGTTGAGGATGTGCCTCGGCCAGATGCTGTCGGCCTCACGTGGACCCAGCAAACCCCAGGCGATACCTCGATCAATCACTATATCGACATATCGCTCTGTCAGTTTGTTGTTATCCCCGAAGACCTGATCCAGCGTCGACGGATCGATCACGCGCTCGGAAGGACCACGACGCGCCGGTTCGGCTCCTCGCCCTCCGACTCGCTCACCAGACCCGCGGCCGCAACCACGTCGTGCACGACCTTCCGCTCGAACGCGTTCATCGCCGCCAGGGCAACCCGCTCCGAGCTCTCCTTGACCTCGGTCACCGCGTCGCTGGCCAGATCGGTCAGTTCCTTCCGGCGCCGCTCGCGGTAGCCGGCGACGTCCAGCATCAGTCGGCTCCGGTCGCCGGTCTCGGTCAGTACAGCCAGCCGAGCCAATTCCTGCAGCGAGTCGAGGACCTCCCCGTTCGACCCGACGAGCACGTCGGTGTCGGTCAGGATCGACACGTGGGCCCGGTCGCCGTCGACGAACGTGTCCAAGTCGCCGTCGAGATCGGCGATGTCGAGTAGTTCCTCCAGGTAGTCCGCCGCCACCTCAGCCTCGACCTCGAGTCGGCTGGTCGGCCCGGCATCCTCGGAGTCATCATCCGAATCGTCGTCGGAGTCGTCGTCCTCGGAGTCTTCCTCGTCGTCCTCGAGTTCGTCCGACTCCGCGGCCTCGGCAGCATCGGCGTCCAACTCGGCAGCCGGAGCAGCCGCGTCCTCGTCCGCCGCCACCTCGGGTACGTCGACCTCGGCGCGCACCTGTTCCTCCGACGCGGGATCCGCCACCGTCGCCTGGTCGATCTGCTGGGTGTCGTTCACTGGTCCTCCTGGTTGTGCGCTCAACGCTTGCGCTGTGATCTGGTCTGCCGACGTGGCTGCTGTCGAGCCACCCTCGGCGTGTCCGGCTCCACCGGTACCGTCGCCGGCTCGGCGCCCTTGCCGTTCCGCCGTGCGACACCGTTCGGCGCCGACGTCTTGTCCTTGTCCGCCGGCGTGACCGGCTTGCCCTTCGCGCGCCGCCGCGCTTCCCACGCCTCGTACGCCGGCGTACCCGGGGACGGGTTGCGGCGGATGACGTAGAACTGCTGGCCCATCGTCCACAGGTTCGAGGTGAACCAGTAGATCAGCACGCCGACCGGGAAGTTGATGCCACCGACGGCGAACGCCAGCGGGAACACGTACAGCATGATCTTCTGCTGCTGCGCGAACTGGCCCTGCAAGGCCTCCGGCGGCATGTTCTTCCGCATCAACTGCAGCTGCGTGATGAACATGGTCACGGTCATCGCGATGATCAACAACACGCAGACGATGTGGATGCTGGTGATGCCGTTGTCGAAGCCGACAACCATGAACGTGTCCGAGATCCGCGCCCCGAAGATCTCCGCGTTCTGCAGGGAATCCAGCAGCGGCCGGCGATCCTTCAGCCATTGACCGCGCGGAATCCCGTGCGCAGCACCGTCGAGCACCCGGAACAAAGCAAAGAAGATCGGTGACTGCAGCAGCAGCGGCAGGCAGGACGCCATCGGGTTGGCGCCCTCCTCGCGATAGAGCTTCATCGTCTCTTCGCCGAGCTTCTGCCGGTCGTGGCCGTACTTCTTCTGCAGCTCCCGCACCTTCGGCTGGATCAGCTGCATCTGCCGGGACGACTTGATCTGCCGGACGAACAGCGGGATCAGCAGCACCCGGATGATCACCGTCAGGCAGACGATCGACAGCACCCAGGTCCAGCCGTTGTCTGCACCGAGCAGCGGCGACCACAGGTAGTGGAACAGCACCAGCAGCCCGGAAACCGCCCAGTACAAGGGCTGCATCAGAGTGCTGCCGAAGTCGACGATCGGCTGGTACCAGGCCGTCTCCATCGGTACGAGCAGGGGGATCAACCCGTCAATCACGACAACACCTCATCACCGGCACGCACCATGACCATGGGGCTCCATTGTTCTGGCCTTTTCGGCCCGTTCGCGCATCTCGCGCTCGAATTCAGGGGTTCCCGGTACGGGATCGAACCCACCCTTGGCCCAGGGGTGGCAGCGCACCAGGCGCCGGGCCGCATACCAGGATCCGCGCAGCGCACCGTGCACCTCGACCGCCCGGAGCGCGTACGCCGAGCAGGTCGGCCAGTAGCGGCAGACATCGCCGTACAGGGGGCTGATCAACAGCCGATACGCCTTCAACAGGCCGATCAACACATACTTCATGGCCGGATTCGCTTCTTCTCGTTCAGCCCAGCATGCCAGGCCGACGAAAGATCCTCGATCACGCGGTCCGAACGGCCGGCGGCCGACGGGAACGCACGGATCACGATCCTGGCCTGGGTGGGCTCGTCCTCGAGCAACCGGGCGACGCCGTGCCGAAGCCGGCGCTTCACCCGGTTCCGCTGCACGGCGTTGCCGACGTTGCGGCCGACAATCAGGCCGATCCGCGGACCGGTTGCGGACGTTGACTCCGCGTCGCCGGGCTCAGCCACGTACAACATCAGGGTCGATCGACGAATCCTGCGTCCGGTCGAGATGGTCGCCCGGAACTCTGCGGACGCACGCATCCGCAGCCGGGCGGGCAACATCTGACCGCACCCCGGTCAGCCCGAGAGTCGCGCGCGCCCCTTGCGGCGCCGCGCCGCCAGGATGGACCGGCCGGCGCGAGTACGCATCCGCAGCCGGAACCCGTGGGTGCGGCTCCGACGACGATGGCTTGGCTGGAACGTGCGCTTGCTCACGGGACTTCTCCCATATCTATAGTGCTGAAACCTGTCCCGCGGTCTACCGAGTGGAACGCACGGGCACAACGAACGGGGCGCCGGGGTCCCGGCAACCGGACCAACGGTACGGGGCCTGAGCGTTCCCGGTCAAACCAGCGAGACCGAGCTCACGCACCACAATGAGTGCCAACCGTCCAGCCGACACGCCGACGAGATGAACAAATGCCGCGGCGCGGGTTGCAGAAGCATGACGGCCATTGCTAGCGTCCTGCATCGCAGGAGATGCGGGATCGACTGCTACTGGGCTGCTGCGCCCCCGGACGGAAACACATTCGGCTCATCGAACCGCCCCTGGACTCGGGACTGGGCGAAGCTTTGCTTTGTCTTGTTCACAGCTTGTGGATAAGTGTGTGGAAGCACGGCTAGTCTGATCAGCAGTCCGACCGGCCCCATGGCCGCAGGCACAACATAATGTGGCGGAGTGATCTTCAACGAGCCGGGAGCTGGACGTGCGTGAGTCATCGGCAGCGGAGCTGACATGAGTGAGCCCGACCGCTCCGCCGATGAGAGCCTCCTCGCCTGGCAGCAGGTCCATGCGGAGGCCGAGCCGCGGCTGCGTCCCTGGTGGATCACCAGTCGGCCGTTCGCGCTGCAGCAAGATCAGTTCGTTGTCGCCGTACCCAACAACTTCACTCGGGACCAGCTGGAGAGCCGGTTCCGGGACGAGATCGAGTCGAGCCTGCGGCGCCGCTTCGAGCGACCGATCCGGCTCGGCGTCGTTGTGGACGACACCCTGGAGACCGCGCCGCCGCTCGACCTGGAGCCGCCCGACTCGGATCGCCTCGACGACGACCTGGACGCCGGTCCCCAGCGCGACCGCGATCCGCTCGATCCCTCCGGACTGGACCGCGACCAGCTGGATCGCGACCGGCTCGACGACGAGCAGCCGCAACGCGAGGGGACCTTCTCCTATCCGGAGCCGGCGCCCGAACGACCACAGCTCGCCGGTCTGCATTCGTACGACGGCGACGGCCGGTCCAGCGGTGAAGGCCGCGGCCGGCTCGACAGCAACTCCCGGCTGAACCCGAAGTACTCCTTCGAGACCTTCGTCATCGGCGGTTCGAACCGGTTCGCCCACGCGGCCGCCGTGGCCGTCGCCGAGAATCCGGGCAAGTCGTACAACCCGCTGACCATCTACGGCGAGTCCGGTCTCGGCAAGACCCACCTGCTGCACGCGCTCGGTCACTACGTGCGCAACTACTTCGACCGGGTCCGGGTCCGCTATGTCTCGACCGAGGAACTCACCAACGACTTCATCAACGCGATCAGCCAGAACAAGGGCGCGGAGTTCCGCCGCCGGTATCGCGACGTCGACGTGCTGCTGATCGACGACATCCAGTTCCTCGAGGGCAAGGAACAGACGCAGGAAGAGTTCTTCCACACGTTCAATACGCTGCACAACGCGCAGAAGCAGATCGTGATGACGTCGGACCGGCCGCCGAAGCTGCTGGAGAACCTGGAGCCGCGGCTCCGCAGTCGGTTCGGCTGGGGACTGATCACCGATGTGCAGCCGCCCGACCTGGAGACCCGGATCGCGATCCTGCGCAAGAAGGCCGCCCAGGAACGGCTGACCGCCGGCTCGGACGTGCTCGAGTTCATCGCGAGCAAGATCCAGACCAACATCCGCGAGCTCGAAGGCGCCCTGATCCGGGTGACCGCGTTCGCCAGCCTGAACCGGCAGCAGGTCGACATGGCGCTGGCCGAGGTGGTGCTGAAGGACCTGATCCCCGAGGGCGGCGAGGCACAGATCACCAGCGGCACGATCATGGGCCAGACCGCCGCCTATTTCGGGCTGACCATCGACGACCTGTGCGGGCAGAGCCGTACCCACGCGCTGGTCACTGCCCGCCAGATCGCCATGTATCTGTGTCGCGAGCTGACCGACCTGTCGCTGCCGAAGATCGGGCAGCAGTTCGGCGGCCGCGACCATACGACGGTGATGCACGCCGATCGCAAGGTGCGCAACCTGATGGCCGAGCGCCGCAGCATCTTCAATCAGGTCACCGAGCTGACCAACCGGATCAAGAACCAGTCCCAGCGCTGACCACTCCATCGCCTCGCCTCTCCGTACGGAGCAGGCGGGGCGTTCGCGCGCCCGGATTCGGAAGGTTAAAAATCACGTACCCAGGTCAATCCGGCCGCGGAGGAATCTCACACAGCTGGGGAAAGAACTGTGGACAACTGTGGAACCGGGCCCGAAGTATCTGGACGACCGGTGGACGCAGCCGCGTGAACAACAGTCTTTCCCAAGATACTCCCCGTGTAATTTTTGTCGTTCCACAGGATTGTCCCGGCCTCGAATTACAAGCTGACCAGGTACGACAGGTAGTTTTCCCCAGTCTGCACAACTGCTACGACCACGACCAGAAGACAAACATCACCTCAAGGGCTGAAGTCACCCGGCCACCTGGTTGTGCACAACCCCGGACCGGCTTTCCTCGCCCGCTTCACACCGCAGCCATCGTCGGTATGATCGTCGGGCATTCGCCCGGCCGGCCCGGATCGCGTACGGCAGCGCACCCCCATCGACATCGACAAGCCACGCTCCCGACCGCCAAGCTCCGCGACCGGGCCACACCGCACAGGAGGAACCCGTGAAGATCCGACTCGAGCGTGATGTGCTGGCCGAGGCCGTCCAGTGGGCGGCTCGAAGCCTGCCCACCAGGCCGAGTGTGCCGATCCTGGCGGGCCTGCTGGTCCGTGCCGACGCGACCGGGGTGACGTTCTCCAGCTTCGACTACGAGACGTCCGCGCAGATCCACGTCAACGCGACCGTGACCGACGAGGGCGAGGCCCTGATCTCCGGCCGCCTGCTGGCCGACATCTCGCGCTCGCTGCCGGCCAAGCCGGTCGACATCGTGTCCGACGACAGCAAGATGGAACTCACCTGCGGCAGCGCACGGTTCACCCTGCAGGCGCTGCCGGTGAACGAGTACCCGTCGCTGCCGTCGATGCCCGAGTCCACCGGGTCGCTGCCCTCGGACGGGTTCGCCCATGCCGTCGCCCAGGTCGTCGTCGCGGCGGGCCGGGACGAGCTGCTGCCCGTCTTCACCGGCATCCGGATCGAGATCGAGGGCGACCAGGTCTCGCTGCTGGCCACCGACCGCTACCGGATGGCGCTCAAGGAGATCACCTGGGCTCCGCAGTCGCCGCAGACGTCGGCCAACGCGCTGGTCCCGGCCAAGGTGCTGTCCGACACCGCGAAGTCGATGACCGCGGGCGAGAAGGTGACGCTCAGCCTGGCCTCGACCGGTGCCGGCGACGGGATCATCGGGTTCGAGGGCGACGGTGCCGCCGGGCGTCGGCAGACCACCACCCGGCTGCTGGACGGCGAGTTCCCCAAGGTCCGGCACATCATGAACTTCGCGCCGGCCCTGACCGTCCGGGTCAACACGGCCGAGGCGATCGCGGCCGCGCGCCGGGTCGCGCTGGTCGCCGAGCGGAACACGTCGCTGCGGATGTTGATCAACGAGAGCTCGATCACCCTGGAGGCCGCGACCGGCGACCAGGCTCAGGCCTCCGAGGCCATCGAGGCCGTGGTCGAGCAGCTCGACGGCGGCGAGATCGCGGTGCCGGCGGCGGGCTTCAACCCGACCTACCTGCTCGACGCGCTCGGCGTCTTCGACACCCCGTACGTCAATCTCGCCTTCACCGCCCCGAGCAAGCCGTGTCAGCTGACCGGCCTGCCCGAGCTGGACGGCGAACCGCTGACCGACTACCGGCATGTGATCATGCTGATGCGGCTACCGGCCTGACCTTCATCCCCCGACGACTGCGAGGACTTCGATGCAGCTGGGACTCATTGGACTGGGCAAGATGGGCGGCAACATGGCCACCCGGATCCGCGCCGCCGGTCATGAGGTGATCGGGTACGACACCAATCCGGAGATCTCCGACGTCAAGGATCTGGCCGAGCTGGTCTCCCGGTTCTCCGACGGTCCGCGGGTGGTCTGGGTGATGGTGCCGGTGCAGGCCCTCGACTCGGTGATCAAGGAACTCGCCGGTCTGCTGGCGCCCGGCGACATCGTCGTGGACGGCGGCAACACCCGCTGGGACGGGGACGCCGCGCGGGCGGAATTCCTCGGCAGCAAGGGCATCAAGTTCATCGACTGCGGTGTCTCCGGCGGGGTCTGGGGCCTGGAGAACGGCTACGCCCTGATGTGCGGCGGCGACGCCGAGGATGTCGCGGTCGTCCAGCCGATCTTCGACGCGCTCAAGCCGGAAGGCGAGTTCGGCTTCGTGCACGCCGGCTCCCACGGCGCCGGCCACTTCGCCAAGATGGTCCACAACGGCATGGAGTACGCGATCATGCAGGCCTATGCCGAAGGCTGGGAACTGCTCGAGACCGCCGACGTGGTGACCGACGTTCCGGCCACCTTCAACTCCTGGCGCGAAGGGACCGTGATCCGGTCCTGGCTGCTCGATCTCCTGGTCCGGGCGCTGCAGGAGGATCCGCAGCTCACCGAGATCAGGGGCTATGCCGAGGATTCCGGCGAAGGCCGATGGACCGTGGACGCCGCGATCGACCTGGCCGTCCCGGTGCCCGCGATCTCGGCCGCTCTATTCGCGAGGTTCGTCTCCAGGCAGGTCGACTCGCCTGCCATGAAGATGGTCGCGGCGATGCGTAATCAGTTCGGGGGGCATGCGGTCCAGAAAGAGGCCGCACAGATCGACGAGATCTGATCCATTCCCGCGGGTGGGCTGGAGGGGTGGGTGCGCGGACAACCATCCGCCCGCGATGGTCTGGGTGCCGCTGCCGCAGTACTGCGATGCGGGCTCCCGCCAGGCCCGTCCACGTCCGCGCACCCACCCCTCCAGCCCACCCGCTTCCGGGTCAGAGCTCGTGGGGGGGGGAATCGGTCTTGAGCCGACCGTCGGTGTGGTCTGGGCGGCACGTGTCACCGCGCGTTGATCATGATCGGACGGCCTAGGGTCCGCCGGTTGGTTTCACGTGGTGAGTGACTTCGCGTAGCGGTGGCAGGGGACGGGGATCGGGCCGTTCGGGCCGGGGGCCTGGTGATCGAACGGGCCCTCGTCGGTCCAGCCGTTCCGTTCGTAGAAGCGGCGGGCGCGGGTGTTGCCGGCGACGACGGCTAGCCAGGCGTGATCATGGCCGGCGGCGGCGACTCGGCGTTCGGCCTCGGTGAGCAGGGCGGCGGCGACGCCGGTGCCACGGCCGGCCGGGGCGACGTACACCTGCTCGACCTCGTCGTTGTTGATCATGATGAAGCCGGTGATGGTGCCGTCCAGGTCGGCGACGCTGGTCTCCTCGACCAGGGCGGCGGCGCGGGTGTCGAACGATTCCCGGGTCCGGACCTCGAGCAGGGCGTCCGGCACTCTGCCCCGGTGGGCCTCCTGCCAGCCGTCGTACCAGATCTGGGCGACGGCGGCGGCGTCCTCGGGACGGGCCAGTCGGATCTCAGTCACGACGGCAGCGTAGATCGTCGGCGGCGGTCGCACGGCTAGTCTGGCCTCGTGTACGTCGACCATCTGCAGCTGGCCGATTTCCGGTCCTACGCCGCGGTCGACATCGCGCTCGATCACGGGGTGACGACCTTCGTCGGGGCCAACGGCCAGGGCAAGACCAACCTGGTCGAGGCGGTCGAGTACCTGTCCACCTTGTCCTCGCATCGGGTCTCCACCGACCTGCCGCTGGTCCGCGCCGGTGCCGAGCGCGCGATCGTCCGCGCCGGGGTACGGGCCGGGATCGAGGACCAGCGCCGGCTCCTGCTCGAGCTGGAGATCACTCCCGGCAAGGCGAACCGGGCCCGGCTCAACAAGTCCCCGGTGTCGCGGCCGCGGGAGATCGCCGGCGTGCTGCGGACCGTCGTCTTCGCGCCCGAGGACCTGGCGATCATCAAGGGCGACCCGAGTGAGCGGCGCCGCTTCCTGGACGAGCTGCTGGTGGCCCGGTGGCCCCGGTTGGCCGGCGTCCGGGCCGACTACGACCGGGTGCTCCGGCAGCGCAACACGCTGCTCAAGTCGCTGGCCGGCCGGGCCCGCGGCGGCCGCAAGCCGGGCCCGGAGGCCGAGTCGACGCTCGAGGTGTGGGACTCGCACCTGGCCCGCAACGGCGCCGAGCTGCTGGCCGCCCGGCTGTCCACACTGACCGACCTGATGCCCCAGGTGTCGAAGAGCTACGCCGACATCGCGCCGACCAACAACGACGCGACCGCCGAGTACAAGGCCTCCGCTGACCTGACCGGCGCGACCGAGGCCGAGGCGCTGAACGAAGCGCTGCTCACGGCCATCCGGGACCGCCGCTCCGACGAGTTGCAGCGCGGGGTCTCGCTGGTCGGCCCGCACCGCGACGACATCGTGCTGTCGCTCGGCTCGCTCCCGGCCAAGGGGTACGCCAGCCACGGCGAATCGTGGTCGTACGCGCTGGCCTGCAAGCTGGGCAGCTTCCAACTGCTGCAGGACGACGGGATCCAACCGGTGCTGGTGCTGGACGATGTCTTCGCCGAACTGGACACCATGCGCCGGGAACGGCTGGCCCGCGGTGTGATCGGGGCCGAGCAGGTGCTGGTCACGGCGGCGGTCGGCGCCGACGTCCCGGCCGAACTGGCCGGCACCCGGTTCGCCGTCGCCGGCGGCGAGGTCACCCGTGACTGACGCCGAGCCGGATCCGCCGCGGTCCGGCCCGGCCGTCCCCGATCCTGCCGGCGATGATCATGATCCGACCGGTCTGAACCTGGCCCGCAACGTGGCCCGGGCGATCGGGGCCCAGTCCCGTCGGCTCCGCCGCCGTCCGGGGGGCGGCCGGACCAGCCGCCCGGAACCGGTCGAGCCGCAGTCGTCCGGTGCCCGACCGGACGATCGGGATCCGCAGCTGCTCGGCCGCGCGATCGATCGGCTGGTGGACAGCCGGGGCTGGACGACGGAGGTCAGCGTCCACCTGCTGCTGTCGAAGTGGCCGGCCCTGGTCGGTCCGACGAACGCCGAGCACACCCACCCGGAGAGCTACGTCGACACGGTGCTCACCGTCCGGGCCGACTCGACGGCCTGGGCCACGTCGCTGCGTTCGATGGCGCCGCAGCTGGTGGCGACCCTGAACAAGCAGCTCGGCGACGGCACGGTGACGAGGATCCGGGTGCTCGGACCGGATGCGCCGTCCTGGAAACACGGTCGCCGGTCGGTTCGTGGACGCGGTCCTCGGGATACGTACGGCTGAATCTCAGCATGATCACAGGTGCGTCGGCTCATCCGTCGCTATCCTCCGCTGGTGGATTTCTCGCTGGACCTCGGTCCCGAACTGCTCATTGCGTTCCTGACTCTGTTCGTCCTCGAAGTCGTACTCGGCGTGGACAACGTGATCTTCATCTCGATCTTGGCCAGCAAGCTGCCGAAGGAGCAGCAGGCCAAGGCCCGTAACCTCGGACTCTCGCTGGCCATGATCATCCGAATCGGACTGCTCTTCGGGGCGTCCTGGATCATCAGCCTGAAGGCGGACCTGTTCACCATCCTGGGGATGGGATTCTCCGGCCGCGACCTGATCTTGATCTTCGGCGGACTGTTCTTGATCTACAAGGCGGTGAAGGAGATCCACGAGAAACTGGAGGGAGCCGAGCCGGGCCACGGCACGAAGGCGGCTCGGGCCCCGTTCGCCTCGGTGATCGTGCAGATCCTGCTGCTCGACATCGTGTTCTCGTTCGACTCGGTGATCACCGCAGTCGGCATGATCGACAACCTGTTGGTGATCATCGCCGCCGTGGTGCTGTCGTTCGGGATCATGCTCTTCTCGTCGCGCTACATCTTCAGCTTCGTCAACAAGCACCCGTCGGTGAAGATCCTGGCGCTGTCGTTCCTGGTGATGATCGGCATGTTCCTGATCGTCGACGGCTTCGGCGTGAAGGTCGACAAGGCGCTGATCTACGTACCGATGGCCTTCGCGATCGGCGTCGAGGCGCTCAACCTGATCTACCGGGGCCGGCAGCGCCGCAAGCTCGAACAGCCGGACGACGCCGTACACCTGCGCAATGCGGCGTCCCGCGCCGATGACCAGGAGGCGCTGGCCGCGTCGAACGGTGAGAGCGACGGCTCGGTGGGCCTGTCCAACCGGCCGGTCAGCGGCAGCCAGAGCCAGGACCGCTCGTTCCCCTGATCCATCCCGCAGATCCCTGAGCCTGTCGCTTCGGCAGGCTCAGGGATCGTTCCTTTTCCTGCTTCGGACGGTCAGGCGTTGCCGGCCGGCGGATGACCGCTGCCGTCGTTGATCTCCATGGCGTCGAAGGTCGGTGCCGGTGGCCGGTTCGTCGACGGCCGGTCCAGGTAGAACCAGGCGGTCGAGGCGATGTCGTCGTGCAGCGGCAGGTAGCGCCAGCCGCTGTGCCAGCCGAGGGCCTGGATGTCGACCTTGCGCAACCCGGTCGAGAAGTGGATCGGGTCCGGTACGTGCCAGCGGTACATGCCGAACCGCTGCTGGCTCCGGTACAGACCGTCCGGCCGGATCACCTGCGGCATGCCGAGGTACGGGGTGCTGAAGGCCGCGTAGCCCTGGCCGGGCACGTCGAAGTTCCAGGCGCCGCCGAAGTAGTCCTCGGTGCCGGTGCCGCAGATGGTCGGGAACTCCTCGTCGTCGTCGAGGAAGAACTTGATCTCGCCCTCGCCCCACCAGCCCGGCGAGTTGACGCCCCAGGCCAGGTAGGTGCCGACGTAGTGCCCGCTGCCCTCGACCCCGTCGACCAGGACGTGCGTGGTCCGGTCCGGCAACGGATTGCTGCGCCGCCATTGGGCGTGCAGGTAGCCGGTGCCGTCCACGTCACCGCCCACCTCGTACGTCACCTGGTAGTAGACGATCAGCTCGGCGTCGGTCGTGTTCTCCAGCGTCAGCAGCGCGGACTTCCGGAACGGCATCGGCCAGTACGAGTTGAAGCCGCCGTTCGGATTCGCCGCGACCATGGCCGAGCTGACCTGGTCGAAGACGCCCCAGCCGCTGCAGAAGAAGTCGCCGTACGGGACCTCGATGGCGGGCTCGGCGGCACCGTCCCAGTAGGCACGCAAGATCAACTCCCGCCAGTGATCACGATGGGTGGTGATCCAGATGTGGGTGATCTTGCCGGCCTGGTCGATGTCGGCCAGGGTGAACGTCTCACCGGGCTTGATCGCCACACTCGGCGAGACCTTCCAGCCCTGACCAAGATCACGCGCGGCGCGCGCGCCGGTGCCCTCGGTCGCACGACCACCGCCACCGCGGGAGCCGTCGAAATTCTCGGGGCTGATCGAACGTGTTTCAACCTGTCGCAGCGAGGCGAGCGAGCCGAAGTGGGACACGTACTTCTCCTTGTTGTCGGGTCCGCAAATTCAAACACGCACGTGTAATCGATTTCAACGGCAGGGTGGCTGCCGGTAAAGTGCCCAGTGACCGAATAAGTGGGCACGGGCGATGAGGAATGCGGTGTTGTCGCCGCCCATCGGCGATACTGCGAGACAGCGATGGCGGAGCGGGACGGCGCCGCGTGCCGACGGGGTGAACCGAACCGGGAGGTCAGGGAATGGCGACGATCTTCGAAGTAGCCGCCCGTGCCGGGGTATCCCCGGCCACCGTGTCCCGGGTCTACAACGGCACTCCGGTCTCGGAGGAGAAGGCCCGGCTGGTCCGCCAGGCGGCCGAGGAACTCAACTTCGTGCCGAACCGGACCGCGCGGGCCCTGCGCCGGCAGGCGTCCGAGGTGATCGCCCTGATCATCCCCGACATCGAGAACCCGTACTTCACCTCGCTCGCCCGCGGGGTCGAGGACGTCGCCCAGGCAGCCGGCTACTCGGTAGTGCTCTGCAACAGCGATGACGATCCGGCCAAGGAAGCCACCTACGTCGACATCGCGGCGCTGGAGAACATGGCCGGCGTGATCATCGCCGCCGTGTCAGAGCAGCCGCGGATCGAGCGCATGACCGGCCGCGGCCGGCCGGTGGTGGCCGTCGACCGGCCGATCAACTACGACGTCGACGCGGTCGTGATGGCCAACCGGGACAGTGGTGAGGTCGCGGCCCGGTCACTGATCGAGGCCGGCTACACCCGGATCGCCTGCATCACCGGCCCCGAGGATGTCGGCACCGCTCGGGAACGGGCGGCCGGCTGGGCCGCCGTCGTCACCGAGCAGGGCCAGTTCGATGATCCCCTGGACTACCTGCGGCACGCCAACTTCCGGGTCGAGGGCGGCCGGGACACCATCGCCGAGCTGCTCGCCCTCGATCCCCCGCCGGATGCCGTCGTCGCCGCGAACAACCTGATGGGCGTGGGTGCCCTGCAGGTGCTCTCCGAGCGCGGCCTGACGCCGCCGAAGTTCGGCGTCGCCGTGATCGGCGACCTGCCCTTCACCACCCTCACCCCGAGCGCGATCACCCTGGTTCGGCTGCCGGCCCGGGAGATGGGCGTACGGGCGGCGAAGCTGCTGCTGGAACGGATCGGCGGGGACGCCGAACCGGCCCGCGAGGTCGTCCTCTCCCACAGCGTGGAGCCGGCGACCATCTCGCATCGCTGACGGCCGCCACTCGGGTTTCGCTCGCCATCATCTGCTCGCCAGGGCCTTGGCTTGACAAAAATACTGAGTAAGCTCAATATTGAGTTCAGTCAGATAATTGGTCGAGCGAGAGCGTGAGAGCCGATGCGAGCCTTCGTGGTCACCCAGTACAAGAGTCCGCTCGTGGCGGCGGAGGTTCCGGAGCCCGACGTCGGCGAGCACGACGTCCTGGTCCGGGTCGATGCGGCCGGGCTCAATGCGCTCGACGAGAAGATCCGGGCCGGCGAGTTCCGGCAGATCCTGCCCTACCGGTTGCCGCAGATCCTCGGCAACGACGTCGCCGGCACCGTGATCGGCCTCGGCGCGAAGGTGCGGGGCTTCCGGGTCGGCGACGAGATCTACGGTCGGCCCGACCAGCGCCGGATCGGTACGTTCGCGGACCGCATCGCGATCGCCGAGGACGACCTGGCCCTGCGGCCGGCGACGATCGGCATCGAGGAGGCGGCATCCCTGCCGCTGGTGGCGCTGACCGCCTGGCAGGCCCTCGTCGAGCGGGGCAACCTGCAACCTGGCCAACGGGTCCTCGTCCACGCCGGTGCCGGCGGGGTCGGCACGATCGCGATCCAACTCGCCAAGCACCTCGGCGCCACGGTCGCCACGACGGTCAGCGCAGGCAACGCCGACTTCGTCCGTGAGCTCGGGGCCGACGTCGTCATCGACTACCGCAGCCAGGACTTCGAAGAACTGCTGGACTCCTATGACCTGGTGCTGGACAGCCTCGGCGGGGAGAACCTCGAGAAGTCGCTCCGGGTGCTGCGACCGGGCGGCCGGGTGATCGGGATCGCGGGGCCGCCCGACCCCGCCTTCGCCCGCGAGCTCGGTGCGAACCCGCTGCTGCGGCTGGCGATGACCGTCCTCAGCGCCGGCGTCCGTCGCCGGGCCAGGCGGCTCGGCGTCAGCTATGAGTTCCTCTTCATGCGCGCCAGCGGTGATCAACTTCGCCGGATCGCCGGCCTGGTCGACTCCGGCGTCCTGCGCCCCGTCGTCGGACGGATCTACGACTTCGACCAGGCCGCCGAGGCCGTCCAGGACCTGGGCCGCGGCGGCATCCGCGGCAAGGCGGTCCTCAGCAAGCACGTCAGCCAACCATGATCAAGATCAGGAGCACACCATGACCATCCACAGGGATCCGCCGGGCGGAGTCAGCACCGCCTACCGGGATGCGCCGACCCGCACGCTCAAGGCCGACGGCGTTCGCTATGCGTACCGGGAGCTGGGGCCGCACGGCGGCGTCCCGGTCGTCTTCTTCGTCCACCTCGCCGCGAATCTGGACAACTGGGATCCCCGGATCATCGACGCGGTCGCCGCGCGGCACCACGTGATCACCTTCGACAACCGCGGCGTCGGAGCCTCCAGCGGCAAGGTTCCCGACAGTATCGAAGCGATGGCCGACGATGCCTACACCTTCATCGAGGCGCTCGGCTTCGACAAGATCGACATTGTCTCCTTCTCGCTCGGCGGTTTCATCGCACAGGACCTCGTGATCAAGCATCCCGGGCTCGTCCGCCGACTCGTCCTGACCGGCACCGGGCCGCGAGGGGGCCGGGACATCGACAAGGTCCCCGGCACCACGTACCTCGACCTGCTGCGCGGAGCGCTGGCCCGGTCGGATCCGAAGGAGTTCCTCTTCTTCAACCGCAACGCCACCGGGAAGGCCGCCGCGAAGGCGTTCCTGAACCGGCTCCAGGAACGTCGCGCCGACCGCGACACGAACGTCACGATCAGGGCGTTCCAGACCCAGCTCACGGCGATCAAGAAGTACGGTCGCTCGGCTCCGGCCGACCTGTCCATGATCACGCAGCCGACCTTGATCGCCAACGGCGACCACGACCGGATGGTGCCCTCGGTGCTCTCCGAGGACCTGCACCGCCGGATCGACGGCTCCGAACTGATCATCTACCCCGACTCCGGCCACGGCGGCGTCTTCCAGTACCACCACGAGTTCGCCACCGCAGCCGTCGACTTCCTCGACCGCTGACGGTTCCGCAACCAGGCCAACAGAGAGAACGTGATCATGTCCTTCCTCAACGGAGCAGTCGTCCTCGTCACTGGAGCCAACGGCGGCATCGGTACCCACTTCGTCCACCGGGCACTCGAGCGCGGCGCGGCGAAGGTCTACGCCACCGCCCGGAAGCCGCGTGCCTGGGACGACCCGCGCATCGTGCCGCTCCCGCTCGACGTGACCGATCCGGAGTCGATCGCCGCGGTCGTACCGGCGGCGTCGGACGTCACCGTGTTGATCAACAACGCCGGCGCCACACCGCCCACCGCCAGTCTGCTGGAGGTGACCGAGGAAGACCTCCGGGCCAACCTGGAGATCAACTTCTTCGGCCCGGTCCTGCTCGCCCGCGCGTTCGCCCCGATCCTTGCGGCGAACCCGCGGCCGCATCTGGTCGACGTGCACTCGATCGCGAGCTGGTACGCGTTCGGCGGTGCCTACAGCGCCTCGAAGGCGGCGGTCTGGTCCGCCACCAACTCGCTGCGGCTGGAGCTCGCGCCCCGTGGCGTCCACGTCACGGGGGTCCACATGGGCTATGTCGAAACTCCCATGGCCGCGCACGCCGCCGGACCGAAGCTGCAGCCGGCAGAGCTGGTGGCCCAGGTCTACGACGCGGTTGACGCCGGTGCCTACGAGGTCATCGGCGATCAACTCACGGCCCAGGTCAAGGCGGCCCTGAGCGGCCCGGTCGAAGGGCTCTATCCGGAGCTCCGCCAACTCGACGCCGTGGAAAACTAGCGGTCAGCACGAATCGGGCCCCCAGCAGGAGAAGGACGGCATCCATGCCAGTTGGATCGCGAGCGGTCGGTCGGCGCGAGCGGAACAAGCAGGAGAAGCTGGACCGGATCACCGCCGCCGCCCGGGAACTCTTCGCCGAGCGCGGCGTCGACGAGGTCACCACGCAGGAGATCGCCGACCGGGCCGACATCGGCGCGGGCACGCTGTTCCTCTACGCCAAGACCAAGGGCGAGCTCCTGCTCCTGGTCCAGAACGACAGCTACGCGGACGCACTCGAGCGGGGCCGGGCCAAGGCCGGCACCCTCACCGACCCGCTCGAGGCGGTGATGGCGATCGTCCGCCCGGTCGTCGAATGCAACCGCAAGCAGATCGACAACGGGCGCACCTACCTGCGCGAGATCGTCTTCGGCGACCCGGAGGAGCCGCACCACCGCGACGCCCTGGCGCTGACCGGGCAGACCGAGGAGGCCATGGCCGACGTGCTGGGTCGTGATCGGCGCCTCGGCGCCGAGCAGGCCCGGACCCTGGCTCACATCGTTTCCGCGATCATGTTCGTCAGCCTGGCGGCGACCCTCAACGCCGGCCGCTCGGTGGACGAGCTCGTCCAGGAGATCAGGGACCAGCTGGAAGTCCTGCTCCGACCGATCGGTGATTGACCCCTCGTACCGCGTGTCCCTCCCAGCGAGACCACGCCCTTGACGACTGAAATCGATTTCGACAATGCTGGGGGCGTGCCAACAGAGCAGCCAGCTGACCTTCACCTCGCTTCCACACATCCACTGGGCCCGGACGCGTCCGTAGCGGCCTTCCCGCTCGGCGGAATCGGTACCGGGAACGTCTCCATCGGGGCCCGCGGCGACTTCCGCGACTGGGAGTTGCAGAACAGTCCCGGCAAGGGCAACCTCCTTCCGTTCACGTTCTGCGCGATCGACGTACGGCCCGCCGACGGTGCCGCCGACGAGGCCGTGACCAAGGTGCTCGAGGCCCGGTTCCCCGGTCCGCACGAGGGTGAGGATGGGTACGGCTGGGGCCGGGTCGCGGGCCTGCCGCGGTTCGCGTCGGCCGAGATGCTGGGTCGCTATCCCCTGCTGGCGATCGACTTCGCCGACGACCGGGTTCCGGTCCGGCCGTCGCTCGAGGCCTTCACGCCGCTGGTGCCGCTCGACCCGGCGGAGTCAGGTCTGCCGACGGCGGTCCTGCGCTACCGGGTGCACAACCCGACCGACCGGGCCCAGCAGGTCACCCTCGCCCTGTCGCTGGCCAGCCCGGTCGGCATGGACGGGTGGCGGCACAACGGCTTCCCCACTTATCCGACCGCGCCGAGCGTGGACTACCGCGAGGCCGACGGGATCCGCGGACTCACCTTCACGGCGGCCGGCCCGACCGACGCGTTCGGGTACGGCACCGCGACGCTGACCACCCTCCACGACGACGTCTCGGTGAAGCCGCAGTGGCTGGCCGGCCACTGGTCCGACGGCGTCCAGGCGTTCTGGAACGACCTCACCGACGACGGCCGGCTGGAGGCCGAGACCAAGGAGAGCTACGACGACCAGCCGCCCACCGGAGGCGCCCGGATCGGCAGCCTCGCGCTGCATCGCACGCTGGCTCCGGGCGAGACCGGCGACTTCGAGTTCGTGCTGTCCTGGCACGTGCCGAACCGGCACCGGGCCTGGGACGCCGGCGGCGAGCTCTACGACCAGGTGGTGCTGAACCACTACGCGACCCGATTCACCGACGCCTGGGCGGTGGCCGGTCACGTACACGAGCACCTGCCGGTCCTCGAGGCGAGCACCCGTGGCTTCACGGACGCGCTGTTCGACTCGACGCTGCCGGCCGAGGTGATCGACGCCGCCGCGGCCAGCCTGTCGGTGGCGCGCAGCACGACCTGTTTCATGATCGACAACGGGACGCCGGAGGGCCAGTTCCTGGCCTGGGAGGGCAGCTTCGACCGCGACGGCAGCTGCCTGGGCACCTGCACCCACGTGTGGAACTACGCCCAGACGCTCGCCTACGTGTTCCCGAGTCTGGAGCGCAGCGCCCGGCGCAACGAGTTCCTCACCGAGACCGACGAGGGCGGCCGGATGCACTTCCGCAGCCAGCGGGTGTTCGGCGGCAGCAAGCCCTGGGACTTCGCCCACCCGGCGGTCGACGGTCAGCTCGGCACCGTGCTCCGGATGTATCGGGAGTGGCGCTTCAGCGGTGATGATCAATTCCTGACCGACCTCTGGCCCAAGGTTGCCGAAGCGGTCGATTTCGCCTTCGGCTATTGGGATCCGGACGGCGACCTGATCTTGGAGTCGGTGCAGCACAACACGTACGACATCGAGTTCTACGGGCCGAACCCGCTCGGCAGCGTGATGTTCTACGGAGCCCTCCGGGCCGCAGCCGGGATGGCCGAGAAGGTCGGCGACCAAGATCGCGCCAAGCGCTACGCCGATGCCGCGAGCACCGGCGCGAAGGCGATGGACGAGCTGCTCTACAACGGCGAGTTCTATGTCCAGAAGCTCGACGACGTTGACGCCTACCGCTACCAGTTCGGGATCGGGGTGCTCTCCGATCAACTGCTCGGCCAGTTCCTGGCGCACCTCGCCGGTCTCGGTCACCTGCTCGACCAAGATCATGTCCGGTCCGCGATCAAGGCCGTGTACGACCACAACTTCCGGTCCGATCTCTCGGAGCACGTCAGCGTCCAGCGGACGTACGCGCTGAACGACGAGGCCGGTTTGATCTTGTGTTCCTGGCCGGACGGCGGCCGTCCCAAGCTCCCGTTCGTCTACAGCGACGAGGTGTGGACCGGCATCGAGTACCAGGTCGCCGCACATTTGATCTTCGAAGGCTTCGTCGACGAGGGGCTGACCCTCACCCGTGCGGTACGGCAGCGGTTCACCGGCCGCAACCGCAATCCGTGGAACGAGGCGGAGTGTGGCAACCACTACGCCCGCTCGATGGCCAGCTGGGCGTTGATCATCGCCTGCTCCGGCTTCGACTGGGACGCCGGCACCCGCCGGCTCGCCTTCGCCCCGGTCGTCGGCGATCAGGAGCAGCCGTTCCGTACCCTCTTCACCACCGGCACTGCCCAGGGCCGGGTCACCATCACCGGCGAGAGCGCCGAGCTGACCGTGGACCACGGCAGCCTCGACGTGGCCGAGCTGGTGATCAACAACCGGAGCTTCATCCCGGATGATCAAGGTCCGGTTCCGGCCGGACGCACGGTCCGCTTCACCGCGGCCTGAAGATCAACGGCAGATTCGACAAGGAGATCAACGATGTCAGCGAACACCAGCTATGCGGTCCCGGCGCCGCTCGACCGACCCGCGGCGGCGCCCAACACCGCCTACCTGATCGCCAGCGGTGATCTTCGCGAATCCGCCAACACCGCCGGCTGGCCGATCCAGCAGCAGCTCGAGGCCGGGGTCGTCGAGGCGTTCAAGAGCCAGGGCTGGACAGTGGTCCGGGCCAACCCGGTCGACCCGGTGACCGGGCACGGCTTCATCAGCAGCCAGCGGATGGGCCTGGAGGTGTTCAAGCAGATCCCAGTGGACGCGCCGTTGATCGTGGCCGAGGCGGTCTGGCAGTACAGCCACCACGTGCTGGCCGGCCTGCGGACCCATCAGGGCCCGATCCTCACCGTGGCGAACTTCGCCGGCGACTGGCCCGGCCTGGTCGGGCTGCTCGGCCTGAACGCCGGCTTGACCAAGATGGACAAGCCGTACAGCACGATCTGGAGCGTCGACTTCTCCGACGACCACTTCACCGGCGCGATCGCGGAGTGGGTGAAGAACGGGACGATCACCCACGACAGCGGCCATGTGCACCCGGTGACCGGGTTCGCCGAGGGTCCGGAGAAGGTGCTCGGCGAGGCGCTGGCCGACCAGCTGGCGGTGGAGAAGGCGATCATCGGCGTCTTCGACGAGGGCTGCATGGGCATGTACAACGCGATCTTCGACGACGAACTGCTGAACCAGCTCGGCATCTACAAGGAACGCCTCTCGCAGAGCGCTCTCTACGCCGAGATGCTCAAGGTCGACGACGCCGAGGCCGACCAGATCGGCGCCTGGCTGACCGGCAAGGGGATGACGTTCAAGCTCGGTACCGACGAGAAGACGGAACTGACCGAGGCGCAGCTGCGCTGGCAGTACAAGATGTACATCGCCGCGCTGCGGATCGCCGACGACTTCGGCTGCGACGCGATCGGCATCCAGTACCAGCAGGGCCTGAAGGACCTGGTCCCGGCCAGCGACCTGGTCGAGGGCCTGCTGAACAACGTCGACCGGCCGCCGGTGACCACCCGCGACGGTTCCCGGGTGATCGCCGACGGCGCGGCGTTCCCGCACTTCAACGAGGCCGACGAGGGCGTCGCGGTGGACACCCTGGTGACGAACCGGATCTGGACGGCGATGGGCCTGGATCCGGCGAACACTTTGCACGACGTCCGCTGGGGCGAGGACTACGACGGCCAGTTCGTCTGGGTGTACGAAATCTCCGGCTCGGTCCCGGCCTCCCACCTGGGCGGCTACGACAAGGCCGAGGGGTGGCGCCAGCAGCCGGTCTTCTTCCCGGCCGGCGGCAGCACGATCAACGGCGTCTCGAAGCCCGGCGAGATCGTTTGGTCCCGGGTCTACATCGCCGACGGCCGGCTCCAGGTCGACCTCGGCCGGGCCAGCGTGGTCGAGCTGCCGGCGGAAGAGACCGAGCGGCGCAAGCAGGCGACCAACCCGGAGTGGCCGATCATGCACGTCGTGCTGCACGGCGTCAGCCGGGACCAGTTCATGGCCCGGCACAAGGCGAACCACGCCCAGGTCGCGTACGCCCCGGACGCCGACACCGCCGACCGCGCCCTGGTCGCGAAGGCGGCCCTGTTCGCCCGGCTCGGGCTGCCGGTGCACGTCTGCGGAGATCTCGGGGAGGTCGGCCGGTCGCTGATCCAGGCCGGCTGAGGCTCACACCACGCGCACCTGGGCCTGTCGATGGGTCTGCGGGTCCCCTCGACAGGTTCAGGACGCGTCGGAGGTCCGCTCCGAGACACCGGGGCGTGTGATGCGCGGTGACCGTCGACCCGAATAGGATGCGTGGGCGATGAACCCGCTCAGCCAACTCTGGACCGATATCCGGATCCTGATCGTGGACACGATCAAGGTCTGGTGGCGGCTGTTTCCCCAGTTGGCGGTCATCTACCTGCTCGGCTGGCTGGGATTCCAGGTCGCGCTCAAGTTCGCCGCCTTCGTGGAGGGCCAGAACGTCTGGCTGACCATCGCGATCTTCTCGTTCGGCTTCCTGACCAAGCTGGTCCCGATCGTGCTGATGCTGCGGTTGGCCGGCCGCGAGCTCGGAATCCGGGAGATGATCCCGGAGGAGGACAACAAGCAGGACGACCGGGACAACTCGATCACCCACCTGCTCGCCGTCACCCTGCTCCCGTTCATGGGCATCTACGCGGCGTTCGGCCAGCTCAACGACGCCGCCAACGAGCTGTGGATCAATCAGATGGTCCGCAACAGCGCGCTCGGCAGCGACACGGTGCTCAACCACCTGGCCAACATCGCCAACGACCAGCCGCTGCTGATGCTGGCCGTCGTCGTCGGCGCCTACGTGGTCCGCCGCGGCGTGGACCTGCTGCACGACAAGACCGGCTGGCGGGTGCTGGGCATCGGCGTCGCGCTGCTCGAGGCCTTCTTCATGCTGGTCGTCGTCTTCGGTGGCATCCGGCTGATCCAGCAGATCATCAACTGGGTGATGAGCCGAGCGTTCGTCGGCTGGCTGGCGACGGCGCGGGACGCGATCCGGGACGTGCTGGCCCTGCTGCCGTTCCGGGTGCCGGAGCTGATCGACCAGCTGGTGCGGTTCTACCTGGACAACGTCTGGCCGTCGTTCTGGGAGGTGGTCAGCCAGCCGATCATCTGGCTCGCCGTCGCCGCCCTCGTCTTCGGCACCCACGTCATGTCCGTCGCCGAACTCTGGCGGAGCCGGCGACCGCTGGCCAGCCGTCTGCGCGGCGCGACGTCGTTCGACGACCGCGGCGACCGGCGCCGGCTCCGCGGCATCAAGCCCCCGTCGGCGCCCGTGCAGCGGTTCTTCGTCGAGTTCAAGGAAGCCGTGCTCGGCGACATCGACGACAAGTACCTGCCGACGATCAACTCGGTCCGGCTGATCCTGCGGGCCGGCGTGATCTTCCTCGGCGCGTACGTGATCGTGTACGCGATCCACCAGATCCTGAACAACTACCTCCGGCTCCTGGTCAAGGGCATCGTCGGCGGTCACGACATCGACTTCTGGGTGCCGTTCGACCCGCTCCTGGACCTGATCTACAACCTGCCCTTCGAGCCGCTCCGGATGTGCCTGCTCGCGGTCGCGTTCCGCCGCTGCCTGGAACTGTTCCGGGCCCGCGCCCACCCGACCGACCGGCTCCCGGCCCCGGCACCCCAGGTGGTGGCATGACGACGACCTCACCGCCCTCCAGCCAGGAGCGGATCCGGCTCCGCAACCAGCGGCTGCAGCGATCGAAGCTGCTCGCCGTGGTGGCCGTCGTCGCCTGCATCCTGGTCGCGACCATCGGGACCCGGCTCAGCGACCCGGAGAAGGAGTTCCGGGTGATTCCCGGAAAGCTGGACGAGAAGGTCATGATCAACGGCGCCGAACTGACGGTGAGCGACGTCCGGGTCGGCCAGATCCTCATCCAGGATGAGGCGATCGAGGCCAAGGCCACCGGCATCTTCGTCCAGATCCAGATCGATCTGGCGAACCCGACCGGCACCGACAAGGCGATCCTGGGCCACTCCCGGCTGCTCTCCGGTGACCGGGTCTACAAGACGTACAGCTCCCTGAACAACATCGGAGCCGAACCGGGCTACGGCGAGACGACCGACTTCCTCTACGAGGTCGACCCGGCCGCGATCGACGACCTGACCCTGGAGATCTGGACCCAGGGCTTCCTGTTCGGCTACCACGACCGGGTCCGGGTCCACCTGGGCATCACCCCGGAGAACGCCGACCGGTGGCGCGAGGCCGCCCAGGGCGGGATGCTCACCGAGCGACGGATCTCGGCCTCGAGGGTGCTCCAGTGAGTACGCCGGAGCACGGGCCGCAGCAGCCGGGCGACTGGCACCTGCACGACCGCCGGCCGCAGGCTCCCGTACCGCAGAACCCCGTACCCCAGAACCACGGGCCGGCCCCCGAGCCCTGGTCGCAGCCTCAGCAGGAACAGGCCGTGTCGGGCCGGCGCCCGCTGACGGCACGCGGCCGCTCCTGGCTGATGCTCGTCACCGTCGGCTGCCTGGTCCTGATGTATCTGGTCATCTGGCTCTGGTACTCCGACACCCACATGCACGACCGGTTCGTCCAGCTGCCGCCCGGCCAGCCGTCGGAGCCCACGGTCAACAAGGCGCAGTACCGGGTGCACCAGATGTTCGTCACCGAGCGGTTCGAGAACCCGGACTACGCCGACCAGCCGTACGTCGCCGAGGCCGGCACGGTGTTCGTGGCGGCGGAGATCGAGATCCTGCGGGTCGAGGAGGGCGAGCACTTCTACTGCCAGGCCAACCTCGCCGTGAAGGGGAACCGGCAGCTGGAGCCGCGGTCGGAGGTCTACCTCGATCACCTGAAGGACAGCAAGGTCCCGGTCGACTGCAAGTCCGACGAGATCAAGGTCGGGGTGCCGTACCGGTTCGTCGAGATCTACACGGTGCCGAAGCAGTTCGCCGACGAGATCTTCGGCATCGCCGTCCAGTACACCGGCTACGGCGCACCGTTCCAGGTGGTGCAGCCGCCGCTCCCCCGCTAGGAGTCCTTCTTCTCCGGCAGCACGGTGATCGGCAGGTCGTAGCGGAACACGTACCGGGTGTTCTTCCAGCCCTTCTCGCCGGTGTCCAGGAGGAGCGCGTTGCCCTCCTCGAGGCGGTGCACGGCGAACAGGATCTTGTCGGTCGGCTGGTAGTGCTCGCTGAACTGGAACATGACCTGGTACGGAACCGGCGGCAGGCCGGGCGTGAGATTGGACGGATGGTTCCCGACCTCACCGGTGCCGATCTCGGAGTCGCCCGCGTCGGGCTCCTCGACGGTCTTCGGATCCTTCGCCGCGAACATCGTGTTGCTCGGCGAGATGGCCTCGTCGCCGGTGGTCCGGGCCGTGCCCAGGACGACGACCTCCCAGGACACCTTCCCGTCGCTGTCGGTGGTCTTCTGCGCGGTGGCCTTGCTGAACACGAACTCGTACGGGCCGGACTCGATGGCCTGCCCCGGCTGCACCCGTTCGTCGGTGTCGGTCCGCACCTTGAAGCCGCCGAGTGCCCAGATGCCGACGAAGAGGAGCGCGATGACCAGGACGACGAGGAGGGCGCGGACCGGACCCGGCAGTCGGCGCTGCTCCTCGGGCTCCGGCTCAGGCGGTCCCCATTCGGTCGCGACCGGCGTCTCGTCCAGCCGCGGCGCCTGGAAGGCGGGCGGCCCTGGGATCCCGGGCGGGGATTGCTGCTCCGACACGCGCAGCAGTGTAATGGCGGGCGGTCCGACGAGGCTCGGCACGGGCTCGGGCGTGATTCGCTGAAACGGCCTCAGAACGCCGTGGAGGGATCGGGCGTGTACGGGGACTGTCACCCACACCTGCAAATCGGGCAGATCCGCCTCCGGCAGTCTGTGGATGGCCATCTGAGGTCGAGACCCGGCCGCTGTGGAAGCGGAACCGCGCGGAAAAGCGCTAGGATGGAGAGGACAAGTTCTACGGTTCCGCTGCGGCTTCGTCAGTCGGATCCGAAGTGTTTGACCGCGCCGTCCGCACGGGGTCCGAGCGCCCCACGCCCGTGGACGGCGCCTGTGTGACAGGAGCCTATGCGCGTGACCGATCACGAGACCGTGACGCCCGACCAGAATCCCGATGGCACCGACCAGGCCAACGGAGCAACACCGGATCTCTCCCAGGTCCAGATCCCGGTCTCCGATCTCGAACCGGCCCCCGGACTCGGCGTCCCCGGTGACTACGACTCCGAGTCGATCACCGTACTGGAAGGCCTCGAGGCCGTCCGTAAACGCCCCGGCATGTACATCGGCTCGACCGGCGAGCGCGGCCTGCACCACCTGGTCACCGAGATCGTCGACAACTCGGTCGACGAGGCGATGGCCGGCTTCGGCAAGGAGATCGACGTCCGGATCCTGGCCAACGGCGGGATCCAGGTGTCCGACAACGCGCGGGGCATCCCGGTCAAGGAGCACCCGACGGAGAAGATGCCGGCGGTGACGCTGATCCTCACCGTGCTGCACGCCGGCGGCAAGTTCGGCCAGGGCGGCTACAAGGTGTCCGGCGGTTTGCACGGCGTCGGCGCCTCGGTGGTGAACGCGCTGTCGCAGAAGTTCGAGGTCGAGGTGAAGCGGGACGGCTACCGGTGGACCCAGTCCTTCACGCTGGGCGTGCCGGACGGGCCGCTGGAGCAGCACGAGGCGACCGAGGAGACCGGCACCACGACCCGGTTCTGGGCCTCGGAGGACATCTTCGAGACGACGACGTACAACTTCGACACCCTGGCCACCCGGTTCCGGGAGATGGCGTTCCTCAACAAGGGTCTGCAGATCAACATCACCGACGAGCGGCCGGACCGGCTCGACGAGGACGGCAAGAAGTTCTCCGACAGCTTCCGGTACGACGAGGGCCTGATCGACTACGTGCGCTACCTGACCGGCAGCAAGGAGCCGGTGCACACCTCGGTGATCGCCCTGGAATCGGAGCGGCCGGAGCAGGGCCTCGGGCTCGAGGTCGCGCTGCAGTGGAACACCTCGTACCAGCCGTCGGTGCACACGTTCGCCAACGCGATCAACACGCATGAGGGTGGCACCCACGAGGAGGGCTTCCGGGCCGCGCTCACGTACACGGCGAACAAGTGGGGCGAGAACTGGGGCATGATCAAGAAGCCGGAGGACAAGCTGTCCGGCGACGACATCCGCGAGGGCCTCACGGCGATCATCTCGATCAAGCTCGAGGAGCCGCAGTTCGAGGGCCAGACCAAGACCAAGCTCGGCAACACCGAGGCCCGGTCCTTCGTCCAGCAGGCGGTGAACTCCGCGCTCGGTGACTGGATGGAGCAGAACCCGGCCGAGGGGAAGATGATCATCCGCAAGGGCCAGGCCGCGGCGATCGCCCGGATCGCGGCCCGCAAGGCGCGCGAGGCGGCTCGCAACCGCAAGGGTCTGCTCGGCGGCGGCGGGCTGCCGGGCAAGCTGAGCGACTGCCAGTCGACCAATCCGGAGGAGTGCGAGGTCTTCATCGTCGAGGGTGACTCGGCGGGCGGCTCGGCCAAGGGCGGCCGCGATCCGCGGATCCAGGCGATCCTGCCGATCCGCGGAAAGATCTTGAACGTGGAGAAGGCCCGGATCGACAAGATCCTGCAGAACAACGAGGTCCAGGCGATCATCTCCGCCCTCGGCACCGGTGTGCACGAGGACTTCGACATCGACAAGCTCCGCTATCACAAGATCATCATGATGGCCGACGCCGACGTCGACGGTGCCCACATCCGGACGCTGCTGCTGACGCTGATGTTCCGGTTCATGAAGCCGTTGATCGAAGCCGGCCACGTCTACCTGGCCCAGCCGCCGCTGTTCCGGATCCGGTGGACCAACTCGCCGCACGAGCTGGCCTACTCCGATGCGGAGCGGGATGCGCTGCTCAGGGTGGGGGTCGAGGAGAACAAGAAGCTGCCGGCCCCGAACAACAACCCGATCCAGCGCTACAAGGGTCTGGGCGAGATGGATGCGGGCGACCTCTGGCTGACCACGATGGACCCGGACAACCGGATCCTGCTCCAGGTCACGCTGGACGACGCGGCCCGCGCGGACGAGATGTTCTCGATCTTGATGGGTGAGGACGTCGAGCAGCGCCGGGTGTTCATCCAGCGCAATGCCAAGGACGTCCGGTTCCTCGACATCTGACCCTTTTCCGTACGTGCCCTGAGCTTCCTTCGACAGGCTCAGGACACGTGTCGCAACAGAAATGATCATGGAGTGACTGAATGAGCGACATCGCACCGCCGGCGGACCGTCGGGAGCCCGTCGATCTGCAGGAGGAGATCCAGAAGTCCTACCTCGATTACGCGATGAGCGTGATCGTCGGACGGGCTCTGCCGGATGTCCGGGACGGACTGAAGCCGGTGCACCGGCGGATCCTCTACGCCATGTACGACGGCGGTTACCGGCCCGACCGGGGCTGGAACAAGTGCGCTCGCGTGGTCGGCGAGGTGATGGGTCAGTACCACCCGCACGGTGACAGCGCGATCTACGACAGCCTGGTCCGATTGGCCCAGCCGTGGGTGATGCGGGCGCCGCTGGTCCAGGGTCAGGGCAACTTCGGGTCGCCGGGCAACGACCCCGCGGCGGCGATGCGCTACACCGAGTGCAAGATGGCGCCGCTGGCCATGGAGATGGTCCGCGACATCACCGAGAACACGGTCGACTTCAAGCCGAACTACGACGGCAAGGAGCAGGAGCCGGTCGTCCTGCCGAGCCGGTTCCCGAACGTCCTGGTCAACCCCTCGCCGGGGATCGCGGTCGGGATGGCGACGAACATCCCGCCGCACAACCTGCGCGAGGTCGCCGCCGCGGTCCAGTGGTACCTGGAGCATCCGCAGGCGACCGACGAGGAGCTGCTGGACGCCGCGATCGAGCGGATCCCCGGCCCGGACTTCCCGAACGGCGCGCTGATCGTCGGCCGGGAGGGCATCGAGAACGCGTACCGGACCGGTCGCGGTTCGATCACCATGCGGGCCGTGGTCGACATCGAAGAGGACAAGTCCGGCCGGGCCATGCTGGTCGTCACCGAGCTGCCGCACATGGTCAACCCGGACAACCTCGCGGTCAAGATCGCCGACCTCGTCAACGCCGGCCGGGTGACCGGCATCGCCGACATCCGCGACGACACCTCGACCCGGACCGGGCAGCGGCTGGTGATCGTCCTCAAGCGGGACGCGCAGCCGCGGGTGGTGCTGAACAACCTCTACAAGCACACCCAGCTGCAGGACAACTTCGGCTGCAACATGCTGGCGCTGGTCGACGACGTGCCGCGGACCCTGCGGCTGGACCAGTTCATCTCCTACTGGGTGGCCCACCAGATCGAGGTCATCCAGCGCCGTACCCAGCACCGGCTGGACCAGGCGGAGAAGGACGCCCACATCTACCGCGGCCTGGTCAAGGCGCTGGACGCGCTGGACGAGGTGATCGCCCTGATCCGGCGCAGCCCGAGCACGGACGAGGCGCGGGACGGCCTGATGGACCTGCTGGAGATCGACGAGGTCCAGGCCGTCGCGATCCTGGACATGCAGCTGCGCCGGCTGGCCGCCCTGGAACGGCAGCGGATCATCGACCGGCTGGCCGAGATCGAGACCCGGATCGCCGACCTCAAGGACATCCTGGCCAAGCCCGAGCGGCAGCGTCAGATCGTCGGCGACGAACTGACCGAGATCGTCGACAAGTACGGCGACGACCGGCGCACCCAGATCATCGCGGCCGACGGCGATCTCGGCGCCGAGGACCTGATCCCGGACTCCGACGTCGTGGTGACGATCACCCGCGGCGGGTACGCCAAGCGGACCAACACCGACCAGTACCGGGTGCAGAAGCGTGGCGGCAAGGGCGTCCGGGGCGCGTCGCTGCGGGTGGACGACGAGGTCGACCACCTGTTCGCGACCACCAACCACCACTGGATCCTGTTCTTCACCAACAAGGGCCGGGTCTACCGGTCGAAGGTGTGGATGCTGCCGGAGGCGGGCCGGGACGCGAAGGGCGGGCACGTCGCCGGGCTGCTGTCCTTCCTTCCGGACGAGGAGATCGCCCAGGTGCTGGCGATCCGGGACTACCAGGCGTATCCGTACCTGCTGCTGGCGACCAAGCACGGACTGGTCAAGAAGACCGTTCTGTCCGCGTACGACTCACCGCGGCAGGCCGGCGTGATCGCGATCAACTTCCGCGAGGAGGACGACGAGCTGATCGGCGCCGAGCCGTGCGGACCGACCGACGACGTGCTGCTGATCTCCCGCAAGGGGCAGTCGATCCGGTTCGCGGCCAGCGACGAGCAGCTGCGGCCGATGGGCCGGGCCACCTCGGGTGTCACCGGAATGAAGTTCCGCGCCGGCGACGAAGTGCTCTCGATGACCACCATTCGGGAACAGGCCGAGGAGGACGATCTGTTCGTCTTCACCGTCACGGACGGCGGATTTGCGAAGCGGACTAAGGTCTCCGAATACCGTCAACAGGGCCGCGGCGGATTGGGTATCAAGGCCATGAAGCTGGCCGAAGATCGCGGATCTTTGGTCGGAGGGCTGGTTGTAACGGACAATGACGAGGTGATCGCCATCAAGGCCAGTGGTCAGATCACCCGGAGTGCGGTGGCTGAAGTGCCGGTCAAGGGCCGGGACACCATGGGTGTGAAGTTCGTTGGCGTACGCGAGGGGGATTCGGTGGCGGTCATTGCGCTGAATCCTGAGACAACAGCAGAAGCGGCCGAACTGGACGCAGAGTCCGCGGACGCCGACGATCAGACGGCAGTGGGCGAATCGCAGGACGTGTCCCCCGAGGCCGTGACAAACACCCCGCAAGCAACGGATGCTGGTGACGAACCAGAAGCCGGCGGGGCTGAGGAGGATGAGACGTGAGCGAAGCCAACCGGAGCCAGATTCCCCGTGAGGGAATCCCTCCTCGGGGTGCGGGACCCGGTGGAGGTGAGAGCCCGGCTAACGCCGCTCGGGGTCAGAACAGTGCCGGATCACCCAACCGGACCGGTCGAGTAGCGACCGGACCGCGGCCGGCCACCGGTCCGCGCCCGGTGCCGGCTCCGGGGCAGCCGTCCCCGAACGGGAACGGCAACGGCAACGGGGTGAACGGCAACTACGGCCGGAACGGGTCCGGTCAGGCCGGCCGTCCCGGCGCTCCGCGGCAGGGGGGTCCGCAGCCGGGTTCGGCGCAGTCTCCGCAGCCGCGACCGGCTCCGGCGCGTCAGCCGGCGCCGCAACCAGGTGCCTCCAAGGAGTCGCTGCGGAACAAGCTCGGCCTCGGTCAGAAGGCTCAGCCGGGTGGTGCGGGCGCACCGCGACCGGCCGCCGGTTCGCCGTCCTCCGGCGGCACTCCGGCTCCGGCTCCTCGTCAGCCGACGGCTCGGACCGGTGGAGCGGGTGCCGGCGCTGCCGGTGGTGCTGGTGCGGCTGCGGCTGCTGCTGGAACGCGGCAGCCCGGTACGCCCGCCGCTCGGGCGAACCAGCCCGGCGTCACGCGGCCGGGTCAGCAGGGTGTCCGGCCGCCGCAGAGCCCGGTGGCGCGGACCGGTCAGCCTGACCCGTCCCGGCCCGGCACGGCCAAGGTGGACCCCGGTCGCCCCGGCACCGGGCCCGCGACGCAGGTCCGGACCGCTGAGACGCTCAACGTGGGTTCGCCGGTGCGGCCCGTCGGCACCGCGGCTTCGGCCGGTTCGCCGAACGAGCGGTCCCGTACCGAGCTGGGCCTGCCGCCGAAGGCCGGTCAGGCCCGCCGGACCCGCAAGGCGCGGCTCCGGCTGTCCCGGCTCGACCCGTGGTCGGTCATGAAGACGTCGTTCCTGTTCTCGATCTCGGCCGGCATCGTGCTGGTGGTCGCCGTGTACGCGATCTGGACCGTGCTGCAGGGCTCCGGCCTCTTCGAGTCGGTCAACCTGATGATCGGGTCGGTCACCGATGCGCCGAACGACAGCACGCCGTTCCGGATCGAGGAGTACGTCAACACGGCGAAGGTGATGGGGGTCGCGGCGCTGATCGCCTGCGTCGACGTGGTCATCCTGACCGCGCTGGCCACGCTCGGCTCGTTCCTCTACAACCTCGCCGCCACCATGCTCGGCGGCCTCGAGGTCACCCTCGCCGAGGACTGATCCGCAACGCTGCCTGAGCTTGTCGAAGGCAAGCCCGAACAAATCGAAGCGCCCTGAGCCAGAAGGCCCAGGGCGTCTCGCTTTCGTACGTGAAGGTCAGTGTCCTTCGGCCATTCCCCAGCCGACCCCGCACGGCCCGCCCGCGGCCGACTCGTCGATCCACACCTCGTCGCCGCCCGGCGTCAGCAGCGGCTGGTAGAACGTCGCGATCTCCACGCTCGCCTGCGGGATGTAGTGGAAGATCAACGACCGGCGGAACCGGTCCGAGCTGCTGTTGGCCAGCGACCCGTGCACCGTGCTGCCGTGGAAGAAGAGCACGTCACCGGCCCGCATCTCGGTCTGTACGGTGCTCAGGCCCGGCGGGATCGACACCTGGACGGCGGAGAACGACTCGTTCAGGTCGGCCGGCTCCGGGCACTCGAGGTCGTACACGTGGGATCCGGGCACCACCATCAGTCCGCCGTTCTCGGCGTCGCAGTCGTCGACCGCGATCCAGGCGGCGAGGCAGGTCTCCGGGTGGGCCTGCAGAAACATGTTGTCCTGGTGCAGCGCCTGGCCACGGGCGGTCGGCGGCTTGAAGTAGAACATCGACTGGGCGGCGAAGGTCGGGCCGAGCAGTCGCTGCACCCGTTGCATCAGCCGGGGGTCCAGCATCCAGGACCGGGCCAGCCGCCCGACCTCGAGATCGGGCCGCCGGTGCGGCTGGACGAACCGCGGATAGCGGGCCAGCGGATCGTCCACCGGCACCCCGTCGTCGTGCCCGATCGAGTTGTCCCGCTCCACCTGGTCGGTGAACGCGACCTTGATCGTTTCGATCTCCTCAGCGGTGAGCAGCCCCGGAACGTGAACCACTCCATTGCGGCGGTAGGCGTCGACCAGGTCGGCGTCCTGATCAAGCAAGATATGTGACATAAAACTGATCATCGGGTTCGATCTCGTACCGAGCCATGGAACGGACGGCCGACTTCATGGAAGATCGTGCTGTGGGCATCACGCGGGTCGAGTCGCATACGCCGCAGGTCGACGCGGTCGAGGCCGGTCACCTGTCGGAGGGGGCGGACTACGCGACCTACCGCAGCCGCGGCACCACCGACTGGCTGCTGATCCAGACCCTGGGCGGAGCCGGCCGGTTCGGCGTCGGGACGACCGAGGTGATCGTGCACCCGGACTCGGTCGCCCTGTTGCGGCCCGGAACCGTGCACGACTACGGCTCACACCATGATCACTGGGAACTCCTCTTCGCCCACTTCCACCCGCGCGCCGAGTGGCTGGCCCTGCTGGACTGGCCCGAAGCGGCCCCCGGCCTGCGCGTCCTCGACCTCTCCCCCACGCTGACCGGCCGGGTCGCCGACGCCCTGTCGCTGGCGGCCCGGAACTCGCTCAGCGGTCTCGCCCGCGGCCGCCTGTTCGCCGTCAACGCGCTCGAGCTGGCGCTGCTCTGGTGCGACACCCAGAACCCCGCCGAGGGCCGGATGGACGACCGCGTCCTCGCCGTGATCGAACACGTCGGACGCCACCTCACCGATCCGCTGACCATCGCCGACCTGGCCGCCGTCGCCAACCTCTCCGCCTCCCGGCTCGGTCACCTCTTTGCGGAGCAGGTCGGCAGCAGCCCCCAACAGTACGTCCAGGCCCGCCGGATCGACCTGGCCAAGCAACTCCTCGATCTGACCACCCGCCCGATCGCCGAGATCGCCGCCGAAGTCGGCTACCCCGACCCGCTCTACTTCTCCACCCGCTTCCGCCGCCAGGTCGGTCTCAGCCCGTCCGCGTACCGGCTCCGAGACGGCCGCTGAGATACCGATTTGAGCAAGGTCTCCGGAAGGACTAATCTGTCCGTTCGTGCCCACTCGGGCACTCCGCAGTCGCGGGCCTATAGCTCAGACGGTTAGAGCGCTGCCCTGATAAGGCAGAGGTCAGTGGTTCAAGTCCACTTAGGCCCACCCCGGAACCCCTGACGGTTCCAGCTTCGCCCTTCATGATCATCAACCCTGAAACGGGTCGCCACCGCGACGAGTTCAACCTAGGGTTCAGGCATGGTTCTGTGGCTGGAAGCAGTGAGCTTCGACGTGGCGGATGCGCCCTCGGTGGCGGCGTTCTGGGCCGGGTTGCTCGAACGGGACGTCGTGACGGATCCCGGCGGCGTCCTGGTGCCCGGTGACGATACGCAGGTCGGGCTTCGCTTCGTCAGTTCCGCAAACGAACGGGTCGGCCGGTCGAAACTGCATCTGCACCTGACCAGCAGCAGCGCGGAGGACCAGCAGCGAACGGTCGAGGCGGCGCTTCGGCTGGGCGGGCGCCATCTTGATGTGGGCCAAGGGCCCGACGAACCCTTTGTCGTGTTGGCCGACCCGGGCGAGAACGAACTGTGTGTGATCGAGGCGGGGAACAACTACCTGGCCGGCACCGGTCGCCTCGGCGAGGTCACCTGTGACGGGACCCGGGAGGTCGGTCTGTTCTGGCGCGACGCGCTGGGCTGGCCGCTGGTCTTGAACGACGGCGACCAGACGGCGGTTCAGTCGCCGCTCGGCGGGACCAAGATCTCCTGGGACGCCTGGGGTGTTCAGAAGGTCGAAGCCGGGAGCGAAAGGACCTGGCAGCGCTTCGAGCTGGTGACCGCCGACGTCGCCGGTGAGTCGGAGCGACTGGTCTCGCTCGGCGCGACCCGGCTGTCCGATTCGGCGGACGGAGTCGCGCTGGCCGACCCGGACGGCTACGAGTTCAGGCTTCGTCCCGGCACCCAGCGCTGATCTTGACGGCCCCACTGATTCGGCTGGCCAGTTCTGACGACGCCCCACACCTGGCCGCGCTGCGTCGCAGCTACGGAACGGAGCGTCATCCCGGGTCCGACCCGGACCCCGACTTCGAGCGCCGGTTCTCCGAGTGGCACGACCAGACACAGGACTCGTGCGTGACCTGGCTGGCCGTTGCCGAGACACAACCCGTCGGCATCCTCAGCATGTTCGTGTTCCCCCGAATGCCGATGCCGGGCCGCGAGGTCGGGAGGCTGGCCTACCTCAGCCTCCTGTACGTCACGCCGGACCACCGGAACCACGGCCTGGGCCGGCAACTTCTCGATGTCGCCTTCGCCTACTCGTACGCGAACGACATCTTCAAGATCCTGCTCCGGCCAACTGACCAGGCTCTCGCCCTGTACCAACGAGCCGGCTTCCGCTTCGCCGACCAGTACCTGGTCTGGAGCAGTGCCGATCAGGCTCGCGCCTGACCTTGCGGCGCCCCTACCGTCGCCGGTGTCGGAGCGGCGCCCTAAGGTCGAGGACGATGATCACGGTGCTGTTCCACGGAGGAGTTGGCGGGAGATGACGCGCGAGTTCGAGATCCGTCTCCTCGGGCATCCGAGCCGGGTCGGCACCTTGCTGGCGAGCGATGCGCTGGCGTTGATCAAGGCGTTCAAGGAGCTGACCTATCGGCTCACCCGAGCGGTCGCCGAACGGCCCGGGCTGGGCCGCACCGACGCTGCCCTGGAGCGGCTCGGCACCGTACGGGTCGCGTTGGCGGAGAGCAGCCCGCGCGTGATCTTCGTCGTCGGCGACGAGGCCGCTCTCGATCTTGAAGATCCGATCAGTACCGGGGTGGACGAGGCGTTCTGGGAGCTGGCCGAGGGGATCCGGCTGAACAGCCGGCCGGGGCTCGTCTCCGATTCGGTGGCGGACGCTGTTGATCAACTCGTCGTGGCGCTCAGCAAGGCCGCGAAGGGAGCCGAGCTCACGGTGCCCGGGCACGGCCGGGTCGAGGTGAGGACGAACCTGCTCAGTCGCGATCCCTGGCGGCGACAGATTCCAGGCGGCACCGGCGAGTCCGGCATCCACGGCGTCCTGGAAATGGTCGACCTGCGGACGGCGCGGTTCCGGCTCCGCGACGCGGCCCAGAACGGGATCGACCTGATCGACGTACGGAATGCCGAGGTGGCCGCCCACCTGGTCGGCGAGGCCGTCACCGCGACAGGGGTCCTGGCGCTCGGCCGAGGTACGGGTCATCATCGGATGGAGCAGGCCGTCATCGCGGAACGGCTTGACCTTGATCAAAGTCTGGGCGGCCCGGCAGATTCGTTGGGCGAACTCGTCCAGGCCGCGGCCAGGAAGCCCGCCCCGCCGCCGATGGAGCTGGCACCCGAGGAACTGGACGACTTCCTGGCGGCCCTCGATGGCTGACGAGTTCGTTCTGCTCGACACCGACGTCTGGAGCCGCGTCGTCCTCGGCCGTCGGGACTCGGATCCCGAGGTCGTGACCTGGCGGCGGATGCTGGTCGGAAAGCAACCGGTGATCGCCGCCCAGACCGAGGCCGAGCTGCGGTTCCTGCCGCGGGCGAACCGGTGGAGTGACGAGAGCACGGAACGGTTCACGGCTCATCTCGAGGCCACGCCGACCGTGCCGGTCACCGCCGAGGTGATCATCGCCTGGGCGGACCTCCGGGCGAACTGTCGAGCCCGAGGGCATGGCCTGGCCGACAAGGCGCACGTGGACGACGCCTGGGTCGCGGCCACCGCCCTGGCCCACGATCTGCCGCTGCTGTCCGGCGACCAGCTCTATCGTGGGCTCCCCGAACTGCGGCTCCTGAAGGCCGAGGACTAGGGCGACGAGAGGTCGGATCGGACCTCCGCTCGGAGACGGTCTGCTGAGCCACAGGTGAACCTCAGGGAAACCTTGGCGGCAACGTCTGCGACGTAGCAGAAGCTGTGTCAGGCTCAACGCCGGCAGGCGCTCGGGCCTGCCGCTCTTCATCACTCGAGGTAGGTCGTTCATGAGGCTTTTCGTCCGGCTGCTCGTTCCGCTGATCGTCGTCGGCGCGGTGCTCGCGCCGACCGCGGCGCACGCCAATCCGTCCGGTGCCCCCGTCGTGGTCGGGCAACTGTGGGACGGCTACGTCGACGGCCAGCCGAACACCGCGCTGCCGCTGAGCGTGATCGATCAGCCGTCCGGCCTCGGTGCCAGCCGGGTCAATCCTGATGTGCTCTACGTACAGAGCGAGAAGGATCGGCAGACCATGATCGCGGTGTCCGAGCACGACGGCGAGGTGCTCGGGAAGTACACGGTGCCGATCCCGAACGTGTACGACTGGGAGGACATGGCCGTCGGCCCCTGCCCGGCCGGCAGCTGCGTCTTCGCGGGCGACATCGGCACCAACAGCGGGTACGCGGAGAAGCCGGACAACATCATGTCCGTGGTACGGGTCCGCGAGCCGGACCTGGCGTCCGGGCAGACCAGCGGCACCCTCACCGGCGACTACTTCCCGTACGTCTACCCCGACGGCCGCCGGCCCGACGCCGAGGCGCTCGCGGTGCACCCGGTCACCGGCGAGATCTACGTGATCTTGAAGACCAGCAGCGGAACCAGCCCGGTCTACAAGTTCCCCGACCCGCTGCCGGAGCCGGGTGTGATCAGCACGCTGATCAAGGTCGCCGACCTCACCCTGCCGATCATCGACGGCAAGGCGAACTCGGCCCAGGTCACCGCCGCGGCGTTCCATCCGCGCAAGAACCGGCTGCTGATCCGGACCTACACGAAGGTCTACGAGTTCCGCTCCGAACGCCAGTCCTGGTTGCCGTTCACGGGCGAGCGGGTGGAGCTGACCGACACGGTCGAGACCCAGGGCGAGGCGATCGAGTACGAGGCCGACGGCACCTCGTACTTCACGCTGTCGGAGAAGGTCGCCCCGCCGTACACCCTGAAACGCGTCGACCTGAGCCACCGCGGCTGACTCCGCGGTGGTGCCGAACCGGCGTCAGGCTTGTGACCCGGGCTCGCGCAGCGCCAGCCGAAGCGTGTCCGGCCAGGAGTCGGCAACCGGGTGACGCGACCTGCCGTTCAGCCAGGTGTCCAGGCCGTCCCCTTCCCAGCGTGGAACGACATGGAAGTGCAGGTGGTCGACGGACTGGCCGGTGCGCGGACCACTGGCATTCAGCACGTTGACCCCTGGCGCAGCCAGGGCGTCGGCCAGGCTCCGGGCCACCCGCTGGACCAGCAGGATGGTCTGCTGCAGCGCCTCGGCTGACGCGTCCTGCACGCCGACGACGTGCTCGGCCGGGATCACCAGCGTGTGCCCGGGAGCGATCCGTCCGGACGGCAACGGCAGCAGCGCGGAGGCATGATCACCGCGGTACAGCCAGGTCGCGGGTTCCTCGTCGCGAAGGAGAGAGCAGAAGACGCACGGTCGGGACACCCCGTCATGATCAGCAGGATCGCCCGCCCGATCAAGGGGATGACCTCGGTGAAAACTTCCTTCGGCGTGAAAGTCTGGGTGCATGGTGTCCACGCCCAAGGACGTATTGAAGGACTACCTGCGGGGCGCTCGAGACGTGCTCCTGTGGAAGCTCGAAGGTCTCTCCGAGCGCGACATGCGGCTGCCCCGGACGCCGACGGGCACCAACCTGCTGGGCATCGTCAAACATGCGTTGAACACCGAGGTGATCTACTTCGGTCCGACCTTCGGTCGCGAGTGGCCCACACCTGACGAGCTCGTCTCGCCCGATGATCTTGATCCGTTGGCCGGTTGGCACGCGACCGAAACCGAGACGGCCGCCGGAATCGTCGACCTCTACCGACGGGTGCAGGCCTTCGCCGACGAGACGATCGATGCACTGCCGTTGGACGCGATCGGCCACGTCGCCCATTGGGGCGACGCGGAGGTCACCCTCCACGCGATCATGGTCCACAAGACTGCGGACCTGCAGCGCCATGCCGGCCACGTCGACATCCTCCGGGAGCAACTCGACGGTCTGGTCGGCTTGCTTCCGGGTCACACCAACCTCCCGGACACCACCGACTGGCCGGCCTACACGAAGCGCTTGACGGCCATCGCCGACAAGTTCCGTTAGTGGTGCATCACCGGGAGTTTGTCGGGGAGGTGTGCGCGGCGTTCGGGCTCGGGGCGCCGCGGTCGATCCGGGCGATCGGGGGCGGGGCGAATCTGGTCTGGCGGCTCGAGTCGGAGGCCGGGATCCAGGTCGTCAAGGAGTTGCCGGCGGACTCGGCCGACGTGCTCGGGCGGGCGGCGGAGTTCGAGCGGGGGGTGTTCGGGGCCGGGGTGGTGCCGATGGCCGAACCGAGGGCGGATCGGGAGGGGCGGCTGCTGCGGCCGATGCGCGGGTCTCGCGGGGAACCGGCGTTGGTACGGGTGCATCGCTCGGTCCAGGGGCGGGAGACCGGGCGGCCGGTGGCTGCGGCGACGGCTCGCGCGGCCGGACGGTCACTGGCCCGTGTTCAGGCGTTCGGGGCAGTCTGGGACGGGGAGGTCGGGTCGTTGCCGGACAGGCGGGTGTGGCTGCGGCCGGACCGGGAGACCTTCGACGCCTTCGCCGGGTCGCGGCCGGAGTTGATCAAGGACGGCTGGGCTGCCCTGGTCGAGGCGGAGGAGCTGGTCTCCGAGTGGGCCGACGGGGCCGAGGATGGGATCTCCACGCACTGTGATCACAAGCCGGAGAACAGTCTTCGGGACGGCGAGAAGTTGATCATTCTGGACTGGGACGAGGCCGGGGCGTGCGATCCGCGGATCGAGGCGGTCGAAGCGGCTGCGCGCTGGGCGTGGGCCGGGAGCGCCGGTCCGGATGCCGGGCATTTCGCCGACTTCGTGGCGGGCTATCGCGACGAGGGTCGACCGTTCGAGCCGCTGCGGCGGGCGGACTGGGCGAAGTGGGTGGCCGGGATCGCGAGCTGGTACGAATTCAAGGCACAACGATCACTGGGTCGGTGGGCGGCCGTCGCGTCGGCCCGGGACGATGAGGCCGAGGCGGCGGCTCAGACGCTCGGCTGGCTCCGGGACACGCTGCGCCGAATCCCGCAGTGGACCACCATGATCAACAACGCGCTCAGTCCAGCGCCGGGCCGAGCTCGGCCCAGCGATCGGTGAAGGGCACGTACGGGCCCGGTTCCAGGAAGGCCCGGGCCCGGTCGTTGCCGTGCCGGTAGATCTCGTCGAACACCCAGTGGCCGTGGAGTTGATCAAGGGAGTAGTTGTCGGCTGCCCGGTCGAGATCGCGCCGGGAAACGTCACGCACGCTGCGGTAGCCGGCCAGCAGTGCCGCCGAGAGGTCCGGGTGGAGGCGGCAGGAGAGATCGAGGGTGCGGACGAGCTCGTTGGCAGGCCAGCGGGTCTCCGTCTTGTCCCAGTCGATCACGTCCGACACCTCGTCGCCGGTGAAGAACAGGTTCGACTCCTGGTAGTCGCCGTGCACGGCCTGCATCGACTCCGTGGGTACGAGGTGCCGGACCGGATCGGGATGGCCGGACAGCCAGTCCAGCTTGGTGCGCAGGTGTTCCTCGGCCCAGCGGTCCGGCTCGCTCCGCACCGGACTCTCCACGACCAGGCTCAGCAGCTCGGACAGTTGATCTTCGGTACGCGAGCGATCCACCGGGGTCGGCGGCCGTGCCGGCGGAGCCGCGGAGCAGTCGGCCAGGGCGAGATGCAGCCGGGCCAAGGTCCGGCCCATCGCTCCGGCCTTGGCGACGGTGAGTTGATCACGGTCCACCTGGGTGCCGCGGGCGTGCGAGAACAGCGAATAGAAGGTTCCGCCGCGGGACACGACCACGTCCCCGGCCGGGGTGCGCAGGGCACTCGGTGTCGGTACGTCTCGGCTGATCGCGTGCGTGATCACCGCATGTTCCCGCTCGATCAGCGACCGGTCGGTCCGGCGGTGCCGCCGCAGCACCACCCGGCGGACGGCGGTCGTCACGACGAAGGTCTCATTCATCGTGCCGCTGGCCGCCCGTTCCACCGAGATCACCGGCTCGAGCTGCCAGGCCGCGAACACCTCCGTCAACGGGTCGCTCTCGATCATGATCAGGCGGCCCCGGCTGGGGCGACGGTGGGGTCCGCGCCGGACCCGGTTCCCGAGATGGTCACCACGGCACGGTACTGCGCCGGCAGCGACTTCTCGCGTTCCGACCCGGCGCGGGTCACCGGCCACTACGCTGTCTGCCCTGATCAGAGCGCCTTCGGCGGAACAGAAAGGTGGTCGGCGATGGAGCTGCCCCAGGGTCTCGAACGGCTACCGGGAGACGGTGACGCGGTCGGGTCGAAGGTGCATCCGGCGTTGGTGGTCCTGCTCTGGGTCGGTGCGGTGCTGCTCGCCGGACTCGGCGTGCTGCTGTTGTTCGTGAAACCGGCCGGTCCACCACGCCCGGGCTCGGAGATCCCGCTCTGGGCGCCGTTGATCTTGATCGGGTTCGGGGTCCTGGTCGGATTGCTGGCCGTCGTTTCCCCGCGCGGGCCCAAGATCGTCATCGACGACGAGGGCGTGCACAGTCGGGCGGTGTTCGGCCGGGCCACGATCCGCTGGGAACCGATGCAGGACGTCGCCCTGAGTCAGCCGCGTGGCAACGCGATCTGGTTCACCGCTCCGGGCGGCATCGTCAAAGGGGGCAAGGTGACCCGGATGAAGCGGATCCCGTTCAACGTCTCCGGTCTCCGGGTCCGGCCGGCCGACCTGCACGCGTACGTCCTCGGCCGCGCCCGCGGTCGTCGTACGCCGGCGAGCTGACCTCACACCGGATCCCGGAACTCCGGCGCGACCCAGGGCTTCGTGAGCCGGATGGACTGGATCACCAGCGGGTGCAGCAGTTCCGGGGACGGGATCGGCTCCGGCGCACCGGCCCGGGCGCGCAACACCCGGGCGGCCAGGTCGAGGACTTGATCATGGACGGTACAGCCGGTCAGCATCAGCACGAAGGAGCGGGCCAGACTGAACCAGGGGCGCTCCGGATCATCGCCGATGATCAACTGCGTCTCCTCGCCGGACCGGCAGTGCAGCGCAGGTCCGGAGGGATCGATCGTGATCTTCCACTCCGGTGCCCGGGCCCGGTAATGATCATGGTACGGATCGTCGGGCGCGACCGCGATCACGTCGCCGAGCCACTGGCCCTGGAACTGGTCGGCCGTGGCGTCGACGATGGTGCCGTCGTCCCGGACGTTCCAGCAGTGCACCCAGCTGATCAGCGAATCCAGCAACAGCAGATAGCCGCACCGCCGCTGCCAGCCGAACTCGGCCTCGAGCGCCTCCGAGACATGTCCGCAGCGGCCGTCGTTCGGCCGGCCGTCCCGGAGCCGCACCTCGGCCCGCACCGCCAGGATGCGGCGGCGGATCTCCGGATCGGTCGGGTCGGCATCGTCCACCCGCTCATCGTCCCGCGGGCACCCGCGTCTGTAAAACGGCTTCCCTCCCGGGGATCGGCGCTGTTAGCGTGCCCTGGTCAGGTGTGAAGGGGGTGACGACCGTGTCCGATCGAGTGACAGCGTTGCCCGAGAGCCGCACCTAGACCCTGACACCGAGCCGGGGCCGCTGCGAAGCGAATCGAGGTCTCGGTGAATCCTTCTCTCCTGCTGCGGCTCTGGCCGCGGCTGATCAGGCAACGGCTCCGGCTGCTCTGCTACCTGGCGGCGTTGCTCCTCGCCGCCGGACTGGCCGTCACGGTCCCGCTCGTCTTCCAACGCCTGGTCGACGACGGGCTGCTGCCGGGCCGGGTCGACACGGCCCTCCGCTGGACCGGCCTTGCGCTCGGCATCAGCGTCCTGGCGGCGGCCGCGAACGCCATCGCCAACGCGACCGGCGCGGAGCTCGGCGCCCGCATCTCCGAACGACTCCGCGCCGAACTCTTCGCGCGGATCCAGACCCAGCCGTACGCCTTCCATGCCCAGTCGAAGGCCGGCGCCGTGGTCTCCCGGCTCACCCGCAGCCCGGTCGAGGCGCAGGGCGTGATCCAGACGATCTTCGGCACCCTGGTCGGGCAGGGCGTCCTGTTGATCACCGCGGTGATCACCCTGGCCCGGATCGATCTGGTCGCGGTCGTCATGGTCCTCGCCATGGTGCCGTTGTTCCTGCTGCCGATGCGGGTGTTCACCCGGCGCCTCTTCGCGGCCGGCCGGGAACAGACCGCGACGACCAGCGAGCTGGAGCACTTCCTCACCGAACGCTGCAACGTCGAGGGCGCCGTGGCCCGGCACCTGTACCAGTCCGGGGTGGCCGAGACCTCGGCGTTCACGGCCCTGATCGCACGGCTGCGGATGATCTTGATCCGTCGCAATCGCACCTTCTACGGCTCCCAGTTCCTCACCACCACCCTGGCCGCGGTCGGCGTCGGGATGGTGTACGGAGCCGGCGCGATCAACGGCGCCTCGGTGGGCCAGGTCGTGGCCATGGCCGCCCTGGTCAAGATGATCTACGACCCGTTGATCATGATCAGCATCCAGGGACTCGGGCTGAGCGGCGGGCTGATCGCGCTGGAGAAGGTCTTCGAACTCCTCGATCTGCCGGCCGAACCGACCACCGCCGGCCGGGCGTTGCCGGGCCCGGCGACCCGGCTGACCTTCGACGGCGTCTGGTTCCGGCACCCGGCTCCGGGCACCGCGACCCTGCCGGACCTGGCCGCCGAGTCGGCCGAACCCGGTGATGATCAGGACTGGGCCGTCACCGACCTGAGCTTCGCCCTGGTGCCGGGCGGGATCACCGCCCTGGTCGGAGCCAGCGGTGCCGGGAAGACCACCACCGCGATGCTCGCCGCCGGCATCCATCGCCCCACCCGGGGCCGGATCATGATCGACGGGCTCGACCTCGCGGAGCTCTCGGCGGCCGGTCGGCACCGGGCGATCGGCATGGTCACCCAGGACGTGTACGTCCTGCACGCCAGCCTCCGGGACAACCTCACCCTGGCCCGGCCCGGCGCCGACGATGATCAACTTCGTCGCGCGCTGGCCCGGGCCCAGCTGGCCGAGCTGGTGGACGGCCTGCCCCAGGGGCTGGACACCGTGGTCGGCGACCGCGGCTTCCGGCTGTCCGGCGGGGAACGTCAGCGGCTGAGCCTGGCCCGGATGTTCCTGGCCCAGCCCGACATCGTGATCTTGGACGAGGCGACGGCGCACCTCGACGCACTGACCGAGGCCGCCCTGCACCGGGCGATCACCGAGGACCTGGCGGGCCGTACGCTGCTGATCATCGCGCACCGGCCGAGCACGATCGAGAACGCCGATCGCACCGTACGGCTCGTCCAGGGACGGCTGTGCCCTTCAGACTCAGGGCGCGGCGGTCAGTAGACCTCGATCTCGTCGATGAAGACGCCGTCGTCCTTCTCCGTGAACGTTCGGGTGAAGGCGATCTTCACGTGCTTGGCATCGACCGGGGCGAAGCGGACCAGGTAGCGATTGCCCGAGGCGTCGTTGGGCCGGGTCAGCCCGCCCCGGTCGGTCCAGGTCGAGCCGTCGGTGCTGGTCAGCACCTGTACGGTGTCCGGACGGTAGCCGGAGTACTCGACGTAGCCCTGGACCGCGACCTCACTCACCTTCTTGGCCGCGGCGAAGTCGAAGGTCACGCTGAAGTCCTTCGTCACGTTCGGCCCGCCCTGGATCAGGTACGGCCGACCGTCGCCGAAGTTGTCGGACACGACCCCGTCCGTGGACTCCCGCAGACTGACGTCGTCGAACACCTTCGGGTCCTTCGGCGGCTCCCACGACTTGTGGTACGTCAGCCCACCGACCAGGTTCGGCCGTCCGACCGGGGCGCCGGCGATCTTGAAATCGACCAGTCCCGGTGCCGCGGCCTTCAACCGGACGTAGCGCGCCTTGGCGTTCAGTCCGACGAACTCCTCGCCGCCCTTGGACCCGGTCCTGGTGCCGGCATCGACCCAGTTCTTCCCGTCGTAGGAGGTCTGGATCGTATAGGCATCCGGATGCGAGTCGCCCCAGGTGACGAAGACCCCGTCCACCTGGTGCTGGGCACCGAGATCGGCAGCCGCACCGGTCTTGATCACGTTCGCCAGGTTCCGGGCCGCCAGCGGCTTGCCCGCGGCCGCGTCCAGGACGAGCGCCCGGATCCGTTCCAGATAGGTGACATCGCCGGTGAAGGTGCCCGGCTTGCTGGCCAGCGCCTTGGCCAGGTCGGTGGCCAGCCCCGGGTGCTTCTGCTTGAGGATCTCGATGACCTCCCAGTCCTCGATGCCGTCCCGCAGCGACTCCAGTCGCAGCGTCCGCTCCAGCAGGTCCTTGTGCTCCTTGTCGACGTTGACCGTCCAGAAGTCGCCCTTCACCTCCTGGTCGTCCATCGAGATGTTCCAGTTGTTGAAGGCCCAGTGCAGATGCCCGTTGGCACCGCGCGCCGCGGCCAGCCAGCCGATCAGGCGCTGGTAGTACTGCGGCTGGTCGACGAACCGGTTGAGGAAGCCGAGGGTCGGGATGTTGCAGTTGTAGAGCCAGAGATCCTTGCCCTCCGCACGCGCCTTGTCCCAGGCGGCCGGGTGGGTCTCGTAGTTGAGCAGGTTGGGGATCACGATGTCCTCGTACGCGCTGACCTCGCTGGCCACACCCTCGTGGAAGGTGGCGTCGCCGATCTTGACCTCGGGCCAGACCGCCTTCACCTTCTCGTAGATGCCGAGCCAGCCCGCCTTGCCGACGGCGCCCTGCGGCTCGTCACCGACGTGCATCCACCAACGGTCGGCCCAACCCTTGGCCTTCACATGATCACGCAGCGCGGCGACGTACTGCTTGATGTACTGGTCGGCCTCGGTGGAGTCCCAGTCGACGTACTTCTTGATCAACTTCCCGTCCGGGCCGGTCGCCAGCGTCTCGACGTCCCACTTCGACCAGTAGCCGGGACCGCCGCCCATCCAAAGGCCCTCGAGCCGGCTGACGGTGCCGCGCTCGGTGAAGAACTCGACCACCTCGTCGACCCGGCTCCAGTCGAAGTGCACCGTGCCGTCGGGATCGACCTTGGTCTTCTCCCCCTGCATGAGCAGGGTGCTCATCGGCAGGGTCAGGTTGTTGTTGCGGTAGTCCTTGCGGATCCGCGCGTAGTCCTCCATCAGCTTCCACCACTCGGGGCTGAACGGGGAGAAGCCGTAATTGGCGAGCATCGTCTCCACCGGCGGCTCCTGATACGAGACCGTACCGAAGAACAACGTCCACTCGACGTCGGTGAAGCCGCTGTCCTTGGCGTCCGGGATGGTCACCGGCCGGACGTTGATCGACATGGGCAGGCTCAGGTTGCCCTGGTCGGTCTCCAGCGTGACGGTGCCGCGATAGACCCCGCCGGCGGCGTCCCGCGGCACGTTGACCCGGACCCAGATCGGCTGGGTCCGGTTCGCGCCGACCTTGATCGACGGCGTGTTCGACAGGCCGTCCGGGAACTCGTCCGGCGCCGGCCGGCTGGGTGCGTAGACGTACTGCTTGCTGCCGTTCTTGTCGAAGACCGAGTTGTGGTTCAGCGAGGTGAACTTGACGAAGTTGTACGTCAGGTTCGACGCCGCGATCGTGTTCCGGCCGGCGGTCAGCGCGCCGAACGAGACCTTCTTGATCGTGAACTCGCGGTCCCAGCGGACCACCACCTGGCCGGCCTCGAACTCGTTCCGGGCCGAGTCCAGGGCGAGCGCCGAGGCGCCGCCGGTGTCGTCCGGCAGCGAATCCGGAAAGACGTGCGTGGACGCGCGCGCTGCCCAGAGCAACGGCTTCGCGGCCGATTGGGCCGCCGGTGCGGTCAGCGCGGTCGCGACACAGGCGACGGCGAGCACCAAGGCGGCGAACAACGGGAACGGCTTCATCGGCTGACTCCCTACAGTCGGTGGAGACCTCATTGTTGGAACCGGCCGAGCACGGCGACAAACAACCCGACTAGACCACTGGCTCCCCCTCCGGCGGCGGGTCGCGATCGGGCCCCGGGTCGATCAGCCGGCGGACGTCTCCGGCGGGCAGCCAGACCCGCTGCCGACGGCGGTCGTGCAGCTCCACCAGGACCACCGGCCGGACCCAGCGGGTGACGTGGCCGCGGACCCACTCCTCCCCGTCGCGCGCCCAGACGACCCGGGCCTCGACCTCGACCCGGGTGTGGTCGCTGAGGTAGCGGGCGGTCTCCCCGGCCGGCCACTCCTCGTTCTCGACCCGCTGTTGCTCCTCCGGAGAGAGCTTCTCCCACCAGAACGAGTCCCTGACGCCTGCCATGGCGTAAGTATCGAACACCTGAGCGATTTTTCCAACCGGGGAGGCGTCCGTGATGTGGGACACAGCGGAACCTGGTTGAATCCGGCGCCGGTCGTCGTGGATCATCGTCCACAGGTCATGAGTGTCAGCGTCAAGCCCCGGCTCGCTGACCGGCAACCCTCGCGGAAGCGGGTGGGGTGCTCCGGGTGAGGACCTGGTCCGGCAGAACGTCGGGCAAGCCACTTCCACGACATGCGGAGGCACGATGATGACGAAGGGAACAGCGGAACCGCTCTGGCGGGATCCCGCGGCGGCGTTCCGCTCCCGGCTCCATGTTGATCTTGCTCGGACGGCGAGTGCCGTCTGTTGTCGAATGCGCTGACCGCGACCTTCGACAACCCCGCCCAGCCCAGTTCACCCGTACGGCGGCCTGAGGCTCGGCCCTGCCCCGAGGATGATCATGTCCGAACTCGATTCCCCGAACCCACACCTGGTCCAGCACGCTCGGATCATCGCGGCGACGCCGCGGCTCTGGCACTCCGCGGTCACGTTCGACCCGGACAGCCGCTTCCGTACCCATCTCCACTCGGCGCCCGACTACGAGGCGTGGCTGCAGACCTGGCTGCCCGGCCAGTCGACCGACTGGCACGACCACGGCGCCGGCAGCGGCGTCATCCTGGTCCTGCAGGGCACGCTGCTGGAGCACCTGGCCTGGGACGATCCGACCCGGCCGGCCCAGATCGATCCCGAGCCGATCACGCACGAGGCCGGTCGGCCGACGGAGTTCGGCCCGTTCCACATCCATCGGCTGGTGAACAGCTCGTCCGATCCGGCGATCAGCCTGCACCTGTATCCGCCGACGCTGGTCGAGGCCAGGCGGTACGCGCGCTACGGCGATCTGCTCGACTCGGTGGACGTACGGCTGGTCGGGGCACCCCGGTGACCCTCTCCGCCGCCGGTACGGTTCTCACCGCGCCACCCGGCCGGATCGCGTCGCGGCTGCCGGCGCTGACCCCGGCCGAGGCCAGGCACGCCTGGGATGCCGGCGCCACCGTGATCGACCTCCGGTCCCCGGCCGAACGGCGGGGCGCCGGCGACCTGCCCGGTGCGTTGCTGCTCGGCGCCGAGCAGGTGGCCGAGCTCGACCTCTCGGACGAGACGACCGTGATCCTGGTCTGCGGCGCCGGCGACCGGTCGAACCGGTTGGCCGAGGTGCTGCACCGGCGCGGACGCGGCAACGTCACCTGGGTCAGCGGCGGCTACCGCGGCTGGCTGGAAGCGATCTGGCGGCAGTGGTCGGAGATGCTGGTCTGCGATCCCGGCACGCCGGCCGGACGCTTCGCGCGCCTGATCACCCACCCGAGCTCCGCGCCGGCTCGGCGACCCGGCGCGGCCGGTTGACCAGCCGGCGGAGCAACCACTCCGCCGGACCGGCCCGGTTCGCGGCCTGCAGGAGGTTGGCCACCAGGGCGGCGACCAGCCAGGCGGTCAGTCCGATCAGCAACGCTCCGGCCGGCCCGACCCGGGCTCCGAACCCGAGGAACGCGGTCGACGACAGCAGGATCAGCGTCGCCTCCATGACGATGTAGCAGGTCAGCGAACGCCGTCCGATCGCGGTCAGCGGCCGGGTCCAGCGCGCGTCGGCGGAGACGTGCCGGCCGATCAGCCCGAAGATCGCGGCGTACGCGAAGCCGCCGGCCAGTCCGGTCGTCACGTGGAGGGCCTGGGCCCACCAGCCGTGGCCGGGCGCGAGCACGCCGGCGCCGACCAGGGCCAGCGGTACCGCGCCGAGGATCGAGACCGGCAGCCCGACGGCGACGATCCGGCGCAGCAGGCCCAGGTTGCGCTCCGGTTCCTCGAGCAACCGCCGGCGGGCGGCCCAGGCGCCGACCAGCACGGCCAGCGCGATCGGGAACAGTGTGACGTTGATGATCACGCCGAACACCCAACTGGTCAGTCGGTACACCAGGTCGGCCGGTGCGTAGCCGAGGTGACCGAGCGCCATCGCCGGAGTCTCCTCGGCCGGACCGGCCGACAACGCGAAGCCGAGCAGGATCGACGTGATCACGGCGACCCCGGCCAGCACGATGATCACCCGGCGCAGGGCCCGGTCGTCGCGGACCAGGACGCCGGCGATCAGCAGCGTGATCACTCCGTACGGGGCGAGGATCTCGACCGGCGTGACCAGCAGGGCCATGCCGAGGCCGAGGATCAGCATCCACCGGCCGCGGCGCCGGACCCGGGCCCGGATCTCGTCGTCCGGTTCGCCGCGCCGTCGCCGGCTCTCGATGATCAACACGAGGCCGTACCCGAGCAGGGCGGCGAACAACGGGAAAGAACGGCTGAAGACGAAGAAGGTCAGGCCGAGGTTGGCCAGCTGGTCGGCCAGGCCGCTGGCCGGCCGGACCCGTTCGTCGACGTTCACCAGCGCCTGGCCGGTGATCAACAACGGCGCGTGGGCGAGCGCGATCAGCAGCAGCATGAAGCCGCGGGCGAGATCAGGGGCGAGCATCCGACCGGGTGAACTGGGCATGACACCAGCCCAGCAGGAGAAGGGATTCCGCACGAGCCCCCGATCGGCCATAACCTCGGTCCGATCGTCCAGAGATCAGGGAACTAGCGGCCCATCGAGCTCTCGCGCAGGCGCAGGGTCCAGGGCACGGCGACGGACTCCGCGGGCCGGTCCGGGTCGGCGATCCGGGCCAGCAGCAGCCGCAGCGCCTCCGCGGCGAGGAACTCGAGGTCGGCGGCGACGGTGGTCAGGGTCGGGTTGCCGAAGCGGCCCTCGGCGATGTCGTCGAAGCCGGCGATGGCGATCCGGCCGGGCACGTCGACCCGGGCCTCGACGCAGGCCCGGACCGCCCCGATCGCCATCAGGTCGTTGAAGCAGAAGACCGCGTCCGGCGGCTCCGGCAGCGCCAGTAGGTGTTCCATCGCCTGTTTGCCGTCGATCCGGTCGTAGTGGGCGACCCCGATCACCAGCTCCGGCCGGTACGGCAGCCCGGCGCCGGCCAGGGCCTGCCGGTAACCCTCCAACCGGACCGACGCGGTGCCGGCCACCGACTCCCGACCGATCGCGGCGATCCGGGTCCGGCCCAGGGAGATCAGGTGGTCGGTCATCGCCCGCGACGCGGCCACCGAGTCGACCGCGACATGATCAAATCCCGGCGGTACGGCCCGCTCGCCGAGCAGCACCAGCGGCAGATCGTCGGCGCGGTCGGCGATCTCGTCGGCGTCGACCGCGAGCGGCGAGAAGATCATCCCGTCGATCACGTGCGACCGCATGCCGTTCAGCACCAGCCGTTCGGCCTCCGGCTCGGCGCCCGTCGCGTCCAGCAGCAGCAGCGAACCGAGCTTCGCTGCCGCAGCGCTGAACCGGGCGCCGAGTTCGGCGAAGTACGGCGAGTCGAGCTGGGGCAACGCCAGCGCGATGAAGCCGGCCCGGCCGTGCTTCAACTGCCGCGCGCTGACGTTGGGCCGGTAGCGCAGCTGCTCGATCGCGGCCTGCACCTTGGCCCGGGTGGCCGGGCTGACGTGTTCGTACTCGTTGACGACGTTCGACGCCGTCTTGACGCTGACCCCGGCCAACTCCGCGACATCCTTCAGCCGGGCAACCATGCCACCCTCCGCGGCTCAGCCCTTGATGCCGCTGGTGGCGACACCCTCGATCACGTAACGCTGGACGAAAGCGTACAAGATCAACACCGGGATGGCGGCGACGGTCGCACCGGCCATCACCACCGGATAGTCGACCGCGAACGCACCGCGCAGGCTGGACAGACCGGCCGGCAGCGTCATCCGTTCCGGTGAGAACAGGACGAAGATCGGCCAGACGAAATCGTTCCAGTTGCCCAGGAACGCCAGCACCCCAAGGGTGACCAGAGCCGGCCGCGAGATGGGAATCACGATCCGGGTCAGGATGGTCCAGGTGTTGGCGCCGTCGATCAGGGCGGTCTCCTCCAGCTCCCGTGGGATGGACAGGAAGAACTGGCGCAGGAAGAACACCCCGAACGCGCCCGCCGCCCCCGGCACCACCAGCGCCAAGATCGTGTCCAGCCACATCAGCCGGTCCATCAGCAGATAGTTCGGCATCAGGAAGACGAAGCCGGGGATGAACATCGTGCCGATCAGGGCCACGAAGATCACGTTCCGGCCGCGGAACTTCATCCTGGCCAGCGCATAGGCGGCCATCGAGGCGATCGCCAGCACGAGCAGCGAGTGCAGGACTGCCGCGACGAGTGAGTTGAACGCCCAGAGCAGGACCGGATTCTGAGCCTCGTTGAAGATGATCTCGAAGGCGCGGAAGGTGATCTCGTCGGGGATGAACGTGATCGGGATCCGGCGGGCGTCCGCCTGGGTGCGGAACGCGGTGAGGAACATCCACAGGATCGGCGCGACGAAGATCAGCGTCAGCAGCACCAGTCCGACCCAGAAGAGCGGACCGTTGCGATCACGGCGATGCGCCCTGCGGTGGGTTCGGACCGGCTGGGTCTGGGTGTCCTTGGTCGTGGTCGTCATGGCTTGCGCTCCCTCAGAGCCAGGAAGTTGATCACGGCGATGATCGCGAGGCAGATCGCCAGGACGTAGCTCATCGCCGACGCGGTGCCCATCTTGAACTCGCGCAGGCCTTCCTGGGTCATCACCATGATCGCGGTACGGGTGCTGTCACCCGGGCCGCCGTTGGTGACCAGGTAGGACTGCCCGAACATGTTGGCGCTGGCCAGAATGGTCGTCGTGATGATGAAGATCATCACCATCCGGAGGCCGGGCAGGGTGATGTGGATGAGCTTGCCCCACCAGCCGGCGCCGTCGATCTCGGCCGCCTCGTACTGCTCGTTCGGGATGCCCTGGATGCCGGCCAGGTAGATCACCGTGTTGAAGCCGAGGGTCCACCAGACCGTCATCCCGACGAGCGCCACCCAGGCCCACGGCTGGGTCTGGGTCCAGCCGATCGGCTCGTACGGAGCCAGCGGCAGCACGACGTCGAGCAGCCGGTAGAAGAACTCGAACACGGCGTTGATCAAGCCGAAGTCGGTTTCCAGCAGGTAGTTGAACAACACACCGACGACGGCGATGCCGAGCACGAACGGGGCGAAGATCATCGCCCGGAAGAACGTCCGGGCCGGGAACCGGCGGTTCAGCAGCAGCGCCACGGCGAGCGGGATCACCACCAGGAACGGCACGCTGGCCACGGTGAAGATCCCCGTGTTCGACATGCCGACCCAGAACCGTTCCGAGATCACCGACTCGGGATCGAACAGGTCGATGTAGTTCTGCGCGCCGACGAACGGCCGCTGCGGCAGCAGGTAGTCCCAGTCGTGCAGGCTGATCCAGACGCCGAAGATCGCCGGACCGATGACGAACGTGAGAAGCAGCAGGACGTACGGCGCGCACAACGCGTACGGCGTCAGCGGGTGATGCAGCCGAAGCTTGCCGCGCCGGCTCTGCTGGGCCCCTGCTCCCGTCCCGGTTTTCGCCTTCTCCTGGACGGTGGCGCTCATCAGCCGTACTTCTTCTTGTTCGACTCGAGCAGCTTGTTGCCCTTATTTGCGGCCTCGGCGAGCGCGTCGGGGATCGGCTTCCGCCCGAGCATGGCGTTGCTGACGCCCGGCCCCCACTCCTCCATCACGTCGGAGATGCCCGGCACCGGCGGAACGAACCTGAGGTAGTCGACCTGCTTGGCGAACTCGTTCACGTTGGTGAGCTTCGCGAACTCGGGCAGCTCACGCACCGAGTTGCGGGCCGGCACCATGCCGGCGCCCGCCCAGGCGATCGACTGCTGGGAGATCCAGTTGACGAAGAAGCGGGCGGCCTTGGTCTTGTTCTCGTCCGCCTTCTGCTGCCGGGGCAGCACGAACTGGTGCGAGCCGGACCAGGTGAACTGCTGCCCGCCGATCACCGGGATCGGGGCACAGCCCCACTTGAGCTTCTTGTTCTCGCTCAGCGGCGTGGTCATCCACGGCCCGTTGATCATGAACGCGCCCTTGTCGTTGTTCAGCGACACCTGATCACCGTCGCCGGCGGAGTTCTTCGGGCTGTAGCCGTTGTCGATCAAGGACTTGAGCCAGCTGATGGCCTGGACCGCCGGTTCGTCACCGAAGCCGACCGCGGAACCGTCGTCGGCGACCATGTTGCCGCCGAACTGGTAGACCAACGACTGCGACAACAGTCCACCGGCACTGAGTGCGGAGACCCAGAAGCCTTGCACACCCTTGGACTTGCACTGGTCCAAGATCGCCATGAACTCGTCTTCGTTGGTCGGCGGCTTCTCCGGATCGGCGCCGACCTTCTCGAGCACGGTCTTGTTGTAGTAGAGCCCGGCCGGGTGCACGTCGAGCGGGATGCCGTAACGCTGCCCGTTGTACATGCCGCCCTGCCAGGCCAGCGGGATGAAGTCCGCTTCGGTGAGATTCAGGGCGGTGGCCACGTCGTCCAGCGGCTGGATCACCTGTCGGGCGGCGTTGGTCGCCAGGGTGTCGGCGTGCATGATGCCGACGTCGGGGCCCTTGCCGGTGCTGACCGCCGCCGGCAGCTTCTGGTAGTACTCCGCCCACTCGATCGTCGTGGTGGTGATCTTGATGTTCGGGTTCTCTTTGGTGAACGTGTCCGTCAGCTTGCGCATGATCGGGCCGTCGCCACCGGTCAGGCCGTTCCAGTACGCGAGCGTCACCGGCGGGCCGTCGTAGCCACTGGCACCGCCGTCGCCGCTGGGCGGCGCCTGCTGGCCGGGCCGGCCGGCCGAACCCGGGCCGCAGGCGGTCAGCCCGAGGGCCGCCGCGCCGATCGCGCCGCCGAGCAGGCCACGTCGACTGATTGATCCTGAGGGCCCGCTCATGCGGGGAATGTTGGAACCGAACGGGTTGGCCTTCGCCATGTCTTCCTCCCTGAAGCATGTGAACCCGGGCGATGATCGTCGAACACGCCGTGCGACAGCTGCGTGCCGGCGGTCCCCGCGGCAGGCCGGCCAGCAATGATCACCCGGACTTACAACGATTACTCGGGACCATACCTGGCACCCCATCCGGCCGCAACGGTCCGCACCGAGCCTCCTGACGGCCGAACCTGGGACGGCCGACCGATCCGATCCGCACCGAATCGCCACCGGAACCGCGGTGTCGTCAGGAATAGGGCTCTGACCTGCGGTTTCACGACGGTAGAGACGGCGGATCGACCCGGACGATCCTCTCTTTGGACCTTTACAACGATTACGAATCGGGCCTCAGTGGCCTTGATGAAGCGTTCCGGCGCCGCGAAACGGATCTTTACAACGGTTAACCCCGGCTGTGAGAATGACGCCCTGGTGGCCGCCATCGGGCGGGCCGGGTTCGAGGAGGAACGTTGACCGATCACCAGCAGCCAGGCGGAGTCACCGGGGCACCGGTGCCGGCACGGATCAAGATCGATCCGGACTTCCGGGTCGGTCCGCTGAACCGGCGGATCTTCGGCTCCTTCGTCGAGCATCTCGGCCGGTGCGTGTACACCGGGATCTACGAACCGGATCACCCGACCGCCGACGAGTACGGCTTCCGTGCCGACGTCGCGGACCTGGTCCGCGAACTGGGCCCGACGATCATCCGCTACCCGGGCGGCAACTTCGTCTCCAACTACCAGTGGGAGGACGGTGTCGGCCCGCGCTCGGAGCGGCCGGTGCGGCTCGACCTGGCCTGGAAGACGATCGAGACCAACCAGGTCGGCACCGACGAGTTCCTGCAGTGGTGCCAGCGACTTGATCTTGAACCGATGATGGCGGTCAACCTCGGCACCCGCGGGATCACCGAGGCCAGCGAGTTGCTGCAGTACTGCAACGCCGAGGGTGGCATCGAGCTCGCCGACCGGCGGGCCAAGAACGGGCATGCGGACCCGTACGACGTGCGGGTGTGGTGCCTCGGCAACGAGATGGACGGCCCGTGGCAGATGGGCTTCAAGACGCCGGAGGAGTATGCCCGGCTGGCCGAGGAGACCGCCCGGGCGATGAAGCGGTTCGACGAGAAGCTCGAGCTCGTCGCCTGTGGTTCGTCGAACCGCTCGATGCCGACCTTCGGCAGCTGGGAGCGGATCGTGCTGGACCGCTGCATCGACCTGGTCGATCACATCTCGGCGCACGCCTACTACGAGCCGATCGACGGCGATCATGACTCGTTCCTGGCCAGCGCCGAGGACATGGACCGCTTTATCTCCTCGGTGGTGGCGACCGCCGATCACGTTGCGGCCGCGCGCAAGTCGGACAAGAAGATCATGGTCAGCTTCGACGAGTGGAACGTCTGGTTCCAGAAGCGCTGGGAGGGCGAGCAGAAGCTCGAGATCCGGGAGACCTCGGCGCTGATCGAGGACGTCTACGACGTCGAGGACGCGGTCGTCATCGGCAGCCTGCTGATCGAGTTGATGCGGCACACCGACCGGGTCGCCATCGCCTGCCAGGCCCAACTGGTGAACGTGATCGCCCCGATCCTGACCGCGCCCGGCGGAGCCGCCTGGCGGCAGACGATCTTCCACCCGTTCGCGCTGACGGCGAAGTACGCCCACGGCGTCGTGCTGAACCCCGCGGTCAGCGGACCCGGCATCGACACCGACCGGTACGGCGAGGTCGGCGCGCTGCAGGCGACCACGGTGTGGAACGCCGACGCGGGGGAGTTGGTGATCTTCGCGGTGAACCGGGACCGGGTCCGTGATCTCGACCTGACCGTCGACCTCGGCGCCTTTGCCGATCTTCGGATCGTCGAGCACCTGCACATCGCCGACGACGACCGTCGCGCCCACAACTCGCCCGAGCAGCCGAACCGGGTTGTTCCGAAGCCGGGCACCTCGACCTTGAGCGACGGGCGCCTGACCGGCGTCCTGCCCGCCGCCTCCTGGCACTGCATCCGCATCGCCACCAGCACTCGCTCCGAGGGCTGACCTGCCCCTTTTTCGAACGCCGAGGAGATCAACGATGATCAGACCCCGCTCGACCCATCCACTTCGAACCCTCTTGATCATGGCCGCCACGGCGGCCATGATCGCCGGGCTCGCCCTGGCCGGCCCGGCCGCGGCGGAGGAGGCCAAGCCCGGCCGCTTCACGAACGCGATCAGCGAAAGCTTCGCCGACACCTTCGCCGATCCGTCGGTGATCTTGGGCAAGGACGGCTGGTGGTACGCGTACTCGACCGCCGACCCGCTCCGCTCCGGCGACCCGTCGGGGATCATGCACATCGCCCGGACCAAGGACTGGATCACCTGGGACTACCAGGGCACGGTCTTCAACGAGTCGAACCGGCCCTCCTGGGCAGCGCCGAACTCGTTCCTGTGGGCGCCGGACATCCGTTACATCCAAGGCAAGTACGTGCTCTACTACACGGTGATCGACACCGTGCTGAACGCGGGCGAGGACGAGGCGATCGGCGTCGCGACGGCGCCGACCCCGACCGGACCGTGGACGCCGACCGATGCACCGGTGATCGCGCCGCGGGCGAGTGGCGGCACCTTCCTGGGCACCATCGACCCGGCCGGCTTCACCGACGTGAACGGCGACTCCTACCTCTACTTCGGCGGCTACCACGGTGGCATCTGGGCCAGCAAGGTCAGCGCCGACGGACTGACCGCGACCGGTGAGCTGACCCAGGTCGCGATCGACAACCGCTACGAGGGCGGCTACGTCGTCCGGCGCGGCGGCTGGTACTACCTGATGGGTTCGTCGGCGAACTGCTGTGCCGGCCCGACCACCGGCTACACCGTGTTCGCCGGCCGGTCGAAGAGCCCGCTCGGCCCGTTCGTCGACGCCGACGGGATCCCGCTGCTCGACTCGCACGTCGGCGGCACGACCATGATCACCCAGAACGGCAACCGCTGGATCGGCGCCGGTCACCACGCGATCGCCACCGACGCCGAGGGCCGGGACTGGATCGTCTACCACGCGATCGACCGGAACGAGCCCTGGCTGAACAACCCGTTCGGGATCAACCGGCGGCCGATGCTGCTGGACCGGATCGACTGGATCGACGGCTGGCCACGGGCCCGGGCCGGGGCCGGGCCGAGCGACGGTCCGCAACCCGCGCCGGTGACCACCTCGGGGCTCGGGATCGTCGCCCGCGACCCGGCCGCCGACGGCTTCCTCGGGCTGCGTCGCGGCCCGGAAGATGATCAAGCAGGCGCGACCGCCTTGCTGGACGGGGGAGCGCGGACCAAGGCCGACGCGCCCCGGTCGAAGGCCCGGGTGCGGTTCGATTTCCGTACCGACGAAGAGTTCTCGGTGGTGCTCGGAGCCGGCGCGCATCGGGTGGTGGTGTCGGTCGAACCGGGCGACGAACTCCGCGTGGTGGCCGGCCGGAGCACCGGTTCGGCGAAGCTGACCGAGTCCGACACCTGGCGGACCGTGATCATCGAGGTCGACGGAGAACGGGTGACGGCGTCGGTCGGCGAGTCCGACCTGGCCGACCCCGGCGCCGAGGTACGGCTGACCGCGCGGGACCTGCGACTGCCGGCGGCGCCGGTGATCCTGGCCGGCGACGCGGTGATCGACAACCTCACCGTACGGGCGGTTGCGGAGCAGGCCCGCAGCCTGGTGCCGACCCCGCAGACCGGCCGGCTGCTCTGGTCCGACGAGTTCGACGACGACGCCCTGGCCGGCTGGAACTGGCTCCGCGAGGACCCGGCCGCCAAGATCAACAGCGGGACGTTCGACTGGCCGGTCCAGGCCGGTGACCTGGTCGGAACCAGCAACCAGGCGGGCGCCCTGTTGCGTACCGCTCCGAAGGGTCCGTGGATCGTCGAGACGAAGCTCGAACTCGATCTCGGTGCCGACACGGTCCGCAACTACCAGCAGGCCGGCCTGGTGGTCTATCGCAACGACAACGACCTGGCCCGGCTCTGCAGCGTCGCGATCTGGAACACCCGGCAGGTCGAATACGGGCGGGAGCTGGTCGGCAACGCCGAGGGCCGGCTGTCGTACGGGGCGGCCATGATCGGCACCCCGGCGAAGACGACCTGGCTCCGGCTCGCGTACCAGCAGAACGCGGCTGGCGAGCACCTCTACCGGGCGGCCAGCTCGAGGGACGGCCGGAACTGGACCTGGGGTGCCACCTGGGCGCTGCCGGCCGGCGAGGCACCCAAGATCGGCCTGGTCGCCCACGGCGGCGCCAGCCCGGCCACCGTCGCCTCGTTCGACTACCTGCGGTTCTATGCCGTGGGCTGAGTTCCGCCGCGCGATCCCGGCCATGATCATCACGGGAGTGTTGATCATGGCCGGGTGCACGAACACGCAACGACCGATCGATACTGAGGAGTCACCGGTGGGTTTCACCAACCCGGTCTACGCCAGCAACTTCCCCGATCCGCTGATCTTGACCGGGCCGGACGGTGGCCCCGCCGAGGACGGCAGGTACTGGGCCTACGCCACCAACGGCAACGGGGCCAACGTGCAGACGCTGACCAGCACGGATCTGATCACCTGGGAACAGGGCCCGGACGCGCTGCCGCAGCTGCCGGACTGGAGCACTCCCGGCAAGGTGTGGGCGCCGGAGGTGATCAGGCACTCGGACGGCCGCTACCTGATGTACTACACGACCCGGGCGCCGGACCCGAGCCACCAGTGCGTCGGCCTGGCGATCGGTGACGCCCCCGGCGGCCCGTTCGTCGATGATCATGACGGGCCGCTGATCTGCGAGTCCGATCAGGGCGGCAGCATCGACGCGCACCCGTACGTCGACCGGGACGGGAATCGCTACCTGTACTGGAAGAACGACGGCAACCACGTCGGTGTGGACAGCTACATCTCGGTGCAGCGGCTGGACGAGACCGGCACCGAGCTCGTCGGTGAACCCCGGCAGCTGTTCAAGCAGGACCAGCCGTGGGAGGGACCGCTGGTCGAGGGACCGTTCCTGTGGGAGCGGGACGGCACCTACGTCATGTTCTACTCCGGCAACGGCTTCACCTCGCCGGACTACGCCGTCGGCATCGCGACCGCCGACAACCCGCTCGGGCCGTTCACCAAGCAGCCGGAGCCGATCCTGGTCGGCAACGACGTCGCCGCCGGACCGGGCCACAACGCCTTGTTCGCCAAGGATGGCCGGGTCTGGATGGTCTATCACGGCTGGGCCCCGGACGCCGTCGGCGAATCGATTCCGGGCCGGATGATGTGGCTCAGCGAGGTCACCTTCGGCGACGACGGCACCGTGACCGTCGAACCGCCCCGTACCGACTACCCGATCCGCCCCTGACCACCATCGCGAGGAGATGATCATGCGCATCCGTACCGCAGCCATCGCCGGAGCGGCCCTCTGTCTGGCCGCGACGTTGCTTCCGGCGAGTCCCGCCCACGCCGCCGGCACCGTCGCCCCGGCGGTCCAGATCAACCGCGACTTCCCCGATCCCGACATCGTCTTCGACGGCACCACCTGGCACGCGTACGCCACCAGTTCGGGAGGGATCGGCACCGTTCCGCACGCCACCGCGCCGGGCCCGGCCGGACCGTGGACCGTGGTCGGTAACGCCCTTGATCACAAGCCGGCCTGGGCCCGGGCCAACCACGGCTTCTGGGCACCGGACGTCTCCCAGCGGCCCGACGGCAGCTGGCTGCTCTACTTCACCGGGCGGCACACGGCCAGCGGCCGGATGTGTCTCGGCGCCGCGACGGCCGCGAGCCCGAACGGCCCGTTCGTGCCGACCAGCGAGGACACTCCGCTGGTCTGCAACGCGGACGAGGGCGGCGACATCGACCCGTCCAGCTTCGTCGACAGCGACGGGAAGCGTTACCTGCTGTACAAGAACGACGGCAACGCGGTGCAGCAGCCGGCCATCCTCTGGCTGCAGGAGGTGGACGCGACCGGCCTCAACTTCATCGGCGACCGGACCGAACTGCTCCGCAACAGCGCGCCGACCGACCAGGGCGTGATCGAGGCGCCGACCCTGGTGAAACGACCGGAGGGGTATGTCCTCTTCTTCTCCGCCGGCGTCTATACGAAGGGCACGTACCACACGAGCTATGCGCGGTCGGCGACCCTGCGAGGGACCTACACCCGGGCCTACCGGCCCCTGCTCACCACCGAGACGGTGGACGGTGCCGTGAACGGACCCGGCGGCCAGGACGTGATCGACAACCGGATCTGGTTCCACGGCCACCTCGCCCAGGGCGGCCGCGGAATGTACACCGCCAAGCTCGGCTGGTTCGGCGGCAACCCGGTCATGCGCGGCTCCCGGGTCCGGTACGAGGCCGAACGCGGCAAGCTCAACGACTGCGTCGTCCGGGCGTCGTCGACCGCCTCCGAGGGCGAGGTCGTCGCCAAGATCGACAACCCGACCTCGTGGGTCGAGTCCACCGTGCACGTGCCGGTCGGCGGCGACTACACCGTTCACATCAGCTACGCCGCCGGGTACGGGGACGCCAGCCAGGCCCTGTCGGTCAACGGTGCGAAGCCGGTCACCGTGAACTATCCGGACCGCGGCTGGGAGAACTGGACCGAGGTGTCGGTCAACGTCCGGCTCAGGGAAGGGGCCAACACCCTTCGACTGACGCACCTCAGCCGGTGGGCCGAGATCGATCAACTCGAGGTTGCCTAGTCGAGAGGGACGGGACCCTCGTTGGGACTCTTGGGGGTGTGTGCGCGGACAACCATCCGCCCGCGGTGATCTTGGGCGCTGCTGCCGCGGCTCTGCGTCGCGGGCTCCCGCCAGGCCCGTCCACGTCCGCGCACACACCCCCAAGAGTCCCGCTTCCGGTCGTTGGCCCGTGGGGGAACGGACCAGAGCCGAGCGGTGAGGTGGTGGCGCCGACTGCTGAACCGATCGCGCACGTGGTGCCGAGGGGTAGGCGTCGTCGTGTCCGAATCCACGGGTGGCGGGTTCGGCTCACGGCGGTGCTGTCGTCAAACTCCTCAGTTCAACATTCCATCCGGTATTGACGTCTAGCGCTCCGTCTGTGGAGGAATGGCGACAGCCACCTCCGGGTCGTCGCCTACGGGGAGGAACAACCGCACGTCGTCGTAGCTGGTGTCCCGATCGCGGAGGCCTGCGGGGAACCGTGCCCATTCGGTGAAACCGAGGCCGCGATAGGCGTTCTCGGCATGCGTACCACCACGGACGCCGAGCTCGAGCGTCTCCGACGACCACTCGGCGCGGGCGAAGGCGGCACAGCCCGCCACCAGCTTTCTGGCCACCCCGGTGCCTCGGTGATCGACTCTGATGACGAACCCACCGATCTCGGCCCGGTGCCGCTCCATCCGGTGCCGGTGCCGGGTCAGGGTGCAGGTGCCGATCACGATGTCGTCCTGGTCGGTTGCCACGAGGAGCACCCGGTCCGGCCCCTGCGGCGGATCAAGCCACCCACGCACGACGTCGACCGGTGTGCCCGAGAAGCACGCTTGCTGGAGTGCCTCCGCATCGTCAGCCCTGCCCACGCGAATCGCCACCACGGCAGGCTAGACGGGCCGCCGGCTCTCTCTCGCCCGATTTATCAGTGCCTGCCCGGTACCGTGATCGCATGTCGACGCTGATGTTGCCGTTCCGGGCCAGAGGTCGGGACGGGCGGATCGTGATCAAGGTCCGGGCCAATGACGATCCGTACGCGACCGGTCATGATCTGGTGGCGAAGAACTTCGATCATGAGGCGTTCCAGGGATTTCCGGTGCTCACCGCCGAGGTCGAGTATCCGGGCGAGGGGCCCGCGGGATGGTTCTCCTGGATCCAGTTGATCCGGCATGTCCGGGACGGGGCGACCATCGACGAGGAGATCGACGGGCAGCCGCTCTACGTGCAGGGCTATCACCCGACCTTCGCCGATGCGCCGGCGAACCCTGATCATCTCGATCTCGACTGGCGGGCCGACGCGTTCCTGGTCGACATCGTCGGCCGCGAGCTTTCCCCGATCGTCGGGTTCAGCTGGGGCTACCGGCGCTTCCACGACGACCGGACCGAGCTGCTCCCGCTCGAACCCGTCGATGCGGAGGCCTGGCCGCGGCTCAAACGGCGGTTGGAGCAGGACTACGACGGGTGGACCGCCGTCTCCTGAGGCTGCCGATCCGGTGGCCCCGAGCCTGTCGTGATCTTGGTCCGGTAGACGAGCCGGCGGAGCAGCCACTCGGCCGGACCACGAACGCCGGTCCGCTCGAGCGCGACGGCGAGGGCGAGCGAGAGCAGCCAGGTGATGATTGCGATCAAGGCCGCCTGCCACTGGGTCAGCCAACCGCCCAGGCCGAGCCCCCAGGCGCTCAACAGTGGGGCGAAGATCACCGACTGAAGCAGGTAGCCGGACAGCGACCGCCGGCCGAGGGCCGTCAGTGCCCCGACGGCGAGACCGGCCAGTCGGGTCGGAGTGATCCGGGCGGCGATCAGGGCGAATCCCGCCGCGTACCCGAGCGCAGCGAACAGGCCGGTGAAGCCGTGCAGCAGCATTGGTGACCACGGCGGAAGGTCCAGCACACCGTGGTGCACCAGGACCGACGGGGTGGCCCCGGCCCAGCCGATCATGATGCCGGCAACCATGACCCGGGTCAGCAGCCGCCGGTGGGCTGCGGGCGACTCGAGGATCCGATGCCGGGCGCAGAGGACGGCGATCAACACCGCCAGCGGCACCACGAGGCCCAGCACCCCCTGCCCGAGCGTCACCGGCAGCCACAGCTGGAGTCGCGGCAGTACGGAGTCGAGGTAGGGCGTGATCGCGGCCGGCTGCGGGCCGGCCAGCTCCAGCGCTGCGGCCCCGCGCGGCATGATCATCCCGGCGGCCAGGGCCGCGATCGCCAGCAGGGCAAGGATTCCGCCGAGCACGCCGATCCAGATGATCAAGGTCCGGTCCCGGCGGCGCAGGAAGAGTCCGACGAAGATCAGTCCGATCAGGCCGTAGGCGCCGAGGACGTCGGCGTACCAGAGCAGGGCGGCATGGACCGCGCCGAACCCGATCATCCACAGGTGTCGTCGCTGCAACAGCCGTCGCGCCGCTCGCTCGTCCTGCCCGCTCCGTTGCTGGCGCGTATACAGCTGCCAGATGCCGTACCCGAAGAGGAACGCGAACAGGGGATAGCTCCGCGCGTCGATCACCGTGATCGCGATGCTCTGCCAGAGCGCCTCCAGTCCGGAGGTGCCGTCCCGATGGGCGCTGAGGCCGGACGTGGGCGCCCCGTACAGGTACCAGGACACGTTCGCCAGGGCGATCAGCAGCAGCATCAGCCCGCGAGCAAGATCCGGCGCGACGATCCGCCGGGCCGGCGCCGATCCGTCCATCCGACCCTCCACCTTCCGAGAAACTTACGATGTAAGTGACTATAGACTTACGACGTAAGGTTGATCAAGGCGAGGGTCGGTGGATCTGCGGCGGCAGGAGGTTCAGGACCGGGGCGGAGCTGCGGTCGAGGAGCCGATCTCGAGCCGGCACGGAATGAGTTGTGGGGGTGGCACGCTGCCGCCGCCCACCAGGGCGATCAAGGACTCGACGCCGAGCCGGCCGAGTTCCGGCCCGGGTGACCGCATGATCGTCAGTGCGGGATCGCTCAGCGACGGCAGCTCGCGGGAGGCGACCAGGGGGAGCACCGAGATCTCGCCGGGGATGTCGCGGCCGATCCGGCGGAGCTCGGAGACCAGGCCCAGGGAGGCGTACTCCTTCATGATCAACACGGCCGTCACGTCGGGATGATCATGTTGCAGCCGCCCGGCCAGCTCACGGCCGGCGGCGGCTGTCGTGCCGCAGTGCAGGATGATCGGCTCGAAACCGTACGCCTGCGCGGTGTCCCGGAAGGCCGCCTCGCTGCGCACGTACGGGCCGTAGTCGATCATGCCCGGGTCGGAGCGGTCACCGGAGACCAGGACGAGGTGGCGGTGGCCGAGCCCGTGCAGATGATCGACCGCATCCCGGATGGTGGCGTCGAAGTCGATGTCGACGTGCACGTACGGGGTCGGGTCGGCGGTCCGGCCGATCAGCGCGAACGGCATCCGGGACGCCTCCAGCACGGCGACCCGCGGGTCGTCCAGCTGGACCTCCATCAGCAGCACCCCGTCGACCAGGCCCTCGCCGATCAGCTCCTTCAGCTCGGCCGCGTCGTTGCTCACCGGCCAGAGCACCAGATGGTGATCGAGCCGGCCGGCCGCCGCGGCGGCGCTGGTGAAGAACTCCAGCGAGGACGAGCTCAGGTCGTGATCGAGGGCGGGGTAGGCCATGGCCAGGATGTGGGTGCGCCGGCTGGCCAGCGCACGGGCGACCGCGTTGCGGCGGAAACCGAGCTCGTTCATCGCCTGCTCGATCCGGGTCCGAGTGGCGGCGGAGACCGGCTTCGTGTCGTTGACGACGAAGGAGACGGTGGCAATGGACACCCCGGCTCGATCCGCGACGTCACGCATGGTCACCATCCGCCCATCCTTCCTCTCGCCCGGCGGCGGATCCCTTGACAGTGCCGATCCGCTCGTTGCAGTATCGACCCTGCGTGCTAGTTAAGCGCTTTACCGGTGCCCGAACCTCAGGACGGGCGGCGGTCGGCGGGGCGCTTCGACGTCAGCGAAGGGGCTGTTGCGATGTCCAGGTTGCGGGTGGCCGCGGTGCTGGCCGCGGCGCTGCTGACGGTGCTGCCGGCCTGCTCGCCGGCCGGCCGGGCCGACGGGGATCCGAACCGGCTCTCGGTGCTCGACTACTACAACGACGAACCCGATCACACCCTGATCCAGCAGGGTCTGGACCGCTGCGCCGGCCGGCTGGGGGTGACGCTGGACCGCGAGTCGGTGCCCGGCGACGACCTGATCGCGAAGGTGCTGCAGCGCGCATCCTCCGACACGCTGCCGGACGTGCTGATGCTGGACAACCCGGACGTGCAGCAGATCGCGGCCGCCGGCGCGCTGGTCCCGCTGGCCGACGACACCGAGGAGTACGCCGACGGGGTGGTGGCGGCGACCACGTACCAGGGGCAGAACTACGGCCTGGTTCCCGTGGTCAACACGATCGCGCTCTTCTACAACACGGAGTTGCTCCGCGAGGCCGGCGTCGAGCCGCCGCGGACCTGGGCCGAACTGCGGGAGGCGGCGCGCACGCTGACCACGCCGGACCGGTACGGCATCGCGTTCGACGCCGACGCCAGCTACGAGGGCGCCTGGCAGTTCCTGCCGGCGATGTGGACCAACGGCGGCGACGAGACCGACCTGACCAGCCCGCAGGTCGCCGAGGCGCTGCGGCTCTGGGTCGACCTGGTGCAGGACGGGTCCGCCTCCCGCAGCGTGATCAACTGGTCCCAGGGGGACGTAAAGGACCAGTTCGTCGCCGGCAAGGCCGCCATGATGATCAACGGTCCGTGGAACATCCCGTCGATGAGCGAGACGCCGGACGTGAAGTGGGACGTCGTCCAGTTCCCGGTCCGGGAGCAGGGTCAGACCCCGGTGGCTCCGCTCGGCGGTGAGGCCTGGACCGTGCCGCACACCGGCCGGGACGCCAAGCAGCGCAAGGCGGCGGAGTTCGTCAGCTGCCTCAGTTCGCCGGAGAACCAGCTGGACTGGGCCAAGGCCCGCTACACGGTGCCGACCCGGACCGCGCTGATCGAGGACGACGTCGCCGAGGTGCCGGTGATGAAGCCGTTCGCCGAGCAGGTGATCACGGCCCGGGCCAGGACCGGCAAGCTGGGCCCGGACTGGCCGGACGCCGCGAAGATCATCTACGAGTCGATCCAGTTGGCGCTGACCGGCCAGGTGGCACCGGAGGACGCGTTCCGGACGGTGATCGGATGAGCACCGTGACCGCACTGCGGCAACGGCACCAGCTCAAGGACCGGCTGGCCAAACTGGCCTTCGTGCTGCCGGCCGGGATCGCCATGCTGCTGCTGTTCGGCTACCCGATCGTGCAGAACCTGATCATGAGCCTGCAGGCGTACGATCTCCGGACGTTCTTCACCGGCGCGGCGCCCTGGGTCGGCCTGGCCAACTATGCGACCGTGATCAATGACCGGATCTTCTCCCGGGCCTTGATCAACACCGCCCTGTTCACCGCCGGCTCGCTGGTCTTCCAGTTCGCGATCGGGATGGCGCTGGCGGTCTTCTTCAAGAACCGCTTCCCGCTGGCCCCGACCCTGCGAGCCCTGTTGTTGCTGCCGTGGCTGCTGCCCTTGATCGTCTCCAGTGCGACCTGGCGCTCGATCCTGGAGGCCGACAGCGGGATCCTGAACCGGAGCCTGCGAGCGATCGGGATCATCGACGACCCGATCCCGTGGCTGGCCTCGCCGTCGGTGGCGCTGATCTCGGTGATCATGGTCAACATCTGGGTCGGGATCCCGTTCAACGTGACGCTGCTGTACGGCGGGCTGCAGGACATCCCGGACGAGTTGTACGAGGCCGGCGCACTGGACGGAGCCACCGGCTGGCGGGCGTTCTGGCAGATCACCTGGCCCAACCTGCGGGCCGTGGTCGGGGTGGTGCTGGTGCTCGGCGTGGTCTACACGCTGAAGGTGCTGGACATCATTCTCGGCCTCACCGGCGGCGGTCCGGCCAACGCGACCCAGACCCTGGCCACCGTCGCCTATCAACGCTCCTTCGTGGAGTTCGAGTTCGGCCAGGGTGCGGCACTCAGCAACATCCTGATCGTGATCGCGCTGCTGTTCGCGGCCTTCTATCTGTGGCGGACCCGGAAGGAGGCCCAGTGATGCGCCGGGACACGACGCTGCGCCGCGGGCTGCTGACCGCGGTCGGGGTGCTGATCCTGTGCCTGATGTTGTTCCCGGTCTACTGGATGATCAACGCCTCCTTCCAGACCGGCGGCAACACGCTGTCCGGCGCGATCTTCCCGCTCGAGCCGACGCTGGAGGGCTACCGGTCGGCGATCGAGGACCAGGGCCAGAACCTGATCACCAGCCTGATCATCGCGGCCGGCACCGTGGTGTTCAGCCTGGCGCTGGCGGCGCCCTGTGCGTACGGCCTGGCGCAGTTCCGGTTCCGCTGGACCGGTGTCGCCCTGCTGGCGATCCTGATCTCGCAGATGATCCCCGGCATCGTGATCGCCAACGCCCTCTACACCGCGTACGAACGGATCGGCCTGCTGAACTCGATCCCCGGCCTGATCCTGGCCAACTCGACCGCCTCGATCCCGTTCGCGGTGTTGATCATGCGGTCGTTCATGCTGGCCCTGCCGCCGTCACTGGTCGAGGCGGCCCGGGTGGACGGCGCCAACCAGTTCCGGGCGTTCGTCTCGGTGGTGCTGCCGGTCAGCCGGAACTCGTTGATCACGGCGGGCCTGTTCACGTTCCTGTTCTCCTGGAGCGACTTCCTGTTCGCGCTGACCCTGACCACGACGGCCGATCTGCGACCGGTCACGCTCGGCATCTACGAGTACCTGGGCACCCAGGTGCAGAACTGGAGCGCGGTGATGGCGACCGCCGTGCTCTCCGCGATCCCGGCGATCGTGCTGCTGGTCGCCGCCCAGAAGTACGTGGCCGCCGGGATCGCCGGCGGCGCCGTGAAATGATCAGACCACGAGATGATCAAGAGAGGCAGGACCGCATGGCTGCACCGGTACGGGTACTCGTCTGGGGCGAGAACCGGCACGAGCAGGTCGAACAGCACGTCCGGGACATCTACCCGAACGGCATGCACACCACGATCGCCGAGGGGATCAAGGAGCGGCTCGGCGACGGGGCGGAGGTGAGCACGACGACCCTGGACGAGCCGGACCACGGCCTGACCGACGAGGTGCTGGCCAACACCGACGTCCTGGTCTGGTGGGGCCACGCGGCGCACGGCGAGGTGTCCGACACCGTGGTGGAGCGGGTGCACGAGCACGTGCTGTCCGGCCTCGGGCTGTTGGTGCTGCACTCGGGCCACTGGTCCAAGATCTTCGGCAAGCTGATGGGCACCACCTGCACCCTGCGCTGGCGCAGCGAACAGGACCGGGAGCTCGTCTGGACGGTCAACCCGACCCACCCGATCGCCCAGGGCGTGCCGAACCCGATCATCATCGACCAGCAGGAGATGTACGGGGAGTTCTTCGACATCCCGACGCCGGACGAGCTGGTCTTCATCTCGTCCTTCACCGGCGGCGAGGTGTTCCGGTCCGGCTGCACGTTCCGCCGCGGCCACGGCAAGATCTTCTTCTTCTCGCCCGGTGATCAGGACTACCCGGTCTACCACCACAAGGATGTCCGCACCGTGATCGCCAACGGGGTCCAGTGGGCCCGGCCGGAACTGGAGCGGAAGATCCCGATCCTGCTCCGCTACGAGACCGACGACTTCTTCAACGGCCACGGCTACACCGGAGCGATCAAGGAACCTGCCGATGGCTGAACCACTCCGGTTGATTCAGGCCGGCGCCGGCGGCATGGGCCGGGCCTGGTTGCGGACGATCGCGGGCAACCCGGACGTCCGGCTGGTCGGGCTGGTCGACCTGGACCCGGCGGTGGCCGAGGCCGCGGCCGCTGATCATGGTTTCCCGGGGATCGAGATCGCGACCTCGGTGCCGGAGCTGTTGCAGCGCACCGAGGCCGACGCGTTGATCAACGTCACCGTGCCGGAGGCGCACCGCCCGGTGTCCGAGCAGGCCCTCGACCACGGTCTGGCGGTGCTCTGCGAGAAGCCGCTGGCGCCGTCGGTCGCCGAGTGCCGGACCATGATCGACGCCGCGGCGGCGGCCGGCCGGCTGCTGATGGTGTCGCAGTCCCGGCGCTACTTCCGTACCCTGCATGCCTTCGAGCGTCAGCTGACCCGGCTGGGCCGGCCGGAGCTGCTCACCTGCGAGTTCTTCAAGGCGCCGCACTTCGGCGGCTTCCGGGACGCGATGGCCGAGCCGCTGCTGGTGGACATGGCGATCCACCAGTTCGACCTGGCCCGGAAGCTGATCGGGGCCGAGCCGGTGTCGGTCCGCTGCCGTTCCTTCAACCCGTCCTGGAGTTGGTACGCGGGCAACGCGGCGGCCGAGGCCACCTTCGAGTTCGACGACGGTGCGGTGTTCACCTTCGTCGGCAGTTGGTGCTCACCCGGACTGGAGACCTCCTGGAACGGCAGTTGGCGGGCCAGCACGGCCGCCGGCACGGCTCGCTGGGACGGTGATCATGCTCCGGTGGCCGAGTTGGCCGACGGCACCGCGATCCCGTCCGAGGTCGGCACCGAGCCGGAGCAGATCGCCGGCAGCCTGGCCGAGTTCGTCAACGCTGTCCGGACCGGCGAGGCACCGCAGAGCGAGGCCCGTACCAACATCAACAGCGTCGCCATGGTCGAGGCCGCCGTCCGCTCCAGCCAGACCGGGGCGACCGTCGGCCTGGCCGACCTCATCCCGTCGGGCTGAGGGCGACGATCAGGACGCTCGCGCTGAGCAGCGTGCTGACCGGCACCTGGACCAGACGTTCGTCGCGGCTCCGGGAGATCGCGTTCGGCACGATGCTCAGCGTGCAGTAGCCGAACAGGATCCAGGTCAGCACGATCACGGCGGGCAGCGTGCCGCCCGGCAGGACGCCGGCCGGGCTCAGCAACAGGGTGGCGAAGCCCGCATAGAGCAGGACGGCGGCACCGGCGGCGAGCTTGAGCCGCCTCGGCAGCACCCGGTGCCGGCCGCCCCAGGCGATGGATCCGAGGGGTGCGCCGGCGATCAGCAGCACCTGCATCACGGCCAGCCCGGCGAGCAGGGCGAGGGCGACGATCAGGGCGGCCGTGATCATCTTCGGGTCCCGCTCGCCTCGGCCACCAGCTCGGCGAGCCAGTCGACCAGCCCCTGGCCGGCGCCCAGGCCGTAGTCCAGCACCCGCCGCGGAAAGCGGCCCGTTTCATGATCGGCTTCGAGGGCCGTCTGGACCTCGAGCAGCGACCGGTGATCGGCGACGGCTCGCTGGTGGAGCACCCGCAGCACCTCGCGGCGTTGATCTTCCTCGTCGAGGAGGCCGAGCAGGAACACCCGGGCCAGGGCGGCCAGCTCGGTGTCCTCGGCCGGTCCGGGCGTCCGCATCCAGTGCCGCCAGGTGCGCCGGCCCTGCGGGGTGACCCGGTAGAGCTTCTTCCCCCGGGCCGAGCCGGACGCCTCGACCACGGCGACCTCGCCCGCGTCGGCCAGCTGCCGCAGGGCCCGGTGAATGCTGCCGAAGCTGGCCGCATAGATCTGCGAGATCCCGGCGTCGAACCGGCGGTGCAGGTCGTACAACGTCTGCGGCTGCGCGATCAACAACCCCAGGATGAAGAACTTCACGGCTCCAATATATCTCCGAGATACGTCAAGCCAAGGGTGCGGCCGGATCTTCCAGGTGCCGCGGCGGGATCGTCCATGGTTCACCGGTGATCACTCGGCCGAGAATGGTGATCATGACGAGCGTGCAGTCCGAGCGGACCCTTCCGCTGAGCGACGAGGAGTTCCGGGCCTGGGAGGCCGACGGCTATCACGTGGCCCGCGGCCTGTTCTCGGCCGACGAGGTCGGGGCGATCCGGGACCGGTTCGACCGGATGGCGGAGCGGCGGGAACCGATCGAGGGGCACTGGGCGTACGACCCGGCGGCGACCGACGTCCTCGGCCGGTATCCGCGGGTCATGCACCCGCACGAGATCGACCCGGCCAACGTCGACGTCTACCTCGACCGCCGGGTGCAGCGGGTGCTGCGGCAGTTGATGGGCGAGGAGGTCATCGGCTGCCAGACGATGTTCTACTTCAAGCCGCCGGGCGCCCGCGGCCAGGCCTTCCACCAGGACAACTACTACCTGCTGGTGCAGCCGTACACCTGCATCGCGGCCTGGCTCGCCGTCGATCGCTCGTACCCGGAGAACGGCGGCCTGCAGGTCTGCCCGGGCACCCACACGATGGACCTCGAATGCCCCGCGGACGCGGACCTGTCGACGAGCTTCGTCGACGACTACGTGGCGCCGCCGCAGGGCCACGAGCCGGTCGGCCTGGACCTGGCCGCCGGCGACATGCTGTTCTTCACCGGCAGCGTGATCCACGGCTCGGGCCCGAACGCCACCGAGAACGAGTGGCGCCGCTCCTTCATCAGCCACTACATGCCGGTCAGCGCGACCCACATCGGCGGCTGGTACCTGCCGCACATGATGGACTTCGACGGCAACCCGGTGACCCGCGAGACCAACGCCTGGGGCGGCCCCTGCGGCGAGGAGAGCCCGCGCTTCCGCGGCTTCCACTGAGCCCCGGTCAGCCGAGCAGCACGCCCCGGCCGGCGTAGAACGCGGCGAGCCGGGCCCAGGACACCTCGGCGGATTGCGCTGAGACGCCGGGCAGCCCGGACGGATTGTGGATCAGCAGCCCTTCCTCGTCGGCTCCGACGGCGAGGACGAGATGACCTCCCCGCGACGGCGGCGCCTCGGTCTCGGCGTGCCGGATCATCCGAAGGCAGGCCACGCCGCAGGTTCTCGGCGCCCAGAACGCGTACTCCTCGCGACTCTCCGCACCCGAGTCGCGCCACCGCGGATCGTCCGCCGCCGAACTGGTCCCCGCGATCAGGGCGGGGATCAGCTCGGCGGACTCGTACTGCGCGTAGTACGGCACGTTGTGCGTCAGCACGGAGCGGGTCATGGGGACCCAGTGTGGATCACCGGTCGGCGCCGACCAACGGTGGCACCAGGGTGGCCAGCCGGGTCTTCAGGTCCGGCGCCATCTCCCGGTCCCGGTCGGTCTCCGACGGCATCGCGTCGAAGATCAACTGGAAGCGCTGCTCGAGCACCGGGGCGATGTAGCGGTCGGTGATCACGTACAGCTCGCCGGACCGGACCGCGGCGAGCACCTGCCGGCCGACCACGTCGGGCGACAGCCCGCGCTCCTTGAGCAGCGTCTCGGCAACCGACACCCGCGGATCGTCCTCGCTGCCTTCGATCCGGGCACTGTTGCGGATCACGTCGGTCGCCACGAAGCCGGGACAGAGCACCGTGATGCCGATCCCGTTCTCGGTCAGTTCGGGCTGCTGGCGCAGCGACTCGGAGAGCCCGACCACGGCGAACTTGCTGGTCGCGTAGGTCAGGTTCGGGCTCGCGATCAGGCCCGCGCCGGAGGCCGTGTTGACGATGTGGCCGGGGCCGCCGCGGGCGATCATCCGCGGCAGCACGAGCTGGATGCCGTTGACGACGCCGCCGAGATTCACGCCGAGCACCAGATCCCAGTTGTCCCAGGTGAGGTCGCCGGCCTTCGCGATCGTGCCGAGTCCGGCGTTGTTGCAGAGCACCTCGATCGGCCCGAACCGGTCCTCGACCTCGTCGACCAGCCTGCCGTACGCCGCTCGGTCACGGACATCGAGCCAGTAGCCCGCCGCCGCGTCCGGTCGTCCCGCCAGCTCCGTCAACTCCGCCGCGGCGGCGCTCACCCGCTCCTGGTCGAGATCCGCCAGGACCACGGTCGCTCCGGCCTCGACGAAGGCCCGCGCCATGCCGAGCCCGATGCCCTGCGCGCCACCCGTGATGAAGACCGTGCGGCCCGAGATTTCCCTCATCTGTCCTCCTCGTCGTGTTCGTACCTCCAGAATACTGACAGTTACTCTCATTTAAAAGTCACTGTCACATTGCTTCGGTCTGGTCGGGTGGAGAGAATGGCGGGCATGAATCCGCCCGGGCTGCGCGAGCGCAAGAAGCAGCGCACCCGGACCGCGATCCAGCAACAGGCGCTGCGGCTCTACCGGGAACAGGGTTACGCCCGCACCACCACGGAGCAGATCGCCGAGGCCGCGGAGGTCTCACCGAGCACGTTCTTCCGCTACTTCCCGACCAAGAACCACACGGTGCTGTACGACCGCCTCGATCCGCTGGCCGTCGACGCGATCCTGGCCCAGCCGCCCGACGTGCCGCCGCTCCGAGCCGTGCGGAACGCCCTGCTCGAGGTGCTGAACGGCCTGAATCCGGACGAACTCGCGCTCGAGGCGAGCCGCTGGCGGCTGGTCAGCGACGTGCCGGAGCTGCGAGCGGCGGCCTCGGCCCAGATCGAGACCACCATGCCGATCTTCGCCGAGGTGATCGGGCAGCGGGTCGGCCGCCCCGCCGACGACGAGGCCGTGGTCGCCTGGACCGGTGCCGTGGTCGGCGCGATCGTCGCCAGCCTGTTCGCCGCGTTCGACCGCGACGAGTCCGACCTGATCGGTGCCGTACACCGCGGGCTGGGCTATCTGGAGACGGGGCCGGGGTCGCTGACCGGGCCGGATCAGGCACCTTAGCCGCCGCCTTAGGTACCTTAGGCCGCCCGACTGAGGTACCCGGTCGCAAAGATCGGGCAGTTGACTCATGTCCCGCAGGGGGTCTTAGACCGAGTCTGGATACATCGAGAAAGAAACGATGTGGAAGGTACTCCGATGAGCCTCAACAGTGACTACTTCATCACCGCCGTAGTGACGCAGCGGGTGGCCGAGCTTACCGCGGAGGCCGAACGGGACCGGCTGGCGCGCGAAGCCCTGGCGGGCCGCCCGAACTGGCTGCAGCGGCACTTCGCCGGCCGGCGCCGGCGCAACCGGGCCGGGTTCCAGCCCACGCCGGAGCCCGCCCCGCAGCAGGCGCCGACCCAACAGCAGGAGCCGGCCTCGCAGCCCGAGCCGGTCGAGACCGGACCGAAGGCCTCGGCTCGGCGCGAACTCGTCGGGTCCGGACGGGTCAACGGGATCTGAGCGGCCGGGGTTCGCCGTGGTGACACGATGGACGCATGGCATTCCGGTCCGGCAGCACGAGATTCGGCCATAACATGCCGAAGCGGATGGTGGGCCGGGAGCCGCAACTCGAGGAGTTGCAACGCCTGTACGGAGCCGCCGCCGGTGGCAGCAGTCGACTGATCCTGGTCGGCGGCGACACCGGCGGCGGCAAGACCACGTTGGTGCACGCCTTCGCGAGCCGGCTGGCGGGCGCCGACGTCGCGGTCGAGCTGACAGAGTGCGTACCCCTGGAGGGGCTGGCCTATGCACCGATCAGCCAGCTGCTGCGCCGGATGATCGACGTACACGGGGCCGACCGGGTGCTGGCCTGGGCCGGTGCGTCCCGGGGCGGGCTGTCGGCGTTGCTGCCGGACCTGGTGGCGACCCCGGTGGCGCCGGAGACGCTGCGGCTGCAGTTGTACGAGGCGGTCGCGCATGTGATCGAACAGGCCAGCCGGGTCCGACCGCTGGTGCTGATCATCGAGGATCTGCACTGGGCCGACCAGTCCACCCGGCAACTGCTCGGCTTCCTGACCCGTGCCCTGGTCGACGCGCCGGTGCTGATGATCATGACCTTCCGCCGGGACGAGCTGACCCGTCGCCATCCGGTACGGACATTCCTGGCCGAGATCGGCCGGCTGCCGCAGGTGCGCCGGATCGAACTGCCCCGGCTGAACCGGGACGAGGTCGCGGAGTTGTTGATCAACCTGATCGGCCGGGATCCCGACCAGGCCATGATCGACTTGATCTTGCAGCGCAGCGAGGGTGTGCCGTACTTCATCGAGGAGCTGGTCCGGTCCAGCCAGGACGGCCGGGACTGCCTTCCGGACAGCCTGCGGGACGCCCTGGAGCTGCGGATCCAGGCGCTGTCCGACGAGACCCAGGCCGTGCTCCGGATCGCGGCGATCGGAGGCATCCGGGTCGATCACGCGCTGCTCGAAGGCGTCGTCCGGGTGAGCGGGCGGACCACGGCGGCCGAGCTCGACGACGCCCTCCGGGAGGCCACCGACGCGCAGCTGTTGCGGACCGACGAGACCGGGTACGTGTTCAGCCACGCCCTGTTGCAGGAGACGATCAGCGAGGACGTGCTGCCCGGTCAGCGGGCCCGGCTGCACGCCAACTATGCAACGGTTCTGGAGGCCATGACCGAGCTCCCGGAACGGATCAGGCTGACCGAGATCGCGCGGCACTGGTTCGGCGCCCATGATCAGAAACTGGCCTTCTCCTGGGCCTTGCGCGCGGCCCGGACGGATGACGTCGCCGCCCACGAGTCGCTGTTGATGTACGACCGGGTGCTGGAACTGTGGGACCAGGTGGCGGAGCCGGAGGCGATCGCCGGCGCCCGGACGAGCGTGCTGCAGGCGGCGGCGGAACAGGCCCTGGCCGCGGTCGAGCCCGAGCGGGCGCTGGCCCTGATCAACGAGTCGCTGGCCGAGTCCGCGGCCGATGATCATGAGGGTACGGCGGCCCGGCTGATGATCAAGGCACGTCTGTTGGCGACCGTGATCCGTCCGGGCAGCGTCGCGGCCGCCCGGCAGGCGATGGCGTTGGTGCCGGCCGAACCGCCGACGCCGCTGCGGGCCGAGGTGCTGAACCGGCTGGCGATGGACCTGATGCTGGAGCAGGGCGACCGGACCGAGGGACTGGCCGTCGCCCGGGAACTGATCGACCTGTCCCGGCGGCTCGAGCTGCCGGTGCTGGAGTCGCACGGCCACAACACGGTCGGCTGCCTGCTGGTCGCCGCCGGCGAGGAGGAGGCCGGGCTGGCCGAGCTGGCCCTCGCTGAACCGCTCGCCCGGGGCGACGCGTCGACCATGATCAGGTACTACATCAACGGCTCGGACACGGAGTACTGGTCCGGCCGGTACCGGGCCGCGGCGGCCACCGCCCGGGCCGGAATGGACGCCGCCCTGGGTCTCGGCCTCGACCGGACCATGGGTGCGATGCTGGCCGGCAACGCCGCCTGGCCGCTGATCGCCCTCGGCAACTGGGCCGAAGCCGGCCGGGTGGTCGACGCAGCGCTCCGGCTGGTGCCGCCGGCGAAGCACCGGACCCACCTGCGGATGATCCGGGGCTGGCTCACCCTCTGGTCGGGCGACGTGGCGGCGGCCGAGCAGGTGCTGGCCGAGTTCCGGTCCATGATCACCGAGGACCTCACCTCGCCGCAGTACGGGATGCTGGCGCTCGGCCTGGAGCTCTGGCTCGGCCGCTGGACCGACGATCCGGAACGGGCCTGGCGGGCGACCGGCCAGGTGCTGCGGAACTGGGACCGGCTGCACGGCGCCATGGTGTTCGAGCCGCTGGCCGTCGCCGCCTGGGCGGCCCGGCTGCTGGACGGCGGGTCGGGGGAGCGGGTCGAGGTGGTCCGGGATCGGCTCCGGCACAGCCTGCCGATGACGATCCGCGGCTACTGGGAGCCCGTCATCGAGGCCGAACTGGAGGGGACGGTCGAGACCTGGCGACGGGCCTGGACCGCGACCGCCGCCTCCTCCGCCCCGGTGGTGATCCGCCCCTATGTCGGCCTGCAGCTGGCCCGGGTGCTGGCCGACGCGGGCACGTCGGACGCCGACGTGATCACCGAGGCCACCACCGCCGCCACCGCCCTCGGCTCCGGCCTGCTGGTCGGGGCCCTCCGTGAGGCGGGCCGCCGGGCCGGCCTCGTACCCACTGATGAGAATGCCGCGCCGGCCGGCCCGCTGGACGGCCTGACCCCGCGCGAGCGCGAGGTGCTGACCCTGGTCGCGAAGGGCCGGACCAACGGTGAGATCGCCCGCGAACTGGTGATCAGTACGAAGACGGCCAGCGTCCACGTCTCGAACATCCTGACCAAGTTCGGCGTCACCAACCGAGGCGAAGCCGCCGCCCTGGCCCACCAACTCACCCCCGCCCAAACCCGCTGACCGGGCACTAAAGCAGGCGATCTGTCGGCGTGTCACTGCTCAAGTGCCCAGTCGGCGGTGCGGGAACCGAGCAGTGCGGTGGTGCCGGCAGGGGCGTCGAACCTGTCCCCTGAGCCTGTTGAAGGGCCAAGGCAGCTGTGGCCTGCCCTTCGACAGGCTCAGGGAGCGTGGTTGCCTTGGTCCTAGGTGGCCGCGGCGAGGGCAGCGGCCGGCGGCGTCCGGGCGGCCCGGAGTCCGGGCAGGATCGAGGCGACGGCACCGGCGAGCAGGGCCGCGACGACCACGAACACGGTCTGCGGCACCGAGATGGCATAGACCGTCGCGGTCATGTCGGACTCGCGGGCCAACGCCGACGTACCGAGGAAGCCGAAGCCGATCCCCGCGCCGACCCCGACTGCGGCCGCGACCAGCGCGAGGACGACCGCCTCGATCGCCAGCATCCGGCGCAGCTGCCGGCGTTCCAGACCGAGGGCCCGGAGCAGCGCCGACTCGCGTTCGCGTTCGATCACCGAGAGACCCAGCGTGTTGCCGACGCCGATCAGGGCGATCACGATCGCGACGCCGAGCAGGGCGGTCGCGCCGGCCAGCAGCCCGTCGATCAGCTGGTTCAGTTCCGCAGCCTGGGCGAGTGACCCGCCGATCACCACGCCCTGCCGTTGGTCGACGGCCGCGACGACTCCGGCGGACACCGCCTGGGCGGCGGACCGGTCCGTCGCCGAGGCCCAGACCGCGGCGACCGGCGCCTTCGGTGCGACGGCGGCGAGGGCCGACTCCCGGACCACCAGCATGAAGTCCTCCGGGATCCGGCTGAACGCCAGCCGGTACGTGGCCGTACGACCCCCGACCGTGACCGTGACCTGATCACCCTCGGCGAGACCGAGCAGCCGGGCCGTGTACGGGCCGATCAGCGCGCTGTCGTCGGAACCCAGCCGGTCCAGCCCGTCCCGGACCACGGTGCCGGCGTTCTCCCCGAGCCCGGCCAGCGTGACGTCCTGCGGCCCGTCCTCGCGCCCGGCGAGCGTGCCGCCGACCTGACGGACCGTGGTGGTGGCGCTGATCCCGGGCACGTCGGACAGCCCGGTGATCAGATCGACCGGCAGCGGCTCGGTTCCGGCCGACACCGTGACGTCAACCGGGAAGCGCAGCTGGGCATCGGCATCCGTGGTCGCCTTGACGCTGGCCGCGCCGACCTGCAACGTGACCACCAGGCCGACCGCGATCATGAGGGCCGCGCAGGTGGCCGCCGCCCGGCCGGGGTGGCGCAGCGTGTTCGCCGCCGCGACCCGGCTGACCGGCCCGAACCGGCGCAACACCACGCTGATGGCCCGCACCAGCAGCGGTACGTAGATCGGTGCCGCGACCACGATCCCGAGGCCGAGCGCGAACGCACCGGCGATCGCCGGCAGCAGCACCCCGCTCTGCGCGGTCAACGCATACCCGATCACCGCTCCGCCGGCCAGGATCAAGATCAACGCCAACCCGCCGATGATCATCGTCCGGCGCCGCTCGACCCGATGATCATCGACCGGGCGCAGGGCTTCCAGCGGCGTGATCCGGCTGGTCCGCGCGGCCGGGACGCCCGCTGCGACCACGGTGACCAGGACGCCGACGGCGGCGGCCAGGGCCAGCCGCAGCCAGGGCAGGGCCAGTCCGTTGCCGATCGAGCCGGACACGGCCGCGCCGATCGTGGCCAGCCCGATGCCCAGCGCGACCCCGGCGACCGAACCGACGACGCCGACCAGCACCGCCTCCGCGAGCACCATCCGGCGTACGTCGCCGCCGGTCGCGCCGACCGCCCGGAGCAGGCCGATCTGCCGGCGCCGCTGGGCGACCAGGATCGCGAACGTGTTGGCGATCATGATCCCGCCGACCAGCAGGGCGACCGCACCGAAGCCCTGCAGCAGGATCCCGTACGTGTCGACGCCGCCGGACAGTGCCAGCAGGGTCTGCTGGGCCACCTCGCCCGCGGTGGCGACCACGGCGGTCGACGGCAGGGTCGCCCGCAGCGACTCCATCACGCGACCGAGGTCGGCGCCCGGCGCCGTGGTGATCAGATAGCGGACCGGCCACTGGCCGGCGCTCCCCGGATCGGCCGCCTGCTGGGCCTGGAAGTAGGCGCCGGCAACGTAGCCGGAGTCCTGGATCCCGGAGAACAGGGACTGGGACTGGTCGACGATGCCGGTGATGATCATGGTGCGGCTCTGGTCGCTGCCGTCGTCGACGGACACCTCGGCGCCGACCTTGAGCCGGTGCTGTCGGGCCGTGGCCTGACCGACGGCGACCTGGTCGGCGCTCTGCGGCCAGCTGCCCTCGGTGAGTTCGGCCCAGCGCAGCGCCGGCGACTCGGGGACGGAGCTGATCCGGAGCACTCCGGCACCCTCCGGCCCGCGGAACTGGAGCCGGCCGGACCACAGCGGTTCGGCCACCGCCACCCCGGGGACGGCCCGGATCGCGGTCAGCTGGTCGGGGTCGGACGACTGGGCGTCGACCACAAGATCACTGGTGGAGACGGACTCGGTCGCGGCCTTGGCGACCGCGGCCTGTTCGGTCTCCAGGAAGGTCATACAGGCGGAGAGGAACGCGACGCTGATGGCGATCGCACCGAGCACGGCGACCATCCGGCCGGGCGCGTTCCGCAGTTCCCGCAGGGCGAGGCGCAACATCTACTGACCCAGCTCCCGCATCGTCGCCAAGATGTCCTCGGCGGTCGGATGATCAAGATCATCGACCAGTCGGCCGTCGGCCAGGATCAACACCCGGTTCGCGTAGCTGGCCGCGATCGGGTCGTGGGTGACCATGACGATGGTCTGGCCCAGTTCCCGGCTGGCCCGGCGCAGCTCGGCCAGCAGCGCGTGCCCGTTCTTGGAGTCGAGGGCGCCGGTCGGCTCGTCGGCGAACAGTACGTCGGGCTGGGTGATCAACGCGCGCGCGATGGCGACCCGCTGCTGCTGGCCGCCGGACAGTTCGCTGGGCCGGTGGTGCAGGCGCCCGGTCAGGCCGAGCGACTCGACCACGGCCTGGAAATGATCTTGATCGGCCTTGCGGCCGGCCAGGTCCAGCGGCAGCGCGATGTTCTCCGCGGCGGTCAACGCCGGCAGCAGGTTGAACGACTGGAAGACGAAGCCGATCTTGTCCCGGCGCAACCGGGTCAGCTCCCGGTCGCCGAGCCCGCTCAGCTCGTGCCCGCCGAGGAACACCCTGCCGGAGGTGATCGAGTCGAGTCCGGCCAGGCAGTGCATCAGGGTCGACTTGCCGGAGCCGGACGGACCCATGATCGCGGTGAACGTGCCGCGGTGGATGTTGACGCTGACCGAGTCGAGGGCCCGGACGGCAGTGGCGCCGGATCCGTACACCTTGGTCAGGTTGAGCGTCGACGCGATCACGCGCGGCAGTTCCTCGACCGGCGGTTCGGCGACGGCGGCCCGGCGTGCGGCTGCGGCAGGGGTGGACATCAGGCGGACTCCTCGATGGGTGACGTTGCACCACCGAACCTAGGAATGCGCCGCGATCCAGACATCGGAGCGCGGACCGGAGTCCGCTACGACCTCGGTCTGAACACCGGGCTACCGGTCGACGACCCCGACCTCGTACGCGAACAGGACCAGGCCCACCCGGTCCCGGATCTGCAGCTTCGACAGCAGCCGGCCGATGTGGGTCTTCACGGTGCCCTCGGCCATGTAGAGCTTGCCGGCGATCTCCGAGTTGGTGGCGCCGATCGCGATCTCCTCGAGCACCTCGATCTCCCGCGCCGTCAGCAGATCGAGCCGCTCGTCGGTCTTGCCCGGGAACGTCCCGGGCAGCTTCGGCACGACATGATCAAGAAGCCGCTTGGTCGCGCTCGGTGCGACCACGGCGTCGCCGGCCGCGACGTTGCGGATGGCCGACAGCAGGTCCTCCGGCCGGGAGTCCTTGAGCAGGAAGCCGCTGGCGCCGGCCTTGAGCGCGGCGAAGACGTACTCGTCGAGATCGAAGGTGGTCAGCACCAGCACCTTGACCGGATTGCCGGCGTCCGCCAGCCGCTTCGTCGTCTCGACCCCGTCCATCCGCGGCATCCGGATGTCCATCAGGACGACATCGGCCGGAGTCCGTTGCAGGGTGGCGAGTCCAGTCGCGCCGTCGGAAGCCTCACCGACCACTTCAAGATCGTCTTCGGCCTCGATCAGCATCCGGAAGCCGCCCCGCACCAGGGCTTGATCATCGACGAGGAAGACACGGATGGGCACGCTGGGACTCCTAGGACTGGACGTTCTGTTGAGGCGAGCCGGAGCGGAAACCGTCCAGCGGCAGGGACGCCCGCACGACGAATCCACCCCCGGGCCGCGGTTGTGCGCTGAGCCTACCGCCGTGCACGGCGACCCGCTCGGACATGCCGCGCAGCCCGTTGCCCCGTCCGTCGCCGACGGCGGCCGCGCCCCGTCCGTCGTCGCTGACCTCCAGTTCGATGGTGCCCGGCGTGTACGCGATCCGGACCCAGCAGCGGGCGTTCGGGCCGGCGTGCTTGAGCACGTTGGTCAACGACTCCTGGACGATCCGGTAGGCGGTCAGGCCGAGCGCCTGGTTGACCGCCGGCCGGTCGCCGTACTCGTTGAAGCCGGCCAGCGGGCTGGTCCGCCGGACCAGGTCACCAAGATCATCGAGCCCCGGCGTCGGTACGTACTCGGCGCCGGACTCCTCCGCCTCGCCGCGCAACAGCCGGACCATCTGGCGCATCTCGGCGAGCGCCTGCCGACTGGTCTCGGCGATCGTGCCGAGCACCTCCGGAGCCCGCTCGGGACGCTTGGCGGCGATCGCCTTGCCGCCCTCGGCTTGGACCACGATCACGGACAGCGAGTGCGCCACGATGTCGTGCAGTTCGCGGGCGATCCGCTGCCGTTCCGTCATCGTCGCGGCCCGTTCCCGCTGCGCCTCCTCGGCGATCAGCAGCCGCTGCCGTTCCAGCTCGGACTGGGCCCGCTGATGGGCGTTCTCGGCCCACTCGTTGCGGCGCCGGCCGAGCAGGTAGGCACCGCCGGTGATCGACGCGCAGGCGAACGCGGTGACGATCAGCAGCGCACCCTTGTCGACGTCGAAGCCGAACCGGAACACCCACCGCACCGGCCCGACCACGGACCCGAACATGGCCAGCGCGAGCGCGATCCGGCCCCAGCGGCGCTCGGTCCAGCGGGCCGCCGTGTAGACGATGATCGGGACCACGATGATCGCCATCACCGGTTCGCTGATCGTGGCCGCGATCATCAGCGCGAGCCCGGCGGCGGCGAGCACGGCCAGCCGGGGCAGCTGCCGGCGGATCATCACCGTGGCGGTCAGCGCGAAGGAGAGGGATGCGGCGATCAGGCCGTCGCCGGAGGTCAGACCCTCGTACCCCAGCAGGTACGGGACCACGCAGACGATCTGCAGCGCGACGCAGAAGCCGAAGTCGAAGGCCCAGTGCGGATCGCGGACCGTCGGCGGCGGTCCGGCCGGGGCGGGTCCGCTGAGCGGTCCGGGCACGGCGGTCATGGCGCAGCCCCCGCGGCGCGGTTCGGCGGTGCGCAGGAGTGGATCGGCGCGTGCTGGGATGACGTCATGACGGGGCCAGACTAGGAGCAGATCCCGGTCTGTTCATCGGTCCACGGTCGGAACCGGTGCGTGTCCGGGGTCGGATCAGCCGCCCTCGTCCTCGCGTTCGGCGGCGCCGGTGAAGGTGACCGGCTCGTTCACGTCGTCGCCGGGGTCGACCGTGACGGAGATCTGGCCGAGCGCACTGAACGGGACCGCGAAGCCGAGCGTCGCGGTCGCATCGTCGCCGGCCGGAATGGGTTCGCTGAACCCGGCCTGCAGTTCGCCGGTCTCGTCGACGATCAGCCTGGCGTCCTCGACGTCCTTGTACTGCACGGTGATCAGGCTGTCCTGGGCCGGGAACGGTTCGCCGCCGCCGTTGCTGATCAGCACGGCGACCACGATCAGTTCGCCGTTGGTCTCCTCGGCACCCTTCTCGTGGCTGCCGGCGTTACGGGCCAGCGGTGCGCCGGCGACCTCGATGGTCAGCCCGTTCTCGAACTCCGCGATGTCGTCGAAGGTGAAGGCGTCGTCGGAGAGGGTGGCCGACGCGGCGGGCGTCGAGGGCGCCTCGCTCGGCGGCGCAACCGGTGGCGGAGTCGAGGTGCAGCCGGCACCGAGCAGCAGCAGACCGGTGGTGAGCAGGGGTGCCAGGCGGCGGGTCAGCCACCGAGTGGAGCAGCGGTGGGCGGGTGCGGCGGTGGCCGCAGTGCGACTCATGGACACACGGTAATCGGAGCGCCGGAGACGCCGCGCATCGCCTCTCCCGAGTCCGGGCTATGGTGGCCGGGTGAAATGGAAGGTGTTGCTGGTAGTCGGAGCCGTGGTGGCCGGGGCGTTGATCGCGGCGCGGCGACGCAACCTCCAGATGCAGGCCGACGCCGAGCTCTGGGCCGAGGCGACCGACCCGGTGCCCAGTCCGCACCGGTAACCGGAAGCTCCTGATCGAGCAGCCCGCAGTGTCGAACGCACTGCGGCTGCTCCGCGACGCCCGCGTCGCCGAGGGCCGGGTGCACCGGCGCCTCCCGGCAGATTTGCGCCCGGTCGATCAAGATCACGTCGAGCTCACCTTGCGACATCACGCGGTGGCCTCGCAGTCGCTCGTCGTCAGGTACGGTGGCGGCTGGGAGTGGTGTCTGCTCGCGCTCGGAGCCGAAGCCGGAACCGAGTGCTGGACCGCCGACCGGCTCGACGATCATGAGCGTGCGGCGCTGGAGGCCCGGCGACGCGTGCTGGAAGGGGACGGCTGATGGCATCGCGCTACCGACGGGTCGTGCTGAAGCTGAGCGGCGAGGCACTCGCCGGCGGCGGCGACGGCTGGGGTGTCGACCCCGCGGTGCTGGACCGGCTCGCCGACGAGGTGCTCACCGTTCACGATCTTGGTATCGAGGTGGCCGTGGTCGTCGGCGGCGGGAACTACTTCCGCGGCCGGATGGCCGACACCTGGGGCATCGGCCGGGCCGAGGCGGACAACATCGGCATGCTCGGCACGGTGATGAACGCGCTGATGCTGCGCGGCGTGCTGACCGCGAAGGCGAAGACCGAGATCCGGGTGATGACCGCGATCGGGATCCAGAGCGTCGCCGAGCCGTTCATCCGGCTGCGCGCGATGGCGCACCTGTCCCGCGGCTACATCGTGATCTTGGCCGGTGGCATCGGTCAGCCGTACGTGACCACCGACTACCCGGCCGTGCAGCGCTCCCTCGAACTCGAGGCCGACGCGCTGCTGGTCGCCAAGCGCGGCGTCGACGGTGTGTACGACAGCGATCCCAAGATCAATCCGGACGCCCGCCGCTACACCGAGCTGACCTACGACGAGGCGATCCGGCGCGGCATCTCGATCATGGACGCGGCCGCCTTCGTGCTGGCCGGCGAGCAGGGCCTGGTGATGCACGTCTTCGACATCGACGGGCAGGGCGTCATGCAGCGGATCTGCGAGGGCGAGGACCTCGGCACCATCGTCCACCGCTGACCCCGGTCAGCCCTTCCTGGTCCAGCTCCAGTTCCGGATCTCCGGCAGGTCCTCCAGTTCCGCCACCACGTGGCGTTCATGATCAGCCAGGCGCTCCTCGCACCAGGCCAGCAGCTCCGATGCTCCCGGCGGGGTGCGCCGTGCGTTGTTGATCGCGTCCATCACGAGATGGAACCGGGAGGCGCGATTGCGTACCGTCATGTCGAACGGGGTGGTCGTGCTGCCCTGCTCGATGAAGCCGCGGACATGGAACCGGTCGGCGTCCGGACGGCCGTGCACCAGCTGGTGGATCGCGCCCGGGAAGCCGTGGAACGAGAACACGACGTCCACCTGATCGGTGAACAGCTCCCGGAAGTACGTGTCCGTGAGCCCGTGCGGATGATCACGACGGCGCGGCAACGCCATCAGGTCGATCACGTTGACGACCCGTACCTTCAACTGGGGCATCCGCTGGTTCAGGATCTCGGCCGCGGCGATCGTCTCCATCGTGACCACGTCGCCGGCGCAGCCCAGCACCACATCCGGGTCGCCGGTCCCGTCATCGTTGCCGGCCCAGGGCCAGATCGCCGCGCCGCGCTCGACCTGGTCCGCCGCCTCGTCGAAGGTCAGCCACTGCTGCTGCGGCTGCTTGTCGATCACGATCAGGTTGACGCAGGAACGTGAACGGAGGCAGCGATCGGCCACGTGCAGCAGGGAATTGGCGTCCGGCGGCAGGTAGACCCGGGACACGTCGCCGCGGTGCGTGATCACGTTCTGGATCAGCCCCGGCCCCTGGTGCGAGAAGCCGTTGTGATCATTGCGCCAGCAGGTCGAGGTGAGCAGGATGTTCAGGCTCGGCACCTTGGCCCGCCAGGGCAGGTGGTTCGCCTCCTCCAGCCACTTGCCGTGCTGGACGGTCTGCGACGCGCTGACCATCGCGAAGGCCTGGTAACTGGCGAACAGCCCGTGCCGCCCGGTCAGCGTGTAGCCCTCCAGCCAGCCGTGGCAGTTGTGCTCGCTGAGCACCTCCATCACCCGTCCGTCGGCGCTGATCTTGGTGTCGCCGGGCTCGACCCGTTCGGCGAACATCCGGTCCGAGACGTCGAACACCGCGCCCAGCCGGTTGCTGTTCACCTCGTCCGGGCAGAACAGCCGGAACGTGTCCGGGTTGCGGCGGTACAGCTCGGCCAGCAGTTCGCCGAGCCGTCGGGTGGACTCGACCGCCGTACCGAACTCGTCGCCGGTGACCGCGAACCGGCGCAGGTCGGGCAGGTCGAGATCACGGGTGAGCAGGCCGCCGTTGGCGTGCGGCGAGGCGCTCATCCGCAAGGGGCCGGCCGGGTTCGCCGCGAGCACCTCGGCGATCGGGGTGCCGGTCCGGTCGAACAGCTCGTCCGGACGGTACGAACGCAGCCAGGACTCCAGCTGGGCCAGGTGATCGGGGTTGTCCCGTATCCCCGACAGCGGGACCTGATGGGATCGCCAGGTGCCCTCGACCTGCTCACCGTCGACGACCGCCGGACCGGTCCAGCCCTTCGGGGTACGCAGGATGATCATCGGCCAGTGCGGCCGCTCGGCCGGCGTCCCGTGATCACGGGCGGACCGCTGGATCTCCATGATCGACGCGTGGCACTCGGCCAGCGCCGCGGCGAACCGGTGGTGCATCCCGGGAAGATCGGAACCGGTCACCTCGAGCACCCGATAGCCGTGGCCCTCGAGCAGGGAGCGGACCTCGTCGGGCGACTTGCGGCCGATCACGGTCGGGCCGGAGATCTTCGCGTCGTTGAGGTGCAGGATCGGCAGCACGGCGCCGTCCCGGACCGGGTTGAGGAACGAGATTCCCTTCCAGGACCCCTCCAGCGGCCCGGTCTCTGCCTCGCCGTCGCCGACCACGGCGATCGTCAGCAGGTCCGGGTTGTCGAACACGCTGCCGAACGCGTGCACCAGGGCGTAGCCGAGTTCGCCGCCCTCGTGGATCGAGCCGGGCGTGGTGACCGAGACATGGCTCGGAATACCGCCGGGCGAGGAGAACTGGCGGAACAGCCGCCGCATCCCGGCCTCGTCCCGGGTGACGTCCGGGAACACCTCCGTGTAGGTCCCTTCGAGCCAGCCGGCCGCGACCAGGGCCGGCCCGCCGTGACCGGGCCCGGTCAGGTAGATGGCCGACTGCCCGGACTCGCGGATCACCCGGGACACGTGGGCATAGATGAAGGACAGGCCCGGACTGGTTCCCCAGTGGCCGAGCAGCCGCGGCTTGATCTGCTCGGGCGCCAGCGGCCGCCGCAGCAGCGGGTTGTCGCGCAGGTAGATCTGGCCGACCGTCAGATAGTTGGCGGCCCGCCACCAGGCGTCGATGCTGGCGAGTTCCTGATCCGGCAGTTGGTTCATCGGGTCCCCTCGTCGTGTGATCCGAGCGCGCCTCCACCGTAGGTACCCGCGGCCGGATCTGGCTACACCCCTAGGCTTCAGGTCATGATCGCGATCGAGCTGTTCTTCGATCAACGGACCGACCAGGCGGTACGGGAGGTCTGGGAAACGCTGCAGCGGCAGGGGATCGCATCCCTGGCCTCAGCGCCGGCCCCGCAGCACCCGCATCTCACCCTCGCCGTCGGTGATCAACCGGACCCGAAGATCATCGCCCGGATCGCGGCCGAACTGCCGCCGCTACCCGAGATCCACCTGGACGCGGCCGGCTGTTTCCCCGGCCGTGGCGGAGTCGTCTTCCTCGCCGTACGGTTCACGCCCGAGTTGGCCGAACTGCACCGGGTGCTGCACACGGTGCTCGACGACGGTGCGGTACGGCAGCTTGATCAACTCCGGCCCGGTCGGCTGGTGCCGCACTGCACGGTCGCGAAGCGGCTGCCGGAACAGCAGGTCGGACCGGCCGTGGCCACCGCCCGGGCCTCACTGCCGATCAGCGGCACCGCCGTCTCGGTCAACGCCGTCGTGGTCGGCAGCGGGCAGGCGACGCGGATCCGGTGACGCGCCGGAGGCCAGCCAGCGGGCGGTACCCGGCCAGACCAGCGCCACCGCCAACGCGACCAGTGCGACCAGGGCGATGATCATGATCACGGCCAGCACCGCCGGATACCAGGCGACCTCCATCCGCTGGGTGCCGAGCCGGAGCGGTGCCCGCCAGCCGCCCGGGTTGATCAACAGGCACAGATAGAGCACCGGGAGCCAGCCGGCCACGACGATGCCGGCCGCGGGCGCCCGGGCCGGGCGCGGCGTGGTCGAGTGGAGCAGCCGGAGCGTGATCACGGAGGCCGCGCCGGCCACCACAAGGACGGCGAGCAGGATCAGCATCCGGCTGACGGTCCGCCACCAGAAAGTCCGCAGCGTAAAGGGTTCCGGGCCGAGCGCCGTGGCCCGGGTCAGCTGGTCGGCCACCGCGAGACCATTGGTGATCATGATCAGACCGGCGACGCCGACCAGGGCCGCCAGGGCCGGCGCCGCAAGCCGGACGCCGAACGGGCGGGCCGGGGCCGGCGGGACGACACCCGTCGCCCGGTCCGGATCGCGACGACCGGCGATGATCACGGCTCCGATCCGCAGCATGGCGATCACGACCAGCAGGATGCCGCGCGTCGGCTGATACCAGAACAGGCCGGGGGCGACCTCCGGCAGACCGGCGTCGCCGCCGCCGAAGGTGATCACGGTCAGCGGGTTGAACGCGATCGCGGCCGCCAGCAGCAACAGGTACGGCGCGGTGGCCACCCCGAGCAGCAGCAGCGCCGGGCCGCGACCGGCCGGCAGCCGGCGCGCGATCAGCAGGTCGGCGACCGAGCAGACCGCGGCGAAGCCGGCGACCACGATCAGGGGTTCCGGCGAGATCGGCACCATCGGAAGGTCGTACGGTGTGTCGTACCGGTCCTGCCCCGGAAAGGCCATCGGCTCGCCGAACAGCGCGACCAGGGTGACCATGACCACGTCGTTGATCAGCAGCATCAGCCAGACCAGCGGGGCGATCCGGAGCGCCCAGCCGGCCAGGCCGGTCGATGTCCGGGGCAGCTCGATCACCGACGCAAGCCTAGTCATCCCGGGGTCGGTGGAAGGGGACTTGCGTTCGAGCGCGCTCTAAGGTCTAGCGTCGCGATCATGACGAAAGCGCGACGCATCCGACTCGGCTATCAGATCCCCAACTTCAGCTATCCCGGCGGTACCGCCACCCTGTTCGACACCGTCGCGGCGCAGGCGCGGGAGGCCGAGGGGTCCGGTTTCGACACCGTGCTCGTGATGGACCACTTCTACCAGCTGCCCATGATCGGCAAGCCCGAGGAGCCGATGCTGGAGGCGTACACCACGCTCGGCGCGCTGGCCTCGGCGACCGAGACGATCCAGCTGTCCACCTTGGTCACTGGCAACACGTACCGGAATCCGGCGATGCTGGCCAAGACCGTGAGCACGCTGGACGTGGTCAGCGGCGGCCGGGCCGTGCTGGCCATCGGCGCCGGCTGGTACGAGCTCGAGCATGATCAGATGGGGTACGAGTTCGGCACCTTCGGCGACCGGTTCGAGCGGCTCAGCGAGGCCCTCGACATCATCGAACCGATGCTGCGCGGCCGGACGCCTGATCATGACGGCACCTGGTACCGCGCCAAGGGAACGCTGAACGAGCCCCGGTTCCGCGACGACCTGCCGATCATGCTCGGCGGCCAGGGCGAGAAGAAGACCTTCCGGCTGGCCGCCCGCTATGCCGACCACCTCAACATCAACAGCGCGCCGGCCGAGCTGCCGCGGAAGCTGGAGGTGCTGGCCGAGCGCTGCGAGGAGGTCGGCCGGGACTTCGCCGAGCTGGAGACCAGCGCACTGGCCATGGTGATCATGGACGAGAACGGCGACACCGCTCGTCGGCTGATGCGCGAGCAGCTGGCCAGGACCGGTGTCGACTTCGAGGCGCTGGACGATCAGTCCAAGGCCGCGATGACCGACCGGCTCTTCGTCGGTACGCCGGACGACGTGGCCGATCAGCTGCAGCGCAAGGTGATCGACACCGGCGTCGACGGCGTGATCATCAACATGGTCGCCAACGGTCACGTACCGGGCATCGTCGAACTGGCCGGGAAGACGCTGGCACCGCTGGTCGCCTGATCCTTCCCGGACCTGGTCCGGCGCCCGAACCAGGCCCGGACCGTCTGGATGATCACCGGCAGCAGGCCGCGCAGACCGAGCGCCCGGACACCGTCCAGCGGGCTCCAGTAGTCGCGCCAGGTGACGATCTCGCCGTCGCGGGCGCGGAGCAGTTGGACGTACCGGACGGAGTACGGGCGCCCGGTCGCGGTCACGACGCCGGCCGCCTCGTACTCGGCGATGATCACCTCGGGATCGGCCGTGTCGTGGACGACCAGGTCGCGGAACTCCGTGATCTCCAGCGGCGTGGTGGTGATCGACGTCAGGTAGCGGCGGATCGGCTCCCGGCCGCGCAGGTGGGCCGGCACCCCGGGCGGGGCGAACGGCAGCTCGTGGGTGCCGTCCTCGGCGAACAGGTCGGCGAAGGCGTCGAGATCCTTGCTCAGGAACAGTTCCTGGGACCGCTCCAACAGCCGGCGCGGGGTGTCGAGGGTGGTCGGGTCGGGCATCGGGTCGCTCCATTCAATCAACAACTGTTGACTGAAACCGTAGCTCGCTCTCCGGGTTCAGTCAACAGCTGTAGACTGAATTCGTGAGCACCGAACCAGCGCCGTCCAGTCGAGCCGAACGCCGGGAACGGACCCGGGCCAGGATCCTCAGCTCGGCCCGGGACCTGTTCGCCGAGAACGGCTTCGACCGCACCACCATCCGAGCCGTCGCGACCGCCGCCGCGACCGACCCGGCCCTGGTGATGCGCTACTTCGGCACGAAGGAGGAGCTCTTCCGGCAGGTCGCGGAGGCCGGTGTGGAGGAGCCGATCGCCGGCCCGCCGGGGCGGATGGAGGAACTGCTGCTCGCCTCGCTGCGGGACAAGCTGACCACCGAACACGCGGGCACGCTCGCCCTGCTCCGCTCGATGCTGACCCATCCCGCGGCCGCCGAGGGGGTCCGGCAGTCGATCACCGAGCAGCAGCGGCAGGTCGCGGCCGGGCTCGGCGGCGATGACGCGATGACCCGGGCCGCGCTGGTCGGCATGATCACCCTGGCCGCCGTGCTCGGCCGCGACCTGCTCCGGCTGGAGGGCCTGCAGGACGCCGACCCGGAGGTGATCATCGAGCTGCTCCGGCCCGCCCTGCAGACCTTGATCAGATGATCTTGCGGACCGCCGGGATCCGGCGGAGCAGTGCGGCGAGCAGCCAGCAGGCCGGGATCGACAAGATCAACAGGACGGCGAACTTGACGATCGCGGGCGCCACCAGGCCCTGCAGCAGCAGGGCCAGTGCGACCAGGACGACCGGGTGGATGACGTACACCGCGAACGCGTTGGCCGAGAGGAACTGCCGGATCGGGCCGGTGCCCGGGGCGAACCGGCGGAAGATCACCAGGACGACCAGGCTCAGACCGACCCCGAGGACCGCCATCGCGACTCCGCCGGCGATGCTCGAGGCGACGGGGTCGGCGGACATCAAGACCGGTCCGAGGAAGATCGCCGCCAGGACGGCCAGGCCGGCGCCGACGAAGGCCAGCGACCCCGGCATCCGTTCCAGCCAACGGCGACGGGCCGCCAGCACGCCGGCCGCGAACATCAGCGCATACTGCGGCAGGAACGATGGGGTGGGCAGGCCGACGATCGGCCAGTAGGTGCCGTCCGGGACGAACTGCCGCCAGACCGCCATCAGGATTCCCATGATCACGATCAAGCCGACGACGGTGCCGGCAGCGACGATCCAGCGGAGCTTGCCGTCGCCCTCCGGCTTCCGTACCGCTCGGGAAGTCAGGGCCCGGTAGCCGGCGTAGATCAGCGAGAAGACCAGCAACACCTCGAGGAACCAGGTCGGGCCGGGATCGATGGAGGTGACGTAGTAGAGCGGGTACGGCACGTCGGCGTGGTTGGTCCGCCAGGACCAGAGGGTGGCCAGGGGCCGGACCAAGATCACGAAGGCCAGCAACGGCAGGCCGAGCCGGATCAGCCGGTCCCGGGCGAACGCCGCCGGACCCTTGCGGTCGAGCGAGGCAGGCACGAAGTAGCCGGAGATCAGGAAGAACAGGCCCATGAAGTAGCTCTGGTTGATCACGACCAGGATGTCCAGCGCCGAGGCGGACGGGTCGTGCGGCGGCTCGTTGTAGAACCAGACCGGGATATTGCCGTAGGTGACGGCACAGTGATGAGCCAGCACCAAGATCGTCAGGGCGATCCGTACGGTGTCGATCCAGTGCAGCCGGGGCCGACCGGATGGTCGGGCGGTGTCGGCCGCCGCAGCGGCGCGAATCTCGGTGTTCATGACTTCTTCCTCGTCGTTCGCAGGGTGGGTTCGCGCCGGATGGCGTGGATGAACAGGTCGGCCAACTGCTCGGCGTGCGCGAGCAGGTCGTGCTCGGGGTGGTTGGCCCAGTAGGCGAACATCGCGTCCAGCGAGGCCTGCTGGGTGATCGCCATCACCCGGACATCGAAGTCGCGCAGCTCGCCGGTCTCCTGGCCGTGCCGATACAGCTGCTCGAGTCCGTCGTAGAAGATCTCGTTGCCCTCGGCGCCGTAGTGGAGCCGCCCGTCGGGCCGGCGCAGATGCCCCATCACCTCACCGAGGGCGAGCAGGGTCGGACGGTGGTCGAGGGCGTAGCGGGCGAGTTCGGGGAGGTGGGTCCGCAGGCTGTCGGCGACGGTCTCCTGTTCCAGGATCCTGGGCAGTACGGCTTCGACCATGCCCTGGTAGCCGTGCTCGACGACCTTGATCATCAGGTCGTCCTTGGACTTGAAGTGGTACGAGATCACGCCCTTGGAGACGCCGAGATCCTGGGCGATCCGGGCCAGCGAGGCCCCGGCGAACCCGACCTCGGAGAGCGTGGCGATCGCTCCCTCGAGGATCTGCCGACGCCGATTGGACCGGATGAAGCTCTCCGGCTTGTCCTCGGTCCGCTCAGAATCTGACCCCATGGCCAAAAATTTAGCCGACGGGTCAAATCGTGTCTACCGGGGTGTTCCCTGATTCGTCAGCGCCGCGATGATCGGGGTGTGCTCGTCGACGATGACCTCGGCGCCGGCCTGGTCCAGCGCCGGCCGCCGGCCCGACCGGGCGTAGCCGATCGTCGCCGTCCCGGTCCGCTGGCCGACCTCGATGTCGGTGACCGAGTCGCCGATCAGCACACAGTCGCGGGCGGTCCCGACGCCGTGCCGGGCCAGCAGGGCGAGCGCGCGCCGGATCGGGTCGGGATCCGGCTTCATCAGTTCCGGGCGGCCGGGGACCCGGCCGACGATCCCGTCGACCAGGTCGCGCAGCTGATGCCGCTCGAGGAAGGCCGCGACCGCCTCGGCGGAGTTGTTGCTGACCATGATCACCGGCAGCCCGGCCGTGCGGCAGGCCCGGAGCAGGGCGTCCGCGTCGGTGGTCGGCGCCGCGAGCCCGGCCGCGTCGACCTCGCCCTCGGTGCACGCGCGGTCGGCCGCCTCGGCGGCGTCGGTGCCGAGGCGCGCCGGGGTGGCCCAGTCCAGCAGGTCGAGCGGGTCCGCGGTGGTCCGGAGCGCGTCGGGGAGCTCGATCCGGCGTGCGGCCAGCGCCTGCCGGACCCGGTCGGCGACCCCGGCGTCCCGGCCATCGGCCAGCAACGGGGTCACCGGGCCGTCGAAGTCGAGCAGCACCGCCCGGATCGGAACCAGCAGGCGGCGCAGGGCGCGGTCCAGGGCGCCCGGCGTGGTGTAGCGGAGGATGGCCACCTCGCCCAGCCGGCGCACCTCGGCGAGGTGGAGCCGGTCATCGAGGCGAGCCCGAGCCAGCCCGGGTGCCTCCGGGTCACCGACGACGATCGGCGCGATCGCCAGGTGCAGTTCGTCGTAGCACCCCCGGGCCAGGAACTCGCTCAAGATCATCCCGCCGCCCTCGACCAGGAGCCGGTGGATCCCGCGCCCGGCCAGGTCCTGCAGCAGCCGGTCCAGGTCGACCTCCCGGCCGGCGTCGACGACCGCCGCGTCGAATCCGCGTTCGGCGACCTGGGCCCGGGCAGTCGAGGGCGTGTAGATGATCTTCGCTGCCGTACCGGCGACGAAGAAGGGGGAGTCCGGATCAAGATCGCCGGACGCCGTGATCGTGATCTTGACCGGATCGACCGGCAGGCCGCGGGCGACCCGGGCCGTGCGGCGCTGCGGTGACCTGATCATCAGCCGCGGCCGGTCCCGGCGGACCGTGTTGGCGCCGACCAGGATCGCGTCGTGCCGAGCCCGTACCGCATCGACGCGGTCGAAGTCCTCCGGATTGGACAGCAGCAGCCGGTCCGGCGAGGTGTCGTCCAGCCGTCCGTCCAGCGAGACGGCGCAGCTGAGGGTGACGTACGGCCGGTCGATCATGGGCAGCCGTGCCTGTGCGACGATCGGGCGATCATGACCGAGGAGGACCGATGAGCGATCGGCACTGGATGGAGTTGGCCGTCGAGCTGAGCCGGCTGTCGCCGCGCAGCGACAGCGCCTTCGCGGTCGGCGCAGTGATCATCGACCCGGCCGGGCAGGAGCTGGCCCGGGGCTATTCGCGGGAGACCGACCGGGTGCACGCCGAGGAGTCCGCCTTCGCCAAGCTGGCGGCCGGCGCCGCCGCCGGCGGCACCCTCTACTCGACCCTGGAGCCGTGCTCGACCAGGGCGTCGCGCCCGTACAGCTGCGCCGCACTGACCATCGAGGCCGGCATCCGCCGCGTCGTGATCGCCTGGCGCGAGCCCCCGATCTTCGTCGCCCGCTGCGAGGGCGTCGAACTCCTCCGAGCTGCCGGGATCACCGTCGACCTGCTGCCCGAGTACGAGACCGCCGCCCGCGAACCGAACCTTCACCTCGGACTCTGATCAGTAGCTGGCCCGGTCATGATCACCGCTGCTGGTGCGCCAGCTCGAACCGCCGCAACCGGGGCTGGGACAGGGCGAGCAGGGTGGAGCCGAGGACGATGATGCCGCCGCAGATGAACGGGAGTTTGGCCCCGAACGGTCCGGTCAGGAAGCCGGTCAGCCAGTTGCTGATCGGGACGACGCCTTCGAGGGCGAGCGAGAGTAGGCCCATCACCCGGCCGATCTCCGCCTTCGGCGTGATCGCCATGAGGTGCCCGAGCAGCAGCGTGCCGTACGCGCCGGTGCCGAACCCGAGCAGGACGGCCGTCACAACGGCCGCTTCGAGCGGCATGGCGACCGCGTGCAGGCACAACGCGATGCCCATCACCGCGAGGGCGGCGAAGGCGAACAGGCCGGCTCGCGGCGGCCGCTTGATGATCAGGAGGACGGTGGCGGTGACGGCGGCGCCGAGCCCGAGGCCGCCGAACAGGTAGCCGATGCCGACCGGTCCCCAGTCGCTCTCCTGGGCGAGCAGGGGATAGCCGAGGGTGACCGGCCCGGCGAAGCCGAAGTTGACCGCGGCGATCACGACCAGCAGCCAGAACACCGGCCGGTTGGCCCAGGTCGATCGCAGGCCGGCGACGGTGTCGCTGAGGATGGAGCGTTCCGCCATCTCGCGAAGTTCGTACGGCAGCGGGCGGGGCACCTGCAACAGCACCAGCGAGCTGACCGAGGCCACGAACAACACCGCGGCGGCGGCGAACGCGGCGGCCGGACCGAACAGGACCATCAGCCAGCCGGTGAGTGGACCGGCGGCCAGCAGGACCAGTCGCTGTCCGACCGTGCGCACGGCCGCCATCCGGCTCAGTTGATCATCGGAGGCGATCCGGGCCGGGACGGCGCCCATGGCCGGTGCGAACAGGCCGTCCAGCGCGCCGAACACCAGCGCGATCACCAGCAGTCCGATGGCGCCGATCGAGTCGGCCTGGGTGAACAGCACTACGGCCATCCCGATCAGGATCAGCGCCCGGGCGGTGTCGGTGATCAGGATGATCCGCTTCGCACTGACCCGGTCGGCGATGGCGCCGCCGACGAGCAGGATGAGCAGTCGCGGAATCGCCGAGGCCGCCACGATCACGCCCGCCATCGCCGGATCGGTGGTCTGGATCGCGACCACCGAGAGCGCGATGAAGTAGATGTTGTCGGCAAGCAGGGAGGACACGAATCCGAAGATCCAGCCGACCACGTTGCGCGGCGCGTTCATCGGGAAGACGGCGCGGCGCGGAGCGATCACCGCCTCAACCTACTCAGTCCCTGCCGGCTCATCCTCACCCCGCCCGTAGCCAACGATGTGCCGCCCGATTGGTCCCGCGAGCCGCCAGGGACCCGATGCCGGTGCCAAGTCAGGCCTCCCGCTTGGGAATCCCCGGTGCCAATCCTGGACGAACCTGCACCCTTCCGACAACAGGCACGGCGTTCGAACGACACATCGGGCCGCTCGGACAACACCTCCGCCAACACCCGGTCGCCAGCATGGACACCACAACGGACAACGACCCGGAAAGGAGCCCGATCGTGCCAACGAAGTTCGAAAGACCGAGCCGACCGGTCCGATCCGTGGTCGGTCCGGGCCGCCGTCCGGGGGACCTCGTCGGGGGAGTCCACCCGGCCGGGCGGCACCACGAGCGTCGATCCGGGCACGGACCGGAGGTCGAGTGGCCACTCACGGAGTTACTCCAGGGCCGTGCTCGGATCGGCATCCAGGCGGCGGTGATCGCGACGACACGCCGGGAGAGATGCGTCCGGTTGAGGACATGTCATCAAGCGGTCACGGTGTTTCCGATCGGATCTGCGGCGGGTTGGCCTAGCGTTAGCGGGAACACGTACTTCCGGGCAGGGGTCATCGGGGACCCGGCTCGGCACCACGGACCAGAGCGACCGGCGGGGCAAGTGCGGCCGTTTGCTGCGGACCACCTCAGGGCGGCTTCACCGGTCACGCCCGCATTCGACCGGTGGTGAAGGAGGAATTCGATGCACCAGCTCCGGCAACAACTCCAGCTCCTGATCGGCATGGTCGTGTCGCTGCGATCTCCGGCGGTCCGTGACGAGCGAGGACTCAGCCAGTCGGCCGAGAACGCGATCCTGCTGGCCGGTGCGGTCGCGGTCGCCACGATCGTCATCGGCGCGATCACGATTTACGTCACGAATCACATGCCCAGGTGATCCGGGGTGACGACCTCGCGAAGACCGTCGGAGCGTGGCGCCGCCGAGTCGCTTCAACTCGTGCTGATCTGGCCGGTGGTGCTGATGGCCACCGTCGCCGTCATCCAGGCAGGCCTGTGGCTGCACGGCCGCAACGCGGCGATTCGCGCGGCCAACGTGGCCGTCGACGAGGCTCGCGGCGCCGCCGGGTCGCCGGATCGGGCCCGGGCCCTCGCCCTTGACGTGGCGGCCCACGCCGGCCTGACCGAGGTCAAGGTCCGGGTGCTGCGGATCGAGGGCCGGGTCGAGGCCCAGGTCACCGGGCAGGCCCACTCCGTGATCGGGTTCGGGCTCGGCCGGGTCGAAGAACGGGCGACCGCGCCCCTGGAACGAGTGCCGGGTCGATGAACGGGGGCGGCGGTCGAGGACCCTTCGGCCCGCGGGACCAACGTGGTGCCGCGACCGCCGAACTGGCCATGATCGTCCCGGCCTTCATGCTGATGCTGGCGCTGCTCGTCGCCGGCGGTCGACTCTGGTACGCGCGGACGATCGTCTTCGAGGCGGGTTACGCGGCGGCCCGGGCCGGTTCGCTGGCCCGTACCGCGAACGAGGCGCGGATCGCCGGGGACTCGGCCGGCCGCCAGTCGCTCGCCACCGCCGGCCTGGTCTGCGAGCAGGCCGGCGTCTCGGTGAGCACGGCGGCCTTCCGGGTCCCGGCCGGGCGGCCCGCGACCGTCTCGGCGACGGTCCGCTGCACCGTGTCCCTGGCCGACGTGGTGCTGCCGGGGCTGCCCGGCGCGATGGAGCTGTCCGCGACCGGGGCGGCAGCGCTCGACACGTACCGGAGCCGGGGATGAGACCGGCGCCGGAGCGTGATCAACGGGGCCAGTCGGTCAGCGTGTACGCGATCGTCGTGCTGGCCGCGCTGATCATCGCCACCGGACTGGTCGTCGACGGCGGTCAGCAGATCGCGGCGGCCAGCCGGGCCGAGGCGGTGGCGGCCGAGGCGGCGCGCGCGGCCGGCAACGCGGCGGCGTCGCAACGGCTGGCGGGGTACCGGCAGGCCACCGCCGCCGTCCGGGCCGCCCGGACCTATCTGGCCGGGCAGCCCGAGGTGACCGGCGAGGTCAGGGTGAGCGGCGGCACCGTCCGGGTGGCGACCGTGACCCGCGAACCGACGCTGTTCCTCGGCGTGATCGGGATCCGTGAGGTGACCGCGCGCGGGTCGGCCGAGGCGCGGCTGGTCCCGACCGGGGCCGACGGCTGACGGGCGGGTGCTGGAACCGGCGGGGTGCAGGTGAACGGTGGGCGCGTTTGACGGGTGGGTCGATGGGGAGAGGGGTAGGCACGGATGCTCAGGATCGAGCGACGGGACAGGGGCCGCGACGGTGCAGCGGGTGACGGCTGGCCGGATGACGGTGCGGCCGCGGGCGAGGCCGGCGCCGCGGTCCCGGACGGCCAGACCTCGCTGCCGCCGCGGCTTCCCGGCCGCCGCAACCCGAAGTGGATCGCGCTCGGAGTGATCGCGATCTGCCTCGGCGCCCTGCTCTCGTACCTGATCTATGCGAGGGTCGCCGCCGAGAGTTCCGTGTTGATCATGACCAGGACGGTCTATCGCGGCTCGGTGATCGCCGCGGCGGACCTGGCGACGGTGACGGTCAGCGGGTCCGGACTCGGCAACGCGCTGCCGGCCGCCCGGTCCGCCGATCTGGTCGGGCAGACCGCGGTGTACGACCTGGTGGCTGGGAACATCGTCCCGGCCGGAGCAATCGGCGAAGTGATCACTCCGGCGGACGGCCGGACGGTCGTCGGCCTCCGGCTGGTCGAGGGCCGGGCACCGACCGGCCTGCTCCACCCGGGCGCACCCGTCCGGCTGATCGCGATCCCGCCCCAGGGTGCCGAGCCCGACTTCACCGACCAGCACACCGGCAGTGCGTATCCGGCCCTGGTGGTGGACGCGGTCCCCGGCGCGGACGGCATGTCCGTGCTGGTCAACGTCGACGTACCGGCCGATCAGGCCGCGGCCGTTGCGCTGCTCGCCGCCCAGGACCGGCTGGCCGCGGTCCGTGACGCGGACGGCGGGCGCTGAGATGGCGATCCTCGCGTTGACCGCGGCCGGCGGAAGTCCGGGCGCCACCACGACGGCGGTCGGCCTCGCCCTGTGCTGGCCGCGCTCGGTGGTGTTGGTCGACGCCGACCCGGGCGCTCACCAGGCCGTGCTCGCCGGCTTCCTGGCCGGGCAGGATCCGGGCGGCCGGGGCCTGGTCCGGGTCGCCGAGGCGCACCGGGACCAGCGTCCGCTGCGCGAAGTGATCATCGACCAGGCGATCCAGCTCGCCGAGGACGGTGGCTCGCGGCGACTGTTCCTGCCCGGCTTCGCCAAGCCCGGCAACGCCCGCCTGTTCGCCGGGGTGTGGCCGGAGCTGCTCGAGGCGATGCGGCGCCTGGACGAGTTCGGCATCGACGTGATCATCGATCTTGGCCGCTCGACTGGGGACGGGCTGCCGCCGGCCCTCGTCGACGCGGCCGAACTGGTCGGGATCGTGCTCCGGTCCAGCCTGCGTTCGGTGATGTCGACCAGGGTGCTGCTGTCCGCGATCGAGGACCGCGGTCTACCCGCCGGCGGCGCCACCGGGCTCGGGCTGGTCGTCGTCGGTGAGGGCCGGCCCTATCCGGGCGGTGAGATCGCCGCCGCGCTCGGTCGGCCGGTGCTGGCCAGGCTCGCGCTGGATCCGGTGGCCGCCGCGCACCTCTCGGACGGGGCCCCGCGACCGCGCCGGTTCGAGCGGTCGGCGCTGACCCGTTCGCTGCACACGACCGCGCAGGCGTTCCGGGACCGGTGCGCCGAGGCCGCGGAACTGGTCGGGCGATGATCATGGACGATGCGACGACCACCGGTCCCGCCCTGGCCGACAGCCCGCTCTTCGCCGGCTACTCCGCCGCCGGCCGGGAGGTCCCCGAGACCGACGCCGATGATCATGGTGCGGAGGAGCTCGAGCGGATCGACGTCTTCGGTCGGGAGACGCTCGAAGCACACCGGGAGGCGCTGCCGACGCATGACGTCGACTGGGCCCAGGTGGTCGAGCTGCGCCGGCTCGCGTCGGATGCGATCACGGCCGAGACGGAGGCGGCCCGCTCCCGTACCGGAACGCCGCTGACCGAGACCGACCGGGTGCTGCTCGGCCGATCACTGATCCGGCGGATCGTCGGTGATCACGTACGGGCCCTGCACCGGTCCGGCGCTGAACTGTGGTCGACCGGCCAGGAGGAGACCTACGTCCAGGCGGTCGAGGACGCCGTCTTCCGGTACGGCCGCCTGCAACCGCTGCTGTTGCGGCCGGACGTGGAGAACATCGAGATCAACGGCTGGGACTGCGTTACGGTCCAGTACGGCGACGGCCGCCGGGAATCCATGCCGCCGGTCGCCGACAGCGATGCCGAACTCGTCGACGCGATCCGCTTCATCGGACAGAACAGCCAGCCCTCGCGTCCGTTCGACGATGCACACCCGACCCTCACCCTCGCGCTCGGCGACCGGTTCCGGCTGCACGCCATCGGGTTCGGCCTGTCCCACCGGCCGAGCGTCGTGATCCGGCAGCACACGCTGACCAACGTCACCCTGGCCGACCTGGCCCGATCCGGCACCATGCCGGTCGAGGTGGCCCGATTCCTCGACGCCGCCGTCCTGGCCCGGAAGTCGATCATCATCTCCGGGGACCAGGGAGCGGGAAAGACCACGCTGCTCCGCGCCCTGATCAGTTCGATTCCGGAGACCGAGCGGTTCGGCACGCTCGAGACCGACTACGAGCTGATGACCCACCTGCAACCCGGCCGGCAGCACGTCGTCGCGCTGCAGTCCCGGGTCGGGCACGGCGAGACGGCCGGCGGTGCCGCGGTCGGCGAGTTCGGCCTGTCCGAGTTGATGCCGGAGGCGTTGCGGCAGAACCTGTCCCGGCTGATCGTCGGCGAGGTCCGGGGACGGGAGGCGGCCGCGATGTTCGAGGCCGCCCAAACCGGCCTGGGCACGATGTCCACGACCCATTCGCACTCGGCCGAGTCGACGATGGACCGGCTGGCCTCCCGGGTCGCCCAGGGCGGCGTGCTGACGATCGACGAGGCCTACCGTCAGATTGCCCTGAACGTTGACCTGCTGCTGCACCTCGCGCTGGTCGACGAGACCTGGCGGGGTGGCGGGCGGCGGCGCTACGTGGCGGAGATCAGGCAGCTCACCCGGGCGATCGAGAACAACCGGCCGGTCACCCACCTGACCTATCAGGCCGCACCGACCAGCAGCGAGCCGGCCGGCTTCTTTCCGCACCCCGACCTGGCGAACGAGCTCGACGCCTTCCGGCGCCCCCTGCCCGCGGCGATCGACGGGGAGGCGCGATGAACGCCGTCGTCGCCGCAGCCGCCGGCATCCTCGTCGCGGCCGGTCTGGTCGCGGTCGTCGCCGGGCTGCAGCGGACCTGGACTCCGCCGACCCGGCGCAGGATCGGGCTCGGCGCGACGTGGTCGCGGCTGACCCGCCGCCCGCCGGGGCGTCGCGGCCGGCAGCGTGACCTGGTGCTGGTCGGCAGTCTTCTGGTCGGTTTTGTGTTCGCGCTGATCACCGGCTGGCTGATCGCCATCCCGTTGGGACCGGTGCTGGCCTTCGGGATCCCGTACCTGTTGCTGCTGCCGAAGGCGCAGGACGTGATCATGCTCGAGGCGCTGGATCGTTGGGTACGGTCCCTCGCCTCGACCCTGTCCACCGGGAAGTCGATCACCGACTCGATCCGGACCTCCCGCCGGACCGCGCCGCCGATCATCGCGGAGTCCCTGCAGCTGCTGGTGAATCGGCTGAACAACCGGTGGCCGACCGCAGACGCACTGCTCCGGTTCGCCGACGAACTGGACTCCGCCGATGCGGACTCGGTGATCGCCGCGGTGATCTTGGCGGACCGGCGCGGGGCGACCGGTGCCTCCGTGACGCTGCAGGCCCTGGCCGATTCCCTGCAGGCGCAGTTGAAGGGGCGCCGGCTGATCGAGACGGAACGCGCCAAGCCCTACATCGTGGTCCGGCAGGTCACGGTGATCACGTTGGTCGTGCTGACCCTCGCGTTCGTCTTCAACGGTGCCTTCTTCGAGCCGTACCGGACACCGCTCGGGCAGGTGCTGCTGGCGGTGTTGATCATGGCCTACGTCGGGTCGCTGGTGCTGATGCGCCGCAAGGCCCGGCATCGCGCCGGTGATCGAATCCTGGTCGGGACGCCGTCATGACGGGAGCCACCGGATGACCGTCGGAATGGTGTTGCTGGCCGGGCTGCTCGTCGCCGGCGGCGTCGTCGCGTGCCTCGCCGCCGTCCTGCCGTCCACGCCCCGGCTCGCCTCGGCGCTGGCCCGGATCGAGGGCCAGTCCGGCTGGGCTGCGTCGCCGCAGCGTGATCAGCTCACCGCCGACGGCACGTCGGAACGGCTGGGTGCCTGGCTCCACCGCCGGCTGCCGTTCGCGATCACGGCGGGGCAACGTCGGCGGCTGCTGATGCAGGGCAAGTCGATGGCCGAGTTCTACGCCGACAAGGCGGTGATGGCGGTCGTCGGTGCCGTGATGCCGGCCTTCGTCTGCACCGCGTTCAGCCTGCTCGCCGGGGTCACGCCGGCGCTGCCGGTGATCGTCGCCCTGATCGGACTGGTGATCGGCTTCTTCGTGCCGGACCTGTTGTTGTTGCGTACGACGGCGCAGCGGAAGTCGTCGGCGGTGGAGGCCCTGCTGGTGTACATCGACCTGGTGACGCTGGAGCGGCTGGCCAACGCGTCGGCGACCCAGGCGTTGCACAACGCGGCGGAGATCAGTGACGTGCCGCTGTTCCGGCAGCTCCGGCTGGCGCTGGACCGGGCCCGGCTCGAGCAGCAGCCCCCGTACGGGGAACTGCGCCGGCTGGCCGACCAGCTGGAACTCCCGGAGCTGGCGGACCTGGCCGACATCATGCAGCTGGACGAGACCGGTGCCGCCCTGGCCGGGACGTTGCGGGCCAGGGTGCGCGAGCTGCGGGACGCCCACATCAACGCCGAGCAGGTCGCGGCGAGCAGTGCGTCCGAGGGTATGACGATCTACATGACGGTGCCGGTGTTGATCTTCGGCCTGATCTTCATCACGCCCGCCGTACTGCGGATCGTCGGAGGCTGGTGACCATGATCATCATCGGACAACATCGCGCATCGACGGACAACACCGCAACCCTTCATTGGTGCGTTGGGATCGGTCAGGCTGGACGGATGAACGGCCCGACGCACCCGAACGATCCCCCGGAACGCGGTGCCTGATGGGGAGATTCCTGCGCGGACTCGGGGCCCTGGTCCTCCTGATCGCCGTCGTGGCGGGAGTCCCGTTCGCGCTGATCCTGCTCGGCGGCAACCCGTTCCCCGAGCGCTTCGGCTGGGACGAGTTGGTTGCCGCCCTGTTCCGGCCCGACGACGGCACCGTGTTGATGGGTTTGATCACGATCGTGGCCTGGCTGGCCTGGCTGGTGTTCACGCTGTCGATCTTCGTGGAGGTCATCGGCCGGATAGCCGGGTATCAGATCACGCTCCAACTGCCCGGCATGGCGGCACCGCAGCGGTGGGCGGCGGGCCTCGTGGTTGCGGTGATCACCATGATCGGGATCCCGGCCGAGGCCGAGCCGCGAGCGGAGCCGGCCCCGATCGTCCTGATCGAGCGCGGTGATCAAGGTGATCAAGCGGAACGGGCTCCTGACGTGTCCGCCCCACCTGCGGTGGGCGCGCCGAGGTCCACCCGGGACCGGCCACCGGAGGCGCGGACACCTCGCGCCGAGGCTCCCGCCAAGCCGCCGGCGGCGGGCTCCGAACGGCACGTGGTCAAGCCCGGCGACGATCTGTGGAGCCTGGCCGAGCACTACTACGGCGACGGTCGGCAGTGGCGCAAGATCGCCCTGGCCAACCCCGGCCTGCTGAGCGGCGGGCCCGACGTGCTGAAACCCGGTTGGCGGTTGATCATTCCCGACGCCGGCCGCCGCGCCGCACCCCCGGGCGACACCCTGCGGGTGAAGCAGGGTGACTCGCTGTGGTCGATCGCCGGCAGGATCTACGGCGATCCGGAGCGATGGCCGGAGCTGTATCGAGCCAACCGGTTCCAGCTCAGCGACCCCGACGAGATCGACGCCGGAATGCTGCTCCTGCTGCCGTCCGGGGCTGCCGCACCGCGCGACGAGGGGAGCCCTGAGCCGGGCAGGGAACCGCGCCGGGAGTCGGAGCAGGGTCGAACCTCGGAGCGGGATGGGTCGCGGGAACGGGACCGGGGGGCGGAGGACCGAGGCTCGGAGCGGGGCGGTGGATCCGATCGAGACCGCGGACCTGAGCGGGACGGTCGTTCCGAACGAGACGGAGAGACCGAGCGGGGCAGGGGTTCTGAGCGGGGCGGGGGTTCCGAACGGAGCGAGGAGTCCGAGCGGGGCTCGCGGCGCGGGCCGAGCAAGGAGTCGGAGCAGGGTCGGGAGACCGAGCATGGCAAGCCGGCGGACCGGGACGGGAACGGGGAGCGGGGGCGGGACCGCCGGGCGGAGCGGGAACGGCAAGCCGAGCAGGACCGACAATCCCAGCAGGACCGGCAAACCGAGCAGGACCGGCAGGCTGAGCGGGACCGGCAGGCTGAGCGGGACCGGCAGGCTGAGCGGGACCGGCAGGCCGAGCGGGACCGGCAAGCCGAGCAGGACCGGCAGGCCCAGCAGGACCGGCAAACCGCGCGGGGAAGGCAGGCGGAGCGGGACGGAAGCACCGAGCGGGACGGGAATTCCGAGCGGAGCAAGCAGGCGGAGCGGGACAAGCACACCGAAGGCGGGGACGGCGGGTCCAGCGGTGATCGCGAAACGCGTCGGGGCCAGGCGTCGGATCGGGACGGAGCTCCGCAGCACGAACGAGGCCCGGGTCGGTGGCGCGGGGGCCCGCAGCCCGGGCCGGAGGTCGGGACCGGGTTCGGTGCACCCGACGAGCGGACCAACGGGACGGGGCCGGGGCAACCCGGGTCCGTGCCGAGCCCCGGCCTACCGGCGGCGACGCCAGGTCCGGGGTCGCCGACCTCGGCCGGCCCCGACCGGACGCCGGTCGCTGGGCCCGGTTCGACGGGAGACGCGCCCGGCCAGCCGACCGGGTCGCAGGCGCTCGGTGCGGTCGAGTTCGAGGCACCCGAGGTTGCGGCGGCGGTGGCGGGCCTGGCCGGAGTCGGCGGCCTGTTCGCGGCGGCGGTGCTGAACGGCCTGGCCGCACGCCGGCTGGTGCAGCTGCACCGGCGGCCGCTGGGCCGTCGGCTGCTCCCGATCGCGGCGCCCGCCCGTGCGGTCGAGTCGGCGCTCGGCCGGCGGCAGCGGCCGCTCAACCTGCGCGACCTGGACCAGGTGTTGCGGGCGCTCTCGGCCCACTGCCACGCGGCCGGCACCGCGCTACCGCCGCTGCGGCTGGCGGTGGTGGGCGACGACGAGCTGGAATTGATCATGGAACAGTTCGTGGACCGGGCACCGGCCGGGTTCACGGTCCGCGGCACCACCTGGGTGATCACCGCCGACGATCTTCGTTATCTGCGGACGATTCCGGGCTTCGGTGAGGCGACCAGGCCCTATCCGGCCCTGGTCGGGATCGGCACCGACCCGCGCGGCCGGGCGGTCCTGGCGGACCTCGAAGGCATGGGCGTCCTGGCCGTCGACTCCGAGGACCCGGAGCTGGCGCCGGCCTTCCTCGCGGCCGCGGCGACAGAGCTGTCCTTCTCGCCCTGGGCCGACGAAATGGTGCTGACCCTGGTCGGCGAGCACCCCGGCCTGGCCGGGCCGTTGGGCCGGCACAACGTGACCCAGACCGACGATCTCGACCGCCTGCTGACCCAGCTGGAACACCGAGCCACCATCCAGCGCCGGGAACAGGCCGAGCGCCCGGTGGCCCTGCTGCGCAGCGATCCCGATCTCGCCGACCCGTGGGCACCGGAGATCGTCCTGATCGACCGCCGTCCCACGGATCAGCAACTGGAGCGCATCAGCCGGGTCGTCGGCGACCTCCCGACCGTGACCATGGCGATCGTCGTCCCGGGCGGTTCGGACCGGTCGGACTGGACCCTGCGACTGCACCCGTCCGATCCGACCGCGCCGTCCGTCCGGGCCGAACTCCTACCGCTGGGCCTCGAACTCGTACCGCAGCTGCTGCGGCCGGCGGCGGTCGACGCCGTGGTCGAGCTGATCGCCGCGACCGGCACCGAGGAGACCGGACCGGCGCCGTGGTGGCGGCACGACACCAACGGGCATCCGGCCCGGGGACACCGGCTCGACCAAACGGCGTTGCCCCAGCCGGACCCGCCGCCCGGAACACCACCCGACGGGACGGCCGAATCGCCACCGCTCGGCGCCGATCCCCCGGACCCGGTGCCGGCTCCGGACCGGAGACCTGGGGAGTGGGGCGAGTCAGCGACTGGGCACGAACGAGCGAGGGCGGCGATGGACGGATCGGGAGCGAATGGACCGGGCACGGTTCATCACCCGACCCTGCGCATCCTCGGTGCGATCGAACTCGCCGGCGCCTCCGGTCCGGTCCCGCCGCGCGCCGACAAGCAGTGCCTGGAGTACTGCGGCTGGCTGTTGGAGCATCCCGGCAGTACGGCTCGGGCGATGGCCGCGGCGCTGGCGGTCGCGGAGGGGACCCGGCGGTCGAACATGAGTCGGCTCCGGACCTGGCTCGGTACGTCGAGCGACGGCGATCCGTACCTGCCCGACGCCTACAGCGGCCGGATCGCGCTGCACCCGGCGGTCAGTTCCGACTGGCACCGGCTGCAGATCCTGACCCTCGGCGGCGTGAACCGGGCCGGGGACGACGCGCTGTTCGCCGCGCTCGAACTCGTCCGCGGCGCCCCGCTGGCCGACGCCGCTCCCGGCCAGTGGCACTGGGCCGAGGAGTTGCGGACCGACATGGTGTCCGTGGTCCGCGATCTCGGGGTCGAGTTGTGCCGACGGGCCCTGGACCGGAACGACATCGACCTGGCCCGCTGGTCGGCGGCGCGTGCCCTGGTGGCGGCGCCGGCTGACGAACTGCTGATGGTGGCGAGGATCCGTACCGAGCACCAGGCCGGCAACCACGCCGAGACCGAGCGGCTGGCGCTGCAGTTGGCCGGGCACGCCCGCATCCTCGGCGTCGATCTGGACCCGGAGACCGTCCGGGTACTGCAACAGGTGATGGAGGGCCAGGTCAGGGCGCGGCTCGTCTGACCGGCTCAGGAAGCAGTGATCAGGAACGGACGAGGCGGGCGATCGCCTGGGTCGCCTCGTTCAGCTTCGCGTCGGCCTCGGCGCCACCGTTCTCAAGCGCACCGGCGACACAGTGGTTCAGGTGCTCCTCGAGCAGGCCGAGGGCGACGGACTGCAGCGCACTGGTCATCGCGGACACCTGGGTGAGGATGTCGATACAGTACTTTTCCTCGTCGATCATCTTCTGCAGGCCTCTGGCCTGCCCCTCGATCCGGCGCATCCGCTTCAGGTACGCCTCTTTGTTGCTGATGTAGCCGTGACTGTGATCGTGCTCTTCGGTCATCCTGCACCTCCACCAGGCAGTGTACCCCCCTAGGGTATAGAAGCGAACTGGTTGGCAAGATCCGGCTATTCAGCCACATGTCGACAAAGTCACATAGCGATGGACTGCTTTGGTTATCCCCAGTCGCTGTGCGTAACTACTGGTCGCGTGGGGTCGGTGTCAAGTCGAACCAGGGTTACCCAAGCCGCTGGAGATTCTCGCCAACCGATTTTCGTCCACCGTGTGTAGATCACGTCGTACCTGGTCAGAAGCCCATTCAAGAAGTTGTCCCGAAGTTGTCCCCAGCTTCGTACCCAGGCTGCGCACAACGTCTGAGCGTGTCCCGCACAGGCTGCACGGAGTTGTCCCCAGGACCTGTGGATAACCGGCTTTCCGCTGGCTCCCGCAAGGCGTACGGTTGCGCGAAGTTGAGCGACACACGTCCGGAACGGCGACCTGCTGCGGGGTTGTCAGTCCTCGGTCCTACCGTTGTTCTTGCATCGGCGTCAGCGGCTCTCGCGGGTGGTTTCGGCCCTCCCGGAGCCGTACCGACCGGGTGCGGAACGACGGGCCGGTCGGAGGTGTCGCCGGCGCACGAACGAGCCACGGACAGAAGGTGTGATGAGCGTAGCCGAGGTGATGCCGTCCTACGACGAGGCTCCGCGACCCCCGGATCGCACCCCGCCGCAGGACATGGCGGCCGAGCAGTGCGTCCTGGGCGCGATGCTGATGAGCAAGGACGCGATCGCCGACGTGGTCGAGGTGATCCGCGGCGTCGACTTCTACCGCCCGGCGCACGAGCTCGTCTACGACGCGATTCTCGACCTGTACGGGCGCGGCGAGCCGGCCGACGCGATCACGGTGGCCGACGAGCTGACCAAGCGGGGCGAGGCGACCCGGGTCGGCGGCGCGCCGTACCTGCACACCCTGCTGGCGAGCGTGCCGATCGCCGCCAACGCCGGCTACTACGCCGAGATCGTGCGCGAGAAGGCGATCCTGCGCCGGCTGGCCGACGCGGCGCTGCGGATCTCGCAGCTGACCTACGCCGGGGAGGGCGACGCCGACGCCATCGTCGACCGGGCCCAGGCTGAGGTCTACGCGGTCACCGACCGACGGGCCAGCGAGGACTACAAGCCGCTGTCGGAGCTGATGCAGCCGACCCTGGACGAGATGGAGGCGATCTCCTCCCGCGGCGGCGGCCTGGCCGGCGTGCCGACCGGGTTCGCCGAGGTGGACGAGCTGACCAACGGGCTCCATCCCGGCCAGATGATCATCGTCGCGGCCCGACCCGGTTGCGGTAAGTCGACCCTGGCGCTCGACCTGGCCCGCGCCGCCTCGATCAAGAACGGCCTGACCTCGGCGATCTTCTCGCTGGAGATGAGCCAGATCGAGATCACGATGCGGCTGCTGTCCGCCGAGGCCTCGATCCCGCTGTCCCACATCCGCGGCGGCCGGATGAGCGACGACGACTGGCAGCGGGTCGCCACCAAGATGGGGCAGGTGTCGGAGGCGCCGCTCTACATCGACGACTCGCCGAACCTGACCATGATGGAGATCCGGGCCAAGGCCCGCCGGCTGAAACAGCGCCACGACCTCAAGCTCGTGCTGATCGACTACATCCAGCTGATGACGTCCGGCAAGAAGGTCGAGTCTCGCCAGCTCGAGGTCTCGGAGTTCTCCCGGCAGCTGAAGCTGCTGGCCAAGGAGCTCGAGATCCCCGTCGTCGCGCTGTCCCAGCTGAACCGTGGTCCGGAGCAGCGCACCGACAAGAAGCCGATGCTGTCCGACCTCCGCGAGTCCGGCTCGCTGGAGCAGGACGCCGACCTGGTCATGCTGCTGAACCGGCCGGATCTCTACGACAAGGAGTCCGAGCGGGCCGGCGAGGCCGACTTCGACGTCGCCAAGCACCGTAACGGCGCGACCAAGACGATCACCGTCGCCTTCCAGGGCCATTACTCGCGCTTCGTCGACATGCAGCACTGATCACTGACGCTGCGGGGCGCCGAGGGGTTCGACGCGGGCCGGTGATCTGATCAGGGTCAGCGCGATCAGCCACGAGGCGAGCATCGGCACCAGCATGATCAGGTACGTCAGCCCGGCGGCCGGGCCGAGCCGCGGGAGCAGGGCCGCGCGCTGGTCGGGATCGAGCTCGAGCAGGGTGCCCAGGCCACCGGTCAGGTCCGGCGCGGCCTGGGTGAGCATGATCGTCAGGATCGCGGTGCTGGCGGCGATGCCGAGGGCGCTGGCGATCTGTTGCAGGGTGCCCATGATCGCGGCGCCGTGCGGGGTCTGGTCGCCGTCCAGCCGGCGCAGGGTCGCGGCCATGGTGGGCAGGATCGCGGCGCCGGAGCCGATGCCGAGCAGCAGGTTCACGGCCATGATCACCGGGTAGGCAGCGTTGAGGCTGACCGAGAGGGCCAGGCCGGCCAGGCCGAGCAGGCCGACGCCGGTGCCGAAGATGACGATCCGGCGGGCCGGCAGGCGGTCGATCAGCCGGGTCGCCACCTGCATGGTGATCCCGGCGCCGAGCGCGGTCGTGATCCCGAGCAGGCCGGCCTGGGCCGCAGTGTCGCCGCGCACCGCCTGGACGTAGATCGGCAGCACGGTGCCGACGCCGAAGTACGCGGCACCGAAGAAGAACAGCACCGCGACGCCGGCGGCGAAGCCCGGGGTCTGCAGCAGCCGGATCCGGAGCAAGGGGTGGGCCAGCCGACGAGACCGTACGACGAACATGATCAACAGCACGCCGGCCGCGACCAGGGTGATCATCGGCGGCAGGGTGATCCGGCCGCCGGCGTCCCCGATCAGCGACGCGGCGAGCACCAGCGCGACCACGCTCGGCAGCAACAGGGCCAGCCCGAGGACGTCGAGCGGCCGGCGCTCCGGCTTCGGCTGACGCGGCAGCAGCCGGGCCGCGCAGATCATGGCGATGACCCCGATCGGCAGGTTGATCGCGAGGATCCAGCGCCAGGACGAGACGTCGATCAGCCAGCCGGCCAGCAGCGGACCGACCAGCGGGCCGATCAGGACGGGCAGGCCGAGGTAGCTCATCATCCGGCCGCGGCGCTCCGCCGGGACCGCGCCGAGCGCGATGGTCTGGCCGACCGGGTTGAGTACGCCGCCGCCGAGCCCCTGCAGCACCCGGAAGGCGATCAACGACTCCGGACTCCAGGCCAGGGCGCACAGCACGGAGGCGACGGTGAAGACGGCGAGCCCGCCGAGGTAGACGGGCTTGGTCCCGTACCGGCCGGTCAGGGCGGCGGTGGCCGGCAGGATCGCCACGATCGCCAGGGTGTAGCCGGTGGTGACCCACTGCAGGACCGGCAGGGTCGAGCTGAACTCGGCCACCATCGCGGGCAGCGCGATGATCGTCGCCACCGTGTCGAGGACGACCAGCAGCCCGCCCAGGACGAGGACCACCGCCAGCCGGTGTACGCCGTTCACTGCGGGTGCGGGAAGGGTTCGAGCCGACGCTGCCGGCGTAGGGCGGAGGCCCACCAGGCCAGCTCGCCGAGCGCGAAGCCGAGGGTCCGCTCAGCGGTCGCGGTCGGTTCGAGCCGGCCGTGTTGATCAAGGTGCGCCCAGGGCTCGGCGATGGTGACCGCCCGGCGGGTGGTGACCGCGTGGAGTTCGGCGAAGACGCTGCGCAGGTGTTCGGCGGCGAGGACTCCGCCGGTCATCCCGTACGTCACCGGCAGCACCGGCTTGAACATCCACTCGGCGTAGTGACAGTCGACGGCGTGCTTGAGGGTCGCCGGCAGGCCACGGTTGTACTCAGGCGTGATGATCATGAAGCCGTCGCCGGCCTCGATCCGGTCGGCGATCTCGCTGCGGGTGCCGGCGCCGCCCGGCCGCAACTCCTCCGGACCGGGCAACCGAACCTTGGCCAGGTCGATCACGTCGAGCACGAACCGGTCGCTGCGCTCGACCCGGTCCAGCACCCAGTCGGTGATCGCCGGCCCGACCCGTTCGGACCGGACACTGCCCTGCAGGACGACAAGGCGCAGCGGACCATCGTGCTGATCAGGCAACGTCATGATCAGCACCGTAGAACTTCAAGTGAAGTTCAGGTCAAGGCGGCGGCCCGAAGGGCGGGACTGTGAGTACGGTCACCGGTCCCGGTCGGACCACCAGGACCGGAACCGGGCGAACTCGGCGGCCTCACCGTCGTCGAGCGCGCTCCACGGGTGCAGCTCCGGCTCCGTCGTCGTGGTGGCGGTCCAGTCGGCCCGGACCGCTCCGTAGGTGATCATGGAGCCGGGCATCGCCCCGCCGTGGACCAAGCGTCGCTTCGCCGCGACGAGTCCGATCGAGCCGTCCCGGGAACAGAAGTAGACGTTGTCGAACTCGGGCAGCACGGCGGTGCGCCGGGGCGGCTCGTCGATGACAGGGTCGACGTCGTACGCCTCGCCGATCCGGTGGTCGGTGACCTCGGTCAGCGCCGGGCCGAGCCGGGTCATCCCGGACCAGTAGCCGGCGTCCGCGGCGGTCCGGGGTCCGAAGCTGCGCAGGAAGGTCCGGACCAGGTCGGGCGTGCCGACGTCCGGATCGGCGAGCGGCTCGTCGATCACCTGCTCGGCGAGGACGTAGCGGGTCCGGGCCGGCGACCAGCAGGAGTGGTCGGCGACCTGGACCACCGGCAGCAGCATCCGGATCGCGAAGCCGAGCCGTCGCGGTTCCGGGCCGGGGAAGTCCTCGGTCAGCGCGGCGCCGATCTCGGCGCGGGTCAGGCCCGGGCGGCTTCGGAGCAGCCGGGTGCCGGCGTCCAGGAGTCGATCATGGTCGACCTGCTTCCACAGGCCCGGATTGAAGCCGCGGACCACCCGCTCCAGCATCGGCTGCAGGGCCTGCCGCCAGGTCAGGTACTGGCGGCGGGTCACCAGGTGGACAGTGCCGCGGAGCAGGTTGGCCTTGACCAGCCGGTAATCCTGCAGGGCGGCATCGACGGCGGGTAGCGACGGGTCGGCCATCCGGGTCCACAGCCCGACGAGTGGGCCGCGGGCCGTCTGCGCGTTGAGTCCGCCGAGCGCCTCGACGAGTGGTTCGACGGCCAAGGCGGAGCTTTGGCCGAGTGCCTGGCGGCGAAGGAATGCCTCACGATCCCACATCGTGGCCATTGTGCCGTGAATGGCCGGCAGGATCGGAACAGGCGGGCGGCGGGCGAGGGAGGCAAGCCGTGGAGGAGTCCGACGACATCGAGACCGGGCGGGACAAGCTGATCATTGCGGCTCTTCGCCGGGCTCGCTGTCCTGTTCGGGGTCGCGGCCGGACGCGCCGCACTGCCGTGGACCGATGCGGCCAGAGACGCCGCCGCGGTGCCGGCCCTGTGGGCCCTCGGTGCGGTCACCAGGCGAACGGGATCCGGCACGAGGTCCCGCTCGATCCGAAGGAGGTCGGCCGGCGGGTCGCCAAGACCTTGATCGGTCGGCAGAATCGGAACCATGCCTCGTGAACGGGACGGGCTTCCCGTGATGCAGCGCGTCGAGTCCAGCAGCATCCGCGCCGTCGGGTACGACGACGAGCACGCCCGCCTGGTGATCGACTTCGCCGGCGGCGGCCGGTACGTCTACTACGGGGTGCCGGCGTCCGCGTACCGGGAACTGCTGGCGGCGGAGTCCATCGGACGGCACGTCAACACCGTGATCAAACCGCGCTACCCGGCGGAGTCGCTGGACTCCTGACCCGGCACCCGGGCCGCGAACGGCGGCCCGGGTGTGGTCAGTCTCAGCGAAGCTCGGCGGCGCCGGGTTCAGCCTCCGGCTCGGCGGTCGGCTCACCGGGTTCGTCGGGCTCTGCCTTCGTGGTGCGCAGGAACGCGGCCAGGACGATCGCCGCGATGCCCATCAGGGCGGCGATCCCGAAGGCGAGCTGGATGCCCTGGTTCTGGGCCAGCACCTCGGACGCGCCGGCGCCGAGTGCCGACTGGCTGCGGATGGTCATGATCGTCACCAGCAGCGCGACGCCGGCGGCACCGGCCACCTGTTGCAGCGTGGACAAGACGGCGCTTCCGTGGGAGTGCAGATGCACCGGCAGCGGGTTCAGGGCGGTCGTGAACGCCGGCGTGAACATGGCGGCGAGGCCGAGCGAGAGCACCAGGTGCAGCCCGATCAGCTGCCAGATCGGCGTGGTCGGGGTGACCGTGGTCAGACCCCACATCACCAGCACCATCACGGACGCCCCGAACAGGGCCAGGCCCTTCGGCCCGTACCGGTCGAACAGCCGGCCGACGATCGGGGCCAGCACGCCCATCAGGACACCGCCGGGCAGCACCAGCAGCCCGGTGGACAGCGGATCCAGCCCGCGGACGTTCTGCAGGTAGATCGGCAGCAGGATCACGGTGCCGAACAGGGCCAGCATCGCGACGCAGAGCAGGCCGACGCCGGCCCGGAACATCGGGAACCGGAACACCCGCAGGTCCAGCAGCGGGTTGCCCGGCGCGTAGAGCCGGGTCTGCCGCCAGACGAAGATCACCAGCGACACGACGCCGATCACCAGCGCACCGATCGCCACGACCATGCTGCCGCCGTGGCTCGCCTCACCGAGCTGACTCAGGCCGAACACGATGCCGCCGAAGCCGGGCACCGAGACCAGGATCGACAGGAAGTCGAGCTTCGGCCGGGACTGCTCGCCGACGTTGACCAGCTTCACGGCCCCGTACGCCAGCGCGATCAGGGCGATCGGCAGCACCAGCAGGAACATGAACCGCCAGGACAGGAACTGCAGGATCAGCCCGGACAGGGTCGGCCCGATCGCCGGGGCGACCGAGATGACGATGCTGACGTTGCCCATCACCGCGCCGCGCTTGGCGACCGGCACCAACCCGAGCACCGTGGTCATCAGCAGCGGCATCATGATCGCGGTGCCGGACGCCTGGATCACCCGGGCGATCAGCAGCACCGTGAAGCCCGGTGCCAGCCCGGCCAGCAGGGTGCCGGCGGAGAACAGCGACATGGCGAGCAGGAACACCGTCCGCGTGGTCAGCCGCTGCAGCAGGAACCCGGTGGTCGGAATCACCACGGCCATGGTCAGCATGAACACGGTGGACAGCCACTGACCGACGCCCGGCGTGATCTGCAGTTCGCCCATCAGCTGGGGCAGGGCGACGCCCATGATCGTTTCGTTCAAGATCACCACGAACGCCGCGACCAGCAGCGTGATGATGATCTTCGTATGGGAGACGGGTTTGCCGCTCCGAGAGGTCGCGTCGACGGGTTGGGTTGGCGCGGTCATCCGGTGGTCCTTCGTGACGTCGGGCTGGGGTTCGGGCAGCAGCGGCGCTGTCTTTGGTCAGGGATGAAGACTGGTCGGCGGACCGAAAGTCATCGGTGGAACGTCGGGCCGGGCCCGGATAGTCCCGCCATTCTGGCCCGTCGGCACAAATTTCCGGGATTCCCGGCGGCCTGCGGGCAGCGTGAAACTCACATGCCACCAACCCTACGGGCCGTCACTGACAGGCGTCACCGGTTTTTCGCCAGCGGCAGAGTGACGCCAGTCTCACGGCATCTCCCAGGGCGCCTGGGGCAGCGGCCGCCCGGTCTCCAGGAAGGACTTCAGGTTGGACAGGACGGCGGGCCAGCCGCTCGCCGCGCCGGCCTCGGGGACCAGGTTCTCGTGGGTGACGGTGAGCCGGACGATGCTGCCGTACGGCTCGATGTCGAAGGCGACCCGCTCCGAGTCGGCGTTCTCCGGCGCCCCGTCGTCCACCCAGTTGAACTTCAGCCGGCGCGGCGGGTCGGACTCCAGCACGGTGCCGCCGCCGTCGTTGAGTCCGCTGCCGTCGATCCGCCGGTGCTCCCAGTGCGAGCCGACCTGCCAGTCGGAGGAGACGTTGCTGTGGCCCCAGTAGGCGGCCGACAGGTCCGGATCGGTGATCGCCTGCCAGACCCGCTCGGGCGTGCTCTCGATGTACGTGACGTACACGAAGGTCGGTCGGTCAGTCATGGCTTCCGCCCTTTCCTTGATGGTGGCGAGCGCGGCCAGCCGGGGTTGCTCGAACCGGCCGATCCAGCGCTCCTGGATCTCGTTGATCGGCACCGGGTTGAGGTAGTGCAGCTTGCGCCGCCCCTGCCACACGATGCTGATCAGGTTGGCCCCTTCGAGCAGGGCCAGATGCTGAGTCGCGGACTGCCGGGTCATCGCGACCCCGGCACAGAGCTCGCCGAGCGTCTGGCCGTTCCGCTCGCGCAGCCGGTCGAGCAGCTGGCGCCGGGTCGGGTCGCTCAGTGCTCGGAACACCAGATCAACGTCCTCAGGCATGGCTCCACGATATGCAGGCAAATGCCTGCATATCAAGTCTCGGGCGTGCACAAGTCGGTCTCGGCGGTGGCTCTGCCCGGGCCTCGGGATGCCGGGCACGGTCTGTGGCACGTTTCAATCGGGTTCGGCAGGATGGAGGCCATGACTCGCCGGCTCCGTGTCGATGATCAACCCGCACCGCTGGCCGTGGCCGGCGAGCGCCCGCGCTTCAGCTGGGCGGTGACCGGGCCGGACGCCCGGCTCTCGGTCTGGCCGGCCGACGCGCCGGACCACCCAGTCTGGCAGTCCGACGAGGTGGGTGATCCGGCCACCGGGGTCGCCTACGCGGGCAGCCCGTTGCAGCCGGGCACCCGCTATCGCTGGCGGGTCGAGGAAGGCGACGGCCGGGCGGAGGCGGAGTTCCGGACCGCGCCGGCGTCGTTCCCCACGGTCGGCCGCTGGATCGGCGCACCGGGTGGTGCGGAGTACGGCGAGCCGGTGCTGCGCCGCACGGTCCGGATCGACCGGCCGGTCACCGAGGCGATCTGGTACGTCTGCGGTCTCGGCCTGCACCGTCCGTCGATCGACGGCCGGCCCGCCAACGATCACCGGCTCAGTCCGCCGTTCGCGGCGTTCGACCGGACCGTCTGGTACGTGCCGAGCGACGTCACCGACCGGTTCGGGATCGGCGAGCACGAACTCGAGATCACCCTCGGCAACGGCTTCTTCGCGGTGCCGACGCCCAACGTCTGGGACTGGCACACGCCGCCCTGGCTCGGCCCGCTGCGCGTCGTGGCCGAACTCGAGCTGCGGTACGCCGACGGCAGCCGGGAGTTGATCGGCACCGACGAGAGCTGGACCGTGACCCGCGGCGGCACGACGCTGAACTGCTACTACGCCGGCGAGGCCTACGACGCCACCGTGCCGCCCGGTGACCCGGAGCCGGCGGTTCCGCTCGACCCGCCGGCCGGCGTCCTCCGGCCGCAGGCCCATCCGCCGGTCCGGGTGACCTGGACCGGCGGTCCGACCTGGACCCGGGTCGGCGACGCCTGGGTGGCCGACTTCGGCCGCACGATCGCCGGTTGGGTCCGGCTGCGGACGGATCAGGCCGCCGGGGCCGAGGTGATGATCACCTACGCCGAGGCGGTCGAGGAGGACCGACTGCTCCGGCCGCGCAGCGTGCACGTCGAGGGTGACCGGTTCCAGGTGGACAGCTACCGGGGCAACGGCGAGCTTGATCAGGAGTGGGAGCCTCGCTATTCGTACAAGGGATTCCGGTATGTCCAGCTGGACGGGCTGACCCACCTGCCCGATGCCCGCACCCTGACCGCCTGTGCCGCGCACAACGACGTCGACCGGGTCGGCGTCTTCGACTGCGCCGAGCCGCTGTTCGTGACGTTCGCCGAGGCGATGGCCCGGACGATCAGCAACAACCTTCATCACCTGCCGACCGACACTCCGGTGTACGAGAAGAACGGCTGGACCGGCGACGCCCAGCTCGGCGCCCCGACCATGATCAACTTCTTCGATCTCCAGTCCCTGTTGGGAAAGTGGCTCGATGATCTTCGGGACGGGATGACCTCGGAGGGTGCGCTGCCGGTGATCGCGCCGACCGCCGGCTGGGGCTACAACCAGCTCGCCCCGTCGCCGGAATGGACCACCGTCTATCCGTACCTGGTGCGCGAGCTGTACCGGTACTACGGCGACCGAGGCCTGCTCGATGATCATTGGCCGGCGATGACCCGCTACCTGGACTGGGAGCTGGACAAGCTGGTCGACGGGCTGCCGGTGTCGGAGCTCGGCGACTATCTCGCGCCGGGCACCCAGGGGACCGGTCCGGACGACTCCGTGCTGACCGCGACCGCCTTTCTGATCAGGGCATTGCGGGCGGCGGTGGAGATCGCCGACCTGATCGGGACCGACGGTGCCCGGTTCGGCGCCGCGGCCGACGAGCTTCATGATCGACTTCTGCGGCGCTGCCTGGCGCCGGAGCGGGACGCGATCATCGTGGGGCCGCACTACAGCCAGACCGCGAACGCCACCGCGCTGGTGCACGGGCTGATCCCGGACGACGCGGTCGCCGCCGTCGCGGCGAGGCTGGCGGCCGATGTCGAGGAGCGCGGCCGGCACCACAACGTCGGCTGCATCGGTGCCCAGACCCTGCTCAAGGCCCTGACCTGGAACGGCTACGGCGAGCTGGCGCTGGCGGTGGCCCGGCAGCGCACGTACCCGAGTTGGGGCTACTGGTTCGATCAGGGCGCCGACACGATGTGGGAGTTCTGGGAGGACACCGCCCGGTCCCGTGATCACTACTTCCACGGCACCGTCGTGCAGTGGCTGATCGAGGACCTGGCCGGACTGACCTGCGGTGATCACGGTTGGCGGACCTTCCAGGTCCGGCCCTGGCTGCTCGGCGATGTTGATCATGCCTCGCATGCGGTCGACACGGTCCGGGGCCGGGTCGGCGTGCGCTGGTCCCGCACCGGTGGCCGGGTCGAGCTCGACGTGACCGTACCGCCTGGTGCGACGGCCACGGTCTCGGTGCCGGGCGTCGACCTGGAGCCGCCGGCCGGCGTGGCGGTGGACGCCGCGGGCGAGTTCGTCGCCAGCTCGGGCGTCTGGCGGTTCACCGGATCGCTGGCCGGCTGACTAGCTGTCGGCGACCGAACTCGGCAGCAGCGGCAGGGCGGCCCGGACGGACCAGCCGTGCGGCTCGCGCGGACCGGCGACGAAGCTGCCGCCGGCCCGGTGCACCCGCTGGGCCATCCCGGGCAGGCCGAAGCCGGCCGTGGTCGGGGTGCCGGGGCGGGCGGTGCCGTCGTCGTCGACGGTGATGATCAGCGAGCCGGTGTCGTGTTCCAGCCCGACCCGGATCGACCGGGCGGAGGCGTGCCGGATGGCGTTGGTCACGGACTCCTGGACGATCCGGTACGCGTCGTGCGGCACCGTGGCCGGGACGTCCGGGCCGATGGCCACGGTGACCGTGCGGTGCGGCGGTTCGCCGGCGTCCCGGGCCAGGGCGTTCAGGTCGGCCAGCGGGACCGGCGGCGCGGGCTCGTCGGCCCGGAGCAGGTCGAGCAGCCGCCGGATCTCGGCCAGCGCCTGGGCCGAGGTGTCGGCGATCGCCTGCAACGGCTCGTCCGTCGGGGTGGTCCGGTCGGCCAGGGCGCCGACGGCGCGCAGCCGGATCGAGCTGAGGTGGTGGCCGACCGAGTCGTGCACCTCGCGGGCGATCCTGGTGTGGTCCTCGGCTCGCGCCTGACGGTGGGCCGCCTCGCGGAGCCGGATCAGTTCGCGGGTACGGTCTCGCTGCAGCCGCAGCACCCAGCCGAGGGTGATCGGCAGCAGGGTCGAGGAGACCAGCAGGAACAGGTCCGTCGCCGTCGGGGTCTGCCCGCCGAGAAGCCCGGCCGCCGCGGTGGCGCCGGCGATCATGACGGCCAGCAGGAGCCGCCACCAGCCGGTCCGGTAGTAGGACGCCGAGGCCGCCGCGATGAAGGCGACGATCATGGGCAGACCGCCGTGGAACAAGGGGATCCGCAGGGCGAGGGCCATGATCATCACGGCGCCGACCGCCACCGCGGTGAGGACCGGGAAGCGCCGCCGGACCAGCAGCGGTGCGCAGAGCAGCGTGGTGAAGCCGAGGTGGACCGCCACCGCGGCGAGTGTCGGTTCGGCGGCCCGGGTGGACGAGTCGAGCAGCGGGAGCAGGGCCGCGCAGAGCCAGAGCACGCCGGCCGGCAGGGCGTCCCGGGCCGGGGTGGGCAGCCGCCGCCACCGTCCGGCGACCCGCTGCCAGCTCCCCGGCCGCGCGGTCATCGGGACCGTCGCTGGAACTCCAGGATGCGGTCCACGGCCTCGGCCACGGCCGCCGGACCGGCGGCCAGCGAGAGGCGGATCCAGGAGTCGCCGTGGACGCCGTCGAAGTCCAGTCCGGGGGTGACCGCGACGCCGCGATCGTCCAGCAGCGCGGTGGCCCACTCGCCGCTGGTCCGGTACCGGGTTCCGAGCTGATCATGGATGCCGGCGTAGACGTAGAACGCGCCGTCCACCGGCGCCAGCCCGGTCCAGCCCAGGTCGCCGACCGCGTCCAAGATCAACTGGCGGGCCTCGCCGTAGCCGGCGACGGCCGCGTCGGCCTCCGCGTACGAGTCCTCGGTGAACGCCTCGATCGCCGCATGCTGGGCCGGCACCGGCGGACAGAGGGCGATGTTGCCGGCCAGTGCGTCGAACCCGGGCACCAGATCCTCCGGCAGCACCGTCCAGCCGAGCCGCCAGCCGGTCATCCCCCAGTACTTGGAGAAGGAGGAGACGATCACCGACTGTTGATCATGGGCTAGCGCGCAGCTGCCGACCGACCCGGTGTAGCTGATCCCGTGATAGATCTCGTCGCTGACCAGTCGTACTCCATGATCACGACACCAGCCGGACAGGGCGGCGAGTTGGTCGTCATCGATCATGGTCCCGGTCGGGTTCGCCGGCGACGCCAGCACCAGTCCGGCCACCGGCCCGTCGGCCAGTGCCTGGTCCAGTTGATCAACACTCGGCTGGAACCGCAGCTCCGGACCGCAGTCGAGTTCGATCACGTCGCAGCCCAATGAGGCCAGGATGTTGCGGTAGGCGGGATAGCCGGGCCGGGCCAGCAGCACCCGGTCGCCGGGGTCGAACGCGGCCAGGAAGGTGTGCAGGAACCCGCCCGAACTACCCGTGGTGATCGCGATCCGGGCCGGGTCGACCTCGAGGCCGTACCAGCGCGCGTAGTGGCCGGCCAGCCGTTCCCGCAGCGGCCGGATCCCGAACGTCTCGCTGTAACCGAGCGGGATCGGCTCGGCCATCAGGTCGGCCATCCGGCGCCGTACCGCGGTCGGAGCGCCCTGGGACGGTTCGCCCGCGCACAGAGAGATCACCTCCCGGCCGGCGGCGCGCAACTCGGCCACCCGGGCCAGCACGGTCATCACCGTGAACGGGGGCACCTGGGAGCGGGTGGAGGGGCCGAGATCCTGCATGGGGCCAGCCAACCAGATCGACCCTGACGACGCAGACGGCCCAAGCCCCAACGGTGCGGGTCGACAGGCGCAGGGCGCGAGGCAGTTCACCATCCGAGCCCGAAGTCTCCCTTGCTGGGGGGAGGATCGGAGTCGCCGACCCGGCGAGGGTTGGGGCATGACTTCCAGCACGTACGCACCCACCGCGCCGCAGACCGGGTCGGCCGCGGTGCGTCGCCTCACGATCGCCGGCGGCATCGCCCTGCTGGTGATCGCGGCCCTGCATCTGTTCGCGATGAGCGCCCACGACCTGTGGCCCGGCTGGCTGGCCGGCGAGCTGCGTTCGGCGGTTCCGGGCGACTACGGCCTGGGTGCGTTCTGGGCCGGCATCGGTGGGTTCGCCGTACCGATCGGGTTCCTCGGCTTCATGATCATCCGTAGTGGTCGACAAGGGCGGCGGTGCGCTCCCTGGATCGGCTACGGACTGCTCGGCTGGGCCGCCGTCTGCTGCTTCCTGCTCGGCCCGAGCGGGTTCCTCACCTTCGGTGTCCCGGCTCTGTTGTTGATCATGGCCGAGCTGCTCGGACGCTCACGCCACCACGGGTTCCGCGGCTGACTGCACGGTACGCACGGCGGCGAGGGCGGCCACCCGGCCGGCCCGGTTGGCGCCGATGGTCGAGGCCGACGGACCGTAGCCGACGAGCTGGATCCGGTGATCACGGGCGGCGGTGGTCGGGGTGTGCTGGTCCAGCCGGGCGATCAGCCGGATCCCGCCGGTGTCCTCGCGCAGGTGCAGCGGTGCCAGGTGTCCGACGGAGGGCCGGAAGCCGGTGGCCCAGATGATCGCGTCGGCCCGCTCGAACCGGCCCTCCGGCCAGCGCACCCCGTCCGGCTCGAGGGTCGCGAACATCGGTTGCCGCCGGTACGCCCCCAGCTCCAGCGCGCGCTGCTCCTGCGGCCGCAGTTGCAGTCCGGTCACCGACACGACGCTCTGCGGCGGCAGCCCGTCCCGGACCCGCTGTTCGACCAGGGCGACCGCGGCCCGGCCGGCGTCCTCGTTGAATTCCCCGGTCCGCCAGACCGGCGGCCGCCGGGTCACCCAGAGCGTCTCGGCCACCGGGGCCAGCTCGCCGAGGATCTGCACGGCGGAGGCACCGCCGCCGACCACGACGACGCGTTGCCCACGGAACGCCTCCGGCCCGGGATAGTCGACCGGGTGCAGTTGCCGGCCGCGGAAGGTCTCCTGCCCCGGGTAGTACGGCAGGAACGGGCTCCGCCAGGTCCCGGTCGCGTTGATCAACGCCCGGGCCCGCCAGTCGCCGCGGTCGGTCCGCACCAGCAGGGTCCCGGCCGGTTCGCTCTCGACCCGGTCCACCCGCACCGGGCGGACGACGGGGAGCTCGAACCGCTGCTCGTACCGCTGGAAATAGTCCGGTACGACCTCGCGGGCCGGCCGCTCCTCGTCGTGGCCCGGGACCGCCATCCCGGGCAGCGCGGCGACCCCGTGCACGTCGGCCATGGTGAGCGTCCGCCAGCGGTGCTGCCAGGCCCCGCCGGCCCGCGCATTCCCATCCAGGACAACGAATTCGGCGCCCAACCGACGCAGGTGATAGGCGGCCGAGAGACCGGCCTGCCCGGCTCCGATCACGACGATGCCGAGCTCGCGGGGCGCCTCCATGTCCGACACAACCGTGGCCGGCGCCGGCTTGTTCCCGCACACCGCGGTGCTTGATCATTCCGGGCGGCCGGGGTTATGGTCAGACCGGTTGATCAGGCAGCCCCCGGTCCGTGGGAAGGGCACAGCCCACCTGAATCTTGATCTTGGAGTTGGCACACACCTGCCTCCTTTCGCCCGACGACACGGACAGCGGGCCAGTCGAAAGGAGGTCGGCATGCCGACCAAGATTCTGCCCGACCAGCCCAACCTCGATCACCTGCGCCAGCAGGCGAAGGCGCTGCAGCGCACCGTGCGCACCGGAGACGCCGAGGCCGCCGGTCGCGTCACCGAGTGCTACCCCGGCGGGATTCCCGCCGATCCGGGCGAGTTCGGGCTCAGTGAGGCCCAGCTGGTGATCGCCCGCGAGTACGGGTTCTCCAGCTGGCCGCGGCTGAAGCGCTACCTGGACACCGTCGCCGAGTTCCGCTGGGACCCGGACCAACCGGGCCACGGCGTCGCCGACGAGTTCTGCTGGCTCGCCTGCTTCGCGTACTCCAACGTCGACGGGCCGGACCGCTGGGCCCGGGCTCGCGCGATCCTCACCGAACACCCGGACCTGACCGCGGGCAACGTCTGGGCCGCCGCCGTGGCCGCCGATCTCGCGGAGGTGACCCGGCTGGTCCGGTCCGATCCGTCGCTGGCCACCCGCCGCGGCGGCCCGAACCGGTGGAGCCCGTTGTTCTACCTCGCCTACTCGCGGCTCGACCCGGACGTCTCGGCGGACCGGGTGCTGGGGATCGCCCGGCTGCTGCTCGAGGCGGGGGCCGACCCGAACGAGGGCTACCTGTGGAGCGGCGGGCCGTACGTCTTCACGGTGCTCACTGGCGCGTTCGGGGAGGGCGAGCAGGGTCCGGTCAAGCAGCCGCGCCACCCGCACTCGATCGCGCTGGCCCGGTTGCTGCTCGAGGCCGGGGCCGATCCGGTGGACGACCAGACGCTGTACAACCGGCAGTTCCGGCCGGACAACGATCACCTCGAGCTGCTGTTCGCGTACGGCCTCGGCACCGGTGACCGGCCGGGCCCGTGGCACGAGCGGATGAGCGACCTGCACCGGGACCCGGCGGACAAGCTCCGGGTCCAGCTGCGCTGGGCGATCGAGCACCGGTTCGCGGACCGGGTCCGGCTGCTCGGCGCGAACGGGGTGGACCTGCGCGCGCCGTACGAGGACGGCCGGACGCCGCTCGGGATCGCCGAACTCTACGGCGGGCCGGACGTGATCGCCGCGCTCCGGGACGCCGGAGTCGACCAGCCGACGGCCGAGAATCCGGCGGACGCCCTGGTCGCGGCGGCCTTCCGGCCGGACCGGGCGGCCGTCGAGGCGCTGGTCCGGGAGCATCCGGAGGCCGTCGAGGCGGTACGCGGGCCGCGCGGCTGGAACCTGCTGCCCTGGGCCGCGGCCGGGTCCGACCGCAGCGAGACCGTACGGCTGCTGGTCGGGCTCGGGCTCGACGTCAACGCCCTCGGCCGGTCCGACGTGCCGGTCGACGGCGGCTGGATCGAGACCGGCTGGGGCCGGGCCGGCGCTGAGCGCGGCGGGCACACGGCACTGCACGAGGCCGCCTACCGCGGCGACGCCGACCTGGTCCGTACCCTGCTCGACCTGGGCGCCGACCCGACCATCCTCGACACCGACCACCACGCCACGGCGCTCGGCTGGGCGGAGCATGCGGCGAGCGGAGGCGAGGACCGGGCCGTCGTGATCACGTTGCTCCGCTGACCGCAACGCTCCCTGAGCTTGTCGAAGGGCAGGCATGGTTCGGGCTTGGCCCTTCGACAGGCTCAGGGCACGGAGAACAGGCTCGGGGCACGGAGAACAGGCTCAGGGCACGGAGCCGAACAGGCTCAGGGAACGTTGTGGCCGACTGCTCCGCAATTGAACCGTGGCCACGGTCACAGGCAGAAGGTCCTAAGCTTGGGTGCTGTGTTGGAACCAACCGCCTCGGGACCGATCCCTGAGGAGCCGTGACCGTTGCTACGCACCATGTTCAAGTCGAAGATCCATCGCGCCACGGTGACCCAGGCGGACCTGAACTACATCGGTTCGCTGACGGTCGACGAGGATCTGATGGACGCGGCGGACCTGCTGCCCGGCGAACAGGTCTCGGTGGTCGACATCACCAACGGAGCACGCCTCGAGACGTACCTGATCCCGGGCGAACGCGGCTCCGGGGTGATCGGCGTCAACGGCGCGGCGGCGCACCTGGTGCAGGTCGGTGACCTGGTGATCGTCATCTCCTACGCGGCGATGTCCGACCAGGAGGCCCGCTCCTACGACCCGACCGTCGTCCACGTCGATGCCGGCAACGCCATCATCACCGTCGGCCACGACCCCGCCGAGGCCGCGCCCGGACTCGTCCTGCAGCGGGACGGCTGATGTCGGAACCCGCGCCCTACGGCCAATCCCGGGACCCTGTTCAACGCAGGGTCCGGATCGGTGACCTGCAACGGGCCAAGCAGGAGGGTCGGCCGTGGGCGATGCTGACCAGCTACGACCAGTACACGGCCGCGATCTTCGAATCGGCCGGGATCGACGTACTGCTGGTCGGCGACTCCGCCGCCAACAACGTGTACGGCTACGAGACGACGATCGGGGTCACCGTCGAGGAGCTGATCCCGCTGGCCCGGGCGGTCGTCCGGGCCACCCGGCGCGCGTTCGTCGTGGCGGACCTGCCGTTCGGCTCGTACGAGAGCGGGCCGGATCAGGCGCTCGCCACGGCCGTCCGGTTCCTCAAGGAGACCGGCTGTCATGCGGTCAAGCTCGAGGGCGGCGTCCGGACCGCGGCGCAGATCGAGGCGATCACCGCCGCCGGGATCCCGGTGATGGCGCACATCGGGTTCACGCCGCAGAGCGAGCATGCGCTCGGCGGCTACCGGGTGCAGGGTCGCGGGGCCGGCGCGGAGGCGCTGCTGGCCGACGCCGACGCGGTGGCGGCCGCGGGCGCGTTCGCTGTCGTACTCGAAATGGTGCCCGGTGAACTGGCCGGCCGGGTCACCAAGGAACTGTCCATTCCCACCATCGGCATCGGCGCCGGGCCGGAGTGTGACGCCCAGGTGCTGGTCTGGCAGGATCTGGCCGGGCTGCGCACCGGCCCGCTACCGCGCTTCGTGAAGCAGTACGCCGACCTCGCCGGCGAACTGCGGCGGGCCGCGGAGACGTACGCGGGCGACGTGCGGGAGGGCAGGTTTCCCACTGCCGAACACACCTTCGGCAACGGCCGGACGAATCCTTCCTAGGGGACGCAGCATGAAAGTCATTCACTCGATCCACGAACTGGAGCTGGCCCGGGCCCAACTCGGCGACGCCCAGGTCGGGCTGGTGCCGACGATGGGCGCCCTGCATCCGGGGCACCTGTCGCTGGTCGAGATCGCCAACAAGCTGACCGACGTCGTCGTGCTGAGCATCTTCGTCAACCCGCTCCAGTTCGGGCCGGAAGAGGACTACGCCCGCTACCCGCGGCCGCTGCAGCAGGACCTGGAGGCCTGTGAGAAGGCGGGCGTCGAGATCGTCTTCAACCCGGGCGTGAACGACCTGTTCCCGGCCGCCCGGCAGGTGAGCGTGCAGGCGGGGCCGCTCGGCACCGTGTTCGAGGGCGCGGCGCGGCCGAGCCACTTCGACGGGATGCTGACCGTCGTTCTGAAGCTGCTCAACCTGGTCCAGCCGACGATCGCGCTGTTCGGGCGGAAGGACGCGCAGCAGCTGGCCAGCGTGAAGCGGATGGTGACCGACCTCAACGTCGACGTCGAGATCGTGCCGGCCCCGATCGTCCGGGAGTCCGACGGGCTGGCGATGTCCAGCCGGAACCAGTACCTGTCGCCGCCGGACCGGCAGTCCGCCCAGGCGATCTGGCGTGCGCTGAAGGCGGCCAGCGGCGAGGTGTCCGCGTCGGCCGCCCGGCGTACGGCGCTCGAGGTGCTCGATCAGGCCGCCCTCGGCAACCCGAACTTCGTCCTCGACTATGCCGAAGTGGTCGACCCCGACACGTTCGCGGTGCTGGACGACGAGGACAGCGGCCCGGCCCTGCTCGCCGCCGCCGCGATGGTCGGCGGCACCCGACTGATCGACAACGTCGAACTCACCCTGGCCGCCCCGGCCGAGGACGAGGACGACACCGCCGACAACCGCGTCGGCGCCGCCCGCCCCTGATCCCGCCCGGCTTTGGCTGAATTCCGCCGGGAGTAACCGGCGGAGATTCACTCCTTACGTACCGGTCGCGTCACGACACGCCGCGAAACGTCGTCCTGCTGTTCCAACGCGTGTAACTTCTGTGACTGGTGTGACGCTTGGGTTGCGGGATATTTGCACGCGCCGCGCGTCCCGGTCGAAGGGGAGGCCGTACTCACATGGTCGTTGTCGCTAACCGGTTCCGGCGTGGGATCCGGATGCTGGCCGGGCTGGCCGTCGGTGGATCGCTGCTGGTCGCCGGGTGCAGCTCGCAGATCCAGTTCGCCGACCCGCTGGCGGGCCAGCCGACTCCGGTCGCCCGCCCGGCGGTGAAGCCGCACGGCCCGGTCGCCCCGACGCCCACCCCCTCCACGGCTCCGTCGACCCCGACGCCGAGGCCGTCCGAGTCCACCCCCGCGCCGACCCCGACACCGACGCCGACGAAGGCGCCGAAGCCCACGGAGGCACCGAAGCCGAAGGCGATCCTGGCCGCCGGCGCCTCCGGTGATCAGGTACGCGAGCTGCAGGCCCGGCTCAAGCAGCTGGACTGGTTCGCGGAGAAGGTCACCGGGACGTACGGCCCGGTCACCACCGCCGGCGTCAAGGGTTTCCAGGGAAAGCGCGAGCTCCGGGTGACCGGCGAGGTCGACCAGAAGACCTGGGACGCGCTGCTCGACCGGACCCGCCAGCCCACCAAGGCCGAGCTCGCCGACAAGCCGGCCAAGCCCGCGATCCTGTCTCGCGGCGACGCCGGCGACAAGGTGAAGGAATTGCAGGCGCGGCTGAAGCAGCTGGACTGGTTCGACGTGGCGATCACGGGAACGTACGGGCCGGTCACCGAGGCCGGCGTCGAGGGCTTCCAGGAGAAGCGGAAGCTGGACGTCACGGGCGCGGTGGACCAGAAGACCTGGGACACGCTGCTCGGCCTGACCCGCGAGCCGACCCGGGCCGAACTGGCCGACGCGGTCCCGACCGCCTCGACCAAGGGCCTGGACGAGCGCTGCCTGACCGGCCGCGCGATCTGCATCAGCAAGCGGACCAACCACCTGGTCTGGCTGATCGACGGCAAGCCGAAGCTCGAGATGGATGTCCGGTTCGGCTCCGACGAGCTGCCGACCCGCGAGGGCACGTTCTCCGTTCTGCGTAAGAAGAAGGACGTGATCTCGAACCTGTACCACACGAAGATGCCGTACTCGATGTTCTTCAGCGGCGGTCAGGCCGTGCACTACTCGGCCGACTTCGCCGCCCGCGGCTACAACGGCGCCTCGCACGGCTGCGTGAACGTACGGAACTGGGACGGCATCGTCGCCCTCTACGCGCAGGCCCGGGTCGGCGACAAGGTGATCGTCTACTCCTGATCAGGTCAGCGACGGGCTGCCGAGGACGGCGGCGAGCGCGAGGCGTTCGGCGTCCTCGCTGCCGGGCTCGGCGGTGTAGACCATGATCCGAAGATCATCCGCGGCCACGATCAAGGTGTCGCAGTCCAGGGCGATCCGGCCGACCCCGGGATGGTCGAATTCCTTGTGCCGTGAGGGTTCCTGCGGTCGCAGGTTGCCGCTGTCCCAGAGTTCGGCGAACCGCGGACTGGTCCTGCGGAGCTCCGTCACCAGCCGACCGACCCGGGGATCGTTCGGGTAGCGGGCGGCGGTCATTCGCAGGTCGGCGACCAGCCCGGTCTGCTGCTCGGCGAGCCCCTCCGGCGTGTGTACGGCAGCGGGTCCGGGTCCGGCGAAGTTCCGCCAAACCGCGTTGCGCTCGATGCCGCGCCAGGCGGAGGCACCGGTGAGGGCGTCGTACGGGGCGTTGGCGTCGATCAGGTTCCAGAGCGCGTCGTAGACCACCACCGGGGTGGCCGACAGCCGGTCGAGCAGGCGCTGCACGCTGGCGGGAATGCGTTGGGGAATCAGTTCGGGTCCGGGCGCGGTCGTACCGCCGAGCCGGAACAGCAGTTCGCGTTCGGGCGCGGAGAGCCGGAGCGTCCGGGCGAGCGCCTCCAGCACCTGGGCCGACGGGGAGGTCGCCCGGCCCTGTTCGAGCCGGGTCAGGTAGTCGACGGAGATCCCGGCCAGGTTCGCCAGTTCCTCGCGGCGCAGCCCGGCCGCGCGCCGATGCCCGCCGTCCGGCAGGCCGACGGCCGCCGGTGCCACCCGATCCCGCCAGCGGCGGACCGCAGTCCCGAAGGTGCGCTGCTCCACCTGGCCCAGTCTGCCCGGCTCCCGGAGAACCAGCCTGGCCCTGTCGTTCCTACGGTCGATCCGACGACTGTTGGGCGCCGGGTCCGGCGCGCAGGCTGGCCGCATGACGACAACTCTCATCACCGGCGGCAACGCCGGAATCGGCAAGGAAACCGCCCGCCTGCTCGCCGCGGCCGGGCACACCGTCTATCTGGGCGCTCGCGAGGAGGCTCGCGGCCGGGCCGCGGCCGAGGAGCTCGGCGTCCGGTTCGTCCGGCTGGACGTGACCGACGACGCCTCGGTCGCCGCGGCGCTCGCCGAGCTCGAGGCGGCCGGCGGGCTGGACGTCTTGATCAACAACGCCGGCATCGCCATCCGCACTGACACCGGCGAGGCCCTGGACGGTCCCAGTGTGCTGGCCGTGTTCGACACCAACGCGGTCGGCGTCATCCGGGTCACCGAGGCGGCGCTGTCGCTGTTGCGCCGCTCCGAGAACCCGGTCGTGGTGAACGTCTCGAGTGCGCTCGGCTCCTTCTGGGCCACCCATGAGCCGTCCCGGCCGGCGGCGCACTTCCCGTCGATCGCGTACGGCTCCAGCAAGGCGGCCGTTTCCATGATCACCGTGCAGTACGCCAAGGCGGTGCCGGAGGTGAAGTTCAACGCGGTCGAACCGGGCATCACGGCGACCCGGCTCGGCGGCGGCGACCCGGGCAGCCATCCCGGCCGGCCCGCCGAGGTCAGCGCCAAGATCGTCGCGGAGCTCGCCTGCCTCAAGGCCGACGGCCCGACCGGCACCTTCCGCGAGGACGGCGGCGTCCTGGCCTGGTGATCATCTTCGACCAAGATCAGAAGCGGATCGTGACGAACCTCGGCCGGTTGTTGTTGGCGTTGGCGAGCAGATCGTCGCCCTGCTGACTGTTCACGTTGTACGAGATCACCAGTTCGCCCGGCTTGCTGAGGCCGGGATGGGCGGCGACGTTGTACGGCGCGTACAGGTTGCCGACGCCGCCCTCCGGCGCGGTGTAGACCGGGGTCTTCGGACTCCACGGGCCGATCGGCGTGGGCGCCGTCGCGACGTACACCCGGTGATCGGTGAAGATCGCCGCGGAGGTGGTGGTCAGGACGAACTCGCCGCCCATCGGGGTGATGCTGTACGAGGCGCCGACGTCGGTGGTGATCGCGACCGTCGAGTGCGGATCGGACGACCAGCCGGAGCCGTTCCAGAACTCCCAGTCGTTGCCGGTCAATCCGCCCGCCCGGGCCCGCGCCAGGTGGATGGTGTTGTCCTTGAGCCCGTAGATGTAGGTGTGCCGGCCGCACTGCACCAGCTCGGTGCCCCAGCTGACGCCGCCGGCCTCGCCGTACGAGGTGGTGACCCGCTCGACCTTGAAGTCCTCCGTGTACGTGACGATGTCGGTGCTGATCCAGCCGAAGTTCCACGGCGGCTCGCCGTCGGTCTTCCCGATCCGGTACTCGAAGACGCGGAGCTTGCCGCCGTCCATGATGCCGTCGCCGTTCCAGTACCAGGGGTCGCCGTCGACCGCGCCCGGCGGGTCCGCGATCGACTTCGGCTCGTCCCGGGTGCCGCCGGTGATCGTGGTGTCCGGCAGGCCGTCCGCGCCGCCGAGCAGGATCGAGCCGTGGATGAAGCCGGGCTCGGTCATGCTCTCGTCCTGATTGACCGGGCCGAGGAACGTGTCGTTCATCAGCCAGACGACGCCCTTCCCCGGGACGGTCGTCGAATAGACCCCGTCCGAGGCCGCCCAGCCGCCCTGGTTCGGCCAGCCGCCGCCGTTGTTGCCGAAGGTCCGGAACGCCTCGGTCACCTCGGTGTTCGCGGTGGCGGTCGGGGTGCCGAGCGGTCCGCGGGAGTGGTACGGCGCGCCGGCGCTGCACCGGTCCGCCGGTACGGTTCCGGCCGCCGGCCCGGTCGTCGCGGCCAGCGCCGACGTACCGAGGACGCCGCACAGGGCGACGCCGGCAAGCAACGCGGCGCCGACGGTCTTCGAAGATCCAGCCATCGCAGGTGGTCCTTTCCGGCCCGGACCACGCACTCGGACGGGCCGCGGTCACGAAATGTCAACGTTGTCAATCGTGTCGGGACGACTGTAGGCAGGCGCGAAATCGGGTGTCAACGCTCCGCCTACAATCCCGAGATGAGCACCGACCGACCGGCCGTCCCACCGCCCGGTCCGCGTCGGCCCCGGCTGCAGGAGGTGTCCGAGGCCGCCGGGGTCAGCATCAAGACCGTGTCCCGGGCACTCCGCGGCGATCCGGGGGTACGCGCCTCGACCCGGCAGCGGATCGTCGCCGAGGCCGACCGGCTCGGCTTCCGCCTGAACGACGTGGCGGCCGGGCTGCGCCGCAAGAGCCAGGCGATGACGACGATCGGCGTCACGCTGGGCGACTGCATGAACCCGTTCTTCGCCCCGATCCTGCGCGGCATCCACGCCGTCGCCGCCGAGCGCGGCTATCTGGTGCTGACCGCCGACGCGCAGAACGATCCCGAGCTGGAACGCCGCCAGATCCAGTCCTTCTTCGCGCACCGGGTGGCCGGCCTGGTCATCGCGCCGGTCGGTGATGATCTTGGTTATCTGGCGCACGAGGCCGCGTACGGCTCGGCGATCGTGTTCGTCGACTCGCCGCCGCCCGGGCTCGGCGGAGCCATGGACGCCGTGACCACGACCAACGAGGCCAGCACCCGGCGCGGCGTTGAGCACCTGCTGGCCGCGGGGCGGCGGCGGATCGCCTTCCTCGGCCACCCCCGCCGGGGCAGCGGCGCGCAGGAACGTTGGGCCGGCTACGTCGCCGCCCTGACCGCCGCCGGCCTGCCCGTCGATCCGGCCCTGGTCCGGGACGAGTTGATCACCGAGGACGACGCCCGGCGGGCGGCCGCCGAGTTGTTGATCAAGGAGGAACCGGACGCGATCTTCGTCGACAACAACCGGCTCTGCGTCGGCCTGCTGCAGTCCGAGGCCTTCGTCGCGGCACGTCCCGACGTGGTCAGCTTCGACGATTTCCCGATGGCTGCCGCCTTCGGCATCACGGTGATCGACAGCCTCCCGTACGAGGTCGGCCGGGCCGGCGCCGAGCTCCTCTTCGAGCGCCTGGCCGACCCCGCCGCACCCCCGCGCCGCCGCGAGCTGGACGCGAAGTTGATCATCAACGCCCAGGGCCGCTACTAGCTGATAGCTTGCTGCAACGACCGAACGGGAGGGCCTGATGCCGGACGAACCCGATGCCGAGCTCCGCCGCCGAGTCGAACAGGCCCTGGGCCGGCCGACCACGTCGTGGGCCGTCCCCGACACCGGTCTGTCGAGCGCGAGCCGGCACTCCGTCGGATTGGCCGACGGCAGCCGCGTCTTCGTCAAGGCCGCCACCGACGACGACACCGAGCACTGGCTCCGCACCGAACACCTTTCCCTGCAACACGTTCCGGAGCGGTTCGCGACGAAGATCATCGCGTGGCTCGACGGGCCCGGCCGCCCGATTCTCGTCACGGAAGATCTCAGCCGGGCGCACTGGCCGGCCAACCATCAGGGCGTGGTCTGGCGCCCCGGCGATGTCGAGCTCCTGCTCACCGCGGTCGCCGAGCTGGCCCGGATCGAGGCACCGGACGTCTTCCCGGCCACGCCGCGCATCCAGGCTCGCTGGCCCGGCCTGCTGTCCGGCCCGGAGCGGACGGCCTTCCTCGCCTTGCAGCTGTGCTCGGAGGGCTGGCTCGACGACGCCGGGCCGCAGCTCGTCGCCGCCGAAGCCCGTTGCGACGAGGGCGGAACGAGCCTGGTGCACGGTGATCTTCGCAGCGACAACATCTGCATCGACGGCGACCGTGCGGTCTTCGTCGACTGGAGCCAGACCACCCGCGGCAGCGCCGACCACGATCTGGCCGGTCTGCTCCCGACCCTGCACCTGGAAGGCGGCGCGCTTCCGTACGACGTCATGCCCGACGGCGCACCCTGGGCCGCCGCCGGTGCCGCCACCCTCACCCGTCGGGTTCTCCACGATCCGCTGCCGGGCTGGCTGGCGGCGGTGATGACCCGGCTGGTCGCGATCGACCTGGCCTGGGCAGCGTCATCGCTGGGGCTTCCGCCGCCCGACGGCACCGCCTCACACAGCTAGGGCAGCCGGCCGGTCTCGTGCAGGGCGTCGAAGACGAGCGCGTCGACGACCGACACCCGATCCCGATCCTCGTAACGGAACCAGGCCTTCTCGGCGATCTCCTGCGACGGCACCAGGTCGCCCCGGTGATCGGCGGAGTAGCAGATCATCCGGAACGGGCCGTGGGCCGGATGGCCGGGCGGGATCTCGGCGGTGTGGACGTGTTGCATCGTCGCCGGGTCGATCGCCGTCTGCAGTTCCTCGTCGATCTCGCGGACCAGGGTCTGGCTGTCCGACTCGCCGGTCTCCCGCATGCCGCCGGGCAGATAGAACACCTCCCGGCCGTGCACCCTCGTCACCAGAAGTTGATCATCGCGGAGCAGGATCCAGGCGACCTTCTCCCGTACCCGATGATCATTGATCATGGTCGGCACCGAGCGTGGTCACGTCGAGTTCCTGCTCGCGGTAGGACCGGCGGAGCCGCTTCTTGTCGAACTTGCCGACGCTGGTCTTCGGGATCTCGGCCACGATCGTCCACCGTTCCGGCAGTTGCCAGCGGGCCACCTTGCCGGTCAGGAATTCCCGCAACTCCTCGAAGGTGATCGTCGCGCCCTCCCGGACCACGACGGCGGCCAGTGGGCGTTCGCCCCACTTCTCATCCGGTACGCCGACGACGGACGCCTCGACCACGTCGGGATGCGCCGCGAGCTGGCCCTCCAGCTCGACCGAACTGATCCATTCGCCGCCGGACTTGATCACGTCCTTCGACCGATCGGTCAGCCGCAGGTAGCCGTCCGGGCTGATCACGCCGACGTCGCCGGTACGCAACCAGCCGTCGTGGAACTTCTCCTGATCATCGACGCCGTAGTAGGCGTCGGCCACCCACGGCCCACGCACCTCCAGCTCGCCGACTGACTCGTCGTCCCAGGGCAGGACGGCGCCGTCCGGCCCGATCAGCCGCGGCTCCACCGACGCGACGAACCGGCCCTGGCTGAGCCGGTAGCGCTCGACGTCGACCTCGGCGGCGCCGGCCGGCGGCCGGGCCAGGGTGCCGAGCGGGCTCATCTCGGTCATCCCCCAGGCGTGCACCATGGTGATGCCGCGATCGCCGTACGCGCGCAGCATGCCGGGCGGCAGGGCCGAGCCGCCGACCACCAACTCCTCCAGCGAGGACACGTCGGCGTCCGGGTTGGCGGCCAGATACTGCAGCAGGCCGGCCCAGACCGTCGGCACCCCGGCACCCTTGTTCGGCCGGGCCTCGGCGATGAACCGGGCCAGCGGTTCCGGCGCCAGGAATCGGTCCGGCATCGCCATCGAGCACCCGGTCGCGAACGCCGCGTACGGCAGTCCCCAGGCGAGCACGTGGAACTGCGGGACGACGCCGAGGATCAGGTCGCGCGAGGACAGGCCGAACACGTCCGGCAGCGACTCGCCCAGCGCGTGCAGGTAGATCGAACGGTGGCTGTAGACGACGCCCTTGGGTTCGCCGGTGGTGCCGGAGGTGTAACACATCGCGGCGCCGCTGCGTTCGTCGACGTCGGGCCAGTCGTAGGTCGTCTCCCGGTCCTTGATCAACTCCTCGTACGACAGCACCGCGACATCAAGATCATCGAAGACGGCGAGATCGGCCCGGTCGCCGGCGACGATCACGTGCTCGACCTTCGGCAGCGCCGGCAGCAGCTTGGCGAAGCCCGGCACCAGCGAGTCGTCGACGATGATCACCCGGTCGACGGCGTGATTGGCGGTGAAGATCAACTGCTCCGGGAACAGCCGGATGTTCAGCGGGTGCACGACGGCACCCATCGACGGCACCGCGAGGTAGGCCTCGACGTGCCGGTCGTTGTTCCAGAGGAAGGTGCCGACCCGATCGCCGGCGCCGATGCCGAGGTCGCGCAGGCCGTGCGCCAGCTGGGCCGCCCGCGCTCCGGTCTCGGCGAAGGTCCGGGTCCGTATCCCGTCATCGGTCGCCGTCACCACCCGGCTGGACCCGTGGATCCGGGTCCCGTGTTCGAGCAGCCGCCGGACTTGCAGCGGGACGTCCATCATGGTGCTGGCGAAACTCATCCCCGGTCCCCTCTCACTCCGGCTTGACGACGCGCGCCGCGCCGCCGCCACCGCGCTCGGTCTCGGCCGCAGCGGTCAGCCGGTCCTCGGCGACGGCGATCCCGGAGGCGTTGCCGATCCAGGTCGCCGCCTCCAGGTTGTGGCCGAGCGACCGCAGCGCCGCGCCGGTCTCGGAGTCGACCAGGCCGAGGTCGGCCTGCTCGGTCCCGTTGCGCGAGCTCAGCCGGGCCGCCGCGATCGCTTCGACCAGCGGCAGCCCGCGGCCGAGGTGGCCGGCGATGATCTGGGCGACGCTGGTGATGATCGTCGCGCCACCCGGGGTACCGGCGGCCAGCACCGGCTGGTCGCCCTCGAGGATGATCGTCGGGCTCATCGAGGAGCGCGGCCGCTTGCCCGGGCCGGGCAGGTTCGGGTCGGGCACGCCCGCCGTCACCGGGACGAAGTTGAAGTCGGTCAGCTCGTTGTTGAGCAGGAATCCGTGGCCCGGCACCGTGATCCCGGAGCCGCCGGTCTGCTCGATGGTCAGCGTGTACGCGACCACGTTGCCCCACCGGTCCACCGCGTTGAGGTGGGTCGTCGAGCGCCCCTCGTACGGCTCGGACTGCCGGTCGCCGCTGACCGGCGGCTCCTCGTAGTCGCCGTCCGGGAAGCCGAACGGGATCGGCCGCGGCTGCGCCTTGTCCGGATCGAACAGGCTCGCCCGCTCGTGCGCGAATCCCTTGCTGAGCAGCTCTTTCACCGGCACGTCGGGCACGTCGCCGATCCAGCGGTTCCGGTCCGCGAAGGCGGTCGCGCAGGCCTCCGAGAACTGGTGCAGATACTCCACCTCGGTCAGCTCGGACAGCGGCAGCCCGGACACCTCGAGGTAGGCATCGAGCAGGTTGAGCACCGCGCCGACCGCGATCCCGCCGGAGCTCGGCACGCTCATCCCGTACACGTCCAGGTGGCCGAACTTGCTCTTGGTCGGCTGCTGCACCGGCGCCGAGTAGTGCCGCAGGTCGCCCGGCGTCATCTTGCCGCCGAGCACCTCGACGCCCGGCGCCGTGGACGGCCGGCGGGACTCGGAGACCACGGCGCGGGCCAGCCGGCCGCGGTAGAAGTCGCCGATCCCGCGTTCCCGGAGCCGCCGGTAGGTGTCGGCCAGGTCCGGGTTGCGCAGCGCGCTGCCGACCTCGGGGACCTCGCCGCCGGGCAGGAACACCCGGATCGTCTCCGGGAACATCGCGAACCGCTCGGCGTTGGCCGCGGTCTGAGCGTTGAAGTTCGCGTCGACGACGAAGCCGCGCCGGGCCAGGTCCTCGGCCGGCCGGAGCAGCTCGTCCAACTTGCGGGTGCCGAACCGGCGGGCCGCCACGGCCCAGGTGGCCGGTGTGCCGGGCACCCCGACCGACAGGCCGGAGTTGACCACCGTGTCGAAGTCGAGCGCCTTGCCGCTGCCGTCGGTGAACTGAGCCTCGGTGAAGCTGGCCGGCGCGGTCTCCCGCCCGTTGATCGTTCTGATCTTGCCGCTGCGGGCGTCGTAGAACACGAAGAAGCCGCCGCCGCCGAGCCCGCAGGAGTACGGCTCCGTCACGCCGAGCGTCGCCGCCATCGCGATCGCCGCGTCGGCCGCGTTGCCGCCGTCCTGGAGCACCTTGATCCCGACCTCGCTGGCGTACGGGTCGACCGAGGCCACCGCACCGCCGCGCCCGATCGCCTCCGGCACCTTGAGCGGTTCCGGCACCGTCCCGCCGCCACCACCACCGCCACGTCCGCGGCGGTCGGCGTACGCCACCGGGACGCCGGCCACCGTCGCTCCGAGTGCCGCCGACCCTCCGGCCGCGATCAGGGTTCGTCGGGACACTCGATCGGACATCGCCGTCTCCTTCGGTTCGCAGGCTCCCATTCTTGGCAGAACGGGTGCCCGTGCCAAGTGGCGACGCGCGATCGTCCGGCGGGTCGGATCGATGAACCGGATTCTCTCCGGCGCCGGGCCAGGTTTCGTGTCGTCATCGCGGGCTCGGGTCGGACCAGGATGCTGGATTTGTTCAAGCCATCCGGGGTCGGTCCTTCGTACCTTCGAGCCATGGCTGACCTGGAACCGACCCTGCACCGGGTCCCCGATCTCGTGATCATCGAATGGCGTGGGGCCTGTGACCGCGGAGCCGAGCGATGATCCTCGTCACCGGCGGTCTCGGCATGATCGGCGCGAACACCGCCGCCGCGCTCGCCGACCTCGGCGAAGAGGTGATCGTGACGGGGCATCGCTCGACGGACCTGCCCTCCTTCCTCGCCGGCCGCGTCACCGTGGAACGCCTGGACATCACCGACCGGGACGCGTTCCTGGCTCTCGGTGACCGGTACGCCATCGACGCCATCGTGCATCTGGCCGGCAGCATCCCGGAGCCGGATCCGATGGACTTCTTCCGGCGCGACCTGGCCGGGCTCGTCAACGCCTTGGACGCGGCGCGAACCTGGCGGGTGCGGCGGTTCGCCGTCGCCAGCAGCATCAGCGTGTACGAGGGACGGCCGGAGCGGCCCTGGACCGAGGACCTCGACCTCCCGCTCGCCGAGCTGCCGCACGCGATCGCCGCCTTCAAGAAGGCCGTCGAGCCGATCACCCAGTTCGCGCTCGCCGGCACCGGGGTGCAGCCGGTGCTGCTGCGGATCGGTAGCACCTGGGGGCCGCTGATGCACCCGGAGTCGCCGTTCAATCCGGTCCCGCCGCTGGTGAGCGCCGTCCTGCGCGGCGAGCGACCGGGTGCCCTCGCCGCCGACGGGGGAGGAGACTTCGGCTACGCCCGCGACACCGGGCGCGCGATCGCGCTCCTGATCACCGCCGAGGTGCTCCGGCACACCGCCTACAACGTCGGCAGCGGGTTCCCGTACACGCCGCGCGAACTCGCCGACGCCCTGACGGCCGCCCTGCCCGGCACCGGGATCGAGCTCAGCGGCGCTCCCGCAGCGGATGCGCCGGAGCACCCGTACCTGGACATCTCGCGCCTCCGCGCCGAGACGGGCTTCGAACCCGCGTTCGATGTGGCGGGAGCGGTCGCCGATTACGTGGCCTGGCGCACGGAGAACCCGCGTTGACGGCCGACGGCAGGCCTCGTCCGGGCGTGCGCAGCTTCGACCACGTCGGGATCACCGTCGCCGACCTCGAAGGCGTCACCGCCTTCTTCGCCGCGCTCGGGCTGGAGGTGCTCGGCGATCCGATGACCGTGGAGGGCGAGTTCCTCGACACGGTGATCGGCATCCCCGACTCCAGCACCCGGATCGTCATGCTCCGCGCGCCCACCGGCGGCACCACCCTCGAGCTGTCCAGCTTCACCCGCCCCGACCACCGGCCGGGCTCGCCGACGGCGATGGCCAACGAACTCGGATTGCGGAACGTGGCCTTCATGGTCGACGACCTCGACGCGATGGTCGACCAGGTCACGGCGGCCGGCTACCGGCTGGTCGGGTCGGTCGGTGAGTGGCAGCACGCCATCCGGATGGCCTACGTCCGCGGTCCCGAAGGCATCATCGTCTCCCTTGCCGAGTCGATCGGCTGAGCGGCCCTGCTGTCGCCAGGGCGACGTCGAGGGCGTCGGCCGCCGGACAGGGATGGTCCGGGACGACGCCGACCTGCTCCCAGTTCGTGCCGGTCACCGCGTTCACCGACCGGGCGATCGGGATCAGCGTCTCGAGCACCTCGGTCAGCCGGAACGCCTCGACCGGATGGGCGCCGCCGCCGGTCGTCTCGCCGATCACCGTCGCCCGGCCCAGGGCCTGCAGGTTGTACGCGAGCTCCTCGCCGCCGGACACCGTCCCGGAACCGGTGAGGACGTCGACCCGTAGGTCGGGCCGCAGCGGCCGGGGTACCGGCCGGGTCCAGAACTGCCGCGGCGGCGCGCCGCGGAACACCATGTCCTGCAGGTGCACCGGCTGCCGGCCGGTCAGCTGGGAGCAGATCAGGGCGACCGTCTCCGGGGTGCCGCCCCGGGTCTCGCGGACGTCGATCACCAGGTGCCGCGCGTCGGCCAGCAGGGTGAACGCGGCCTCGACGTACGGGGCGGCCAGATGCACCTCGGACAGGTACGGGGCGATGCCGAGCAGCCAGACCCCGTCCTGGATCCGGCGGACCTCCTTGATGCCGCCGGAGTTGGTCCGGGCCTCGGCCGCGTATTTCCGTTCGTACGCGTCGGAGTCGAAGCCGTCGATCGCGCCGTCCGGACGATGCCGTACCCGCAGATGGCCGTCGTGGTTGACCGACTGGAGGCGCCGGGTCAGTTCTCCGGCGAGCTCTTCCGGCGGTTCGGGCAGCGGGCCGCCGGCGTGCAGCGCGGTCACGATCGGGTCGATCGCGGGTTCGAGGATGTAGTGGTTCCGGACCAGCCGTTCCAGGTCGTCCAGCAGGGTCGTCGTCATGGTCCGCAGTTCAGCAACGGGCTTGACCAAGCGACAACAGTTCTTGACGCTTGATGGATGGACCAGGATCTTGCCGATGTCATCGACGCCACCCGGCCGGACCAGCTGCGGGCGCTGTCCCATCCGCTGCGGAACCGCATCCTGACCTCGCTCGACCGGGACGGGGCGACGATCAGTCAGCTGGCCAACCGGCTGCGCATCAACAAGGGCAACGTGGCGCACCACCTCGGCGTCCTCGTCAGCGCCGGGCTGGTCCGCAAGGGCCGGACTCGTACGGTGCGCGGCGGCACCGAGCAGTACTTCCAGCCGGTCGGTCGGCGGGTCCGCTTCGGCACCGGCCCGGACGGCGCCCCGATTCGGGCGATGCTGGCGACCGTCGCGGACGAGATCCCGCCCGATGATCACCTGCTCAACCTCCGGCACCTTCGGCTCACGGCGAATCAGGCCGCGGCGCTCAGTGATCACCTCGAGAAGTTGATCACCGACCTGCGCCCGGCGGGTCCGCGCGAGCTGGAGCACGGCGTGATCGTCGGCGTCTGGCGCAAGGCCGAGTGAGTGGTCAGAAGTCCTTTCGCTGACGGGCTCGGAGCCGGCCGATGATCGAGATCAGCAGGGCGAGCACCAGCAGGCTGAGGATGATCACGGCGATCGGGCTGCTGACGAAGACCGCGTAGTCGCCGTCGGAGCTGAGCAGGGCGTCGCGCAGGTTGGTCTCGGCGAGCGGTCCGAGCACCATCCCGATCAGCAAGGGCGCGATCGGGAACTCGTACCGGCGCATCAGGAAGGCCAGCATGCCAATGCCGAGCAGCAGGAACAGGTCGAACACCGACGACGAGGTCGCATAGACGCCGAGGCCGCAGAAGACGGCGATCCCCGCATAGAGGTAGGGCCGCGGGATCAGCAGCAGTTTCGCCCAGAGCTGGGCGAACGGCAGGTTCAAGATCAACAGGACGATCATGGCCAGGAAGAAGCTGGCCAGCAGGCCCCAGACCAGCTCGGGTGCCCGCTCGAACAGCAACGGTCCCGGCTGCAGGCCGTACTGCCGGAAGGCGGCGAGCATGATCGCCGCGGTCGCGGAGACCGGCAGGCCGAGGGCCAGCAGGGCGCCCATCGCGGTGCCGGTGGTGGCGTTGCCCGCCGCCTCCGGCGCGGCCAGGCCGCGGATCGCGCCCTTGCCGAACTGCGGATCCTTGCGGCGCCGGTCCAGGGCCCGCTCGGCTCCGTACGCGATGAAGGTCGGTACGTCGGCGCCGCCGACCGGGATCACCCCGAACGGCAGCCCGATGCCCGTGCCGCGCAGCCAGGCCGGCAGCGCCTCCCGGAACTCGCGCAGCGAAAGGAACGGCCGGCCGGAGCGCCGGATCGAGCTCGACGCCGGGTCCCGCCGGATCCGGGAGGCGATGTGGAACACCTCGCCCAGCGCCAGCAGGGCCACCGTCACGGTGACCAGCGAGATGCCGTCGAACAGGTCGGGGACGCCGAAGCTGAGCCGCTCGGTGCCGGTCACCGAGTCGATCCCGATGGTGGCGATGCCGAGCCCGAGGACCAGCGAGGCGATCCCCTTCAGCACCGAGTCGGCGACCACCGACGACGTCGCCACGAAGGCGAACAGGGCCAGCGCGAAGTACTCCGCCGGGCCGAAGCTGGTCGAGATGTCGGCCAGCGTCGGCGCCAGGAACACGACGACGATGCAGGAGATCATGCCGCCGATGAACGCGCCGATCGCGGCCGTCGCCAGCGCCTGCGGGGCGCGACCGCCGCGGGCCATCTTGTGTCCCTCGTACGTGGACGCGATGGCCGACGCCTGACCCGGCGTGTTCATCAGGATCGCCATCGTGGAGTCGCCGAACAGCCCGCCGAAGTAGACGCCGGCGAACATGATGAACGCCGCGGTCGGGTCGAGCGCGAAGGTCATCGGCAGCAACAGCGCGACCGCCATCGACGAGCCGAGGCCGGGCAGGATGCCGACCGCGGTGCCGAGCAGGCAGCCGACCACGACGAAGAGCAGATTGATCGGGGTGAACGCGTGCGCGAACCCCTCCATCAGCATGGTCAGGGCTTCCATCACAGACCACCTCCGATGATCCCGGACGGAAGATTGAGGCCCAGCGCGACGTCGAAGGCCAGGTAGACCAGGCTGCTCACCGTCAGCGCCAGGGTCAGGTCGAACAACGGCCGCCGGCTGCCCATCGCCCGCGCCACGCACCAGAACAGCAGCGCGGCGGCGACGATCCAGCCGGCGAACTCCAGCAGCGCGGCGAAGGCGACGAAGCCGCCGAACGCCCAGGCGATCGAGGTCCAGTCGGAGAAGGCGCGGTAGGGCACCTTGGCCGCTTCCTCGGCCTCCCGGCGTTCCTCGTCGGAGACGTCGTCGTCCTCGGCGTAGGTGGCCGGCGTGGCCGGGGTCGGAGTCCGCAGCCAGCTGATCGCGAGCAGCACCGCGATCACGTACCCGGCGATCGCGATGATCGTCGGGAACACCTCGGGCCCGGGCGGGTCGGTGCCCTCCGGAATCTCCATCACGGCGACGCCGATGATCAAATAGGTGGCGAACCCGGCCATGATCGCGGCCATGATCAAACCGGAATGCCCTTCCCTCCAACGGGTCTTGGGCTGATCGGAAACGGCCGTGGCGGTCACAGTCCCAGCTCCTTGATCAGTTCGGCGATCCGTTGTTGATCTTGGGTGATGAACTGGTCGAACTCGGCTCCGGTCAAGTAGGAGTCGATCCACTTGTTCCGGGTCAGCGCGTCCTGCCAGGCGGCCGAGTTCCGGGTCTCCTCGATGATCGCCTTGAGCTCGGTGTATTCCTCCTCGGTGATCCCGGGCGGCGCCAGCACGCCGCGCCAGTTGACCAGGTCGACCTGGTAGCCGGCCTCGACCAGGGTCGGCAGGTCGACGCCGGGCAGCCGGTCGGGTGCCGAGATGGCCAGCGCCCGGACCCGGCCCGACTCCACCTGGTCGGCGATCTCGTTGTAGCCGGTGACCGCGACGTCGGTGGTTCCGTTGAGCAGGGTCTGCATCGCCTCGCCGCCGCCGGACTTGGGGATGAAGGTCATGCCGGCCGGGTCGACGCCGACGTCCAGGGCCAGCGCCGCGATGATCAAATGGTCGATCGAGCCGGCCGAGCCGCCGGTCCAGGTGACCGCCTTCACGTCCTTGCGCCAGGCCGCGACGATGTCGTCGATGCTCTGGTACGGCGAGTCGGCCCCGACCACGATCGCGTCGTAGTCCTCGGCCACCCGGGCGATCGGCCGGACGTCGCTCAGGTCCACCGGCGAATCGTTCAGCTCGATCCCGCCGAGCATCGCGGTCCCGGTCGCCATCACGTTGGTCGACTGGCCGGTCATGGTGGTGAACTTGCTCAGCCCGATCGTCCCGCCGGCACCGGGGATGTTGACCACCTGGACGTTGTTGACGATGCCCTCGGTCCGCATGGCCTGTTGTTGTTCCCGGGCGAACGAGTCCCAGCCGCCGCCGACGCCGGCCGGCGCGATGTAGGTCAGGTTGGACCGCAGATCGGTGTCGGAACTCGCCGACCGTACGGAGAAGACGACGGCGGTCGTGGTCGCGGTGACGAAGACAATCGCGTAGATGATCAAGCCGATCAACTTCGGCCTGGAGCGGGGTGGGGACATGGCACCTACTCGGCGTCGGGCGGGCTCGGAACCGAGGGCCCGGTCGCAGGAATCCTGGACCCCCGAGGTTGTCCGCAGGCTACAACACGCCATCGCGACTGACCATGTGGTAAGTTCACTGACCATTCGGTTAGGAGGATGGAGATGGCGCAACGACGAGGACGGGTCCTGGTTCCCGTGCTGGCCGGTCTGCTGGTCGCCGCGGGGGTGGTGACGTTCGTGCTGCGGGAGCCGTCGCCGGTCGGGCACTTCCGGTCCGCCGACGGGTACGACCGGTTCGGCACCGCATACGACCGGGCGATGGCCGAGCTGCCGAAGCCGGACCAGGTGCTCGACCTGCGGACGAGCTTCGGGGTGGTCCGGCTCTACCGCTGGACCGGCACCGCGACGGGAACGCCGCCGGTGGTGCTGCTGCCCGGCACCTCGGCCTCGGCGCCGATGTGGGCGGACAACGTGCCCGCGCTGCTCCGGTTCGGCGACGTCTACGCGCTGGACATGATCGGCGAGCCCGGCCGCAGCGTCCAGGAGCGGCCGATCACGTCGGGCGCTGACCAGGCGCGCTGGCTGGACGAGGCGCTGGCCCAGTTGCCCGAGGAGAAGGTGCTGCTGTTCGGGGTGTCGCTGGGCGGCTGGAACGTGCTGAACCATGTCGTGCACCGGACCGGGAAGGTGGCCGGGGCGGTGGTGCTCGATCCGGCGGGGTCGTTCAACGACCTGCCGCTGTCGGTGATCCTGCGGTCCATCCCGGTGTCGCTGCCGTTCGCGCCGAAGAGCTGGCGGGACGACTTCAACAGCTGGACGGCCAACGGGGCGTCGGTCGAGGACGTACCGGTGGCTGACCTGATCGAGGTCGGCATGCAGAGCTACGCCAAGCAGCTGCCGGCCCCGGCCCGCTTCCCGGCCGAGCAGCTCGCCGCGATCGACGTACCGGTCCTGGTGATCATGGCCGGGAAGTCCGTCATGCACGACTCGGCGGAGGCCGCCCGGGTCGCCGAGCAGACCCTGCGGCACGGCACGGTCAAGGTCTATGCGGAGGCGTCGCACGCGATCAGCGGTGAGTATCCGCAGGAGATCGCCGATGATCTTGCTGCTTTCGCCAAAGGCCTGTGATGGCAGCGAAGAGGACGACCTTCACGGAGCAGGCCCGGCGGACGCAGCTGGTCGAGGTGACGATCGACCTGGTCGCCCGGCACGGCTACGCGGGCACCTCGCTGCAGCGGATCGCTGACGCCGCCGGGATCACCAAGGCTGCCGTGATCTACCACTTCGCCAGCAAGAACGCGGTGATCAAGGCCGCGTACGACTTCGTCGTCGCCGGCGTGGTCGAGTACGTCGGCGCCCGGGTCGAGGCGGCAGCCGATCCGGCCGGCGCCGTCGAGGCGTACCTGACCGGCATGATCGACTACGTCGCCGCCCATCCGGCGCAGGCCCGGCTGCTCACCGAGACCATGATCGAATCCGGCGCGAGCGAGGCCGCCGGGAACCCCGATCCGTCGGCCAAGAACGCGGCCCTGGTGACCTTGATCAAGTCCGCCCAGCGGTCCGGCGCGTACCGCAAGAACCTCGACCCGGACTGGCTGGCGACCATCCTGGGCGGTGCCGCCGACGGCATCGCCGCCCGCTTCCTCACCGACGATCCCGCCCCCGACCCGGCCGCCGCGACCGCGGAACTACTGGCCCTGCTGCGCCGCGGTGCGACCACCGAATTGCGTTGACGCTCCGCGCCGGGTGCTGCGACCGTGTCCCGATGGCCACGTCCGTCCGGATCGGCACCGCGCTGGCCGATGTCGCCTTCGTCACCCGGCATGCCTTCGCCGCCGACCGGCGGTCGGCGACCGCCTTCGCGGTCCTCTCGCTCGTCCTGGCCGCGCTGCCGGCGGCCCAGGTCGCGGCGATCGCGACCTTGATCAACAGGCTCCGGGAGGCGTCCGGCCTCGGCGAGCTCGCGGTGCCGCTGCTCGTCGTCGTGGTCGCGGTCGCCCTGGCCACGCCGTTGACGGCCGTCGCCTCCGCCGTCGAGGAACGCGCCATGTTGAGCACCGAACTGCGGCTGCAGTCGATGCTGGCCGAGGCCGTCGCCCGGCTGGCGCCGTCCCGGCTCGCCGATCCCGCGGTGGCCGCCGAGGTGGAAGGTCACACCCACTCCGTCATCGACGCGGTCTCGCACGTCTACGGCCGGGTGGTCTCCGGGCTCGGTTCGGCGGCGGCCGCGGTCGCGGTGGTGATCACCGTCGCCTCGATGAGTCCGGTGGCGGCGTTGCTCGTCGTCCTGGCCACCGTGCCGGTGATCTTGGCCGGCCGGTACGTGAGCCGGGCGGCCGAACGGATGTGGGCGCTGCTCGGGCCCGCCTATCAGCGCGACCGGTATCTGCGCGAGACGATGAGCCGGCAGCGGTCGATCACCGAGCTGGCCAGCCTCGGCACGAGCCACCGGCTGGCCGCCATGGTGATCGCCCAACAGACCCGCACCATCGAGGCCCGGAACCTGACCGTACGGGCCCGGATCCGGTCCCAGCTGCTGGTCGGGCTGAGCGGCATCGTGCTGCTCGGCGCCGCCGTGCTGGCGATCATCGTCGGGCTCGATTACGGCCCGGACGCCGTCGCGGGCATCTACGGCGTGATCGCCGCGATGGGCGCGAGCGCGGCGGGCAGCGTGAGCCTGGCCGAGGTGCTGCAGTTCCTGCCCAGGACGACCGCCGTCCGCACCTTCCTGGCCGACGCCCCGCCGGCGCGGCCGCATCCCATCGCGACGTCGGCCCGGACGCTCCGGGTCACCGGACTGCGGCACCGCTACGCCGACCGGGACACCGACGCGGTCGCCGGGATCGGCTTCGAGGCCCACCGCGGCGAGATGATCGCGCTGGTCGGCGTCAACGGGGCCGGCAAGACGACCACCGTGCAGGCGATCCTCGGCCTGATCGAACCCACCGCCGGACTCGTCACGGTCGACGGGCGGACCCGGGTGGACCTCGGCGAGGCCGCCTGGCTCGGGCAGTTCGGCCTGCTGACCCAGGAATTCGGCCGGTACGAGTTCACGGTGCGCGACGCCGTCGCCCTCGGCCGGCCCGACGAGGACTTCACCGACGACGAGCTCTGGGCGGCCCTCGACGCCGCCCGGGCCGGCGACTTCGTCCGGACCATGCCGGACGGGTTGGACACCCAACTCGGCGAGCAGTGGGGCGGCGTCGGCATCTCCGGCGGGCAGTGGCAGCGCCTCGCCCTGGCCCGGATCCAGTTGCGCGCGGCGCCGATCTGGATCCTCGACGAACCCACCTCGGCGATCGACGCCGAGGCCGAGCAGGAGGTGTTCGCCGAACTCGGCCGCAACCGGGACGACCGGATCACCATCGTCGTGTCCCATCGAGCCTGGACCCTGCGGGCGATGGACCGGATCAACGTGATCGACAACGGCGAGATCGTCGAAGCCGGCAGCTACGCCGACCTGGTCGCCGCCGGCGGCAGGTTCGCGGCCATTTTCGCTGAGCAGGCCTGACCGCCCAGACGGTCAGGAATCGGCGGGTTCGATGTCGGTGTGGCCGAAGTCGTTGCCCTTGAACAGCAGTGGACGTTTCCGGCACTTGGCCAGGGCGTAACTGAAGCAATCGGCGTAATCGAGGCGGGCCGGTGACCCGGACCGCCGGCCATAGGTCAGGTAGGCCAGGCGCGCCGCGGCCAACTGATCTTCGTCGACCGATGCCACCGATGCACCCACCAGCCCGAGGAGTTTGTCCAGGGCGTTCTGCCGGGTTGGGCCGAGCACGATCGACGCCTCGAGGACGGTGGCCGCGGAGATCTCGATGCCCGCCGCCGAAGCCATCAGGTTGGCGAACCGCTCAGCCTCCGGCTCTAGTTGCAGGACGGCGACGACCGCCGAGGTGTCGAGGATCACCGCGGCAGCCCGTGCTCGTCATAGAGGTCGGCATCGGTCAGGATGTCGTCGGCGCGGGGGGTCAGCCGCGCGAGGGCCAGGATCTCCTGAGCGGTGGCCGCACTGGCACTCCGCTCCCGGCCGAGTGCTTCGGTGGGTCAGCCCTTCGTCGCGCCTGCGGTCATGCCGGCCACGATGTAGCGCTGGGTGAACAGGGCGATGATCATGATCGGTACGGTGATGATCACCGAGGCCGCCATCAGGCCGCCCCAGTCGATGCTGGCGTACGCGATGAAGTTGAAGATCGCCACCGGCAGGGTGCGGGTGTTCTCGCCGGACAGCACCAGGGCGAACATGAAGTTGTTCCAGGAGAAGATGAAGGCCAGGATGCTCGCGGTCGCGATGCCCGGGGTGGACAGCGGCAGCGTGATCCGGGCGAACGCGGCCAGCGGGGTCAGGCCGTCGACCTGCGCCGATTCCTCGAGCTCCTCGGGGATCTGGTCGTAGTAGCCGATCATGATCCAGACGATCAGCGGCAGCGTGACGAACATGTGCGACAGCACCAGGGCCGAGTAGTTGCCGACCAGCCGCAGGTTGGCGAACACGTAGAACCACGGCACCAGCAGGCTGACCCCGGGGATGATCCGGGCCAGCAGCACGACCCCGGCCGAGCCACCCATCCGGAACCGGCTCATCGCGTACGCGGCGGGCACGCCGAGCAGCAGCGACAGCAGGGTGGACAGGGCACCGACGACCAGGCTGTTGCCGATGAACGGCAGGAAGTTCTGCTGGCCGAACACGGTCCGGAAGTTGTCCAGCGTCGGCGTGAAGATCAACGTCTTGGACGGGTCGGTGATGTCGAGGCTGCTCTTGAACGCGGCCAGCACCATCCACAGCAGCGGTACGGCGAAGCCGATCACGATCACCGCCAGCGCAACGCCGCGGCCGATCCCGAGCCAACGCTTCCGGGTCATGGTGCCGCCTTTCCTCGCCGCAGCACGAGCACGGCGACCACCGCCACGATCATCAGGAAGAAGATGATCAACACCGCCGACGAGAGGCCGTACTCGTTGTAGTCGAAGCTGAGCCCGTACGCGTAGATGTTCAGGGTCTCCACCTCGTGCGCCGAACCGCCGCCCTTGCCCTTGGTGGCGTACAGGATGTCGAACGTCTTCAGGGCGTCGATGCTGCGCAACAGCACGGCGGCGATCACCGTCGGCGCGAGCAGCGGCAGCGTGACGAACCAGAACCGCTGCCAACCCGACGCCCCGTCCACCCGGGCCGCCTCGTCCGGTTCACCGGGCAGCGCGGTCAGTCCGGCCATCAAGATCAGCGTCACCATCGGCGTCCACTGCCAGACGTCGACGAAGATCAACGTCGGTAGGGCCTGGTCCGGATCGGAGATCCAGCCCTGGGCCGGGATCCGGATCAGCTCCAGGAACTGGTTCGCCGCGCCGATGGTCGGCTCGAAGATCAACAACCACATCATGCCGACCGCGACGGGTGTCGCTACCAGCGGCAGCAGGATCGCCACCCGGACCAGGCCCTGGCCGCGGAACGGCCGCCACAGCAGCAGCGCGATGATCATGCCGAAGATCACCTCGAGCGCGATCGCGCCGACCGTGAACAGCACCGTCCGGCCGACCGCCGGCCAGAACCGCTCCACGTCGGTCAGCACCTCGGCGTAGTTGGCCAGCCCGATGAACGTCTTGTCGGCCCGCACCGAGCCGGACGCGTCGGTGACACTGAGATAGAGCGTCCAGGCCAACGGGAACGCCAGCATCGCCACCACGAAGATCAACGCCGGACCGGCCAGCACCCACTTCCGGTGCCGGTTCAGGAACGCCGACAATCCGCCCACGCGCCCCGAGCTGCCGCCGCCCACGCGCCCTGAGCTGTCGCCGCCCACGCGCCCTGAGCTTGTCGAAGGGCGGTTCGACAGGCTCACCGCACGTTGATCACTCATCGGCGCTCCTTCGCCAGCAGTTCGTCGTACTCCTCGGCCGCCTTGGTCGCGGCGGCCGCGATGTCGCCGCCCTGCTGGCCGACGACCAGCGGGCCGCCGACGATGTCGCGGGCCTGCGGCACCTTCATCACCCGCGGCCGGTCATGGCCGACCGAGCCGTTGAAGCTGTCCTTGATCACCGAGACCAGCTCGGGCGGCAGGTCGGCGGTCGCGGACGGGTCGTCCCAGACCGAGGTCCGGGCGCTCGGCGTACCGGCCTGCTGCATCCGCAGCGTGATCTCCGGCGAGGTCGCCCACTGGATGAACCGCCAGGCGTTCTCCTGATGCTCCGAGACGTCGTTGATCCCGAGCGCCCAGGACGTCACGTTGTACGGCTTCGATCCGGCGCTGCCGGCCGGGAAGCGGGCGAACCCGACCTGGTCGGCGACCCGCGACTTCTCCGGGTCGGTCACGTTGGCGAACAGGCTGTCGGCGTCGGTGAGGAACGCCGCCCGGCCCTGCTGGAACACGGCGAACGCGTCCGGCCAGTTCATGTTGGAGGTGCCCGGCGGGCCGGATTCGCGGAGCAGGTCGGTGTAGACCTGGTAGGCCTTGACGGCCTCCGGCGAGTCGAGCGTCGAGGTCGTACCGTCGTCGAAATCGCCGCCGCAGGAGAACAGGTAGCTGGAGAACTGGGTCACCGCCGGCGACCGCTGGCCGCGGCTGACGAACCCGAACGTGTCCGGCACCCGCGCCTTGACCTGAGCAGCATCGGCGACCAGCTCGTCCAGCGTCTCCGGCGGACCGTCGATCCCGGCCCGCTGCAGCAGGTCCGCGTTGTAGTAGAGGATCTCCCGCTCGGTGATCAACGGCGCCCCGTAGGAGCGGTCGCCGTCGCTGACCGCGCCCCGGGCCGACTCCATGAAGTCGTCCCACCGGTAGGCCGGGTCGCCGGTCCGGTCGGTCACGTCGGCCAACCACTTGTTGTGGATGAACTGGCGGCCCTCCTGCAGCGGCCGGAACATCATCACGTCGATGTCGTCGGTGCCGGCGTTGAGCTTCACGTTGTACTGGTCGGACAACTGGCTCTCACCGAGGGTGCTCACCGTGACGTCCAGCCCGGTCTCCGCCTCGAACTCGCCGATCAGCTCCTGGATCGCCGTACTCCAGACGTGGTTGGCCAGCGTCACCTTGACCTGCTTGGCCCGGGCGGCGTCCTCGCCGCAGCCGGCCAGCGCAGTGATCAGCAGCAGCACCCCGAACAGGGCGGAAATGCGTGTCGTGGTCCGGCCCACAGTGCTCCGATCCTCGTCGATTCGGAAATTCCGGCCCCCGTACGGAATTCTTCTCGGATTCCTTACGTTCAACTAGCCTAGTGCCCTTGCCCCGATGGGGTACGCTCACGCCCGCGCCGCATCCGGCGCCCAGGGAATCCGGCATTCAGGAGCGAACCTTCCGCATGAGTGTTTCGTCCGCCCAGTCAGACCTCACCCAGTCCGAGATCACGCAATCCGAGATCGTCCAGGCCGAGATCGCCGCCGAACAGGCCCACGTCAGCACGCTCTACGACCGCCTCGATCACCTGCGCCGGCAGGCCGAGGAGCAGCTCGCCGGCACCATCCGCGCCGCGACCTCCGACACCGATCAAGGGGTACGGGAGCGCCAGCACTTCGCCGAGCGGCTGGCCCAGCGCGCCGCCGGCCTGACCGCCGCCGAGCGCGGCCTGGTGATCGGCCGGCTCGACACCGACACCGACGACCGCTTCTACCTGGGCCGGATCGGGCTCGCCGACGACGACGCCGAACCGATGCTGATCGACTGGCGGGCGCCGGTCGCCGCCGCTTTCTACCGGGCCACCCCGGCCGAGCGGCTCGGCATCCGGCGGCGCCGGCACCTCCACCTGCGGCAGCGCGAGGTGGTCGGGATCGACGACGACGTCCTGGACTTCACGGCCGTTGACGGCGACGGGCAGCTGGCCGGTGAGGCGGCGTTGCTGAACGCGCTGCGGCAGGCCCGGACCGGCCGGATGGCCGACATCGTCGCGACCATCCAGGCCGAGCAGGACAAGATCATCAGGTCCGGGCTGTCCGGCATCCTGGTGGTCGAGGGCGGGCCCGGCACCGGTAAGACGGTGGTGGCCCTGCACCGCGCCGCGTACCTGCTCTACACGCACCGGGATCGCCTTGCCGACAAGGGAATCCTGGTGATCGGCCCGAACCGTACCTTCCTCCGCTACGTCGAGCAGGTGCTGCCCGGGCTCGGCGAGACCGACGTCGTCCTCGGTTCGATCGGCGACCTCTACCCGCCGCTGCGGACCGCCGCGACCGACCCGCCGGCCACCGCCGTGATCAAGGGTGACCCGCGGATGGTCGACCTGGTCGCGGCCGCCGTCGTTGATCATCAGCGCTATTCCGAGGACGGGCTGACGGTCCGGGTCGGCGACGAGGAGCACAGCCTGGACGCGGACTTCTGCCGCACACTGCGGGACCGGGCCCGGGAGCGCGCCGAGCATCTGCAGCTGTCGCACAACCGGATCCGGCCGTTCGTGGTCGAGCGGCTGCTCGACGAACTCGTCGGCCGCGAGCTCGACCGGCTCGAGAAGATGATCGACGAGGTCGACGTACCGGAACTGATCGAGGGCGAGGAGGACCTGGACCTGCGCGGTTTCCTCGACCCGAAGGGCATGCGCGCCAACCTGGCCCAGTCCGAGGCATTCTCCCGCGCCGCCGACCTGATCTGGCCGGAGCTGACGCCGGAGCGGCTGCTGACCGAGCTCTACACCGACCCCGACTTCCGCAACCGGGTCGCGACCGTCCTCACCGATCCCGAACGCGCGGCCCTCGCCCGCCCGGAACCGACGCCTTCCCCGCGCACCGAGCCGACTTCTTCCGCGCGCACCGAGCCGACTTCTTCCACACGCACCGAGCCGATCTCTTCCACGCGCCCTGAGCCGACCGCTTCCACGCGCCCTGAGCCTGTCGAAGGGCCCGAGCCCGATTCCCTGCCGCACCCCGAGCCCGACTCGCCCACGCGCCCTGAGCTTGTCGAAGGGCCCTGGACCATCTCCGACGTACCCCTCCTGGACGAGCTCGCCGAACTCCTCGGCCCAGCCCAGGAACTGCTCGATCGCGAGGCGGCCGAGCGGCGCCGGGTCCAGGCGCAGCGCGACTCGGAGAGCCTCGAGCTGGACCTGGCCGCCGCCGAGGCCGCCGAGCTCGCCCTCGAATACGCCGACGAGGACCACGGCGAGATCATGATCGAGGGCTCCGAGGTGCTGTCTCGCTACTACGACGAGGGCATCATGGAGCCGCTCGCCGACCGTGCCCGCCGGGACCGCGAGTGGGCCTACGGCCACGTGATCGTCGACGAGGCCCAGGAACTGTCCCCGATGGCCTGGCGGATGCTGGCCCGGCGCTGCCCGACCGGCTCGATGACCGCGGTCGGCGACCTGGCCCAGGCCGCCGCCCCGGACAGCCCGCAGTCCTGGGCCGCCGCCCTGGACCCGGTCGCCGCCGGCCGCTGGCGCCGCGAGGCCCTCACGGTCAGTTACCGCTCGACCGGCCCGATCCTGGAGTACGCGAACGGCATCCTGGCCGCCGCCGGCTCCGACGCGACGGCCCCACGAGCCGCCCGCCCCGACGGCGACGAGCCGTGGACGTGGGCCTCCAGCGGCGATCGGCTCGGCCGAGATTTGCCGAACCTGCTCGCTCAGGAACAAGATCAACTTGGTGAGGGCACCATCGCGGTGATCACCACGGCGGACCGGATCGAGGAGTGCCGGGACCACTGTGGGGGAGCCGCGACGTTCGCCGATGAAGAGTTCCTCGACGCTCCGGTCGCGGTGCTCACCCCGGAGCAGGCGAAGGGCCTGGAATTCGACGGCGTCATCATCGTCGCCCCGGAAGAGATCCTGGTCGCCGACCGCCGCGGTGTCGCCGATCTCTACGTCGCCACCACCCGCCCAACCCGCCGCCTGGGCCTCCTTTCTCTTGCCGCTTTTTCCTTGTGAGGGTCCTGGGGAAGATTCGGCCGGGACTAACCGGCCGGATCTTCCCCACTGAGGGCGTGCGTCTCCGTTGTCGGAGCATATGGGCGCGGCTCTCCCTCGTTGAGTCCAGCCGCTGGCTTATCCGGTATAGCTGCAGCCGCTGCAGATCCGGCGAGAATCGGATAAGTACGACCCAGGCAATGGCCGCAGTGAGCCACATCAGACCGCCGTAGAGTGCGATGGCGATCATCAGTTCCACGCTGTCGCCTGCGGCGAAGGCGACGGGATATCCGGTGATCAAGCCAGCAGTCGCTACCGGGAGCAGCAGATTAGAGGCGATGCTGAGGACCTTCACGCCGCCGCTGGTACTGGCCTTGATCACTGCCATATCGACTGCGGCGGTGATCAGAACGACGAATGCAAGACCCTCGCCTAGCCCAGACAGGATGAGGAGTGCCGCCACCGGCCTTGCCTCGACATCTCCGCCACGCAGCCGGATGATCGCCAGCGGCACGACTGTCAGAAGTACGCCTACGACCACTCCCGCTATTCCCAGTCGGACCATGGGCATCGTCGGCTTGACCGTCCCCGGGTAGCCCAGCGCAGAACGCAGCCGGCTCTGAGTCGTCAGAAGCGCGATTATGGCGCGCTGATTCGCGTCGAGCGAGTAGCGAAGAGCCGTCGGCGTCGGCCGTGCGGCCACGACGAGTGCTGCGAACAGGAAGGCGATCATGACAAGAAATCCAGCAGCCGCGAACTCTGGCGAGCCTGACGTCATCTGTGTCCAGAAGATGATCCACGCGAGCACGGCAGTGGCCCACAGCGCGATCACGGTCAGCGATTCGAGCAGGATCCGCGGTGCGGCTTCGTCCTCGTGAACGACTGGTTCTCGGCGGGCATCATCAAAGATCATCGCGAGGAACAGACTTATGGCCACGGCCGCGGTGCCAGCGAGGTAGCCGCCAGGATCCCAACTCGGTGGAGGTTCGACCGTAAGAAGTGACCGGGCGATGTCGGCCGTAGGCGCTCCGTACCGTATGGACTTCCAGAATGCCCAGATGGACGTGCCAATCCAAAAGGAGAGGAAGATTGAGAGGAAGACGTGACCCCAGAGTTGCCGGAGGGCGTGGCTCATCTTCGATGGCTCGTACTGAGTGATTTCCGGCGCTGGTCGAATTCTTCGGAACCAGCGGTGCTCGGTGGCACTTGGCCTTGTCGAAGAAGTTGTTGACTTGTCCATCCGCTCAAGGATGAAGGCCGATCCGAGCCCATGAGGGGCGAAACGCCGAGTGCTCCGCTGGGAGACCTCGCCGGAATACCCGGTGACGCCTTTCCAGGGCATCGCCTCAGGCCGGTGGGCCCAGGACGGCTTTGAGCAGGCCCGGGAAGCGTTGCTCGAGGTCGTCCTGGCGGACCCGGATGATCCGCTTCCGTCCCTCGGCCACGGTGGAGGTGAGGCCGGCCTCGCGCAGCACCCGCCAGTGATGCGAGACGGTCGAGGCCGTCACCGGCATGCGACTTGCGATCGCGGCGCAGTCGATCGGCTCGCCGTTGGCGTACAGGTCGCGCATGATCTCGAGCCGGACCGGGTCGGCGAGGGCGCTCAGCACGTTGCTGAGGTCGATGGAATCGACCGTCGGCTGGGGGAGCCGGCGGCCGCGGGCCGGGGTCTCAGGTGCCTCAGAACTCTTTGACACTCATCGAACAATACTCTAGCTTGATCATGTGATTGTTCGACAAGCATCGAATAATGTTCGCGACTCGGGGGCTCCGCCGGGGATCGGCACCTTCCAGCTCGGGATGCTGGCGATCGGTACGTTCACGCTCGGCATGGACGGCTTCGTTCTGAGCGGCCTGCTGCCCGAGATCGCGGCCGACCTGCGGGTCGATGTCGCGGCGGCCGGGCAGTTGACCACGATGTTCTCCGTCGCGTACGCGCTCGGGTCGCCGGTGATCGCCACGGTCACGGGGCGGCTGGACCGGCGCCTGGTGCTGGGCGTGGGCATGATCATCTTCCTGGTCGGGATGATCGGCCAGGCGGTCGGGCCGACGTACCTCATCGTGGCGATCAGCCGGGTCCTGGCCGCACTGGGCGCCGCGGCGTTCCAGGCCAACGCCTACGCCGTCGCCGGCCTGCTCGCGGCACCCGGCCGCCGGGGTCGGGCGCTCGCGGCGATCGCTGCCGGTACGACGGTCTCGACCGTGATCGGCGTACCGTTCGGCGTCCTGATCGGGCAGTGGTGGGGTTGGCGCGGCGCCATGTGGGTGATCGCCGGGCTGGCCGTGCTGTCCGCGGTGGTGGTGCCGATCCTGCCCAAGGTGCACCTGCCGCCGACCTCGCTGCGGGACCGGGTCCGGGTGCTGGCCAAGCCGAACGTGCTGGCCATCCTGGGCGGCACGGTGCTGGTCCTGATCCCGGGCTTCCTCGCGTTGGCCTATCTCCCGGTGATCGTCGCGCCGGTCGCCACCGGGGTGGTCCTGGTGGTGCTGCTGGTGGTCCGCGGCGCCGGTCAGGTCGTCGGCAACCAGGTGGCCGGGCGGCTGGTCGATTCCCGCGGTGCGCTGCCGGTGATCTTGGTCGGTGCCGCCGTGTCGAGTGCGGCGTTCCTGATCTTGCAGCCGCTGACCCACTCGCTGCCCGCGGTGATCGTGATCATGCTCGTGATCGGCCTCGCGACCGGCGTCTCGATCGTGCCCCAGCAGCATCGGCTGTTCGCCGCGGAGACCGAGGCGCCGACCGTGGCCCTCGGGCTGAACGGTTCGGCGATCTACGCCGGTGCCGCACTCGGCTCCGGCCTCGGCGGCCTGGTCGTCGCGACCCTCGGTGCCGGCTGGCTCCCCCTGGCTGCCGGCCTCGCCGGCCTCGCCGCCCTCTCCCTGATCTGGTTCACGGCCCCCGAACGCCAACGTGGAAATCTCGGCCGGGTCTGATGCCTCGGAGTTTCCACACACGGAGCCTTGTCCTTGTCCTGCAGGCGGCGGGTGGGGTTAGCCTGCGCGCATGACGAACCTGACGACGGCAACGGCGCTGGTCGCGGCGATCGAGGCGGGCGCGGTCGGCGAGCGGTTGCGGCCGTACTTCCATCCCGACGCAGAACAGGTCGAGCACCCGTCGCCGATCACGCCGCTCGGCCGGACCCGGGAGCTGGCGGCGATGCTCGCCGCGTCGGTCGAGGGTGCCGAACTGATGGCGTCGCAGCGCTACGAGGTGACCTGGGAGGCTGAGCTCGGCGACCGGGTCGTGCTGCAGTTGGAGTGGACCGGCGTGCTCGCGAAGGCGCTCGGGGCACTGCCGGCCGGGCACGAGCTGCGGGCCGACGTGGCGATGTTCCTCACCTTCGACGAGGCGGGCTTGATCATCCGGCAGGAGACGTACGACTGCTATCGGCCGCTCGCTGCCTGATCAGAACAGCGTCGCCTGCGGATCCACGGTCGCGGCGGGCGCCGGAACGATCAGCTGCCGCCGGCCCGGCCGGTCGAAGCCGTGCCGCCGGCGCAGCGGAGCCACCTTGGCGGCAAGCGCCTCCCGGTAGTCCTTCGGTGCGTACGATCCGCGCCGGTACAACGCCCGGTAGCGCGGCAGCAGGTCGGGCCGGGTCCGCTCCAGCCAGCCGTAGTACCACTCCCGGACGCCGGGCTTGAGATGCAGGGCGCCGACGTGCAGGTCGGTGGCGCCGGCCTCGCTGAGCCGGCGCAGTGCGGTGTCGAGTTGATCAACTCTGTCGGTCAGGTACGGCAGCACCGGCATCACCAGCACCGTGCAGTCGAAACCATGATCACGAATCGCCCGGACCAGGCCCAGCCGGGCCTTGGTGGTCGGCGTCTGTGGCTCGACGGAGTCCCGGATCGCGTCGTCGTACATGGCGATCGACACGGCCAGGCTGACCGACACCCGCTGGGACACCTCTGCCAGCAGGTCGAGATCGCGTTGCAGCAGGGTGCCCTTGGTCAAGATCGACACCGGCTTGCCGTGGTCGGCGAGGCTGCCGATGATCCCGGGCATCAGCCGATAGCGCCCCTCGGCCCGCTGGTACGGATCCGTGTTGGTGCCCAGGTTGACCCCGCCGACCCGATCACCGAGCCGGCCGAGCTCCTGCCGCAGCCGCTCGACGATGTTGATCTTGACCACGATCTGGGTGTCGAAGTCGGTGCCGACGTCGAGATCGAGATAGCTGTGCGTCGGCCGGGCGAAGCAGTAGACGCAGCCGTGCTGACAGCCGCGATACGGATTGATCGTCCAGGCGCTGGGCATGATCGCGCTCTGCGCCGACACCTGATTCAGCGCCGACCGGGCGAGCACCTCGTGGAACGTGATCCCGGCGAACTCCGGCGTCCGGACGCTCCGCACCAGCCCGCTGAACTGCCCCAGGCCGGGCAGTGCGTGCTCGTCGACTGCATCCACCCGACGACCTTCCCAGCGCATTGATTGAGTCGAACACAAGTTCGAATCAATGTCAATCGTGCCGCTCGTCCTCGCGCAGGAAGGTGCGGATCGCGGTGAGTACGGTCGCCGCCGGATGCCGTCGTCGCGGCGGCTCGGTTACCGTCGACTCGGTCGCGCCGCGGACGGCCTCGGCCATCGCCGCATAGCCGGCCACGGTCGGATGCAGATGATCACCGGGGTCGAAGTCGGCCCGCAGCCGGGCCGGGTTGCGGCCGTCCCGGAGCACCGCGTCGAAGTCGATCACCGCGTCGAACGCACCGCCGGTCCGGATCCACCGGTTCGCCTGCCGTCGTTGGGATTCGCCGGCCCGAGTGAAGCCGCGCGAGTCGCCGTACGGCGTCAGGGTCGCCCCGATCACCAGCAGCCCCGCGGCCCGGGCCCGTCGGGTCAGCTCGGCGTACCCCTTGATCAACTGCGCCGAACGGACCGTCCCGCTGCTCCGGATCAGGTCGTTGATGCCGATCAGGATGATCACGGTACGAACGCCGGGCCGGGTCAGCACGTCGCGGTCGAAGCGGCTCAGGGCGCTCGGTCCGGAGCCGTCCCGGAGCAGGGCGTTGCCGCTGATCCCGGCGTTGAGGACGGCCAGCCGCTGGCCCGGCTCGCCGAACTGCTCGGCCAAGCGGTCCGGATAGCTGGTATCGGCATCGATCGACGCCTCCTCGCAGCAGCCCTCGGTGATCGAATCGCCGAACGCGACGACGGCGCCGGCGGACCGGGTCAGCACGTCGACCCCGGCCAGGAAGTACGTCGACGTACCCACGCCGGCGAACCGGTCGGCCCGCCGGTCCGCCCCGGCGTCGCCCGCGGCCAGGAAGGTGGTGGCCCAGCCGCGCCGATGCCAGGTGGCCGGCCCGGTGGGTTCCGGGAAGTAGAGGCTGACCAGCAGATGGGCCCGATCCGGTACGGCCAGCTCGACCGGGTCCGACAGCACCTCGACCCCGGCCGGGATCGTCGTCGTCCGCCGGCCGCCGAAGGTCAGCGGGACCGGCCGCCCAACCGTGGCGGCCCCGGACGGGCCGAGCCGGCGGGCGATCGACGCCGATCCGACGCGCAGCGGCCGGTCGCCGAACACGTTGGTCAACCGGACCCGGACCAGGTCGCCGCCGAGCGACAGGTCGACCACCTGGCGCAGGGTCTGGTCGGCGAAGCCGGTGGCCGCCGGGCCCTGGGTTCCGGGTTGTTCGGCGGCGGTCATCCAGCTGCCGACCCAGTCGTACTCGCTGCTGCCGGAGCTCGGCTGGCCGGGGATCTCGACGACCGCGGCCGTGGCGGTCGGGACGGCCCCGAACAGGAGGACAGCGAACGCGAAGACCGCCGTGGCGATGCGTACTGACACCCGAGGCATCGTGAACCCCCGTCCGGCCGTTCGGTCTCAAGCAGAACGATAAGTCGTCGACCCGCTAGCGCCAACGACCGGCGGATCAAGAAATGGTCACCGACCGACCGGCATCCGGTACGAGAGCCCGGCGGCGACGAAGATCAGCAGCGCGCCGACCCCGAAGGCGACCGGGTAGGAGACGTGGTCGGCCAGCACCCCGGCGACCAGCGGCCCGACGATCGCGCCGAGGTCTCCGGCCATGGAGAAGATCGCGACACCGCGCCCGGCTCGGCCGCCGGCCGCGTCACCGACAGCCGCGGCCGGAGCCGGGCCGAGGAAGGCGGCCCCGACGCCGTAGACGCAGAGAATGATCACCAGGCCCCAGACGTTCGGGGCGAACGGGATGGCGAGGGCCGAGGTGGCGGCGATCAGGCAGCCGGTGATCATGGCTGGCCGACGTCCGACGGTGTCGGTCATCCGGGCGGCCGGCAGGACCATGATCGTCTGAACCACCGAGGCAACGGCGAACGCGATCCCGGTCCAGGCCGGTTGCCCGTGCAGTACCTCGACCATCAGGACCGGGACCAGCGAATTACGGACGCCGAACGACGTCCAGCCGTGGGCCACATTGGTGAAGCAGGCGGCCTGGAAGCGTCGGTCCTTGATCAGGTCGGCGATCGGGACCGAAGCGCTTGCGCCGTCGGTCCTCCCAGTGTCGGAGGATCGGAGCAGGATCAACCCGATGGTGCCGGCCACGACCAGAGCGCCAGCGTAGAAGAAGAACGGGGCGGTGAGGGAGATGGTTGACAACCCGCCGCCGACCGCCGGCCCGGCCATGCTGCCGATCAGGAAGCCGCCCTGGAAGAACCCGGTCGCCCGCCCGCGCCGGTCCGGCGAGACCGACGCCAGCAGCAGGGTCATCGCCGACACGGTGAACATCGCCGAGCCGATCCCGCCGATCCCGCGCAAGATCAACAATTGCGGGTACGTCTGCGCCAGCCCGGCGAGTGCGGCCGAGATGGCGACCAGATACATGCCGGTCCCGAGCACCAGTCGCTCGCCGAACCGGACGATCAACCTGGCGCAGAACGGGGCACTGACTAGTCGCATCAGCGCGAAGGCGGAGAGCACCGCGCCGATCTCGAAGTTGCCGACCCCGAACGTCCGCGCGAACACCGGCAGGACCGGGATCAGGACGCCGAGTCCGACTGCGACGCAGAAGGCGATGATCCCGAGCACGATCACCGACCGGGGCAGGCGTGCGCCTCCGGCGGGTCTGGCTGGCGTCACCGGCAGGCCGTCGTCACTGGGGAGAAGAAATCACGCATCCCGCTGGGTCAGGATGATCGGGCCGTCCGCGGTGATCGCGATCGTGTGCTCGGAGTGCGAGCCGCGGGACCCGTCCTGGCTGCGCAGGGTCCAGCCGTCCTGGTCGGTGTAGATCTTGTCGGTCGTCTCCAGGAACCACGGCTCGATGGCGATCACCAGGCCGGCCTTCAGAGGCAGACCGCGGCCGCGCCGGCCGTTGTTGGGGACGTGCGGGTCGCCGTGCATGGTGCGGCCGACGCCGTGGCCGCCGAAGTCGGTGTTGATCTTGTAGCCGGCCTTGGTGGCGACCTGGGCGATCGCGTACGAGATGTCGCCGAGCTTGTTGCCGACGCGGGCCGCCTCGATCCCGGCGGCCAGCGCGACCTCGGTGGTCTCGATCAGCTTGAGGTCCTGCGGCCGGGGCATACCGACGACGACGGAGAGGGCGGAATCGGCCACCCAGCCGTCCACCTCGGTGGCGAAGTCGACGCTGAGCAGGTCACCGTCGGCGAGCTGGTAGTCGTGCGGCAGGCCGTGCAGGACGGCGTCGTTGACGGAGGTGCAGAGCACCTTGCCGAACGGGCTGGCGCCGAACGAGGGGTGGTAGTCGATGTAGCAGGACGTGGCGCCGCGATCCTTGATCATCTGGTGGGCGAGCTCGTCCAGCTCCAGCAGGTTGACGCCGACGTCGGCATGCTTGCGCAACGCGGTCAGCACGGAGGCCACGAACTGGCCCGCCGCACGCATCTGCTCGATCTCTGCCGGGGTTCGATACTCGATCACAGCCCGATTCTGCCTTGTCGGACGATTTCACGCCCGTCGGGGGCGGGTCAGAAGAAGAGCCGTGCGGCGCCCCAGGCCTTCCGGTACGGCCAGCCGCGCGGGATCGGCTCGATCGGGGGCGCCTCGGGACAGGGCTCGTCGGAGGAGCACCAGAACTCCTCGCCGTGCTGCAGGACGCGCCAGGCGCCGCACTCGCAGCGCTGATAGCACCGGCCCGACTCCGAGGTCGAGCCGTCGGACCAGCCGTGCGAACCGGCAGGGCGGGGGAATCTCCGCGGCGGGAACATGCCCCAAGGATCAGGTAAGCCCATTGTCTCAAACAACCCTTACGCGCCGTTCCCGGTCACGACCACGGGGTCACCGGCCGTGGCTGCGGGATCCCGTCGAGCGTGAGATCCACCCGCTCGTCGAAGAAGCAGATCAGGCCGCGCACCTCGACGGCGTCGGACAGCGGCTCCTCGTACGACCAGCACAGGTCCGGCACGACGCCGCCGGGAAGCCGGGCCGACCAGTAGCGGGCCGTTCCCTTGTAGGCGCATTCCGTACGCGTGTCCGAGGGGATCAGCAGGTCCTGCCGCACGTCCTCGGCCGGCAGGTAGTAGCGCGGCGGGATGTGGGTCTCGAACAGGAGCTTCGGCCGGCGGCTCTCGGCGAGCGGCTGCCCGTCCCGGCTGATCACAACGTGCCGCGAGCCCTGCCGGACGTCGATCCGCTTGAACGGGTCCCTGGGATGCGCGTAGATCCGGTCCTCTTCTTCGCGCCACTCGTCGAAGGCGGCGAAGTCGAGCACGACGTGGCCGGCCAGGTCGGGGTCTGCGCAGCGGAACGCGGCACCCGGCAGCTCACCGTCGTCCGAGCGGAGGGTCAGGGAGGTGCCCGGCGTCGTGTGCACCGTGAATGCCGTTCCCGGGTCGAGGACCGGCGGCCCGCCCTCGCCGAGCCGGATCGGATGCTCGGCCGCCTCGGTCGGGTCCGCCGGGATCAGGGTGCCGGCCAGGTCCGCGATCGGGACGGCATAGGACGGAACGACCCGTTTCGGTTCCCAGACCAGCACCGCACCACGGGTGTCGACCAGCGCCCGGCCGTGCGCGAACGCCCGGATCCGCTTCGGCGTGGGTTCGTACTGCAGTTCGCTGAGCTGCTCGATGACGCGGCGTCCGACCTGGAGGGCCATGGCCTCAATGTCCGCCCGGACCGGGGTTCGGTCAACCCAAATCAGCGGATTCGACCCGGCGCCGCGCAAACTCGATCACGTCGTCGAGGACCGCGTCCTGGTTGATCTCGTTGAACACCTCGTGCCGAGCCTCCGGATAGACGATCTCGGTCAGGTCGGTGCCGCGGAGCCGCTCGATCCCTTCCCGGGTGGGCCCGATCGGGACCAGCGTGTCCGCCTCTCCGTGCACCCACAGCGTCGGCAGGTCGCCCAGCTCGCCGCCGTCGTTGATCACTTCGAGGGTACGGGCGATCGACCGCAGCATCGGGCGCTTGAAGGGTCCGTGCCAGACCAGCGGATCGGCCGAATAGACGGCGCCGACCGCGTCGTCGCGGGACAGCGTCGAGGTGTCCAGCGGGTCGTCCGGAATCTCGTCCAGCTCGGCCAGCGCGGTCGGGTGCCAGGAGCCGAGCACCGGCCCGGACAGCACCAGCGCCAGCAGCCGATCCCGGTGCCGCTGGGCATAGCGGGCCGCGATCATGCCGCCCATCGAGTGACCGATCATGATCACAGGGAGGCCCGGATTCCCTGCCACGGCACGGGAAACGACCGCGTCGACATCGTCGACCACGGTCTCGAAGTCTTCGATCAGGACCCGGTCGCCGGCCGAGACGCCGTGCCCTTCATGATCAGGTCCGGACACGGTCGCGCCGGCCGCGTTGAGCCGGGTCGCGACGTGTGGGTAGCGGCCGAGATGCTCGCCGTACCCGTGCACCAGGATCGCGATCCAGCTCGGCTCGGCGACCGGCCAGTCGTGGACGGCGATGCTGCCGTGGCTGCCCTCGATCGTCGACACGGTCATCGGTCAGCAGGACCCGTCGTACTCGCCGATCGCGGCGACCTTGGCGGCCGAGGCCGACTCGGGGTCGAAGACGTACCCGAGCCATTCCCGGGCCAGTCGCCGGGCCAGTTCGATGCCGACGACGCGCTGGCCGAAGCAGAGCACCTGGGCGTCGTTGCTGAGCACGGAACGCTCGACCGAGAACGAGTCGTGCGCGGTCACCGCTCGGACGCCCGGCACCTTGTTGGCGCTGATCGCGACGCCGAGGCCGGTGCCGCAGACCAGCAGGGCCCGGTCGGCCTTGCCCTCGGTGATCAACTTGGCCGCCTCGACCGCGACGTGCGGATAGGCGGTGTGCTCGTCGGCCCCGACGCCGACGTCGATCACCTCGGTCACCCGGTCGTCGCCGGCCAGGTCCTGCTTCAGGATGTCCTTGTACTGCAGGCCTGCGTCGTCACAGCCGACGACCACGCGCCACTTCGGTTCGCTCATCATCTATCCCTATCCATTCCGGTACAGCTCAGCCACCACCGTGACACACCGGGCGAACGACACCGCGCCCGCGTCCGGCGTTCCGACACTGCGTTCGGCCAGCGGCCTGGCCCGGCCGACCTTCGGCCGCAGCTCGGCGGTCCGCCCGGCCGCCTCGGTGGCGGCATTCGCGCCCGCCGCCCAGGCCGCCCGCCAGTCCGCGCCGCGACCGATCTCGGCCTCGACGGTCTCGGTGAACGGGAGCCAGGCGTCCAGCATGGTCTTGTCGCCAGGCTGCGCCCCGCCGAGGTCGATCAAGGCCTGGTACGAGGCCCGTACCGCCTCCGCCAGCGCCGTTCCGTCCGGTCGTCCGGCATCGCCGAGGCGGGCACCGAAGGCGGTCAGCGCGGCGCCCCAGAGCACGCCGGAGGTGCCGCCGGCCCGGGCCGCCCACTGCTCGCCGGCCGCCCGCAGCACGCCGCCGGCTCCGGCCCCGGCAGCGACGGCCGCCCGGGCCGCCTCGCTCCCGGCGTGCGAACCCTTCACCATCCCGCGACCATGATCACCGTCGCCGGCCACCGCGTCGATCCGGCCCAGTTCCTCCTCGTCGGCCGCCATCGCCTCGGCGATCGCCGCCAGCGCCTCCGCGATCTTGGTCGCGACCTGCTGCGACTCCTCGTCACCCGCCACAATCTCAACGTGCGCAGGGCTTGTCGAAGCGTCCTGATCCCGGCGTGGTCCTTCGACAGGCTCAGCACGCGTGGTCCCGCGGCGGAAGGTCGGCGTGTCCGCCGGGGCGAGCCAGAGCCGTTCGAGTTCCTCGTCCAACCAGGTGATCGTCAGCGAGCAGCCGGCCATGTCGAGGCTGGTCACCAGCTCGCCGACCTCCGGCCGGACCACCTCGAAGCCGGCCTCGCGGAGCAGCCGGGCGGCGGTGCCCCAGACCACGAACAGCTCCTCGTACTTGGTCCGGCCGAGCCCGTTCAAGATCACCGCCAGCCGCCGCGGTACGTCGTCGGGCACCTCGGCCAGCACTCCGTCGACCAGCAGCCTGGCCAGTTCGTCCGCCCTCGGCAGCGCCTGCTCGGAGACGCCGGGCTCGCCGTGAATGCCCAGCCCGACGCCCATCTGGCCGTCCGGCACGGTGAACAGCGGCTGCTCGGCGCCGGGCAGGGTGCAGCCGGCGAAGGCGACGCCGAGGGTACGGGTCGCGGCGTTGCTCGCCTCGCCGACCCGGAACACGTCGTCGATGCCGTACCCCTCCTCGGCGGCCGCCGACATGATCTTGAAGACGGTGAAGTCGCCGGCGATGCCGCGCCGCTTGTCGTGCTCGTCCGGGCCGGCGCTGGCGATGTCGTCGGTGACCGCGAGGTAGCGGGCGTCGATCCCGTCCGCGCGCAACTGCTGCACGGCCAGGCCGAAGTTGAGCACGTCGCCGGCGTAGTTGCCGGTGGTCAGGATCACGCCCGCGTCGCCGTGGGCGGCCCGCGCGACCGAGGCGGCCTCGGCGGCGGACGGTGAGGTGAACACGTTGCCGATCACCGCGCCGTCGGCGAAGCCGGGCCCGACCGTTCCGCAGAACGCCGGGTAGTGCCCGGAGCCGCCGCCGGTGACCACGGCCACCTTGCCCGGCCGGGTCGCGGTCGCCCGGACCACGCCGCCCGGCACGCCGACCACGTAGTCGGCGTTCGCATCGAGGAACCCGGCCACCAGGTCCTCGGTGAACGTCGCCGGATCATTCCACAGCTTGGTCATGCCACCACTCCCCAAAGTTCCGGCTGTTGATCAACGGATGCGTTCCGACGTGTCCGGATGGAACAGGTAGATCCGCTCGGGCGGTGCCGTCAGCCGGACCTGGTCGCCGACCGCGTACATCTCGGCGGCGGGCGTCTGGACGATCACGTCGCCGATGTCGCCGGCCAGATCGAGCGTCGCCTGGCCGAACTCCATCAGATGCTCGAAGTACTGCACGGTCACCTCGATACCGGCGCCTTCCCTGGCCAGCAAGGCGTCCTGCGGCCGGACGCCGACCAGCACCCGGTCGCCGTCGGCGCCGCCGGTCACGGCCACCGGCAGCTCGCCGTCGCCGACCCGGACCGCGCGCCGATCACCGGAAACGATCAAGGTCCCCTCGACGATGTTGATCTGCGGCTCGCCGACGAACCGGGCCACGAACAGGTTGGCCGGGTCGTCGAACACCTCGTCCGGAGTCCCGAACTGCTGGATCACGCCGCCGTCCATCACGGCCAGCCGGTCGGCCAGGCTGAGCGCCTCGACCTGATCATGGGTGACCACGATCGTGGTGTAGCCGAACTCCCGTTGCAGCAGCTTCAGTTCCCGCCGGACCCGGTTCCGGGCCGACGCGTCCAGGTGCGACAGCGGCTCGTCGAGCAGCAGCACCGGAGGGTTGCGGACCAGGGCCCGGGCCAGCGCGACCCGTTGCTTCTGCCCGCTGGACAGGGCGGACGGCCGCATCCCCAGCAGGTCGGTCATCTCCAGCCGCTCGGCGATCTTGGTCACCAGGTCGGCGGCGCCGGGCACCTTCCGTGCCTTGAGCCCGTACGCGAGGTTCTCCCGGACCGACAGCGGCGGATAGAGGGCGTACGACTCGAAGCCGACCCCGATCCCGCGCTTCCCCGGCGGCAACTGGCTGATCTCCCGCTCGCCGATCCGGATCGAACCGCTGGTCACGGTCTCGAGCCCGGCGATCATCCGGAGCGTGGTGGTCTTGCCGCAGCCGGACGGGCCGAGCAGCGCGATCAGTTCGCCCGGCTCGATGTCGAGGTCGATGCCCTTGACGGCATGGAACTCGTGCCGGCCCTGCGGGTTGTAGATCTTGTTCAGCGAGCCGAGGGTGAGGCTCTGTGCCACCTGGGTGGCCGTTGCGGTGCTCATGATCAGGACTCCTTCCGGCGCGGCGCCGGCGCCGCGCTGCCGAGTCGGGCCGTGTCGCCGTCACCGGCGGCGAACAGGTGGACGTGCTCGAGGTCGACCCGGACCGAGACGTCGACGCCTTCCTCGGCCAGCGGGCCGCCGGGCGACAGCCCGATCAGGGTCGCGCCGCCGAGGTCGACCGAGACCTCGATGTTGCGGCCCAACCGCTCGGCCAGGATGACCCGGCCGGGCACGGCCAGCTGCCCTTCGGCAGGCTCAGGGCGCGTGGGTTGGGTCAGCTCAAGATCACTGGGCCGGATGCCGATCCGTACCTGATCGCCGGCACCCAGTCCAAGATCACCGGGCACCGGAATGGCGAACTTGGTGTCCGGGATGATCACGTTGCCGCCGTCGACCACCCCGTCGACCAGGTTGATCTCCGGCTGGCCGAGCGCCCGGGCGACGAACGTGTCGGCCGGGTGGTGCCAGATCTCCGCCGGGGTGTCGACCTGGATCAACGTCCCGTTCCTGATCACCGCGATCCGGTTGCCCAGCGCGAGGGCCTCCTGGTAGTCGTGGGTGACGTAGACCGTCGTCGTGTTGGACATCGCGCTGAGCGTCTTCAGCTCGGCCCGCATCTCCGCCCGGAGCTTGGCGTCCAGGTGGCTCAGCGGCTCGTCCAGCAGGTAGACGTCGGCCGGCCGGACCAGGACCCGGCCGAGGGCCACCCGCTGCCGCTGCCCGTTGGACAGTTCCCGCGGAAGACGATCTTGCAGGTGGTTGACGCCGAGCGTCGAGGTGACCTGGTCGATCCGCTCCTGCTGCTGCGCCGGCGTGTACCTGCCGGTCCGGCCGGACTTCAGCGGCGAGGCGAGGTTCTCCCGGAGCGTCTTCTGCGGATAGAGCGCGTACGACTCGAAGGCCATCGCCACATTGCGGTGGTACGGCTCCACCCGGGTCATGTCGGTGCCGCCGATGTGCACCGTACCGGCGTCGATCTCGAGCAGTCCGGCGATCGACTTGAGCGTCGTGGTCTTGCCGGCACCGGACGGGCCCAAGATCACGAAGAACTCACCGTCGCCGATCTCCAGCGAAAGATCATCGACGCCCACGGTCTTGCCGTAGTGCTTGGTCAGGTTGGCCACTTCTACGGTTGCCATCAGGACTTCACCGCCCCAAACGAGAGGCCCTGCACCAGGTAGCGCTGGATGGTCAAGGCCAGCACCAGCGGCGGCAGGGCGCCGATCACCGCGGCTGCCGCGGTGAGGTTGTAGTAGGCCTGGCCGCCGCCGCCGAGGAACTTGGTGATCGCCACCGTGACCGTGCTGGCCGCGGTGTCACTCAAGATCAACGGGAAGACGTAGTTGTTCCAGGCGAAGATGAACGCGAGCAGGGCGGCCGCGGCGATGCCGGGCCGGACCAGCGGCAGCGCCACCATGACGAACGCCTGCCGACGGGTGTAGCCGTCCAGCAGTGCGGCCTGCTCCAGGTCCTCGGGAAGGTCCTGGAAGTACGACCGCAGGATCCACACCACCAGCGGCATGGTGACCAGCTGCAGGACCCAGATCATGCCGACCTGGGTGTCGAACAGGCCGACCTGGTTGTAGATCACGAACAGCGGCACGATCACCATCAGCTCCGGCGCGAACCGGAAGGACAGCATCTGGAACATCAGGTCGTTGGAGCCGCGGTACTTCCAGCGCCCCGCCGCGTAGGCGGCCGGGATGCCGATCAGCAGCGAGACGATCACCGCGCCGCCGCAGTTGATCAGGCTGGTCAGCAGCGCCGTCTTGTAGTCGACGCTGGTCAGGTCGGTGCCACGCTGGGACAGCACGGTGGCGAAGTTCTCCAGGGTGGGGGAGAAGACGAAGAACGTCGTGGTCTGCTCCGCCTCGGTCTTCAAGGACAGCAGCACCATCCAGAAGATCGGGAACAGCGAGAACAGGAACCAGCCGAGCAGGATCAGGTCACCGCCGATCCCGGCGGGGGTGAACCGGCGCTGGCCGGGCAACAGCTCGCGAGCCATGACTCAGCCCTCCGATCCGGCGGCGCGGGCCTGGGCCTTGCCCAGCACGCCGACCAGGTAGCGCGCGGTGATGAACACGATGATCCACAAGATCAACATGTAGGTGGAGCCGCGCGAGTAGTCCATGTTGGTGATCGAGTCCTCGAAGGCGCCGATCTGCAGCGTCCGGGTGGCCACGCCGGGCCCGCCGGAGGTGAGCACGTAGATGTGGTCGAAGACCTTGAGGTTGTCCATGAACCGGAAGATCACCGCGACCAGGATGTACGGCCAGATCATCGGCAGCATCAGCCGGCGGAACATGTAGAACCAGTTCGCCCCGTCCACGTCGGACGCCTCGAACGGTTCCTTCGGCAGCGACCGGATCCCGGCCAGCACCAGGATCGCCACGAACGGCGTGAAGATCCAGATGTCGACCAAGATCACCGAGGCCAGCGCGTTCTGCCGGCTCAGCCAGTCGAACGTCGCGCCGAGGCCGAAGATGTGGTTCAGCACCCCGAACTGCGGGTTGAACATCAGCTTCCAGATCACGCCGGCGATCACCGGGGCGATCATCAGCGGCAGGATCAGCACCTTCTCGAAGATCCGGCCGATCAGACTCGACCGGTTGAGCAGCAGCGCGATGATCACGCCGATCACGGTCTCCAGCGCGGTGGCCGCGACCGCGAACAGCAGGGTCACCCCGGCACTGCCCCAGAACTTGGTGTCGGTGAGCACCGACTGGAAGTTGGCCAGGCCGACGAAGCGCGGGTTCGGGTTCACCGCCGCGTAGTTGAGCACCGTGTAGATGGCACCGATCGCGAACGGGTAGAGGATCCCGATGATGATCGCCACCGCAGGCACGGACAGCAGATAGGGGCGCAGCTTGCGGCGCCAGTCCGGCACCTCCGGCGGAGCAGGCCTGGCGGCCCGTTGCGCCGGGGCGTCGGGAGGAGTTTCGGTCGTCGTCATTGTCGCGTCCTCCCTCAGAGATTGATCTTGGATGTGTTGGTGTTGGCGAGGCTGTCCAGCCGGGTCCGGGCGTTCTCGCCGCCGTAGATGTCCTGCAGCGCGACGGCCCAGTCCTCGGTGGTGCCGAAGAACTTCTTCTGCGGCGAGAACTGGATCTTGGACTCCTTGATCACCGTCTCGAACGCCTCCAGATAGCCCGGCTGATCACTCAGCTGGCTCTTGAAGACCGAGTCGAAGACCGAGGCGCGGACCGGATCGGCGAAGCTGCCGCTGCCGACGGCCTTGCCCAGCGCCTCCTTGCCGGTCGCCCACTGGATGAACAGCCAGGCGGCGAGCTTGTTCTTGGCCTGGGAGTTGATCGCCCAGGACCAGGTCCACAGATTGGTCTTGTAGTTGCCGTCCGGTCCGGCCGGACCGGCATACCAGCCGAGGTTGCCGGACTCCTTGGAGACCCCCGGCCGATTCTTCGGATAGGTCGCCGAGTCGGCGTCGTAACACATCATCGCGACGCCGTCACCAAGATCACCGGTGGCCTGCGGATATTCGTACGTGGTCCACGAGGTGGGTCCGGCCCGCCGCATCAGCTCGATCCACTTCTCGTGGAACGCGACCGATCCGTCCGCGTTCATCTGGGCCTTGAACTGGCCGTCCTCGTAGAGGTAGTCGACGCCGCCCTCACGGCTGAACTGGGTCATGAAGCCGGGATGGATCGTCGCCCACGACTTGGAGCCGCGAGCGGCCACGCCGTAGCGGTTCTCGGTCCGGTCGGTCAGTTCAATCGCCAGCTGGATGAAGTCGTCGAACCGGTCCGGCAGGGTGATGCCGCGCTGGTCGAAGACCTTCTTGTTGTAGGTGACGACGTTGTTCTCGAACCCCCACGGGATCGACCACTGGCCACCGGTGCCGAGCGGGCTGCCCTGGTTGAAGTCCCACTGGGTCGACTGGCGCAGGCCTTCGTAGATGTCCTCGAAGTCGTACTCGTCGTTGGTCGCCGAGGAGTTCTCGATCCACGGCTTGAGGTCCTCCAGCCAGCTCGGCGGTCCGTACTGCCAGATGAAGTAGGCACCGAGCATGAACGCGTCGTGCTTGCCGGTGCCGCCGGCCAGTTCGGTGTTGAGCTTGGTGAAGTAGCTGCTCTCCGGCACCAGGTCGGTGATCACCTCGATGCCGGTGAGTTCGCTGAACTCCTTCAGCAGCGGCTGGAAGGCCTGCTGGTACGGGTGCGGCGTCTGCAGCAGCTTCAGCGTGGTGCCGGACGCCTTCTTCCAGTCGAAGCCGCCGCTCACCGCCGACGCTCCGTTGATCGCCTCCGGAGCACCGCCGATGCCGCAGGCGCTCAGCAGCGGGGTCGCGGCCGCCGCGGCGCCGAGCCCGAGCGCCGCGCGCCGGGTCAGTCTGTGATCAGCCATGCTTCTTGCCTCTCCGTTGAGTAATGCCACACGCTCCCTGAGCTTGTCGAAGGGCCAAGCCCCATGAGGCTCAAGGCCCTTCGACAGGCTCAGGGCACTGCAGGGTCAGGGAATCAGGGAGACCTTGATCGACGACGTCCCGTCGCCGACCAGGTCGAGGCCCTTCTGGAAGTCCGCGAGCGGCAGCTGATGGGTGCAGATCTTGTCCATCGGCAGCCGGCCGGACTGGATCAGCCGGATCGCCGCCGGCCAGCAGTTCGGGCCGAGGTGCGCGCCCAGCACGTCGAGTTCCTTGTCGTCACTGATGATCGACCAGTCGACGGTGACGTCGTCGCGGAAGACGCCGTACTCGACGTAGGTGCCGAGCTTGCGGAGCAGGTTCAGCCCCTGCAGGACGGCCGCCGGGTGCCCGGTGCCCTCCAGGTAGACGTCGGCGCCGTAACCGTCGGTGAGGTCCTTGACGATCTTGTCGGCGTCCTCCTCGGCGATGTTGATCACCACGTCGGCGCCGCACTCCTTGGCGATCTCCAGCTTGTGCGGCGCCATGTCCAGCGCGACCACCTTGGCTGGGTTCTTCGACTTGGCGCCGGCGATCATGCCGAGGCCGATCGGGCCGCAGCCGGCGACCACGACCACGTCGTCGAAGCCGATGCCGGCCCGCTCGACGGCGTGCAGGGAGCAGGACAGCGGCTCGGCGAACGCGGCGTGGTGGGCCGGGATCTCGTTCGGGACCTTGTGCACCAGCGCGTCGACGCCGTAGATCATGTACTCCGCCATCGCGCCCGGGGTCCGGCGCTTGAAGCCGTAGATGTCGTGCGGGCCGCACATCCAGTACTGGCCGCGGAGGCAGTAGCGGCACTTCCAGCAGGGCACGATCTGCTCGCTGACCACCCGGTCGCCGACGCCGACCTTCCAGCGCTCGGCTGCCGTGTCGTCGAGCTGAACAACCGTTCCGGCGAACTCATGGCCCGGGATCACTTCGGTCTCGGCCCAGGCCGGCCGGGACGCGTCGCCCCAGAACTTGGCCGCACCGTGGTAGCACTTCAGGTCACTGGCGCAGATGCCCACCGCGTCGACCTTGACCAGTGCCTCGCCGGGGCCCGGAGTGGGGACCGGAACCTCTTCCAACGTGTAATTCTCGGGGCCGTGACAGATGACGGCCTGCATGGATTGCGGGATCTCCGCGGGGTTCGACATCGAGCTCCTCCAAGTCATAGCCAACTCCGGAGAGCCACGCTCCGGCGTGCTAGGACGACTGTAAGCGAGCTCCGTACATATGTCCAGAACAAAGTTGCACGAATGAGAGAGTTGTGCACATCCGTTCAGATTCAGGAGGGATGTGGGTCATACTGTCCGCATGGCGATGACCAACGGGTCCGAGCCGCCGGCGGAGCGGCCGGCGGAGTTGGGGCGCCGTGGCAGCCCCGGCCACCGCACCAACGAGGCCAGCCACTTCCCCGCGTCGCTGCTCTACACAGCGGCGAAGATGTACTACGACGACGAGGCGACCCAGGCCGACGTGGCCAGCCGGCTCGGCACCAGCCGGGCCACGGTCTCCCGGATCCTGGCCGAGGCCAGGCGGCGGGGCATCGTCCGGATCGAGATCATCCCGCCCGGCGAGGACTCCGACGAAGGGCTGGCCGACCGGGTGGCCGCGGCCCTCGGCCTGGAACGGGTCTACCTGTCTGCGTCGCTGCGCGGGGCGCCGCCGGTCGGCGACACGCTCGGCCCGGCACTCGCCCCGGCGGTGAGTACGGCGCTCGCCGAGGCGAACCTGGCCTCCGGGGACGTGCTGCTGGTCTCCTCCGGCCGGACCGTCTACGAGGTGGCCCGCTGCGAGCTGCAGCAGTTGCCCGGTGTGGTCGTCGCGCCGACCGTCGGCGGCCAGGACCAGCCCGAGGGCTGGTACCAGACGAACGAGATCACCCGGATGATCGCGGCCCGGATCGGCGGCCGGGCGACCTATCTGTTCGCACCCGCGCTGCCCGGGCCCGACCTCTACAAGACCTTGATCAAGGACCCGTCGATCCAGCGGGTGCTGCACCTGTGGCCGCGGGCGCGCTGCGTGCTGACCGGCGTCGGCGCGCCGCCGATGGTCCGCTCGGACATGCCGCTCTTCGTGCCGGCCGGCGCCGCCTCGCTGGTCGACGCGGTCGGCGACGTCTGCTCCCGGTTCTACGACCGCGAGGGCCGGCCGGTCCCGTACCCGGGCAGTGAGCGGCTGATCGCCCTGTCCCTGCAGGAGTTGCAGCGGATCCCGATCTCGATCGCCGTCGCCTCCGGCCCGGACAAGGTCAACCCGATCGTGGCCGGTGCCCGGGCCGGCTACTTCAAGCGACTGGTCACCGACCCGGCCACGGCCGAACGGTTGATCGCGGCGGTCGGCTGACCCGGTCCTGCCCGCGCCGCCGCGATGCCTGCCATGATCATCGGGTGACCAAGCTGCTGCTCGACGTCGACACCGGCATCGACGACTCGTTCGCCCTGCTCTATCTGCTCGGCTCGCCGGACGCGGAGATCCTCGGCATCTCCGGCACCGCCGGCAATGTCTCCGCCCGGCAGGTGGCGCTGAACAACCTGGCCTGGCTGGAACTCGTCGGGGCACCGGAGATCGAGGTGTGCCTCGGTTCGGAGATCCCGCTGATCCAGCCGTTGAAGACCTCCCCGGAAACCCATGGCCCGCAGGGAATCGGCTGGGCCGAGCTGCCGGCACCGACCCGCCAGGTCTCGGACCGGCACGCGGTCGAGCTGTGGAGCGACGTGGCACGCCGCCATCCGGGGGAGGTGGTCGGGTTGATCACCGGGCCGCTGACCAACCTCGCGCTCGCCGTACGTAAGGATCCGGAGCTGCCCGGACTGCTGAAGCGGATCGTGATCATGGGCGGCGCCTTCGATCACCCGGGCAACACCACGCCGACCTCGGAGTGGAACATCGCGGTCGACCCGGATGCCGCCAAGATCGTCTTCGACGCATTCAGCGGGCTGCCGGAGGACCGGCGTCCGATCGTCTGCGGTCTCAACGTCACCGAGACCATCGTGTTGCGGCCCGAGCACGTGATCAGGCTGGCCGAGGCGGCCGGGTCGACGCCGGCCGAGGCGCCCGCGCCGGACCAGCCGGACGGCACCCGGTCGACGGCCGGCAACCCGCTGATCAAGCACCTGACCGACGCGACCCGGTTCTACTTCGAATTCCACCGGGACTGGAACTGGGGCTGGTTCGCCCACCTGCACGACCCGTTGGCGGCCGCCGTCGCCCTTGATCAGGACTGGGCCGAACTGCGCGCCGCGACGGTGGACGTGGAGCTGGCCGGCGCGTTGACTCGCGGTACGACGATCGCGGACTGGGGCGGCAAGTGGGGCCGGGAGCCGAACGCCTGGGTCGCGGTCCGGACCGATCCCGAGCGGTTCTTCGACGTGCTCATCGGGCGGATCGGCGGACTGGCCCGCCGACTCGACCGGCCGGAGCCGGATCCGGGCTGACCCGGACCGGCCAAAAGCTCCCTCGAGGGTGGGCGGGGGGCCCAGCCCTCGAGGGAGCGGCTCTTGGGCCTACCAGGTGACGGTCACGGTCGCCGAGTCGGCCACGACCTGGCGACCGTTCGGATGGACCGGCACCAGCTGCACGACCGCGGTGTCCTCCTGGCCGAGCCTCGGCAGCGCGTCGAGGTAGTAGCAGTCCAGCGTGATCCGGCCCAGCCAGGTCAGGCCGGCGGTGCTGTCCGGCGTCCGTCGCCGGTACAGGTCGTAGTAGGCGACGCTCGGGTCGAACGTCCAGGTCAACCGCAGTTCGGCGCTGGTCCGAGCGGAGTTGATCTTGACGGCCTCGATCGCGAAGTCGGCCGGAGCAGCCGGGGCCCGCCGTTGCGCGGACAGGCTGGAGACGACCAGCTCGCCGATGTTGATCTTGTACGACGAGGCCCGGGTGGTGTTGCAGCCGACCGAGAGGGTGGAGATGGTCCGACCGGCGAACCGGTGCAGGCCGACGACCGCCTGCGACCAGCCGGTCGAACCTCGGCGGCTGCGCCAGCCGGCCGCCCAGGCGCCCTCCGTCTGGGGCCAGCCGCCGTCCTCCCAACCCCCGGAGCCGGTTCCGTACCCCCAGTCGGTTCCCCAGCCCGGGTTGGATTTCAGGGCGTCGACCCGGATCCAGAGCGGCTCACCCGGATCGTCCTCGAACTCCAGGCCGATCATGAGCCGGCTCGGCTCGTCGCCGTCGATCCGGTAGGTCAGGCTCAGCCAGGACGCCTCGTCGGCCGGGACCGGCAGGGACGTCTGGTAGAGCCGTACCTCGGTCGCGGTGGCCGGGTCGCGGTCGCTCTTGATCATGAGCGAACTGCCGCCGTTCCACGACGTGGTCAGGTCGTAGTCGACCGAGAGCAGGCCGGCCGTGATGGCGCTGCTGAACAGGTCCTTGGTCCACCACTGCCAGGTCGGCAGGAGGTCCTGGGCCCCGAGATTGAACCAGGGCCGATCGCTGGACCTGTCGCCGTCGATGAAGAAGGCGTCCGAGGTGCCGGTGTTGAAGCGGGTCACGAAGGGCAGGGTCCCGATCACCGAGCGTTCGGCGACATAGTTGGCCATGCCGTACGACTCCCGGCCCGACTCGTCGTTGTCCTGAGCCGGATTCTGAGTCTTGCCGGACCAGAACGTCCTTTCGGCGGCATAGACGGCGGAGCGGAGGGTGGGCAGGTCGGGGAGCTGACCGCCGTTGGCCTCCTTCGCGGCCTTGATCCCGTACTGGACGGTGGGACCTGCAGGGTTGAACAGGGCGATGCCGCCCACGGCCGGCCCGCTGCCGTTCGGTGGGACAGCGCTGCTGATGTTCGATCGGGACGTCACCGGTGCGAGGGAGCGTCGGTACCCCTCCAGCTCGATGCCGAAGAGCACCTGTCGGTTCGCATCCAGGTCCAGCGCCTCGATGGTGGCCTTGGTCTCGTTGAGATAGACGGAGAACGCCCAGTTGTAATCGAGGAAGTAGCTGTCCGCCGCGTCCGGGGTGGTGAGCCATTCCGCGGCGCTCGGGTCGATGCTCTGCCAGCTGTCCGGTGACGGCCCGTAGATCTGCAGGTAGAGATCGACTCCGCGGCTGCGGGCGCGTTTCGTCATCGCCTGGAACATCGTGAAGGCCAGCTGCTTGTCCTCGGCGGAGATGTAACCGGCCTCGGCATCGAACATGTAGCCGTCGAAGCCGAAGTAGAGCGCCAGATCGACGAGTTTGTTGCCGTAGATGAACTCCCCGTCGGCGTCCTGCCGGAGCAGATGATCAGCATCGAGGTTCGAGGCGTTGTCGTTGAACATGAACGCGATGCAGCGGCCGCCGTTGCGGTGCACGGCGTCGGTCAGCGCCGGATTGGGGATCGAACGCCAGACCTGCCAGTAGCCGACCACGTCGCGCTGCTGGAAGCGGGACAGGTAGAGGTTGGCGGCCGATCCGTACCTCGCCTCGGTGGCCCGGTCGGCGCCGCCGTCGAAGGCGTTGTAGAAGATCGAGAAGTCGGCGAGCTGCGGTTCGGGGTCGATCGCCGGGTGGGCCTGGGTTTCCCGTAGCGCGGGGAGTTGCTGCGCCCGGGGCACCACGGACCGGAAGTACTTGGCGTCGGGATCGTCCGCGGGGTCGTAGTCCGGCAGGATCGCCAGCAGCGCCGCCTGGCCGCCGTCGATGTAGAGGTTCAGGCCCTCCACGGTGGCGAACTTCGGCGCGATGGAGGTGGTCTCCGCCGCCGCCTCGCCGGCCGTACCGGTGCCGATCACGGCCGCCAGTCCGGCCGTTGCGGCGGCACCGCCGGCGGCCCTCATGAACTCGCGCCGATCGAGCCGGACCAAGGGCGGTGGGCCGGCGAGCGGTCCGGCGCTCGCCAGGGGTTCGTCGCTGAAAGCCTCCATGGCAGTACTCCCCGAGGTGAGCCGATGTCCCGCCGGGCGGCCCTCGCGAGGGTCCGCAGTCGCTGCGCTGGCGGGTACTGTATCGGTTTAGTAAGAGCTTGGAATCGGAGCGTATGGCAGATCTCGATCACTGGCAAGGGCAAAGCGAAACTCGGTGTGGAGCGTGCAGAATGACCCGGTGAGTTATGCCGAGCCGCCCCGCAGCTTCTACCCGATCATCACCGCCCTGTTCACGGCGACCTTGATCATCTCCAACGTCGCGGCCAGCAAGGGTGTCAGCTTCTTCGGTGATCAGTCGCTCGCCCTCGGGCCGCTGCAGATCCTGCCGATCAACACCGACGGCGCGTTCTTCCTGTTCCCGCTGGCGTACGTCCTCGGCGACGTGCTCAGCGAGGTGTACGGGTTCCGCGCCGCCCGCCGTACCGTGATCACCGGCTTCGTCACCCTGCTGCTGGCCTCGGCCTGCTTCTGGATCACCATCCAGCTGCCGGCCGCGTCGTTCTACGAGAACCAGGCCTCGCTGGAGGCCGTGATCGGCGTCGTCCCGAGGCTGGTGCTGGCGGGTGTCATCGCCTACCTGGCCGGCCAGCTGCTGAACTCAGCGGTGCTGGTCTGGATCAAGAACCGGTACGGCGAGCGCCGCCTCTGGGTCCGCCTGATCGGCTCGACCGTGGTCGGCGAGTTCGCCGACACACTGATCTTCTGCAGCATCGCCGCCGGCGCGATCGGCATCACCACGGCCGCCGACTTCATCAACTACGTGATCGTCGGCTTCCTCTGGAAGACCCTGGTCGAGGTCCTCGTCATGCCGATCACCTACCGCGTGATCGCCGTCCTCAAGCGCCGCGAACCCACCTACACCGACCCCGACAAGGTCCCGACCCCCGCCTAACCCCGAGCGCTCCCGACCCCTCACTCCTCGAACACCGCCGACTGGGCACAAAAGCAGGCTTCCTGGCGGCGTGTCGCTGCTGAACTGCCCAGTCGACACCAGGGGGTCGGGGTCAGTCGTCGGCCCACTCGGCGGCGTCCCGGCCGAACCGTCGGCCGACCCAGGCGAACTCGCTGGGACCTCCGTCGATCCGGAACGCCGGCCGCGACTGGCGGACCAGGCCGAGCTCCGTCGGGGTCTCGACGAGCCACGGCTCGGGGTGATCAACGGGCTGGGCCGGGCCGTCGAGCGCGTCGGTGCGCAGCAGCCAGTGGGCTGTCCGGGCCAGGTGGGCGGAGATCCGCCAGGTGCCGCCCTGCTCGGCCCGGAGCCGCAGGGCGCTGAGCACTCCGGCGGCCAACAGGTATCCGGTCGCGTGGTCCAGCGCCTGGGCCGGCAGGGCCCCGGGGCGGATCCCGTCGGCCGATTCGATCATGGCGATGCCGGTGGCCGCCTGCACGATGCTGTCGAAGCCGCGCCGGTCTCCCCAGGGTCCGCTCGGCGTCCAGGCGGAGAGGCCGGCGTGGATCAGCCGCGGATGGGTCCGGGCGAGGTGATCGGCGTCCAGCCCGTAGGCCGCGAGCGCGCCCGGGCGGTACCCGGTCACCACGACGTCGGCCCGATCGAGCAGTGCGTGGACGCGCCGGCGCGCGTGCTCGTCGTGCAGGTCGACCAGGGTGGACCGCTTGCCGGCGTCGGTGTCGAGGTGCTGGGCCTGCAGCTCGGGCATCCAGGGCGGATCGATCCGCAGCACATCGCAGCCGGCGAAGGCGAGCGTGCGGGTGGCCACGGGTCCGGCGATGACGCGGGTCAGGTCGAGGATCCGGGGGCGTTCCGGCACCGGCACGGTCGGCCCCTCGAACGGCAGCCGGTCGACCGCCAGGACGGGATGCTGCTCGACGGCCGATGCCTGCTCACCCGCCAGCCACTCCGGCCGGGTTCGGACCCGCACGCAGATGCCGTGGTCGGCGGTGATCACGTCCTCCAGTTCCTGGGCCGGGCGCCCAGCGATCACCGCGGCCACGGCTTCCCGGTCGGCGTCGTGCGGCAGGTCGAGGGCTCGGGCGAGCCGGTCCCGGTGGTGCGGGTAGTTCGCATGCGTACGGACCCAGCCGTCCCGGGCCGGGAAGAACCCGGACATCGGGGCGAAGGCGGGCTCCCGCTCGCCGTCGACCGTCTGGAGTTGATCATTGCGGAACGCGACCGACACCTGGCGGGGGTCGACGTGCACCCGCTGCCGGTCGCCGCGCAGCGCCGTGGCCGCCAGAGCGGCCAGCGCCACCGAGCCACAGGCGAGCGTGTTGACCGGCAGCGCGGCCGGCAACGCACTGCCCGCCGCGAGGTCGAGGTGCCCCGCAGCCGTCTCCGCCAGGCCCAATGTGGGCAGGAGTTCCTGCACGAGACGGTTCATCACAACCGGACCAGGGTTCGGATCCGCTTGGCGGTCTGTTCGGGCGCGAGCTCGGTCACGTCGATGACATGATCATCGACGGCGGCCCGGTCCAGGATCTCGGTGAGCTCGCCGACCCGGGCCAGGTGCCAGTCCCGGCCCTCCGGGTCCTGCTCGTGCCGCTGTCGGATCCGTTCCTTGATCAACTCCGGGTCGGCACGCAGCCGGACCAGGTGCAGCTGGCCGCCGACCGCCTCGGCGAAGCGTCGCCGCTGGTCCAGCGTCTCCACCACGCCGGCCATGATCAACTTCTCGGCGCCGGCAGCCCGGGCGTTGGTGGAGAGATCACGCAGGTTCGCCAGGGTGAAGGCGAGGTTGAATCCGTCGCCGGGCGGGTTCGGCCAGAGCCGGCCCAGCTCGTCCAGATCGGCCGCGGCGCCCGGAATCCCTTCGGCGGCGAGGTGATCGCCCAGGGCGTCCAGCACCGTCGTCTTGCCGACCCCGACGGTCCCGTTGATCAACACGGCCTCGTACCCGTTGCTCATGGAGACGAGCCTACTGTTGCGGCCGGAACCCTCTCAGCCGCTGTACGGCGAGCGCCAGCAACCCGGCGATCGCGCCCCAGATCGCGTCGCTGATCAACACCGCGACGATGGTCCAGGGCATGGCGAGCGGGCCCTGGAGTTCACCGCTGAGGACCGGCGACATGATCCCACTGAGTACGGTCTCGAAGGCGCCGTAGCTGAGCCCGGCGAAGATCAGCGTGAGCACCGGGTGCCGGACCCGGGTCAGCCCCACCACCGCGATCCAGACGATCGAGATCACGATCGCCAGCCCGGCCCGCACCGGTGGCACCGCGGGCATCCCGCTCGCGCTCGTGATCATGCCGACCAACGGCTGAACCAGCGCCAGCGCGGCCAGGCCGAGGATCAGCGGCCAGTGCAGTTTCTTGATCACGTCCATGCTTCGAAGGTACGGATCCGGACCGGCGCGGGCATCCGTCGAGAAGCGTCTCCGGGGGTCGCTTCTCGACGGATGGTGCCGCTCACGCGCGCGTCATCGTGGAGTCATAGCCGCCCCCGCCGGGGTACACCCAGGCGCCGTCCATCACGCTGTCGTCGGCGTTGAACGAGCCGCGGAAGTAGGCCGGGCTGCCCTTGGCCCCACCCCAGATGGTCAGGGTGTCGCCGTCGAGTTCGTACACGTAATCGAGGGTGTTGCCGAGCGAGTCGTAGAACCGGGAATGGACGTCCTGGCTGGCCGGTTCGCCGAACGGTCGCAGCTGGCCGATCACCTCGAAGCCGCTGATCTGCTGGCCGCCGCTGACCATCTCGACGTGCTGGATCAGGAAGAAGCCGCCCGGCCCCCACTCGTACCGCACAGTGCCTTCGGCGCCGCCGGTCACGGTCCAGGTGCCGATCAGTCGGTCCAGCACCCGGACGGCATCGCTCGGCGCCGGCTGGGTCTCTTCGGTGGTGTTGGTGGTGTTCATCGTGGTCTCCTTCTCGGTCGTTCGCGGCCTTCCCGCGACACTGCTACCTCGGAGTCGACCGGCCGGCCTTGACGTCCACCGCGTGTGACCTGCGCCACTACACTCCGGATAAGGGGACCTGGCTACCATCGTCGCGACCACGCGCATCGCCGACGAGACGGAGTTCATGATCATGAAGTACCTGCTGCTGGGCTACACGCCCGCCGCCGCCTGGGACGCCGCGGTGCCGGACAACGAGAACGAGGAGGCGCTGGCCGCCTTCGCCGCGTACCAGAAGTTCGAGGCGGAGCTCCGCGCGACCGGCGAGTTCGTTTCCAGCGAGGGTCTCGGCCACCCGGCGGTCAGCGTGACGGTCCAGAAGTCGGGCGACGGGGTGACCGCGACCGACGGCCCGTACGTCGAGCTGAAGGAGGTGCTGGCCAGCTTCGCGGTGATCGACGTCGCCGACCAGGAACGCGCGGTCGAGATCGCGGGACGGATCGTGCAGGTGCTCGGCGAGCCGATCGAGATCCGGCCGATCATGGGCGATGACTTCGCCTGACCGGACCGTCGAGGAGCTGCTGCGCATCGAGGCGCCGCAGGTGCTCGGCGCGCTCACCCGCCGGTTCGGCCGGTTCGACATCGCCGAGGACGCCGTCCAGGAGGCCCTGCTCACGGCGAGCCGGCAGTGGTCCGAGTCGGGCCTGCCGGACGAGCCGCGGGGCTGGCTGATCCGGGTCGGCTACCGGCGGATGGTCGACCTGCTGCGGGCCGAACAGGCCCGGCAGCGCCGCGAGTCGGAACTCGGCGCGACGGACCTGGCGATGCAGGAACCGGCCCGGGCCGCGGAGGTCGCCGACACCGACGACAGCCTGCAGGTTCTCTTGCTGTGTTGCCATCCGGCGCTCACCCCGGACTCCCAGGTCGCCCTCACGCTGCGGGCCGTCGGCGGGCTGACTACCGCCGAGATCGCGCACGCGTACGGCGCCACTGAGTCGACCCTGGCCAGCCGGATCAGCCGGGCCAAGCAGCAGCTGCGGCAGGCCGGCGCCCGGTTCGCGCTGCCGGCGCCGGACGAGCGGGAGCAGCGGGTGGCGACCGTGCTGCGGGTGCTCTATCTGATCTTCAACGAGGGCTACACGGCGAGCGCCGGCGACCGGCTGGCCCGGGCCGAGCTGACCCTTGAGGCGATCCGGTTGACCCGGATGTTGCACCGGCAGCTGCCCGACGATCCCGAGATCGCCGGCCTGCTCGCGCTGATGTTGATCAACGAATCCCGTACGGCGACGCGGACCGGACCCGACGGTTCACTGGTGCCGTTGGAGGAGCAGGACCGATCGCGGTGGGACCGGACCATGATCAACGAGGGTACGGCGATCTTGGACCGGGCCTGGTCCGGCCGCACCGTCGGGCCGTACCAACTGCAGGCGGCGATCTCCGCCGTCCACGCCCAGGCCGGCACCGCCGCCGAGACCGACTGGCCGCAGATCGCGACCCTCTATCTCTGGCTGGAGCGGGCCCAGCCGACGGCACCGGTCCGGCTGAGCCGGGTGGTCGCCGTCGCGCAGGCGTACGGAACCGAGCGCGGGCTCGCCCTGCTGGCCCGGCTCGAGGCCGAGCACGGGCTGCTGGACGACCGGCTGGTCCGGCAACGGGTGTTCGCCGTCCGGGCCCATCTCCACGAACGCGGCGGCGCGACCGAAGCGGCGGTGGCCGACTACCGTGCCGCCGCCGAACTCACCGACAACACCGTCGAGCGCGGCTACCTGACCCGGCGCGCCGACAACCTGGCGCCGTCCTGAGCCCAGCAAGGGTGACGGTTCAGAGCCGAGCTCGGGTCATCGGTCGGGGCAGCGGATCCAACGCACCGAGGTCCCGGAGCCGCTGGTAGGCGTCGACCACCGCGGTCGCGTCGGTGAGGCGAAGCACGACGCCGCCGTCCGGTAAGGACTCGGCCGAGAGCGCATCCGGGACGAGGGCCGCGCGGCTCGGCGACAGGTAGCCGACCCGTCCGATCACCGGGTCGCCGACGGACCAACCGGCGTCCTCGAGTGCGTCGAGCACGTCGTCGTCGGTCACGTCGCCGAAGTCCGGATCCCAGCTCGACGCGAGCGGCGCCAGCCAGTCGTCGGCCAGGCCGGCCGCCCGGTCGTCGGGCGCTTCGACGGTGATCACGAAGGACTGGAGCAGCACCTCGGGACTGCCGCCGGCCAGTCCGCTGAGCTCCAGCCGCCAACCCGCCGGGTCGGTGCCGATCAGCCGCAGGCCGGTACCGGTGCGATCGGACCAGTCCGCGTCCTGCCGGGCGGTCTCGAGCACGCGCAGCAGCGTGTCCAGGTCCGGATCGATCGTGGTCGCGGGCCGGTCGGGGTGGACCTGGCTCCAGGAGGTCACCGCCGGAAGCAGATCGAGACTCTGCCGCCACCGCCCCGCCAGTTGCTCGGTCGACTCGGGCCGCGGCCCCCAGAACCCCCGCACTAACCGGCGCACGGCCACGGTCCGCCTACCCGTCCTGAACTGATCACGCAGGCAGGCTACCCGCGCTCGGGCACCCTCGCGTCGACCGTACGGCCGAGGTCGATCAGCCGGTCGCAGCGCCGGGCCACCCGCGGATCGTGGGTGATCATCAGGACCGCGACGTCGGCGGCGAGCCGGTCCAGGTCGGTCAGCAGGCGTTCCGCGGTCGGGGCGTCCAGGTGCTCGGTCGGTTCATCCAAGATCAACACGTCGGGCTCGGTCAGCAGCACCCGGGCCAGCGCGAGCCGGCGCGCCTCGCCGCCGGACAGCCGGGTGCCGTGCACGCCGACCAGCCGGTCCAGGGCCAGGTCGAGCCCGACCCGGCGGAGCATCATGATCAACTCCTGGTCGTCCGCATCGCGACGGCCGAGCCGGAGGTTCTCGGCCACCGTCGTGTCGAACAGGTACGCGTCCTGGGCCAGGTAGCCGACCCGGCCGCGGGCGTCGACCGTGCCCGCCCGGGCCGGGATCAGGCCCATGATCGTCGCCGCGACGGTGGTCTTCCCGCTGCCGCTGGGCCCGACCAGACCGACCCGGTCGCCGGTCGTCAGGTCGAGGTCGAGGCCGGTCGCGACGACGGGACCGTCCGGCCAGCCGGCCGTGACGTCGCGCAGCGTGACGCCGGTCGTGTCGGTGGGGACCGGCTCCGGCCGGTCGCCGGCACCGACGGCCGGCGCCTCGATCACCTGCCGGACCCGGCCGAGCGCCGCCCGGGCCCGGGCCAGGGTCTGGACCGCGGGCGGGATCGCGGCGATCACCTCGGCCAGGGCGAGCGGGGTCAGCACCAGCACCGCCAACTGCACCGGCGGTACGGTTCCGGCGGCCAGCCCGGCCGAACCGAGCAGCAACGCCCCGATCACGGCGGCGCCGGTGCCCAGCGTCTGACCGGCGGCGGCGACGCCCTGGGCCAGCGCGGCCCGCTGCTCGGCCTCCCGCAGCCGCCGGTCGGCGCCACGGATCCGGTCCAGGGCGACCTGCGGGCCGTACGCGATCAGGTCGGGCGCCGCCTCGGCCGCCTCGGCGACGGCCTCGGCCAGTTCGCCGCGGAACACGGCGACGCGACGGTCCAATCCGGCCGAGAGCCGGGCGGCCAGCAGCGGGACCAGACCGGCGGCCACCGCGACACAGGCCAGCGTGGCCAGTCCGGCGGCCGGGGCGATCACGGTGATCATGGTCTGAGCCCCGATGATCACCAGCGCGGCGCCGCTGATCGGCACGATCACCCGGACCACGACGTCCTGCACCGCCTCGACGTCGTTGATCATCCGGGACAGCAGGTCACCGCCGCGGCGGCCCAGCCAAGTGGTCCGGGCCAGCGCCCGGAAGCTGTCCAGCCGGAGCGCCGCCTGCGCCCGCAGCGCCACCTCGTGGCCGACCAGTCGCTCCAGGTAGCGGAACACGCCCCGGCCCAGCCCGAGAGCCCGGACCGCGACGACCGCGACCAGCAGATAGAGCACCGGTGGATGTTCGGCCGCCCGGGACAGCAGCCATGCCGACGTCGCGAGCAGCCCGACTGCCGCCCCTTGCGCCAGCACGCCGAGCGCTACCGCCCCGGCCAGCCGCTTCCGGTCAACGCTGATCATCAGCCGCACCGAGAGCATCGCTCCCCGAGCCTGTCGAAGGGCGAGCAGCCAGTCCGTTCCCTGAGCTTGTCGAAGGGCGAGCCCCATGATCACCCATCGACCCGCCGGCCAACACGACGATTCGGTCCGCGGCGTCCAGGACGGCGGCCCGGTGACTCACCACCAGTCCGCCGACCCCCAGCTCCCGCAGTCCGGCGATGGCGGCCACCTCCGTGTCCGGATCCAGCCCGGCGGTCGGTTCGTCCAGCAGCAGCCACCGGGCGCCGCCGCAGTCGATCTTGAGCAGGGCCCGGGCCAGCGCGACCCGGCGCAGTTCGCCGGCGGACAGTTCGGCGCCGGCCGCCGGCAGCGGCCGGTCCGGGGCGAGGTCACCGGCTCCGGCCCGGGCCAGGGCGGCCCGGATCCGTCCCGGCGGTGCGCCCGGCGCGCCCAGCTCGACGTTCTCGGCGACCGTGCCGCTGATCAGGGCCGGCTGCTGCGGCACCCAAGCCAGCTGGGCCCGCCAGTGATCTTGCTCGAGCGCGGCCAGCGGGGTGCCGCCGACGCTGACCGTACCCGCGGAGGGTCGGCGGAATCCGAGCAGAACCTGAAGCAGGGTGGACTTCCCGGCCCCGCTGGGCCCGGCCAGCGCGACCAGCTCGCCGGGGTTGATCACCAGGTCGGCGTCCGACACCGCGGGACGGTCCGCGCCCGGGAACCGCACCGCGACGCCGTCCAGGTGGATGGTCGAGGCGTCGAGGGATACCGACCGGCCTTGCCCTTCGACAGGCTCAGGAGACGGTCGGTCGATGATCGCGAAGGCCTGCTCGACGGCGGCCACCCCGTCGGCGGAGTCGTGGTAGTGGGCGCCGACCAGCCGCAGCGGCAGGTACGCCTCCGGCGCCAAGATCAACACGAACAGCCCGATGGTCAGGGTCAGGTCGCCCTCGACGACGCGGAGCCCGATGCCGACCGCGACCAGGGCCACCGACAGCGAGGCCAGCAGCTCCAGCACCAGGGCCGACAGGAGCGCGACCCGCAGCGTGCGCAGGGTCTCCCGCCGGTGCAGCTCGCCGGACCGGCGCAGCCCCTCCGCCTGGGCCCGCGCCCGGCCGAAGACCTGCAGCGTCGGCAGCCCGGCGACCAGGTCGGCGAAATGGTGGGCCAACCGGGACTGGGCGGCGAACCGGCGCCGGGTCAGGGCCTGGGTCATCCAGCCGACCAAGATCATGAACAGCGGGATCAGCGGCAGCGTGAGGGCGACGATCAGCGCCGAGACCGGGTCGGCGGCCAGCACCGCGACCCCGATGATCAACGGCACGGTGACCGCGAGGACGAGTTGCGGCAGATACTTGGCGAAGTAGCCGTCCAGCGCGTCGAGGCCGCTGGTGATCATGGTGACCAGGCGCCCGGCCGGGACCTCCGGAGTGTCCGGTGCGGAGAGTCGCGTGGACATGATCTCCAACCGCAGTTGGGACTTGACCGCGGCGGCGGCGCGGGCGCCGACGGTGTGGGTGAGCCAGTTCAGGCCGGCCCGGGCCATGATCACGGCGGCGAGCCAGGGCAGCACGGCGAGGGCCGGGGCCAGGCTCCGCTCGGCGAAGCCGGAACCCACGGCGGACGCGATCAGCCAGGCCTGCCCGACGATCGCGGCGGCGGTCGCGGACCCGATCAGGACCGCCAGCACCAGGAACCGGCGGACCGGCCGGGCCCGGCGGAGCAGCCGCGGGTCGACCGGCCCGCGAGCCCGGACCGACCCCGCCGTGGATCCGGGTTCAGTGGGCATGCTGATCCTCCGGGATCGAGGCGACGGTGAGCCGCTTCCGGAACACCCAGTACGTCCAGCCCTGATAGGCCAGCACGACCGGCGTCGCGATCAGCGCCGCCCAGGTCATGATCGTCAACGTGTACGGCGTCGAGGCGGCGTTCGTGACGGTCAGGCTCCAGGCCGGATCGAGACTGCTCGGCATCACGTCCGGGAACAAGATCACGAACAGGTTGCTCACGGTGGCGATGATCGCCACCGCGGTGCCGAGAAAGGCCCAGCCCTCCCGTCCGGCCGCGTTGGCGAGCAGGCCGCCGATCAGCCCGGCCGCCGCCACTCCGGCGAGCACCCAGCCCGCGACCGACTGCCCCTCGAGATTCGCCCAGATCAACATCACCGCGGCCAGGACGACCGCGACCACTCCGGACCGGGTGGCGAACCGCCGGGCCCGGCCGCGGATCTCGCCGTCGGTCTTCAGGGCCAGGAAGACGGCCCCGTGAGTGAGGAACACGGTCAGGGTGACCAGCCCGGTGAGCAGGGCGAACGGGTTGAGCAGCTCGACCAGCCCGCCGACGTACTCCCCGGACGCGTCGATCGGCACACCGCGGACGATGTTGCCGAACGCCACGCCCCAGAGCAGGGCCGGCAGCGCGGAGCCGGCGATGATGCACCAGTCCCAGCGCCGGCGCCAGGCCGGATCGGTGCGCTTGCCGCGGTAGTCGAAGGCGACGTTGCGCAGGATCAGCGCGACCAAGATCACCAGCAGTGGCAGATAGAACCCGGAGAACAGCGTCGCGTACCACTCCGGGAAGGCCGCGAAGGTGGCCCCGCCGGCCACCAGCAGCCAGACCTCGTTGCCGTCCCAAACCGGGCCGATCGTGTTGATCACGAGCCGCCGTTCGCGGTCATTCCGGCCGAGCAGGCCGACCAGCATGCCGACGCCGAAGTCGAATCCCTCCAGGACGAAGTAGCCGACCCAGAGGAACGCGATCAGGCAGAACCAGAGTGTGGTGAGTTCCATGATCGACTCCTAGTAGGCGAAGGTGAGCGGCGCTTCCTCGCCGTCCTTGGCTTCCGGTGGGGTGACATCGGGCAGCCCGGCCCGGATGTAGGTGAGCAGCAGCCGGACCTCGATCACGGCCAGTGCGCCGTAGAGCAGGGTGAAGGTGGTCAGCGAGATCGCCACCTCGGTGAGCGTGGTGCCGGGCGAGACACCGGCCGCCGTCGGCAGCAGGCCGAACACCAGCCAGGGTTGTCGCCCGGTCTCGGTGAAGATCCAGCCGAAGCTGTTGGCGAACAGGGGAAGCAGCGGCAGGGCGACCAGGACCGGCCCCCAGAACCGGGCCCGGGGCACCCGGTCCCGCCGGGTCACCCAGAGCAGCAGCGCCCCGATGCCGACCGCGGCCATCCCGAGCCCGATCATCAGCCGGAACGTCCAGTACGTGCTCGGGATGATCGGAGAGTAGCTGCCCGGCCCGTACGTCTCCTCGTACGTGCGCTGAAGTTCGCGGATCCCCTTCACCTCGCCCTGCGGGTCGCCGGTGCTGAGGAACGACAGCAGGTAAGGGATCCGGATCGAGAACAGCTCGTGCTGACCGTCCAGGCTTCCGATCGTCAAGATCGAGAAGGAGGCCGGCCGCTCGGTCTCGTAGAGGGCCTCGGCGGCGGCCATCTTCATCGGCTGCACCTCGACCATCACCTTGCTCTGCGCGTCGCCGCTGACCGCGACCCCGGCCCCCGCGACGATCATCACCGCCGCCCCGATCCGCAGCGCCGACCGGAACGCACGATGATCATCGCCCGCCGGCTTCCGCCAGAGGTGCCAGCCGGCGACCGCCACCAGGAAGGCGCCGGCGACCAGGTAGCAGGCGAAGATCTGGTGCGGGAAGGTCACCAGCACCACCGGGTTGGTCAGTACGGCGACGAAGTCGGTCAGCTCGGCCCGCTCCGTCACCGGGTTGTACGTGAAGCCGACCGGGTTCTGCATGAACGAGTTGGCGGCCAGGATGAAGTAGGCGCTGAACACGGTGCCGATCGCCGCGATCCAGATGCAGGCCAGGTGGATCCGCTTCGGCAGCCGGTCCCAGCCGAAGATCCACAGGCCCAGGAAGGTCGACTCGAGGAAGAAGGCGAGCAGTCCCTCCAGGGCCAGCGGGGCACCGAAGACGTCGCCGACGAACCGCGAGTAGGAACTCCAGTTCATCCCGAACTGGAACTCCTGGACGATCCCGGTGACGATGCCCAGCGCGAAGTTGATCAAGAACAGCTTGCCGAAGAACTTGGTCAGCTTGAGGAATGCCTCGTTGCCGCTGCGGTGCCAGATCGTCTGCAGCACGGCGACCAGACCCGACAGTCCGATCGTCAGCGGCACGAAGAAGAAGTGGTAGACCGTCGTGATCCCGAACTGCCAGCGGGCCAGGGTCAGTGCGTCCATGGGTGGCCTCCTCGTTCCGCAATCTACTACCGAGTGTCGTACTAAGCAAAGTAGTACGAACGTGAGTAGTAGGATGACAGGCGTGGCACTCGGAGAACTCGAACGCAAGGTGATGGAGCAGCTGTGGGACGCGACCGGCCCGCAGTCGGTCCGGGATGTGCACCACGCGCTGAGCCAGGACCGGGAGCTCGCGTACACGACCGTGATGACGGTGCTGGACCGGCTGGCCAAGAAGGGTGTCGTGCGGCGCGAGCGGGATGGCCGCGCCTATCTCTATCTACCGGTGCAGGACCGCGAGGAGATGGTGGCCGAGCTGATGCACTCCGCACTCGAATCCGGCCAGGACCGGACCGCCGCGCTGGTCGCCTTCGTCGGCCGGGTCAGTGACAGCGAGGCCGCGGCGATGCGGGCGGCCCTGGACTCCCTGGAGACGTCGGGAGGCGAGCCCGCCACCGGGCGGCGCAAGGCGTCGCGCACCCCCAAGGGTTGAGTGATCATGGGGATCACGCTCGCGGCGGCAGCGCTCGGCCTGCTGACCGTGATCCTGGTCGGGCCCGGTCCGCTCTGGGTCGGGCGCTGGCACTTCCTGCAGCAGGTGCCCCGGGCGGCGATCGTGCTCTGGCAGGCCGGCACCGTCGCGGCCCTGGTGTCGGTGATCGGAGCGGGTGTGTTGATCACGCTTCCGCTGCTGGCCGATCCCGCGCTGTTGACCAGGATGCCGCCGGCCGAGGCCGTGATCACCGCGCTGGTGGCGGCGTTCACGGCGGTCGTGATCGGCCGTCTGGTCTGGTCGTTGATCAAGGTCGGCGCGGACACCAGTGCGCGGCGGCGCCGGCACCGGCTGGCGGTCGACCTGCTCGGCCGGCCGGACGACTCCCGTTCCGTACGGGGTCTGCGGATCCTGGCCGAGAAGCTGCCGATGGCGTACTGCCTGCCCGGCGTCCGGGAGTCCCGCGTGGTGCTCAGCGCCGGTGCGCTGGACCGGCTCACCGAGGAGGAGATCACCGCGGTCCTGGAGCACGAGGCGGCCCACGTCCGGGCCCGTCATGATCTTGTCCTGGACGGCTTCCAGGCCCTGCACCGGGCGTTCCCCGTGATGGTGCGGAGCGAGATGCCGTGGCACCGGTCCCAACTGCTGGTGGAGATGCTGGCCGACGACGCCGCCCGCCGCCGGACCGGCCCGTTGCCGCTGGCCCGCGCCCTGGTCGCCATGGCCGGCGCCCCGAGCCCGGCCGCCGCCCTGGCCGCCGGCGACCGCGACATCGCCCTCCGGGTGATCCGGCTGGCCGAGCCGGGCCTGCCGCCGGCCCGCCGCCGCGCCCTGGCCGCCCTGGTCTACCTGCTTGCCGCCGCCCTCGTCGCCCTCCCCCTGATCCCCGTGCTGGGTCTCCACCTCCGCTAGCCCCGCCGACCGGGCACAAACGCAGCCGTTTTCGCGGCGTGTCGCTGCGGAGGTGCCCGGTCGGCGATTGGGTTTGGGTCAGGACCGGCCGGCAGTGGGGTCGATGATCAGCTCGTACAGGACGGTCGAACTCTCCCTGCCGTGGCCGGCGGCGATGGCGCGCCGATACAGATCCCGTACGGCAGCGGGCAGGCCCGGGTCGAGGCCGGCCTCGACGCTGGCGTCGGTGATGTGCTCCATCCCGGCCGCCATCATCGCCGTGTTGCCGCCCTGGTCGGGGTAGCTCCGGCCGGTGATCTCGGCCTCCATACCCTGCATGAAGTACGGCAGCTGCCCGATCAACTCCTGCGCGTACGGGAAGAAGTGCTTGGCCGGCACACCGGCGGCGCCGACCAGGGCCGCGGCGTGCGTCGTGCTGGCCAGGATGGTCATGAAGAGGTCGAGCATGGCCTGATACCAGGCCTGGGCGAGTTCCGGCGGCTCGCCGCGATAGTCGACCCGGCCGAGCACCTCGAGGGTGGCCCGATGCCGTTCGACCGCCTCGGACGGCCCGCTGTAGAAGACGTACGAGCCCTCCTGGCCGACCATCGGCGGGTTCACCATCACCCCGCCGGTGACGAACGTCGCACCGTGCTCGGCCGCCCAGGCGGCGGCCCGGGTCGAGGCGCTCGGGGTGTCGGAACTGAGGTTGACCAGGGTCTTCCCGGCCAGGCGGTCGACGGCGGGGCCGAGCAGGTCGTACATCGCCTGGTAGTGGGTCAGGCTGAGGATGACGACCGGGCTGGCGTCGAGCGCCTCGGCGGCCGTCTCGGCACGCTTCGCCCCGTCGGCCACCAGGGCGTCGGCGCGGCTCGGTGTGCGGTTGAACACAGTGGTCGGGTGACCGCGGTCCAGATAGGCCCGGGCCATCGCCCTGCCCATCGGGCCGAGGCCGATCACGGTCACGGGGGTGGGGTCGGACATGGGCTCACTTTCGTTGTACGGATGGGATCTGCGGCGCCGTCGAGGCCAAGCTTCACCCCGGGCGGGAGGTCTCACAAGTACGCACTTCACAGTGGGTCACCCACCTTGAAGTCAGCGTCCGGCCGCGCTTGACTCTGATACCCGGCAGGGGTATACATTGAGACAAGAGTTACCCCTAGGGGGTATCAAATTCTGACGAAAGGAACCGAGATGACTGTCGCCGAATACCAGGTGAGCGGAATGTCCTGCGCGCACTGCGAGGCGGCGATCCGGTCCGAGGTGGAACAGCTCGACGGGGTCCAGGGCATCGAGGTCAGCTCCGCGACCGGTCGCCTGGTGATCACCTCGGCCGCGCCCCTCACGGCGGAGCAGGTCCTGGCCGCCGTCGACGAGGCCGGCTATTCGGCCGTTCCGGCATCGTGAACGCGGCCGTCAAGCTCGGCGGCTTCGCGGCGGCGCTGGTCCTGCTGGTCGGGGGCAGCTTCGCCGCGGGCCGGATCCTGCTGCCGGAAGACCCCGCGCAGCAGGCGGCGCCGACGCCGACGATGTCGGGTCACGGTGGCGGCTCCGAGCACGGCGGCGAGGAGCCGGGCGAGACGCCGGCCCCGGGCGAGTCCGACGGCCACGGCGGTCACGAATCCGGCGGCTCGGGCGAGGTCCGCGGACTGTCGCTCGAGCAGGACGGGTTCCGGCTGTCGCCGCCGACCGCACCGGCCCGGACCGGGCAGCGGGGCACCCTCGAGTTCATGATCATGGACGCGGAGGGCAAGCCGGTCACCGCCTTCGACGTCTCGCACGAGAAGAAGCTGCACCTGATCATGGTCCGCACCGACGGGCGGGAGTTCCGCCACGTGCACCCGACCATGGCGGCCGACGGCACCTGGTCGATCGCGTGGCAGTGGCCGACCGCCGGCACCTACCGGATGTTCGCCGACTTCGTGCCGACCGCGTCCGGTGACCCGACCACCCTCGGGTACGCCTTCGACATCCCGGGCGAGCTCCGTCCGGAGCCCGCCACCAAGATCAAGACGACCAGCACCGTGGACGGCTACCAGGTGAAACTGTCCGGCGACCTGGCCGCGCACGGCGAGTCCGAACTCACCGTGACCGTGACCAAGGACGGGAAGCCGGTGACCACGCTGCAGCCCTACCTGGGCGCGTACGGGCACCTGGTGATCCTCCGTCAGGGCGACCTCGGCTACCTGCACGTACACCCGGAGGGGGCGGAGCCCAAGAAGGGCGAGACGTCCGGACCCGAGGTGACCTTCATCGCGCAGGCGCCGACCGAGAGCCGGTACCTGCTCTACTTCGACTTCCAGGTCGACGGGAAGGTCCGCACCGCGGAGTTCGTCCTCGGCGGCGACGACAGCCACGAACAAGATCACGAATCCGACGATTCCGATGATCATGGACACGATTCAGGAGAACAGGAAGAGCGATGACCACCACCGAGTCTGAGCCGATGCGCGCCATCGAACTCGAAATCGGCGGGATGACCTGCGCCTCCTGTGCGGTACGGATCGAGAAGAAGCTGAACCGCCTGGACGGCGTGTCGGCCACGGTCAACTACGCCACCGAGAAGGCAGCGATCACCGCACCCGCCGGCGTAGAGCCGGCCGCCCTGATCGACGTGGTCGAGCAGACCGGCTACTCAGCGACGGTGCCCGCACCGCCGGCCGGCCGGGACGCGGACGACCGTCCCGACCCGGCCGACCTCGAGTTGACCGCGCTGCGGCACCGGCTGATCGGATCGATCCTGCTCGGCGTACCGGTGATCGTCCTGGCGATGGTCCCGGCGCTGCAGTTCAACTACTGGCAGTGGGCCTCGCTGGCCATGGCCGCACCCGTGGTGATCTGGGCCGGCTGGCCGTTCCATCGCGCGGCCCTGCTCAATCTGCGCCACGGTACGGCGACGATGGACACGCTGATCTCGGTCGGCACGCTGGCCGCGTTCGGCTGGTCCCTGTATGCGCTGTTCCTCGGTACGGCAGGGATGCCGGGCATGAAGCACCCGTTCCGGCTGGTGATCGAACTCAGCGACGGTGCCGCCAACATGTATCTCGAGGTCGCGGCCGGCGTGATCATGTTCGTGCTGACCGGCCGCTACCTGGAGAAGCGCTCCAAGCGGCAGGCCGGGGCGGCGCTCCGGGCCCTGCTCGACCTTGGTGCGAAGCAGGTGTCGGTGCTCCGGAACGGCGCCGAGACCTTGATCGACATCGGCGAGCTGGCGGTGGGCGACCGGTTCGTGGTCCGGCCGGGCGAGAAGATCGCGACCGACGGCGTGATCGTCGAGGGTCGCTCCGCGGTGGACGCGAGCATGCTCACCGGTGAATCGGTGCCGGTCGAGGTCGCCGAGGGTGACCCGGTGACCGGCGCGACCGTGAACGCCGGCGGCCGGCTGGTCGTCCGGGCGACCCGGGTCGGCGCCGACACCCAGTTGGCCCAGATGGCCCGCCTGGTCGAGGATGCGCAGTCCGGCAAGGCCGCGGTGCAACGCCTGGTGGACCGGGTCTCCGGGGTGTTCGTCCCGATCGTGATCGGGATCTCGGCGATCACGCTGGGTTTCTGGCTCGGCGCCGGGTCCGGTCCGGCCGGCGCGATCACCGCCGCGGTGGCGGTCCTGATCATCGCCTGCCCGTGTGCGCTGGGGCTGGCCACGCCGACCGCACTGCTGGTCGGCACCGGCCGGGGCGCCCAGCTGGGCATCCTGATCAAGGGTCCGGAGGTGCTGGAGTCGACCCGCCGGGTGGACACCATCGTGCTGGACAAGACCGGGACCGTGACCACGGGGAAGATGGCGCTGCAGGGTGTCGTCGCCGCCGAGGGTACGGATTCGGACGAGGCGCTCCGGCTGGCCGGGGCGGTGGAGGACGCCTCCGAACACCCGATCGCCCGGGCGATCGCGGCCGCGGCCGCCGAAGCCGGCGAGCTGCCGACGGTCTCCGACTTCGCCAACGTCGAGGGCCGGGGCGTCCGCGCCACGGTCGACGGCCGTGAGGTCCTGGTCGGCCGGGAGTCCTTCCTGGTCTCGGAATCCGCGACGGTCCCGGATGAGTTGATCAAGGCCCGCGAGGAGGCCGAGCAGGAAGGCCGGACCGCGGTCCTGGTCGCCTGGGCCGGTCAGGCCCGAGCGGTGTTGATCATCGCCGATTCGATCAAGCCGACCAGTGCCGAGGCGGTGCGCCAGTTCGTCAAGCTCGGCCTGACCCCGGTGCTGCTGACCGGCGACAACCGGGCCGCGGCCGAACAGGTGGCGGCCGAGGTGGGCATCGACCGGGTGATCGCGGAGGTGCTGCCGCAGGACAAGGTGGACGTGATCACCAAGCTGCAGGGCGAGGGCAAGGTCGTCGCGATGGTCGGCGACGGCGTGAACGACGCGGCGGCGCTGGCCGCGGCGGACCTCGGGCTCGCGATGGGCACCGGGACCGACGTGGCGATCGAGGCGGCGGACCTGACCCTGGTCCGTGGCGATCTGAGGGCCGCGGCGGACGCCATCCGGCTGTCCCGGCGAACCCTGTCCACGATCAAGATCAACTTGTTCTGGGCGTTCGCGTACAACACGGCGGCGATCCCGCTGGCCGCCTCCGGCCTGCTGAACCCGATGCTGGCCGGAGCCGCCATGGCGGCCTCCAGCCTGTTCGTGGTCGGCAACAGCCTCCGGCTGCGCAGCTTCCGCTGACCGAACGCGCACTGAGCCTGTAGAAGTGCCAAGCCTGATCGGGCTTGCCCTTCGACAGGCTCAGGGAACGTTGTGGCCAATAGGCTGGGCTGTCATGGGGGACCACCGCGACACTCCGGCCGAGCGGGTCGCCCATGCAGTCCGGCAGTGGGGGCCCGACCGGGTTGTCCGGGTCGCGGGGGAAACCCTGGCCACGGACCCGGCCGAGGTCGTCTCCGGCGAGCCGCTCGAGTTGATCACCCTGCTCCGGACCGACATCGTCTCCGGGATCGCCGAAAGATCCGAGACCCGGGACTGGCTGGCCGGCGGCAAACCACCCGGCCACCGCTACTGGGCCCGGGTCTGGGCCTGCCGGGCCTTCCTCTACGTCTGGGACGACAGTGCCGGGCCGGCCGTGGTCGCGGCGCTAGACGATGATCACTGGCGGGTACGGGAGCTGGCCGGCAAGGTGATCGCCCGGCGCGAGGTGCCGGACGCGGCCGACCGGCTGGCCGAGCTGGCCGCCGGCGACCCGGTGCCACGGGTCCGCGCCGCCGCCTGCCGGGCCCTCTCCGTGGTCGGCGAAGGTGAGCACCTCCCGGTCCTGGCCGCAGCCGCAGACACCTCCGACCGGCTGGTCGCCGCCGCAGCCGAACAGGCCCTGGACCGGATCCGTCGCCGCCTCGACCGCGACCCCTGACCCAAGATCTTTTGTCGTAGAACGACACGTTGATCACAGATCTTGTAAATCCTTGACATGCTCGCTTGCCGGACCCTACGGTCACTCAATACCCTGCCGGCAAGCTGCGGCGACGAGGAGAAGATTTCGGCCATGAGACGACGGCCCACGAACAAGCGACCCCTGACGCTCCACCTCAGGGTGGCTGCCCTGGCCGGCGCTGCGGCGTTGATGATCACCGGTTGTAGCACCGGTGGCGCCGGTGGCCAGCAGCCCGGCCAGAACGGCGGGGAGCAGGCGGTGCTCAACGTGCACGCCAGCTCGACGCCGACGTACCAGGCGAACTTCAACCCGATCTCGGTGACGTTCCTGCCGGGCACCCGCGGTCTGATCTACGAGCCGTTGATCGCGTACACGCCGATGAAGCCCAACGAGGGCCAGCCCTGGCTCGCCGAGAAGGCCGAGTTCAACGACGACGGCACCGAGCTCACCCTCGACCTGCGGGCCGGGGTGACCTGGTCCGACGGTGAGCCGTTCACGGCCGACGACGTCGCGTACACCTTCAATCTGTACGTCGAGGATCCCGCGACCAACACCGGCGCGCTGCCCGTGAAGTCGGCGAAGAAGGTGGACGACGACACCGTGACGGTGACGTTCACCGAGCCGGCGTTCGCCCGGATGCCGAGCATCGGCAACACGACGCCGCTGCCGGAGCACGTGTTCGGCCAGGAGAAGCCGGTCGAGTTCACCAACGAGAAGCCGATCGGCACGGGGCCGTACACGCTGAAGTCGTTCAGTGATCAGGTCTACACGCTGCAGAAGAACCCGAAGTACTGGGATGCGGAGTCGATCAAGGTCGAGCAGATCGCCTTCCCGGCGTCGACGACCCAGACCTTCACCACCAGCCTGCAGCAGGGCAAGCTGGACTGGTCCGGCGGCTTCGTCGCCAACATCGACCAGATCTTCGTGGCCAAGGATCCGCAGCACAACAAGTACTGGTTCCCCGGCGACGGCTCGGTCAACCTGCTGGTCAACCAGCAGAAGGCACCGTTCGATGATCTTGAACTGCGCAAGGCGATCAGCCTGGGCGTGGACCGCCAGGTGCTGTCGGACACGGCGATGCAGGGTTACACGCCGCCGGCGCACCCGACCGGCCTGGTGCTGCCCGCGTTCGAGTCCGCGATGGATCCGAAGTACAAGGACGCGAAGTTCGTCCATGATCCGGCGCAGGCGAACAAGATCTTGGACGAGGCCGGCTACCCCAAGGGTGAGGACGGCATCCGGACCTCGCCCGACGGCAAGAAGTTGAGCTTCGACCTGGTCATCCCGTCCGGGTACGTGGACTGGGTGGCGATGAGCAAGCTGCTGCAGGAGCAGCTGAAGGAGATCGGGATCGATCTCAAGCCGCAGGGCGTCGCGACGCAGAACTGGTCGGAGAACCGGAACCTCGGCAACTACGACATCACCATCGCCTCGGTGGCCGGCGGCACCGCGCCGTACTTCCTCTACCGGTCGATGATGAGCTCGGAGTTCAAGGTGGCCGAGGGCAAGCCGGCGTCGTCGAACTACAGCCGTTGGTACGACAAGGAAACCGACGCGCTGTTCGCCGACTACGAGGCGAGCAACGACGCCGCGGCGCAACAGCAGGCGATCGCCGGGATGCAGCAGATCGTAGTCGACGAACTGCCGCTGATTCCCTTGCTGCAAAGCCCGAACTGGTTCCAGTACCGGACGGTCAACTTCGACGGCTGGCCGACGAAGGAGGACCCGTACGCGCTGCCGGCGCCGTACTCGTACCCGGACAACCTGCTGGTGATCAAGCAGCTGAAACCGACCAAGTAGCCTGCGTCCTCGATGCGATATCTGCTTCGCAAGATTGCGCTCTACCTGTTCATCGCGTGGTCCGCGATCACGCTCAACTTCCTGATCCCGCGGCTGATGCCGGGCGATCCGGTGGACCTGCTCACCGAACGGATCGAGGGCACCCTCGATCCGGCGGCGATGGAGGCGCTGCGTGAGGCGTACGGGCTGACCGAGACGAACCTGCTGTTGCAATACCGGGACTATCTGTTCGCCTTGTTCCGTGGCGATCTCGGCCTCTCGATCGGCTTCTACCCGGTGCCGGTGGCCAAGATCGTCGGCGACGCGATGCCGTGGACGATCGGGTTGATCGGGACGACGACGGTGATCAGCTTCCTGATCGGTACGTTGATCGGGGTCCTGCTGGCCTGGCGACGGGGCAGTTGGACCGATCACCTGCTGCCGGTGCTCACCTTCCTCAACGCGATCCCGTACTTCTGGCTGGCGTTGATCTTGGTGCTGGTGTTCGGGGTGACACTGGGCTGGTTCGAGATCGCCGGTGGCTACGACCCGGCGATCACGCCGGGCTGGACCGGCGAGTTCATCGGCTCGGTGCTCTACTACGCGGCGCTGCCGGCGATCACGATCGTGCTCGCGTCGTTCGCCGGCTGGGTGATGGGCATGCGCAACATGACCGTGACGATCCTCGGCGAGGACTACGTCACGCTGGCCGAGGCGAAGGGTCTGCCGAAGCGGATGGTGATGCTCGGGTACGCGGCCCGCAACGCGATCCTGCCCTCGGTCACCTCGTTCGCCCTGTCCCTCGGCGCGGTCGTCGGCGGCTCGATGCTGACCGAGGTGATCTTCAACTACCCCGGTGTCGGCTACGCCCTGTTCACCGCCGTGCAGAACCAGGACTTCCCGCTGATGCAGGGCATGTTCCTGGTGATCTCGTTCGCGGTGATCATCGCCAACCTGGCCGCCGACGTGGTCTACGTCTTCCTCGACCCGCGCACCCGGCAGGAGCAAGCATGACCGGACGCACGCGCCCTGAGCCCAACTCCACGCGCCCTGAGCCCAAATCCACGCGCCCTGAGCTTGTCGAAGGGCCAAGCCGGATCCGCACCGCCGTCGGTCGCCTCTGGCCGGAATCCGGCAAGGTCCGCGCCGGTCTGATCATCGCGATCTTCTTCGTCCTGTTCGCCGGGTTCGGCCCGCTGCTGGCCCAGTACTCGCCGGACGCAACCAGCCGTGACCTGCTCCAGCCGCCGTCGCCGCAGCACTGGCTCGGCACCACCCAGATCGGCGAGGACGTCTTCGCCCAGTTCGTCTACGGGGCCCGGGTCTCACTGGCCGTCGGCGTCTTCGCAGCGATCATCTCCAAGATCATCGCGGTGCTGATCGGCGTGATCGGCGGCTACGTCCGCGGTGTCACCGACGACCTGCTCTACATCCTCACCGCCGTGTTCCTGGTGATCCCGGGGATGCCGTTGCTGATCGTGCTCACCGGCTACCTGCCCAACCGCGGCATCCAGGCGGTGGCCGTGGTGATCGCGATCACCTCCTGGGCCGGCTCAGCACGGGTGCTCCGGGCCCAGACGATGTCCTTGCGCAACAGGGATTTCGTCGAGGCTGCCCGGGCGACCGGCGAGTCGCGCTGGCGGATCATCTTCACCGAGGTGATCCCCAACGAGCTGCCGTTGATCGCCTCCGGCTTCCTGTTCATGGTGATCGGCGGCGTGATGGCCGAGGCCGGCCTGTCCTTCCTCGGGCTCGGCTCGCTGACCACGGTGAGCTGGGGCTCGATGCTCTACTTCGCGCAGAGCTCGCAGGCCTTCCTGTACGGCGCCTGGTGGTGGTTCGTGCCGCCGGGTCTGGCCATCGCCCTGCTCGGCGCCGGCCTGGCCTTGATCAACTTCGGCATCGACGAGTACGCGAATCCGCGGCTCCGGACCGGCAAGCGGCGGGCCAGGGCGACGGTCGGTCGACGCGCCGCGGCGCTGGATCTGGCCGCGGGCAGTGCGCCGGCCGGTGCCGCGCCGGCGCTGACTGACCCGGTGGCGGACGGTGAGCCGGTGGTCGAGACCGCCCGGGAGGCGGACCGCCGCGAGTTCGCCGAGGCGAAGCCGGTGATCCGGGACCGGCCCGGCCGGGACGGCGCCCCGGTGATCGAGGTACGCGACCTGAGCGTCGACTACCCGACCGATCATGGTCTGGTGCACGCGGTCCAGGGCGTCTCGCTGACCCTGCACCGCGGCGAGATCCTCGGCCTGGCCGGCGAGTCCGGCAGCGGCAAGACGACCCTGACCAACACGGTGACCCGGCTGCTCCGGGCGCCGGCGCAGGTGGTCGGCGGCACCGTGACGTACCACCGCCGGCCCCAGACGGCCCGAACGTCCCCTGAGCTTGTCGAAGGGCGAGCCAGACGTGACGTGACCACCGCCATCGACGTGCTGGGCCTGTCCCAGCCGGAACTCCGGTCGCTGCGCTGGTCGGAGATCGCGATCGTGTTCCAGTCGGCGATGAACGCGCTGAATCCGGTCACCACGGTCCGGGCCCAGTTCGACGACGTGCTCCGGGTGCACCGGCCGCGGATGTCGCGGGCCGAGCGGACCGAGCTGGCCCAGCAGATGATGATCAAGGTCGGGATCGAGCCGGACCGGGTGCACAACTATCCGCACGAGCTGTCCGGCGGGATGAAGCAGCGGGTCGCGATCGCGCTCGCTCTGGTGCTCGATCCGGACGTGATCATCATGGACGAGCCGACCACGGCCCTCGACCTGCTGGTGCAGCGGGAGGTGCTGGACCAGATCATGGCGTTGCGGGACGAGTTCGGCTTCGCGATCATCTTCACCACCCACGACCTGGCCCTGCTGCTGGAGATCAGCGACTCGATCGCGATCATGCGAGCCGGGCGACTGGTCGAGTACGGCCCGTCCGTCGAGGTGTACGCCGAGCCGGGGCATCCGTACACCCGATCCCTGCTGACCTCGCTCGCCGATCTGGGGGCCCGCCTGTGACCGAGTACGTCCTCGAAGGCCGGAACCTGATCAAGGAATTCCGCCGAGCCGGCCGCCGGGTCGGATCCGCGGCCCGCTTCCGGGCGGTGAACGACGTCTCGGTCGGCCTCGTGCCCGGCCGGGTGACGGCACTGGTCGGCCAGAGCGGCTCCGGCAAGAGCACGGTGGCCCGCTTGATGGCGCAGCTGCAGCCGATCACGTCCGGCGAGATCCTGCTCGACGGGGAACCGGTGCGGGCGCTCGGCGGGAAGGCGTTCACCCGCTACTGCGGTTCCGTACAGATGATCTTGCAGGACCCGTTCGCCTCCTTGAACCCGCTGCACCGGATCAACCACGTGCTGGGCCGGGTGCTGAAGATCCACGGCAAGGCGTCGACCGCGGAGGAGATCCGGGAACGTTCGCTGGACCTGCTCCGCCGGGTGAACCTGGAGCCCGCCGACCGCTACCTTGATCGTTTCCCGCACGAACTGTCCGGCGGCGAGCGGCAGCGCGTCTCCTTCGCGCGGGCCCTGGCCGCCGAGCCCCGGGTGCTGCTCGCCGACGAGCCCGTGTCGATGCTGGACGTCAGCATCCGCAAGGAGATGCTCGACCTCCTCGACACCCTGCGCCGCGAGGAGAACCTGGCCATCCTCTACATCACCCACGACCTGGGCAGCGCCGAGGCCTACTCCGACGAGACCCTGGTCATGTACCACGGCGAGGTCGTCGAACGCGGCCCGAGCCGCCAGGTGATCGCCGACCCCCAACACGAGTACACCCAACGCCTCCTAGCCGCCGCCCCCGACCCCCGCCGCCGCCTCCCCACCCCCTAACCCCCCAAAAGACCCGCCGACCGGGCACAAAAGCAGGCGTTCTGGCGGCGTGTCGCTGCGGAGGTGCCGGGTCGACGAGGGGGTGGAGCGGGGCAGGCAGGGCGCTCCAACTGGCGGAAGGTGCCCGGCCCGCATCATCGACACCCGAGGTCCTACTTGGCCGTCGGGTGTGGGAGGGGTAGTTGCTGACGGGCCGTCGACCCAAGGCCCGCGTGGTGTTGGCGTGGGCCGGGCGGATTCCGCCGGAGACGCGATCAGGAAGCCAGCTTGGCGTTGTCCGTGGGAGGGCCGCCTGTTGTCGGGCACCGCCCCGGGCCTGCTGACCGTCGGGTTCGGAGGCGAGGTCTCGCCTGTGTTCGAGTGCTCGTGCCGGGGTCTCGCCCTGGCCTCGGACCCCGACCCGAGGCTCGCGGCCGCGCCGGCGGGCTGGTGAGCGTGTCGAAGTCGGGGGTCGCTTGCCGTTGGGCGTCAGACGGGGCGCGCCATATCTCTCCGGCGACTCGGGCCGAGGTCTCGCCTGTCTCCGGGCACTCGGCTTGAGGTCGGGCCAATCTTCGGGCATCCGGCTTGAGGTCGCGCCAATCCTCGGGCATCCGGCTCGAGGTTCGCGTCCTGCCAACCGCGACCGTTCCCCCATGCGCGATCGTCGTAGCGGTCGCGGTTCGGAGGAATGGTCGCGGCTGTGCTGGCGGACCGGTGAGCGTGCGGAATGGGGGCGGGCCGTTGGGTGTCGCGGGGCTCGCCTGCTCCGAAGACTCGGGGCGAGGTCTCGCCTGCTCCTGGGCATCCGATTCGAGGTCCTGCCGATCTCCGGGCGCCCGACCGAGGCCCGAAATCCTCGCAGCCGCGGCCGTTCCACCCGGCCGCGATCGTTGCAGCAGTCGCGGCTCGGAGGAATGGTCGCGGCTGCGCCAGAGGGTGGAGCGGTTGGGGGTGGATGCGCTTCTCGTTGAGTGTCGGAGGTGGGGCCGGTGGCGATCAGCTGAACTGACGGTGCACCCGGGGCTTCGCGCCGGGTTCGCAGAGGTCGCGCAGCCCGGTGACGTACGCGGTTCGGGAGGCGTCGTCGAGGCCCGCCCTGCTCCGGCGACTCGGGCCGAGATCTCGTCTGGCTCCGGGCATCCGAGTCGACGTCGGGCAATTCCCGGGGCATCCGAGTCGAGGTCGGGCCAATCTCCGGGCATCCGGCTAGAGGCCCTGCGCCTGTCTCCGGGCACCTCCCCGAGGTCCGCACCTTCCGCAGCCGCGACCGCTCGACCCAGCCGCGACCGCTCGACCCAGCCGCGACCGCTCGACCCAGCCGCGACCGCTCGACCCAGCCGCGACCGCTCGACCCAGCCGCGATCGCTCCACCCAGCCGCGACCGTTGCAGCGGTCGCGGCTCGGAGGAATGGTCGCGGTTGCGCTGGTGGGGCCGGTGAGCGTGTCGAGGTGGGGCGAGCCGGGTGCGGTGGGCAGGTGGCGCAGCGATCGTCGGGGGTGGTCGGAAGTGACGATGTGGGCGGGCGCCACGGGATGGGTGCCCGTTAGGGAGTCGCGGAAGGGGAGGGGATTTGGCGAGGCGCACCACCGGGTTCCCCGCGGCATCGAACGCGGTGGCGCTGCCTCGAGGTCGATCATGCCGGGACTCGGGTTAGCTGCGGGTTACCTGGAGTGGACGAATTCCCCGGACTTGTCCGAAGTCGCAGTTGCCGCCCCGAAGCCGAGCCGCACCAAACTCGTACCGGAGCAGTCTCTTCGCCGCGTTGGCAACGGTTCGCCTCTCGGAATCGGTGTCGCTGAATCCGTCCGAAAGCAGCCCAGCCGAAGATCTTGCGGTCCGGCTTCATACGCGCTCTCTCGGCTCACACCGAGTGGACGCTTTGACCGTTCTGCCGGCCTCGCTGGCGGTCTTAGCGTCCACTCGATGAAGCCTGATCGCGGGCGACCGAAGATTCTCCGGTTACGGCATGCAGCTAAAGTCCGCGATCCGCTCGCCGCGGCCGGCTCGGTTGATCGCGCTCGCCGACGAGCCACCGTGGGACTCAGCCCGCTGGTCGACGGGATCGTGGTCATGATCGCCGCTCGCTCGTCGAGCCGCGCCTGGTCGAGCGATCCTGCCCGCCAACCGGTGCGACCGGCCAATGAACGTGATGGGCCCGATCCAGTACGGCCAGCTCGACCGGGTCCGACAGCGCTCCCCGGCCGGAACCGTCGCCGCACACCTCCTGCCGATGCTCAGCGGAACAGGCCGACCCGACCGCACGGAGCCCGAACTGGCCAAGCCGGCGGGCAACTGGGCGGTGCCCATCCCCGGAGTCACGCTCCCCCAGACCGCCAACCGGCATGACTGGGCGGGGGTGAATATTGACCCAGGGCGCGGGTCGCGCTTAGCCTCGAGGTCAGAAACCACTTTCTCGACGGGGAGGAACGATGGCCGGATTGACCAGGCGCGGGCTGCTCGGGCTGGCGGGCGGCGCGGCCGTGGCCGGGCTCGCCGGCTGCGGGCGGAACAGTGGGGCGCCGGCCGCCGACGGGTCGGCGTCGTTGATCTTCGCGTGGTGGGGCAATGATCTGCGCAACGCCCAGACGGGACAGGCCGTCGAGCTCTACCTTCGGCAGCATCCGGGGCTGGCGGTCGAGCAGCAGCCGGCGGAGTTCTCGGCCTACTGGGAGCGGCTGGCCACCCAGACCGCCGGCAACGACGCGCCGGACCTGATCCAGATGGCCGACGGGTTTGTGGGCGACTACGGATCCAAGGGTGCGCTGCTCGACCTGGCCGACCTTGTCGACGTGACGAAGTTCGGTCCGGGAACGCTGGACTCGGGGCGGGTCGACGGGAAGCTGGTCGGGATCAACGCGGGCATCAACACGCCGGTGATCATGGCCCGACCGGACGTCCTCGAGCAGGCCAAGATCGAACTTCCGGACGACCAGACCTGGACCTGGGACGAGTATCGCGAACTGGCCGCCGAGGTCACCGCGAAGTCGCGGGACGGGATCTTCGGCACCGCCAGTCCCTTTGGTGACAAGGCGATGCAGGCCTGGCTGCGGCAGCACGGCGCTGACCTGTTCACGCCGGAAGGGCGGCTCGCCTTCACCGCGACCGATCTGGAGTCCTACTTCGCGCTCATGATCGACTTCATGAAGGCGAAGGCGATCCCGCCGGCCGAAGTGGTGATCGAGGACGGCAGCAAGTCCCTGGAGCAGTCCACCCTGGTCGAGGGCCGGACCGCGTTCATGATCAGTTGGTCGAACCAGCTCGCGGCCACGACCAAGGCCGCCGGGAGCGAGATCGCGATGCTGCGGTTGCCGAGCGTGACCGGGAAGGCGGCCGACCTCAAGGCCTGGTACCACCCGTCGATGATGTGGTCCGCCTCCAGCCGGACCAAGCATCCCGAGGAGGTGGCGGCCTTGATCGACTGGTGGGTCAACAGCGTCGAGTGCGCCTCGATCTGCCTGGACGAGCGAGGCTATCCGGCGAACACGGAGGTGGCCGCGGCGATCGAGTCGAAGCTGACCCCGGAGGGGCGCCGGGTCGCCGAGTTCATCGCCGACCTGGAGTCGGCCCTCGGGGGCACGCCGCCGTCTCCGCCACCGGGTGGTGGCACCATCCTGGGCGACGTCCTGGCCCGGGCCCACTCCGACGTGCTGTTCGGGAAGATCTCCGGCCAGGAGGCGGCGGCCCGGTTCGCGACCGAGTCGGAGGGCGCCCTCGGCTGATCGCTCGACCCTTGACGGCTCCCGTACGATAGCCTCAGGAAAACGGTTTCTCAGATCGAGGGTTCTCAAAGTCGAGGAGTTTCCGATGAGCGTACTGAGCCGGCGCGGGATGCTGGGGGCGATGGCCGGACTGGCGGGCCTCGGCCTGGTCGGCTGCGGGCGGTCCGGCACGGCCGGGCCGGGTGGCGGATCGGTCCGGTTCGCCTGGTGGGGCAATGACTATCTGAATCGGCAGACCCAGGCCGTGATCGACCTGTTCACCAGCCGGCACCCGGACATCCCGGTTGCGCCGGAGCCGGGTGAGTGGGGCAGCTACTGGGACAAGCTGGCCACGATGACCGCCGCGAACGACGCGCCGGACGTGATCAACATGGACCAGAAGTACATTGCCGAGTACGGCGAGCGCGGTGCCCTGATGAATCTCCGCGAGGCGACCGGCCTCGAGCTCGGCACGATCGATGATCAGGCCCTGGCCGCCGGCAGCTACACCGACAAGCTGTACGGCATCAGCACCGGCCAGAACGCGTACACGGTGGTGGCGAATCCCCGGCTCTTCGCCGACGCCGGACTGGAACTGCCGGACGACAAGACCTGGACCTGGGACGACTACCGCGAGGCCGCGACCAAGATCGGCCAGGAGTCCGGCGGCAAGATCATCGGCACCGCGTACGGGATCAACGAGGCCTACTTGATCATCTGGCTTCGGCAGCACGGCGAACAGCTCTACACACCGGACGGCAAGCTCGGCTACCGGCCGGAGACCTTGATCAACTTCTTCGCGGAACTGCTCGCCTTGATGGAGGCCGGCGCGGGCCCGGCGGCCGAGCACTACGTCGAGGAGGCCGACGCCTCTCTGGAACAGTCCGCGTTCGGCACCAACCGGGCCGCGATGACCTGGTACTGGACCAATCAGCTCGGCTCGCTGGAGGGCACCAGCGGCTCCGACCTGGTCCAACTCCGCCCGCCCAGCCGGACCGGCCAGGCGGCCGACAACGGCCTCTACTACAAGCCGAGCATGTTCTGGTCGCTGTCCGCGCGGACCGAACGGCGGGACCAGGCGATCACCTTCCTCAACTTCCTGGTCAACGACCCGGACGCGGCGAAGACGTTGCTGGTGGACCGGGGCGCGCCGATCAACCGGGCCACCAGGCCGGCCGTCGAGCAGGCGCTGCGTCCGGTCGACCTGAGGTCGTTGCAGTTCCTGGACGCCCTCGCCGGCGAGATCAAGGACGCGCCGCCGGTGCCACCGGTCGGCGCGAGCGACGTACAGAACGTCCTCAAGCGGTACGTCTCCGACGTCTTCTTCACCAAGCTCAGCCCGGAGCAGGCCGCGGAAAAGTTCACGACGGAAGTGCAGGGGATGCTTGATGCGGGTTGACGAACCGGGGGCCGACCCGGCCCTGTCGGTGCTGGACCGTTCGCTGGACCGGGAGGCGGTCTCGGCGCAGCAGCGGCTGGAGTTCCTTCGCGAGCTGACCACGCCCTTCCTCCGGATGCGGACCGACACCGAACCGAAGATCATCGAGCAGGTGGCCTGCGACGGCTACCGGCGGGACCGGATCGAGCTGGAACTCCTGTCCGGCATGCGATTCCGGGCCTACGTCCTGGTACCGGACCAGGTCGCTGCGCCGGCGCCGGCGGTGCTCGCCGTGCACGGCCACGGGTACGGCAGCCGGCAGATCACCGGCCTGCTGCCGGACGGCGGTCCGGACCCCGATGATCTTGACGGGCACCACCATTTTGCCGTCGCGCTGGCCCGCCGTGGCCTCCTGGTCATGGCACCGGACGTGGTGGGCTTCGGCGAGCGACGCAGCCGGGCCGACCGCGGCTACGACACCGACGCGGGCAACTCCTGCTACCGGCTGGCCAGCACGTTGCTCATGCAGGGCGCCACCCTGGCCGGGCTGCGGGTCGTCGAACTGCTCGGTGTCCTTGATCAACTCGCGGCCCGGGACGACGTCGACCCGGACCGGATCGGCATCGTCGGGCACTCCGGCGGCTCCATGCTGTCCATGATCGTCGCGGCGCTCGACGAGCGGGTCCGGGCGAGCGTGCTGTGCGGCTACCCGAACACGTTCGCCGACTCGATCCGCTCGGTCCGGCACTGCCTGTGCAACTACCTGCCGGGGGTTCTGACACTGGCCGAGCAGCCCGACCTGCTGGAGTTGATCATGCCCCGCCGGCTGTTCCTGGAGTCCGGCGAGCGGGACCCGATCTTCCCCCGGGCCGGCTTCGAGCGGGCAGCGGCCAAGCTGGCCGAGGGCTACGCGGCCGCCGGAGTCGCGGACCGGTTCGGCACCGACCTGCACCCGGGCGGTCATGAGGTGAGCGGCTGGCAGTCCTTCGCCTGGCTGGAACGGGCCCTCACGGACTGACGGCTTCCCGCGTTCCCAGCGCGGGTGCCGATTCGCGGATGATCAGACTCGGCGTGTACAGCACGGTGGAATGCCGGTGGGCGACGGGACCGGGCGCGGTCTCCTCGAGCAACATCCGCATCGCCGCCCGGCCGAGCTCGTACTTCGGTTGTTCGACGGTGGTCAGCCCGATGATCCCGTGGGTGGCGGGCTCGAGGTCGCCGTAGCCGACGATGGCGAGGTCGTCGGGCACCCGCACGCCACGATCATGGAGACCGAGCGCAAGGCCCGCCCCCAGTAGATCGTTGATGCAGAAGACTGCGTCCGGCAACGGACCTTCGGCCAGCCGCCGGCCCAGTTCGCGGCCCTCGTCGAACGACATGTCGACCACCTCGTACTCGATCATGGAATCGGGATCGCGGTGGTGCTTCTCGAAGGCCAGGCGGGCGCCGGTTCGTCGGTTCGTGCACTGGGTGACGGTGGCCGGGCCGTTGATCATGGCGATCGACGAACGCCCCGTGGACAGCAGGTGATCGACCGCGATCCGGCCGCCTTGGACGTCGTCGATCGCCACGGCGCATCCTTCGGTGGTCGACGCCAGCCGGTCGACCAGGACGAGCCGTGAGCCGACGGCGCGCAACCGGCGAAGCCGGCTCTGATCAGCGGTGATCGGAACGATCAGCGCACCGGCGGCGCGTTGCTCGGCGAGCATGCGCAACTGCCGTGCCTCGCGTTCCGGGTCGTCGCCGGTGACGCACACCGCGACGGTGAACCCCGAGGTGTCGGCGGCGTCGGCCACTCCGCGCGCGATCTCGGCGTAGAAGGGGTTGGCGATGTCGGGGATCACCAGCCCGACCAGCCGGCTGAGGCCCTGGCGCAGGGTCGCCGCGGCGCGATTGGGGACGAAACCCAGCTCCTCGATCGAGGCCAGCACCTTGGCCTTGGTCTTGGCGGTGACAATTTCAGGACGATTCAAAACATTGGAGACCGTGGCGGTGGAAACCCCGGCATGGCGAGCAACCTCATCGAGCCCCAGCTTCGTCCTTTCGGCCACCCGAACCACTCCCGTCGACTGATGGTGCAGTGCGCCGATCGTCGACCGGCCATCATGGGCGGCGCTTCGCCCCTTCTGCCGCAAACCCTAGCTCACAAGGAGTCTCGGCAGGTTGGTCGGAGAGCAATTCGGCGCCCAGCGCGCGGTCTTCGCCTAACCGGACGGCCGGGATTCCACGGAATAACCGGTGCTCCGACGGGGTCCCCCTTGACGTCCGGGCGTCGGCCTGCTTCGATCTGAATCGATACAAATTCTGCCCCGGCGGTGCTGGGGACGGCCAGCGATCGGTTGTAAAGGAGCAACGATGCCGCGACATCACCAGCAGGTTCCGGTTGCGCTCACCCGAAGGGCCGTCTTGGGCGGAGGTCTCGGGTTGGCGGCCACGGTCGCGCTCTCGGGCTGCGTCGACGCCGTCCAGGGCGGCGGCGGAGGCGGCGAGATCGACCACAGTGTGCTGAACCTGGCGCTGGCGGGGGAACCGGGTTCCTGGAATCCGGCGATGCTGACCAGTGCGGGCGACGTGCGCTGGCGGTGGATGGCGGTGTACGACACGCTGCTCCGGGCCGAGCCCGGCGGCAAGGTGGTGCCCGGCGCGGCGGAGTCGTACGACTTCAGCGAGGATGCCAAGACCCTCACCATGAAGCTGCGGTCCGGGATGAAGTTCTCCGACGGCAACCCGGTGGACTCCGCGGCGGTGAAGGCCTCGATCGTCAACATGCAGAACGGCGGCGGCACCGACGCCAGCCGGGTGGCCGGCCTCACCATCGAGACGCCCGACGACCTGACCGTGATCTTGAAGTCACCGGAGCCCAGGGGTCAGCTCCCGGTGTTCATGTCGTTCTCGACCGGCGTCGTGGCGAGTCCCGCCGCCCTGAAGTCGAAGGACGTCGACAACACCCCGGTCAGCTCCGGACCGTACGTGCTCGATGTCGCCAACACCACCAGCGGATCGGTCTACACGTTCAACAAGCGCCCCGACCACTGGGAAGCCGATCGCTACCCGTACCAGAAGCTGGTCCTCACGGTGATGACCGATCTCAACGCGCGGGTCAACGCGCTGCGGGCCGGCCAGGTCAGCGGCGCCAGCATCGACCGGGAGGTCGCGGCCGAGGCGGAGGCGTCCGGGATCAAGGTGACCAAGCGGGTCAACAGCTGGCTCGGTCTCTACATCATGGATCGCAACGGCAAGCGCACCAAGGCGCTGGGTGACAAGCGGGTCCGGCAGGCGATGAACATGGTCTTCAACCGGGACGACATTGCCACCGGCCTCTATCAGGGTGAGGCGACCCCGACCACACAGATCTTCAACCCGGAGACCCCGGCCTACCTCAAGGAACTCGACGGCCGGTATCCGTACGACGTGGAGAAGGCCAAGCAGCTGATGGCCGACGCCGGGTACGCCGACGGCTTCAGCCTGACCATCCCGGCCCAGTCGCCGGACACCGACCAGGCGAATCCGTTGATCATCCAGCAGCTCGGACTGCTGAACATCAAGGTGACCGAGAAGCCGCTGTCGGGACCGACGGCGATCAACGACATCCTGAGCGGAAAGTTCGACGTCCTGTACGCCTGGATCGGGATGGCGGATCCGCTGTTCGACACCGTGCAGTCGCTGGTGCCGGACGCGGTCTGGAACACCAGCAAGGCCACGGATCCGCGGCTGAGTGAGATGGTCACCAAGGCCGAGGTGCTCACCGGTGCGGAGGCGGACGCGAACTTCCAGGAGATCAACCGGTTCTGCGTCGAGGAGGCCTGGTTCGTGCCGTGGGTGAACGCGAAGTTCTATTTCGGTCTCGATCGGGAGGATCGGATCAGCGGCAACACGGACTACTTCCAGACCACCCCGCTGCTCTGGGACTTCCAGTGATCCCGAGCTGTCGTCGCTCGGATCCGTTCGCCGGGTGATCAGCATCCGATGATCAGATTCGCACTGAACCGGCTGGCTTCGGCGCTGCTGCTGTTCGTGGTGGTCAGCTTCGTCAGCTATGCCATGGTCTTCAGCAACGGGCCGGCGATCGCGCGGGCGATCCTTGGTCCCGACGCGGGCCAGGACCAGGTCGCGGCCAAGGTGGTCGAGCTGCAGCTCGACCAGCCGGTGATCACGCAGTACGGGCAGTGGCTGCTGGCGTTGGTGACCCGCGGTGATCTTGGTCGGAGCTTCTACACCCAGGACTCGGTGAGCTGGCTGCTGGCCTCCCGGATCCCGGTCACCCTGTCCGTGATGATCGTGGTGATGCTCGGTACGGCGCTGATCAGTGTGCTGATCGGCGTGGTCGCCGCAGTGCGCGGTGGCTGGGTGGACCGGGTGTTGCAGTTCTTCGCCGTGCTCGGCGCGGCGGTGCCGCAGTTCGTCGTCGCGATCGGCCTGATCATCGCCTTCGCGATCACCGTGCGCTGGTTCCCGCCGACCGGCTACGTCTCGTTGCTCAAGAATCCGGCCGGGTGGATGGCGAGCCTGGCTTTGCCGTGGACCGCGGTCCTGATCGGGTCGGCGGCCAGTGCGGCCCAGCAGTTCCGCGGAGCGGTGGCCGACGTGCTGCGGCAGGACTTCGTCCGTACGCTGCGGACCCGGGGCATCTCCGAGCGGGCGATCATCTTCCGGCACGTGCTGCGCAACGCGGCGGCTCCGGGCCTGACCATCCTCGGCCTGCAGATCGTCGGGATGATGGGCGGTGCAGTGATCATCGAGCAGGTGTTCGCCCTGCCCGGCGTCGGCAACCTGACGGTCGCGAACTCGCTGCGGTCCGACGTGCCGGTCGTGATGGGGTGCGTGTTCTTCTCCATCGTCGTTGTCGTCGTGGTGAACTTCCTCGCCGATCTGCTGATGGCCTGGGTCAATCCGAAGGCGAGGGTGCGATGACCGCGGGACCCGTCGTCGAACCGGCGGACGTGATCACGACCGGCCGGCGTCCGTCCGTGCTGCGGGCCCTGCTCGGCGAACCGGTCGGCCTGGTCTGCACGGTCTTCCTGGTGCTGGTGGTGCTGACCGGCCTGCTGGCGCCCCTGATCGCGCCGTTCGATCCGAACCTGACCCAGATCGGGCTGACCAACGCGCCACCCTTCAGCGGCGACTACCTGCTCGGCGGCGACGCCGCCGGCCGGGACACCTTGTCGCGGCTGCTCTGGGCCACCCGCTCGACCATGATCGCGTGCCTGGTGGTGCTGGTCAGCTCCGTTGCGGTCGGGGTCACCAGCGGCCTGCTGGCCGGCTTCTACCGGGGCCGGGTCGAGATCGTCGCCAACTGGCTCTCCGACACGATCATCGCGCTGCCCGGAATGATCTTGCTGATCGCGCTGTACGCCGTGATCGGAACCTCGACCACGATCGCGATGGCCGTGTTCGGGCTGATGATCGCTCCCACCTACTACCGGCTCGTTCGCGGCGTGGTGGCCCAGGTGCGCTCGGAGCTGTTCGTCGACGCCGCCTACGTCGCCGGCCTGTCCGACGCCCGGATCATCTTCAAGCACGTGCTCGGCGCGGTCCGTCCGCCGGTGATCATCCAGAGTTCGTTCGTGCTGGCCGCCGGCATCGGAATCCAGGCCGGGTTGGCGTTCCTCGGGTTGGGGGATCCCAAGGAGGCGTCGTGGGGCGGGATGTTGCAGCTGGCGTTCCGCAACATCTACATCAACCGATCGGCCGTCGCCTGGCCCGCCGTGGTGATCACGATCACGGTGCTCGCTCTGGTGCTGCTGGGGAACGCCCTCCGCGACGCGATGCAGCAGGGCACCCGCAACGCGGAACTGAGCCGGCGCACTCGGCGGCGCCTCGAGCTGAGCGTCCCGGTCGAGCACCCTGACCGGCCGGCGCCGGACCCGGTCGTCGACACCGAGCCCGAGCTGCTGACCGTACGGGGCCTGCGGATCGGCTACCCGGGCAGTGACGGCGCGATCTCCGAAGTCGTCCACGGCATCGACCTGTCGGTGCGGCGCGGCGAGATCCGCGGTCTGGTCGGCGAGTCGGGTTCGGGCAAGTCGCAGACCGTGTTCGCGATCCTGGACATCCTGCCGCGGGAGGCGGTCGTGCTCGGCGGCAGCGTGCAGGTGGGGGACACCGAGATCCTGCGCCGCCCGGCGCTGAAGGCGATGCGGGGACGCCGGATCGCGTACGTGCCGCAGGAGCCGATGACGAACCTCGACCCGACGATGACGGTCGGCCAACAGCTGACATACGGGTTGCGGGCGGTGCGGCCGATCAGCAACCGCCAGGCCCGCACCGAGCTGCTCGAGTTGCTCGGCTCGGTCGGGATCCGCGATCCCCAGCGGGTGTTCGACAGCTATCCGCACCAGATCTCGGGCGGCATGGCGCAGCGGGTGTTGATCACCGGGGCGGTGGCGTCCGACCCGGACCTGATCTTGGCCGACGAGCCGACCACGGCACTCGACGTGACCGTGCAGGCCGACGTGCTGGAGATCCTCCGGGAGCTGCGTGATCAGCGCGGACTCGGGATGATCCTGGTCACCCACAACCTCGGCGTGGTGGCCGACCTCTGCGACACCGTCAGCGTGATGCGCTCGGGCGAGATCGTCGAGTCGGCCGACTGCCGGACCCTGTTCGCGTCGCCCCAGCACGAGTACACGAAGGTGTTGATCGCCGCGGCCGAACAAGGTGATCACGTTGCCTGATCAACTTCTCGAGATCAGCGACCTGCACGTGCACTTTCCCCAGCCGGGCCTGCGCCGGAAGCCGGTCCAGGTGATCAACGGTGTCTCGCTCAGCATCAAGCGCGGCGAAACGGTCAGCCTGGTCGGGGAGTCCGGATCGGGCAAGACCACCATCGGTCGTGCGGTGCTCGGGCTCGCCCCGGTCACCGCCGGCACGATCACCTTCGACGGCCAAACGATCAGCAACCTGCCCCGCCGGCAGCGTCGCCCGCTGACCCGCGGTATTCAGGTGATCTTCCAGGACCCGTACTCGTCCCTGAATCCGGCGATGACGATCGAGGACATCCTGGTCGAACCGCTGCGGGCCCGGGGCATGCTGGGCGTCGATGGTGTGAAGGGCGGCCGGACGAAGGTCCGGGACCTGCTCGACGCCGTCCACCTGCCCGCGGACGCCGGGTCGCGGTACTCACGGGAGTTCTCGGGCGGGCAACGGCAGCGGATCGCGATCGCGCGGGCGCTGGCCCTGGACCCGACCTTGATCGTCTGCGACGAGCCCACCAGCGCGCTCGACATGACCACCCAGGATCGGGTGCTGACGCTGCTGAGCGAGATCCAGCAGCGCACCGGGGTCTCGTACCTCTTCATCAGCCACGATCTCGCCGTGGTCCACCGGATGAGCGATCGGGTCGCCGTGTTGTTGCGAGGAGAGATCGTCGAGACCGGTCCGGCCGACGTGATCATCAACCGTCCCGAGCACCCGTATACCCAGCGGTTGCAGATGGCCACCCCCGTACCCGATCCGGTACGCCAGCAGCGGCGGCGCGAAGATCGCCGTACCTTGCTTGACGCGCAGTCACACGAATCGTCAGAGTCCGCCTGACGCCGTCCGGAAGGACCAACGTCCCATGCCCTCCCGTCAGTTGCTGGACCGGTTCACCGACCCCGATCGATCGTTCGCGCCGATCCCCCTGTGGTGGTGGAGCGGTGATCAGGTCACCGACGAGCGCATCGACTGGCAGCTCGATCAGTTCGCCGCCGGCGGTGTCCAACACCTGGTGATCATCAATCTGGCTCCGCGCGGCCCGATCGTCGGCGGGTATGCCGACGACCCGGCCTGGTTCTCGGAAGCCTGGTGGGATCGCTTCGAGCACACCTGCGAGTCGGCGGCGAGCCGGGGCATGAAGCTCTGGTTCTATGATCAACTCGGCTTTCCGGGGTCGGGCAACAACATCCGCGGCAGCCTGGCCCTCGACAACCCCTGGATCGCCGGGCGCAAACTGGTCCGCACCGACCTGGGCCAGCTCGATCCCGAGGTGATCACGGACCTCGACGACGAGACCTTCGTCGGCGCGTACGACCATGACGGCAACCGCTACGGCCTCGGTGACCTGGCCGACCTGCGACGCCGCGGCACCAAGGTCGAACTGATCACCAGCCAGCGCACCTCGCTGGACTATCTGAACCCGGACGCAGCGCGGCTGCTGTTCGACTACGTCCACGGTGAGTTCGAACGTCGGGTTCCGCAGCACCTCGGGACGGTGATCGTCGGCAGCTTCCAGGACGAACTGCCGCCGGTGAACACCTGGACGCCGCGGTTCGCCGAACACTTCGCCGAGCTCAAGGGCTACGACCTGATCAAGGAACTGCCGGCGCTGTTCACCGGCGACGACGACCGGTCGGCCAAGATCAGGACCGACTACTACGAGGTACGGACCGCGCTGGCCGAGCAGGCCTTCTTCCGGCCGTTGGGCGAATGGCATGACCGGTACGGCATGCTGCTCGGCGCCGACCAGTCACACCCCGCGCGGTCGGGGTGGCCCACGCAGTCGACCCAGCTCTACTCCGACTACTTCCGAACCCATCGCTGGTACAACGCCGTCGGCTCCGATCACAACGGGGACGCCAAGGTGCACAGTTCGATGGCGCACCTGTACGGCCATGATCGGGTCTGGATGGAGTCCTTCCATTCCAGCGGCTGGGGCGGCACGCTCGAGGAGACCTACGACTGGTTGATCCCGTTCGTCGGGTCCGGCGCCGACCTGTACAACCCGCACGCGAGCTACTTCGGCACCTTCGGAGGGTGGTTCGAGTGGGCACCGCCGTCGACCGACTGGCGGCAACCGTACTGGGCGCACTATCCGGAGTTCGCCACCGCGGTCGCCCGGCTGTGCTCGGTCGCCAACTGGGGCAGCTACGTCGCCGAGGTCGCGCTGCTGCATCCGGCCACCGTGAGCCAGGCCCTGACCACGCTGGACACGACCATGAGCACGTCCAGCGAGGGCATCGGCCTGCTGGGTGAGGACTATCCCGAGGTGGACCGCGCCCAGCAGCTCTACATCGAGCTGGCCGGCGAAGGGAACTGGTTCAACCCGAAACGTGGGGCGCTCGACTCCGCAGGGGTGCCGTTCGACGTGATCGACGACGCCTCGATCCAGGCGGCGGAGCTCGATGCCGACGCACTGGCCGTACGGGATCAGCGTTACCGGACGGTGCTGCTGCCGGCGGCCACCGTCCTCGAACCGGGAACGGTGGCCGCGCTCACCGAGCTCCTGGACGCCGGCGGCACGGTGATCAGCATCGCCGCGGCACCACGCCTGGCCAGCGGGCTCGCGACCGACGAGGCGCTGATCACGCGGTTGGCCGAGCATCCGAGGCTGACCCGGGTCGACTCCATCGACGCGGCGATCGCGGTGATCAACCAGAACCGTCGCTGGCCGCACAGCGACGTGCCGCTGCTGACCAAACGGGTCGGCGATCAGTACGTGACGCTGGTACCCGCGGCTTGGCCGAGTGCCACCGAGCACATCGAAGGCGTCGGACTGCGTACGGTCAAGAAGTTCGATCGGGGCCGGTACGCCGAGCGACGGACACTCACCGTGCCGGGCCCGGTCACCGACGTGGAGTTCTGGGACCCCGCGACCGGCGAACGCCGACCCGGAACGGCCCGGCCGACCGAGGCCGGCGGGCACCGGATCGACGTCGAACTCGCCGGTGCGCCGGCCCTGTTCGTGACCTGGCAGGCGACCGAGCCCGCTGCTGGAGTTGATCATGAACCAGCCGGTGATCATCAGCGCCGCATCGTGCAGGAGCTCACCGAGTGGACCGGCGAACTGATTCCCACCCTCGACAACCGGTGGGGTGATCTGGCGCGACCGGCGGGCGCCGCACTGGACCGGCTGCAGATCTGGGCGTTGGACTGGGCCGAGACCACAGACCCCGCCGCACCCCGGGCCGAGGACTGGACCCCCGCCCGGGTGACGTTCGGCCAATGGCTTCGCACGGTCGGCCCGGTGCCGAGTGATCAACTTCCCGAGCCGCTCGCCGCCGGCGATGCCGAGGCCGTCCGGACCGGCCGGCAACCGCTCGGCGCCGACCCCTGGCAGCGGTACGAGTACTCGGCATCGCGCGGCCGGGACCGGGATGCCGGAGAGCTGGGCAACAAGGGGCTGGTCTATGAGGAGTTCGTCCGGACGCCGCAGCCGGCGGCCGGCGAGTCCGTCCAGATCCGAGCCCTGATCTCCGACGCCGCCCCGGGTCCGGTGGACCTGGTGATCGGGGCGGCCGCCACGAAGCGGGTGTGGTGGAACGGTCGGGAGGTGGCGACCGACGAGCGGGCGTACCACGCGATCGCCAGGGTCGAGGTGCAGCCGGGGGCCAACGTGCTGGAGTACCGGCTCGAGGCCATCGAGCGACCGAAGAAGGGCGCCGCCGAACTCGGGTCGTTCGTCGGGCTGGCCGAGCCCGGCGGCTTCGCCGTCCCCGCGCAGGTGGTCAGCTACGGACCGATCGAGGAACCGGCCGTCCTGACTTATCGCGCCGAGTTCTCCTGCCCGGAAGGCCTCCGGTCCGCGCACCTGATCACCGGATCGCACGCGACCATGACCGTACGCCTCGACGGGAAGGTCGCGGCGGTGCAGGTCCGCAACGAGCTGTACGAGGACCTGATCGGCGACGAGCCACGCTACTTCTCGCACGACGTCACCGAGCTGCTCGGTTCCGGTGATCATGAACTCGAGCTGGAGGTGGAGGCCTTTGCCGGCGCCGAGTTCGCCTACGCCGACCTGGCTCTGCGCACCGGGACGTCCGGGCAAGAGGTGATCACCACCGTCGCGACCGACGGATCCTGGACGGTGCACGGCCCCGACGGTGAGCGGCCGGCCACGATCCTGCCCCGGCACTGGGGCGAGACCGCGTCGCTGCGCGCGGCCCGGCGCCCACACCCGCTGCCCGAGGCGAACTGGATGCGCGGCGAGGCCGAAGTGGGATCCGAGTTCCACCGGCTCGCGCTCACCGATGACCTGACCCCGGCGCTGCAGTGGTACCGGATCGTGCTGCCGTCGGGCGCCGTCGCGGTGACGTTGCCGACCGCTGTCGAGCCGGAGTCGATCATGCTCGACGACGCTTCCGTACGGTGGCGGCGAACCGCCGAGGGACTCTCCCTCGGCGAGCCGCTGCAGCGCGCCCAGACCTTGATCATCCGACTTCCGGCGCGCGCCTTCGATCGGGCCGGCGCCGCATGGCGCGGTCCGCTGCAGGTGACGACCGCCGTGGCACCGCTCAGCTTGGCCGACTGGTGTGAGATCGGGCTGGCCGCCTGGAGTGGTGGCGTCGAGTACCGCAGCACGGTTCGCGGCGAGGACCTGGAGGGTGCCCTGGAACTTGATCTTGGTCATCTCCGCGGCACGGTCGAGGTCGAGATCGACGGCGAGCTGGTCGGCACGCGGTTCTGCGGGCCGTACCGGTTCGCGCTGGGCCGTCGCCCGGTCCCGTTCGACCTGACCGTACGCGTCTACAACACGCTGGGTCCGTTCCTGCACGAATCGACGCCGACCATGTGGGTGCTCCCGGGGCAGCGCGAGTCCGGCCTGATCGGTCCGGTGCGGCTGGTCCGGGTGGGGTGACGGCGACCGGTTCCCGCGAACCCTGCGAGGGGTGGAGCCGTCGTCTACGCTCGGGCCATGGATGGCTTCGTGATCAATCGTGAGGACGGCCGCGCCGACGGCGAGGACTGGGAACAGAACTACGAGGAACTGCCGGGCAACGCCAGCATCTCGATCATTCTGGAGTCGACGACGAAGGAGGGCACCGGGCCGCGGCTGCACAAGCACCCGTACGCCGAGACCTTCATCATCCGGCGCGGCTCGGCCACGTTCACCATCGGCGACGAGCAGGTGGTCGGCACGGCGGGGCAGGTGCTGGTGGTGCCGGCCGACACCCCGCACAAGTTCCGTACCGGGCCGCAGGGCTACGAGGCGGTGCACATCCACGCGGGCAGCAAGTTCGAGACCGAGTGGCTCGAGTGATCACTCGACCTTGATCGCCACCGAGTGATAGCCGGTCGCGCCGTCCGGTGCGGGCGGGGCGGCGGACTCGATCTGCGTGGTTCCGTCGGCGGCGACGGCGCGGACGGTGATCGTGTGATCACCGGGACTGGCGGCCCAGGGGTACGACCACTGGCGCCAGGTGTCCGGGCCCGTGACGTCGGCGAGTTGGGCCTGCTGCCAGGCGTCGTCGTCGATCTTGACCTCGACGCTGCCGATGCCGGTGTGCTGGGACCAGGCGACGCCGGCGACCATGATCGTGCCGGCCGCGACGCCGCGGCGCGGGGTGTCGATCCGTGACGCGAGTTTGACCGGACCGAGGGCGGACCAGCCGAGCGGTGTCCAGTAGCCGGCGTCCTCCTCGAAGGTGGTGACCTTGAGTTCGACCACCCACTTGGTCGCCGAGACGTAGCCGTACAGGCCCGGCACGACCATCCGGACCGGGAAGCCGTGCTCGAAGGGCAGCGGTTCGCCGTTCATGCCGACCGCGAGCAGGGACTGCCGGCCCGGGTCGGTGAGCACCTCCAGCGGAGTGCCCGCGGTGAAGCCGTCCTGGCTGCGGGACAGCACCATGTCGGCGCCGCGCAGCGGCCGGGCCTCGGCCAGCACCTCGCGGATCGGCCAGCCCAGCCAGGTCGCGTTGCCGATCAGGGAACCGCCGACCTCGTTGGAGACACAGCAGAGCGTGATCTGGTGCTCGACCAGCGGCTTGTTGATCAACTGGTCGAAGCTGAGGGTGATCTCCCGCTCCACCATGCCGATGACCCGGAGCTCCCAGGTCGCCGGGTCGACCTGCGGCACCTGCAGGGCGGTGTCGATCCGGTAGAAGTCCTCGTTCGGTGTGACGTACGGGGACAGTCCGGGCACCCCGAGCTCGGCGCCGGGCGGCACCGGATCGGCCGGGCGGGCCGGAACCGGGAGCCGGACCCGTTGTCTGGCCTCGGTGACGGCCTGCAGCGCGCCCCCGATGGCCTGTCCGGCCAGGGTTCCGGCGGCACCGAGGCCCGCCACCAGGGCGGCAAGGCCGAGCACCCGCCGCCGACCGGCGGGGTCCACCGGCGCGTCCGGGCGCAGATGCCCGACCAGGCTTCTCATGATCAGGTACGCGATCGTGCTGCCGATGATCATGGGAACGAACGCCAGCCAGCCGCCCGGCTCCCCGGCCTGGATCGCCAGCAGGGCCAGGACGGTGAGGACGAGGACCGGCGCGACTCCCGCCCAGCGCAGCCGGCGTTCGACCAGCCCGGCCACCGCGGCGACGGCCAGGCTGACCAGGGCGATGATGATGATCAGGATCGGCTTGTCGGCGGTGCCCAGGACGTCCTTGCCGAAGTTGATCATGGGGGCGGGCAGGCCGGCGATCACCGCGTCACCGACGGCGACCAGCGGCGAGCCGGCCGGTGCCAGCACGGCGGCCCCGAACTCGGCGACGCCGAGGCCGAGCAGTCCGGTGGCGGCACCGATCAGGGCGGCCCGGCCGCTCAGTCCTCCGCGCTCGGAGCCGGCGGTGTGGGCCCCGCGCGTCGGCTCGTCGCCGTCCGGCGGCGTGCCGCGACCCGGCTGGTCGAGCGCGCCGGGTCCTGGTGGGGCTGTCGTCACCCTTCCATGGTGCGCCCGCCCGGTCGGCAGGACAACGCCGGGCGGCGTACCGTCAGAGTTTGACAATATCTCTTATTCTAACGATCCTTAGATTATGAGTCAGAAGAGCAGCACGGCGGGGCCCAGGCCCGAGGTCGGCGACGGAGACGGTTGGCGGGATCTGTTCGGCCCGGCGGCCCGGGGGCCGGTGACGGTGTTCGCGGGCGGGGTCGCCCTCTACGCGATCAACGTCTACCTGACCACGAGCCTGTTGCCCAGCGCGGTCGCGGAGATCGGCGGGCTGGAGCTCTACGCCTGGGCGATGACGGTGTTCCTCATCGCATCGGTGATCACATCGATGCTGGTCAGCCGGACGTTGACCCGGTTCGGCCCACGGACCTCGTACTGGATTGCGCTGGGACTGTTCGGCGCCGGCAGCCTGGTCGCGACCTTCGCCCCGACGATGCCGGTGCTGCTGGCCGGCCGCGGACTGCAGGGGCTCGGCGGCGGACTGCTGGCCGGGCTCGCGTTCGCGGTGATCCGGATGGTGCAGCCGGAACGGCTGTGGAAGCGCTCGCTCGGCCTGACCTCGGCGATGTGGGGCATCGGCAACGTGGTCGGACCGGTGCTCGGCGGGATCTTCGCCCAGTTCGGCGCCTGGCGCGGCGCGTTCCTGCTGCTCGCGATCTGCTCGGCCGGCATCGCCCTGCTGGCCAAGCGCGCCATGCCGGCCCGGACCCCGGACTCCGGTAGCACGACGCCCGGCCGGGTGCCGACCCTGTCCCTGGTGCTGCTGACCCTGGCCACGACGGCCGTCAGCATCGCCTCGGTGGTGGGGTTGTCGGTGATCATGGTCGTCCTGATCGCGGTCGCGGTGATCCTGGTGATCGGCTTCGTCGTAGCGGAGCGCCGCGGCGGCGCCCAGGTGCTGCCGGCCGGCACCTTCCGTCGCGGTTCGGTGCTGATCTGGCTGTACCTCGCGGTCGCCGTGCTGGCGATCACCTCGACGGTGGAGGCGTTCCTGCCGCTGTTCGGCCAGCGGATCGGCGGGTTGTCGCCGCTCGGGGCCGGCCTGCTCGGTGCCTCACTGTCCTGGGGCTGGAGCGTTGCGGCCATCCTGAACAGCGGCATCTCGCGCCCCGCCGCCACCCGGGTGGCCCGGCTGGCCGGCCCGATCCTGGTGGCGGTCGGCCTGGCCGGCTACACCGCGCTGCAGCTCGAGGGCGCCGCTCCGGTCCGGATCGGGCTCTGGTTCGTGCTGCTGTTCGTGGCCGGCGCGGGCATCGGCATGTCGCTGGTGCACTGGATGCCTGCGGTGATGTCGATCAGCGCGGACCCGACCGAGTCGCAGCAAGCGGCCGCGGGCGTCAATACGGTGCAGTTGATCTCCAACGCGTTCGGCTCGGCGCTGGCCGGCCTGCTGGTCGGGATCGGCGGCCCGGCGATCATCGGATCGGCCCAGCTGCTGGGGTACGGCTACGCTGTGGTCGGCGTGCTGGCCCTGGTCGTCGCCGCCAGAGCGCTGAGGACTCGCGCCCTCCGTACCGACGGGAAGTGATCATGAATCGTCCAGAGCCGAACGATTTCGACGACACCGGCGTCTACGACCAGCTGGCGCGGCTGGGCAAGGCCCTGTCCAATCCGGTACGGCTGCGGCTGCTCGACCTGCTGGAACAGGGCGAGCACACCGTGGAGGAACTGGCCCGGGCGGCCCACCAGCCGGTGAAGAACACCTCGGCCCAGCTGCAGCAACTGCGGGCCGCGCAACTGGTCGAGACCCGGCGGGACGGGGTCCGGATCCACTACCGGCTGGCCGGCCGGCGGGTGTCCAGGTTCCTCGGCGAGTTCCAGGGATTCGCCGAAGAGACGCTGGCCGGGATGAAGATCGAACTGGACGAGCTGAGCCGCAAGCCGGGCGGCATGCAGCGGGTCTCGATCAAGGAATTCCGGGAGCGGCTGCGGGACGAGCACACGGTGATCATCGACGTCCGGGCCGCCGAGGACTACGCCCGCGGCCACATCCCCGGCGCGGTCTCCATCCCGCTCACCGAACTGCGGCAGCGGATGGACGAGATCCCCGATGATCATGACGTGATCGCCTACTGCGACGGACCGTACTGCTTCGCCTCCGGCCGCGCCGTCGATCAACTGGAACGAGCCGGCCACCCGGTCCGCCGCCTCGACGGCGGCCTGGCCCGCTGGGTCCGCGCCGGCGGCCGCCTGCAGTCGGCCTGACCCGGGCCGAACGCGCGGCCGCTCCACCACTCCGGACTGATCCCGACAACGGCGAAGCCCGGCCCACCAAGAGTGGTGGACCGGGCTCCGTGCGCCGGGTCGATCAGCGGCGCAGGGCCGGTGCCGGGGTGGGCGTGCCACCGCCGGCGGCGGCCGGCTCCTCGTCGATCTCGATCGCACCGGAGAACTGCGAGTTGTACAGGTCGAAGTAGTGACCCTGCCGATCCAGCAGTTCGGTGTGGCTGCCCTGCTCGACGATCGCTCCGTCCTCCATCACCAGGATCACGTCGGCGTCCCGGATGGTCGACAGCCGGTGCGCGATGACGAAGCTGGTCCGGTCCGCGCGGAGCGCCGACATGGCCTGCTGCACCAGCAGTTCGGTCCGGGTGTCCACCGAGCTGGTCGCCTCGTCCAAGATCAACAGGGCGGGGTCGGCCAGGAAGGCGCGGGCGATGGTGATCAACTGCTTCTCACCGGCGCTGACGTTGCTGCCCTCCTCGTCGATCACCGTGTCGTAGCCGTCCGGCAGCGAGTGGACGAACCGGTCGACGTAGGTGGCCTCGGCGGCGGCGATGATCTCGGCGTCGGTCGCGTCGGGGCGTCCGTACGCGATGTTGGCCTTGATCGTGCCGTGGAACAGCCAGGTGTCCTGCAGCACCATCCCGATCTGGGACCGCAGCGCGTTGCGCGGCACGGTGGCGACGTCGACGCCGTCCATGGTGATCCGGCCGCCGTTCAGCTCGTAGAACCTCATGATCAGGTTCACCAGCGTGGTCTTGCCGGCGCCGGTCGGACCGACGATGGCGACGGTCTGGCCCGGCTCCGCGGTCAGCGACAGGTCGGTGATCAGCGGCTTGTCCGGGTCGTAGCTGAACGAGACGTGCTCGAACGCCACCCGGCCCCGGGTCGAGTCCAGCACCCCGGTCGCCTCCGGCGTCTGCTCCTCGGAGTCGAGCACCTCGAACACCCGCTCGGCCGAGGCGACCCCGGACTGCAGCAGGTTGGCCATCGACGCCACCTGAGTCAGCGGCTGGGTGAACATCCGGGAGTACTGGATGAACGCCTGCACGTCGCCGAGGCTGAGTGTCCCGCTGGCCACCCGGAGGCCGCCGATGACCGCGATCACGACGTAGTTCAGGTTCCCGATGAACATCATCGACGGCATGATCGTCCCGGAGACGAACTGGGCGCCGAAGCTCGCTTTGAACATCCGCTGGTTGCGCTCGTCGAAGTCGGCCTCGACCTCCTTGGACCGGCCGAAGACCCGGACCAGGGTGTGGCCGCTGTAGGCCTCCTCGATGTGCGCGTTCAGTTCGCCGGTGCTCTTCCACTGCTCGACGAACAGCTTCTGCGACCGCTTCCCGATCAGCGTGGTGATCACGATCGTCACCGGTACGGTGATCAGCGCGATCAATGCCAGCACCGGCGAGACCACGAACATCATGACGATCACGCCGATCACGGTGAGCAGTGCGGTGAGCAACTGGCTCAGCGTCTGCTGCAGCGACTGGGACACGTTGTCGATGTCGTTGGTGACCCGGCTCAGCAGCTCACCCCGCGGCTGCCGGTCGAAGTAGCTCAGCGGCAGCCGGTTGATCTTGGCCTCGACCTCGTTGCGCATCCGGAAGATCGACCGCTGGATCGCGCCGTTGACCAGGTAGCCCTGGAACCACAGCACCAGCGAGGCGACCAGATAGATCGCGATCGCGCCGCCGAGGATCTGGCCGAGCCGGGCGAAGTCGATCCCGGCGCCCGGCACGATGTTCAGCCGGGAGGCGACGTCGGGCGGGATCTCCGAGGCCGGCCGGGTGCTCAGGAAGCCGGCGAAGATCGTGTCGGTGGCCGCGCCGAGGATGATCGGCCCGAGCACGTTGAGCAGGATGCCGACCAGGGCGAGGAAGATCGCCACGGCGAGGATCTTGCGCTCCGGGCCGAGGTGGCCGAGCAGCCGCTTCAGCGACGGCAGGAAGTTCATCGACTTCTCCACCGGCCGGGCGCCGGGCGGACCGGCGATGCGTTCGGTCGGTGCGTACTTGGGTCGTTCCGGAGCCTTGGCCTTCGGTTGCTCGGAGGTTTCGGTCTGCTCGGTCACGCTGCTGCCTCCTCGGCGCTCAGCTGGGAATCGACGATCTCCGCGTAGGTCGGGCTGTCCAGCAACAATTCGTCGTGGCTGCCGCGTCCGACCACGGCCCCGTCCTCGAGGACGATGATCACGTCGGCGTCGGCGATGGTCGCGACCCGCTGCCCGACGATGATCACCGCGGCGTCACCGGTCTCGGACTTCAGTGCGGCGCGGAGCCGCGCGTCGGTCGCCACGTCGAGCGCCGAGAAGGAGTCGTCGAAGATGTAGATCTCGGGCTTCTTGACCAGGGCCCGGGCGATGGCGAGTCGCTGCCGCTGGCCGCCGGAGACGTTGGTGCCGCCCTGGGCGATCGGCGCCTCCAGCTGCTCCGGCATGGCCCGGACGAAGTCCTCGGCCTGCGCCACCCGGAGTGCGTGCCAGAGTTCGTCGTCGGTCGCCTCCGGGTTGCCGTACCGCAGATTGCTGGCGACCGTCCCGGTGAACAGGTACGGCCGCTGCGGCACCAACCCGATCTTGGACCAGAGCGCCTCGCCGTCCAGCTCGCGGACCTCGGCGCCGTCCACCGTCACCGAGCCGCCGGTGGCGTCGAAGAGCCGCGGGATCAGCGAGATCAGGGTGGTCTTGCCGGCACCGGTCGACCCGATGATCGCCGTCGTCTGGCCGGCCCGGGCGGTGAGCGACACGTCGCGCAGCACCGGGTGATCGGCACCCGGATAGGTGAACTCGGCATTGCGCAGCTCGACCTGGCCGACGGCGCCGCCGACCGCGACCGGACGCTCCGGCATGACCACCGACGACTCGGTGTTCAGCACGTCCGAGATCCGTTCCGCACAGACGATCGCGCGCGGCGCGATCATCAGCATGAAGGTCGCCATCATGACCGACATCAGGATCTGGATCAGGTACGTCAGGTAGGCGGTCAGCGAGCCCACCTGCATGGCGCCGCTCTCGACCCGCTGGGCGCCGAACCAGAGCACCGCGACGCTGGACAGGTTCATGATCAACATGACGATCGGGAACATCGAGGCGAACAACCGGCCGACCGAGGTCGCGGTGGCCGTCAGGTCGCCGTTGGCGCCGTCGAAGCGCTTGATCTCCTCCGGCTCGCGGACGAACGCCCGGACCACCCGGATGCCGGTGATCTGCTCCCGCAGCACCCGGTTGACGGTGTCGATCTGGGTCTGCATGACGCGGAACAGCGGGCCGAGCTTGCGGACCACCAGGCCGATCGAGACGCCGAGCACGGGCACGGCGACGGCGACCAGCCAGGACAGGCCGACGTCCTCACGGAGCGCCGCGATGATCCCGCCGACCATGGTGATCGGCGCCATCACGAGCAGCGTGAACGTCATCAGCACGAGCATCTGCACCTGCTGGACGTCGTTGGTGTTCCGCGTGATCAACGACGGGGCGCCGAAGCGGTTCAGCTCCCGGGCCGAGTAGTGCAGCACCCGGTCGAAGATCGCGCCGCGCAGGTCACGACCGAACGCCATCGCGGTGCGGGCGCCGAGATAGGTGGCGCCGATGGCGCAGACCAGCTGGACCAGGCTGACCACGAACATGATCATCCCGGTGTTGGTGATGTAGGCGGTGTCGCCCTTGGCGACGCCGTTGTCGATGATCGCGGCGTTCAGGCTCGGCAGGTAGAGCGACGCGATCGTACCGATGAGTTGGAACAGGATGACCCCGACCACTGCGGCCCAGTAGGGCCGCAGATAGGTCCGGAGCAGCTTGATCAACATGAGCGTCCTCGGGGATTCGGTGGAGTGGGCATGACGTGCTCGAGTTCTGGGGTCAGGTCGCGGAGGGCCGCGCGCAGTTGTGGGTTCCGGGCTGGGACACCTGGGCGAAGGCCGCCGCCAGGTCGACCCGCTGGGCCGGCCGGCCGGTGTCGTCGAGCCCGTACAGCAGCAGGTCGACGATCGCCTCCGGGTCGGTGGCCTCGAGGTGCCAGCCGTGCACCCAGGCGACCATCGGGTGCGAGAGGGCGAATACGGTCGACCGGAGCAGGAAGGCGGCCGCCGTCCCGTCGACCCGGAGCTGATGCGCGTCGTCGCCGATCAGTTTGGTGATCGCGTCGGTCAGCAGTTCGGCGTCGGCGATCATCCGGTCCCGGAGCTTGCGCCGGTCGTCCTCCTGCGGCTCGGCCGGCGGACCGATGGCGTGGATCAGCGTGAAGCTCTCGATCATGCGCTGCTGCATCACCCGGGCCATCTCCACCAGCCGGTCCCGAAGGCTCGCGTCGGTGGGGATCTGGAGCAACTGCTGCAGGGTCACCTCGGAGCTGAACGCGCGCTCCAGGACGGCGTCGATCAGGGCCTGCTTGCTGTCGAAGACGCGGAAGATGGTGCCCTCGGCGACGCCGGCGGCCTCCGCGATCTGCTTCGTACTGACAGTCCGGCCGTGCTCGCGCAGCAGCGGTTCGGTCGCGGCGATGATCATCGCGCGGCGGTCCTCCGCGGACATCGGGGTAGCACGGGCCATGCCGAGCAGCCTATGTGAGTGAGCACTCACTCACAAGTGGGTTTTTCGGAGTCGCCGACCCCGCTGGTTGAATGAGGCGGTGATCGACGTACCTGGAGCCGACCCGCTGGCCGGGCTCGCGGACCGACGGTTCGCCGCCGTGATCTTCGACATGGACGGGACGCTGGTCGACTCTACGCCTGCGATCGTCCGGGCGTGGACGGCGTGGGCGATCGATTTCGGGATCACCGCCGAACAGCTGGCCGGCAGTCACGGACTGCCCTCCGCGGACGTTGTCCGGCGGCTGATCGCCGAGCCGGATCAGGCGCGGGCGATCGACCGGATCAACGAGCTGGAACTGGCCGATCTGGCCGACATCGTGGTGCTGCCGGGAGCCGACCACGCGCTGCGCGATCTCGCCTCGGCGCGCAATGCGATCGCCACCTCGGCCAGCCGCCCGCTCGCGGCGGCCCGGCTTGCGGCCGCCGGCCTGGTGCCGCCGACGGTGCTGGTCACGATCGACGATGTCCGTCGCGGCAAGCCCGCCCCGGACCCGTTCCTGGAGGCGGCGCGGCGGCTCGACGTACCGCCGGAAGATTGTCTGGTGGTGGAGGACGCGCCGAACGGGATTCGCGCCGCCCGCGCCGCCGGATGCGCGACGCTCGCCGTACTCACGACGTCCGACCGCGCGGAACTGCCGGCCGACGCCGTCCTGCCGGACCTGTCAGCGGTCCGCTTCCTGCCGGACGGTGAGCAGATCACCGTCCGGCTGCACAGTCGTACGGGCTGAACTCAGCCGGTCTTGCGGCGGAAGTTCCGCTTGGCTTCGATCCGGCCGTGGGGTTGCACCTTGGGGCCGTTGCCGTCGAGGTGATCCTCACCGCGGCGACCCTGCTTGGCCTCGAGTGCTTCCCGGAACTTGCGCTTGGTCTCGTCCTCGGCCGCGTCGACCGGCGGCGTGGACTTCTTGTTCTTGTCGGCACTCATGGCGCCAATTCTATTGGCAAGGAGCACGGCCCCCCGGATCCCCGCTCCGCCTGGGGCGATCAGGACTGGGACGGCCAGCCCGGGCTCGACGGCGGCCACGGACCCGGCTGGTCCGGCCGCTTCAGGGTGGTCGCATCCGACTCGGGCGCCGAGGCCGACGAGACCGGCGCCTGGCCGGTCGGCGAGCCGGTGGCGCTCGGGCCGGACGTGGGGTTCGGGCTGGACGTGGGATTCGGGCCGGAGGTGGGGTTGGCGGGGATGTCGTCGGCGCCGAACGCCTTGCGCGGCGCCGCCTCCGCCTCCTGCTCCTCGGTCGCGACGCCGGGATCGGTCTCCTCGGCGGCGTCGCCCTCGACCGGGTGCAGCTTCACGGCCGTCCCGTACGCGGAGACCTCGCTGAGCGACTGGGTGATCTCACTGGAGTCGAAGCGCAGTCCGATCACCGCGTCCGCGCCGGCCGCGGTGGCCATCTCGACCATCCGGCCGACCGCGTCCTGGCGAGACCGGGTGAGCAGTGCGACGTAGCTCTCGGTCGGATTGGCGGTACGGAGCTCGCGGGGCAACTCGCGGGCGCGTGCGACCACGCCGACCACCTCGCCGAGGATCTCGGACACCTCCCGGCCGGGCACCGTCTCGGTGGTGCTGACCGGCACCGCCCGCTTGATCAACTCCGGCTGCTGCGGACGCTCCGGCTGCTGCGGCCAGACCTGCTGTTGCTGCTGCCCGTACTGCTGCTGGCCGCCGTAGGGCTGCTGTCCGTACTGCTGCGGCTGCTGCGGCTGCTGGCCCCAGCCGGGCTGCTGTCCGTACTGGCCGGGGCGCTGTTGCTGCTGCCCGTACGGCGGCTGCTGGGGTTGTTGGTACGGCTGCTGACCGCCCGGCTGTTGCGGGTACGGATTGGGCTGACCGTACGGGTTCTGGCCGTAAGGGGGCTGCTGGCCGTAATTGCTCATGCGGCCAAACATAGTGCTCGGGCCGACCCCTCGGCCATGGCCCGATCGATCAGCTGTTCAAGCCCGCGATGACGCCGACGATCACCAGAAGCAAGATCACCGCGACCGGGATCGTGATCATCAGGATCCAGGCGATCATGCCTGGCCGGGGCTGCTCGGTGAAGCCCATCCGGCCGCTGCCGAAGGTGATCACGGGGCCCGTGTAGTGCACCTCGAGCGACTGGCCGGGCGGGATGTCGACGGCCATCGTCTGCGGGCCGAACTCCCACATGTAGCGGGAGGAGCAGGCGACCTGGTGCTGTCCGGCGTGGGTCGGGTAGAAGTTCTGGCCCCACTTCGCCGGTGCCGGATGGCCGTTGATGTTGACCACCGGCGACACCATCTGATCGGCCAGCAGCCCGAACGGCTTGCGCAGGTTGACGACGAGTTGGGACTGCCCCATGGCGGGCGGAGGCGGCGTCGGTGCGCCGTACGGTGGTTGAGCCATGGCGCACACCGTAGTGGTCGCACAGGTCGGCCAGGCAAACCTGGCGGAACGGCCGGCCGGCGATCGATAGGCTGACCCGGTGAGCCACGACAGCGACATCGAGGAGTCCGAACAACAGCGCATTCGGACTCAGAAGCGGGCGGACCTGATCGCCGAGGGGATTCCCGCCTACCCGGTCGAGGTCCCGCGCACGCACACCCTGCGGGACGTACGCAAGGACTGGGCCCACCTGGCCGCCGGCGAGGAGACCGACGACGTCGTCTCGGTGACCGGACGGGTGGTCTTCGTCCGCAACACCGGCAAGCTCTGCTTCGCCACCCTGCAGGAGGGGCTGTCCCTCGATGATTCCGGGGTACGGCTGCAGGCGATGCTCTCGCTGGCCGAGGTGGGCGAGGAGTCGCTGGCGACCTGGAAGCGGTTCGTCGATCTGGGCGACTTCGTGTCCGTGACCGGCCGGGTGATCTCCTCGAAGCGCGGCGAGCTGTCGGTCCTGGCCACGTCCTGGCAGCTGGCCAGCAAGGCGCTGCGGCCGCTGCCGACGCTGCACAAGGAGCTCTCCGACGAGGCCCGGGTCCGTCGCCGCTACGCCGACCTGATCGTCCGCGACGCGGCCCGCGACATGGTCCGGACCCGCGCGACGATCATGCGCAGCGCCCGGGAAACGCTGCACGAGCAGGGATTCCTGGAGATCGAGACGCCGGTCCTGCAGCTGATCCACGGCGGCGCCCATGCCCGCCCGTTCGGCACCCACCTGAACGCGTTCGACATCGACATGACGCTGCGGATCTCGCTGGAGCTGTTCCTGAAGCGGGCCGTCGTCGGCGGCATCGAGCGGGTGTACGAGATCGGCCGGATCTTCCGCAACGAAGGGATCGACTCCACCCACAGCCCCGAGTTCACCATGCTCGAGGCGTACGTGGCCTGGGGTGATCAACGGACCGTCGCCGACCTGCTGCGCAAGATCATTCTCGACATCGCGGACCGGCTCGGCAGCCGGGTCGTGCAGACCGCGGCCGGCCCGGTCGACCTCGGTGTCGAGTGGCGCTGGCTCGGCGTCTACCCCGGGCTGTCGGAGGCGCTCGGCGAGGAGGTCACGCCGGACACGCCGGCCGACCGGCTGCGCGAGATCGCCGCCGCCCGGTCGATTCCGGTCGAAGCCTCCTGGAACGCCGACAAGTTGATCATGGAGCTGTTCTCCGAGATCGTCGAGCCGACCCTGATCCAGCCGACCTTCATCCATGATCTTCCGGCGTCGAAGGAGCCGCTGGCCCGGCCGCACCGGAGCGATCCACGGCTGATCGAGGCCTGGGACCTGATCATCGGCGGCACCGAGCTGTGCACCGCGTTCTCCGAGCTGATCGACCCGGTGATCCAGCGGGAGCGGCTGGTCCAGCAGTCGCTGGCCGCGGCCGCCGGCGATCCGGAGGCGATGCAGCTGGACGAGGACTTCCTGACCGCGCTCGAGTACGGTGCGCCGCCGATGGGCGGGCTCGGGGTCGGCATCGACCGGCTGGCCATGCTGTTCACCGGAGCCGGGATTCGGGAGACGATCCTGTTCCCGCTGCTCCGGCCGGAAGCTCAGCGGTGACCTCGGCGGTCCCCTTCTCCGTGGTGCCGGCCGCGTACCTGATCTTCCTCCGGGACAACCAAGTGCTGCTGCAGTACCGGTCCGGCACCGGCTACCGGGATGATCACTGGGCGGTCGCCGCGGCCGGGCACGTCGAGGCGGGCGAGTCCGTCCTGTCGGCCGGGGTACGGGAGGCTGCCGAGGAACTCGGCGTGACCGTACGGGAGCAGGATCTGGTCGGCGTGACCACGCTGCACCGGACCAACGAGGACCCGGCCGAACGGCGCGGCACCGTCGAGGACGAACGGTGCGACTACTTCTTCGTCGTCACGGACTGGCAGGGCGAGCCGAAGATCATGGAGCCGGAGAAGGCGGCGGACCTGCGCTGGTTCGCCCTGGACCGGTTGCCGGACCCGGTGGTGCCGCACGAGTTGCGGGTGCTCGAGGCCGTACGCGACGAACGGGCCGGCCGGTCACGGGTGCCGGCGATCATGATCCACGGCTGGTGATCAGCTTCAGCGCGGAGTGATCACCGCGCCGGTGCCGTACCGGCTCCAGATGTCGTTACAGGACTCGCAGGTGTCCGCCGGGATGACCCCGGCCCGCATCAGCAGGGCGAACATCCAGCAGCCGGCACAGAACCCGACCACCGACTCCAGCGTGGCGAAGATCAACAGGATCCCGATCAGCACCGAGCCGGCCAGGGTCAGCCCGAACCCGAGGCTGAGCACCGCGGCGGCCGTGGTCAGCACCAGCCCGATCCCCTGGGCGAACCGCTTCGGCGGCCCGGGGACGAACTTCGGCAGGCCGAGCCTCGGCGCGATCACCTGGGTGGCCAGCCGGCCGAGCAGGCTGAACCGCGGACCGGCCGCGACCCGCGCCGCGAAGCCGATCGCGATCAGCACGATCAGCCAGTGCCAGTTCGTGATCAAGGTCAGGGCGGCGAGCACGACCACACCGCCGGCGACCACGCGGGCGGCCTTCTCGTTCACCGGATTGGGGAATCCCCACAGTGAGGCCATGGAATAACCGTAGGTCGGCGCCGGGCCCTTGTGATCGCTGTCCGATGGGTGAGACCCTGCGGAGTCATGGACGGAGAGACGAGAACGGGTGTGTTCTGGGACGCGGTCCGCGGCGAGGCTCCGGTGCCGCCCGCGGCGGCCACCCTCGGGTTCGAGTTCGTCGAGGTCGACCCGGACCGCGGCACGATCGAGCTCGCCTTCACCGCGACCGAGGCGTTCACCAACCCGGCCGGCAACGTGCTGGGCGCGTTCGTCGCGGCGATGCTCTACGACACCGTCGGCCCTGCTCTGATCGCGACCCTTGACCCGGACCAGTTCCAGTCGACGCTCGACCTGAACACCCGCTTCCTCCGCCCGACCCGCCCCGGCCGCAAGCTCGGCCACGGCCGGATCGTGCACCGGTCCGGCGACCTGGCCCACCTCGCCGCCGAACTCACCGAACCCGACGGCACCCTGATCGCCACCGCCACCGCGACCGCCCGGGTCATCCCGCTCACCGAAGCCCGAAACGCCGTCTGACCCTCCGCCACCGAGCCGCAGCCGCGACCGCTCCTCGTATCCGCGACTGTTGCATCGGTCGCGAACGCGAACAACGGTCGCGTACGGCGAGCGCGGCCGAGGCGTTGTCGGCGGGGACGGGTTAGAAGGCCAGTCCGTGGCGCTCGACCAGGGGCATGGTGGCGGCGAAGTCGAGATCGCAGCCGTAGCGGCCGGCCAGGTCGCGAAGATCGTCCGGCGTCATGTCGCCGACTCTTGGGCCGAGTTCGCGGAAGAGGTCCTCCAATCCGGCCGCGGTGATGATCTCCAGGATCCGGGCCGGCTCGTCGCCGGCGTTCCAGAAGGTGTGCCATTGCCCGCGCGGCTTGTAGATCAGGTCGCCCGGCCGGCCGACGACTTCCTGGTCACCGAGCAGCACGCCGATCTCGCCGGCCAGCACGTAGCTGTATTCGTCCTCCCGGCTGTGCCGGTGGACCGGTGCGACCAGCGCACGCGGGGCCAGGCTGTGCTCGACCAGGGCCAGCCGGCCGTCGGTCCGGTTGCCGTCGATCATGAACCGGTCGGTGACCGCTGCCGGGTCTCCGGTGATCTCGCCCTGCTTCGGGCCGAGGATCGGATGGGTGGTGGTGAGTTGGCCGTTGGTGATCATGGCTGCTGCTCCTTCGCTCGTCGAGTCGGTATCGGCATCGACGCTAATCAGGGCCGAAGGGCCCGCCCATCCCAGATTTGTGCCATGTTCGCCGCCTCGGCGCGGGCGTAGGCTCCCGACCATGGGTGCCGAGACCCTGCGTCGGGCCCAGGCCAAGATCACGCGACTCGCGGGTCAGCAGTTGGACCTGGTGTCGTTCTGGCGGGCCGTGACCGCTGTCCTCAGCGGTGCCGTCCCGCACTACCGATCGCCGTGTTTCTACACGCTCGACCCGGCCTCGCTGTTGATCACCAGCCACTTCCAGGAAGGGCTGCCGGAGTTCCCGGCCAACTGGCTCACCCACGAGTACCTCGGCGACGACGTGAACAAGCTGGCCGACGTCGGCCGGTCCGAGCGGGGGATCTCGACCCTGCACGAAGCGACCGGGGGCGACCCGGCGCGGAGCCTTCGCTGGCACGCCAACATGGCCTACGGCGGTGATCAGGAGCTGATCGCCGCGCTGCGCGTCCGTTCCGGTGACGTCTGGGGCGCGCTCGGGCTCTACCGCGATCCGGGGCGGCCGATGTTCGATCCCGTCGAGCTGGCCTTCGTCCAGGCCATCGCGCCCGTCCTGGCCGAAGGTATCCGGCGGGCCCTGTTGTTCGGCGAGGCCACCGATCCCGACTTCCCGGACGGTCCCGGCCTGTTGATCATGACCGACACCGGCGACGTGGAGTCGGTGACGCCCGGAACCGAGCGCTGGTTGGCCGACCTGCCCGACGGCGACTGGGCGGCGGGCCGGTTGCCGTCCTCCGTGCAGGCCGTCGCCGGCCGTGCCCTGCAATCGATGCGGCACCCCGGCGAGCCCGGCTCGGTCGCGATGTCCCGGGTGCTGTCGCGGAGCGGAAGCTGGGTCGTTCTGCACGGAGCCGGCCTGGCCACGGCCGCCCAGGGCCGGGTCGCGGTGATCGTCGAGCCGGCGCATCCGGGACGGATCTCGCCGCTCCTGATGGCGGCGTACGGGCTGACCGACCGCGAGCAGGACGTGACCCGGCTGGTGCTGATGGGGAATTCCACGACCGAGATCGCCGCCAGGCTGGTGCTCTCCGCGTACACGGTGCAGCAGCACCTGCAGAACGTCTTCGACAAGACCGGGGTCCGCAGTCGTCGGGACCTCGTCGGCAAGATCTTCTTCGCCCACTACGAACCTCGGCTTCGGGACAACGAGCGACGTGCCCAGGACAGCAAGCCGTTGCGCGGCGGTCCCTACGGTCCGGCGAATTTGAGCGACTGCTCAAAGTAGCGTTACGCTGGGCGGGAGAGGTCGTGAGGCGGATGAAGATCGTCGTACCCGGTGGCAGCGGGCATCTCGGCAGGGTGCTCGGTTCGGCGCTGGTCGAGGCGGGGCACGAGGTGGTCGTCCTGACCCGGACGCCGACCGGGGCTCCGGGGGTCCGGGAGGTCGCGTGGGACGGCCGAACGCTCGGGGCGTGGGCGGCGGAGATCGACGGGGCCGAGGCGGTGATCAATCTCGCCGGGCGGAGCGTCGGCTGCCGGTACACCGAGGCCAACCTGCGGGACATGATGAACTCGCGGGTCGACTCGGCCCGGGTGGTCGGACAGGCGATCGCGGGTGCGGAGCGGCCGCCGTCGGTCTGGCTCCAGATGAGTACGGCGACGATCTATGCCCATCGGTTCGACGCGGCCAACGACGAACCGACCGGGATCATCGGAGGTACGGAGCCGGACGTGCCCGCCTACTGGGCCTACAGCGTGGACATCGCCCGCAACTGGGAGGCCGAACAGGCCCGGGCCGACACCCCGGACACCCGCCGGGTCGCGCTGCGGACGGCGATGGTGATGAGTCCCGGCCGGGGCGGCGTCTACCGGATCCTCCGCGGCCTGGCCCGGCTCGGACTGGGCGGGCCGGTGGCGGGCGGGCGGCAGTACGTCTCCTGGATCCACGACCGGGACCTGGTGCGCGCCATCCTGTTCCTGCTCGACCACGCCGAGCTGTCCGGGCCGGTCAACCTGGCCGCGCCGAATCCGCTGCCGCACGGCGAGTTCATGCGGGTGCTGCGCCGGGCCTGCGGACGGCCGTTCGGGCTGCCGGCCACCCGCTGGATGGCCGAACTGGGCGCGTTCGTCCTGCGTGCGGACACCGAGCTGTTGCTGAAGAGCCGCCGCGTGGTGCCGACCCGGCTGCTCGAGGCCGGCTTCCGGTTCGACTTCCCGGACTGGGCCGGCGCCGCCGCCGAGCTGGAGGGTCGGGTCCGGACCTCGAGCGGGCGGACGGCCGCCGTCGGCTGAGCGATGCCTGGGGAGCCTTCCGGCTCAGGGCAGCAGCAGGGTGGCGTCGCCGAACTCGTGCCAGAGATAGCCCTGCTCGATGGCGGCGTCGTAGGCGCGCTGGGTCAGGTCGGGACCGGCCACCGCCTCCACCAGCAGCAGGTGCGAGACCTCGGGCTCGTGCCAGCCGCTGATCAGGCCGGACACCACGCGGACCGGCCGGGCCGGGCCGATCACCAGGTCGGTCCAGCCCATCCGAGGCCGTACGGTCCCGTCGGGGTCGGCCGCGGACTCGACCGCGCGGGTCGCGGTGGTGCCGACGGCGATCACCCGGCGGTGCCGGGCCCGGGCGGTGTTGATCATGCGGGCGGTGGCCTCGGGCACCGCGTACCACTCCGGCAGCGGCGCCTCGCCGGCCTCGGGCGACGACACGGTCGTGTGCAGGGTGATCGGCGCGAACTGGATCCCGGCCGCGACCAGCCGGGTCACCAGGCCGGTGCTGAACGGGCGGCCGGCGCTCGGCATCTCGGCCGAGCCGGGCCGCAGGCTGAAAACGGTCTGGTAGCGGTCCAGCGGGAAGCTGCGGCCGAGGTGCCCGTAGCTGATCGGCCGGGCCTGCCGGTCCAGATAGCCGGCCAGCGGAACCGGGGTGTGCACGGCGGCGCGCCAGAGCCGGTTGCCGACCCCGGTCGGTGACGACCCGACCTCCGGGTACGGCTCCAGCAGGGTCACCGTCGCGCCGGCCGGCAGCTCGATCGTCTCGCCGGCCCGGCCGTCCAGGGTCGGGTTCGCGGCATTCGGCGCCGTCCGCAGCTCGACCACCCGCCGGCCGTCGGCGAGCCGGTTGGCGAGATGGACGACGACGGGACTCTGGTCCTCCCGCCGGCCGTCCAACTGGCCGGCGACGGTGGCCGAGTTGTTGATCACCAGCAGGTCGCCCGGGACCAACACGTCGCCGAGCTCACGGAACCGTAGATGATCAAGGCCGCGCGGCTGGCCGACCAGCAGTCGTACGCCGTCCCGGGCCGGCCGTCGGGATCCGCTGCCGCGCAACTCCGGCGGCTCGGTGGCCGGGCGGATCGACGCGGCCGAGAACCGGGTTTGCGGGCGATCCTGCAGGGTACTCATCTCAGGCGACCTCGGCCGCCCGGTAGCGCCCGCTGGCTGGCCGGGTGGTGATCAACCGGAGAAACGCCGGCGACGCCGTCTCCGGCAGCGGCCGGTCGCTGATGTCCTCGCCGGGGAAGGCGGCCTGGTGCATGGCGGTACGGAGATCGCCGGGATCGACCGCATACCAGCGCCGCTCCGGCTCCTCGGCGGCCAACGTCGCCGTCAGGTGGTCGAGGGCGGACTTGCTGGCCGCGTAGCCGCCCCAACCGGCGTAGTGGTCGGCGGCCGCGTCGGAGGAGAGGTTGATGATCACCGCGTCGGGGGCGAGCCAGGGCCGGGCCGCGTTGATCAACTCCAGCGGCGCGACCAGGTTCACCGCAAGGATCCGGGCGAAGGTGTCGCCGGCCAGGTCACGGAGCTGCGGCTGCGGGCTGCCGCCGAGCTCGCTGGCGTTGTTGATCAACAACTCGATCGGCCCGGCCTCGGCGGCGAGCCGGACCAGGCGCTCCCGGTGGTCCGGATCGGCGACGTCTCCGGCGAGCCAGTGCACGCCGTCGAGAGGATCGGCGACCTGGGCGAGCGTCGCCCGGTTGCGGGCGGTGGTGGTGACCGTCCAACCGGCGGCGACCAGATCGGTGATCAGGGCAAGGCCGAGTCCGGCGGATCCTCCGGTGACGATGGCGTTCGGCATGACTTCCTCCTCGATGACTGGAGGAAGCCAGTATCAAACCTCAAGTTGACGTGAACTCAAGCCCCGATCCCGGGAGTGCTCTCCCGGATCACCACCGACGACTTCGCGGTCCAGACGACACTCGCCTGGCCAGGTCGTTCTTCCGGCGTCTCCAGCGCGTGCCGGACCGCCTCGCGGCCGATCTCGGCCAGCGGGATGCCGACCGTGGTCAGGGCCGGCGTGACGTCGCGTACCGTCGGAATGTCGTCATAGCCGGCGACGGCCACGTCGACGCCGGGCCGCAGCCCCACCGAACGCAGCGCGGACATGGCGCCGACCGCCATCACGTCGTTGACGGCGAAGATCAACTCCACCTCGCCGCGGGCCTCCTTGATCAACTCCAGCGCCCCGGCGTAGCCGCCGTCCCGGGTGAACTCGGTGCTGATCACGTGCCGGTCGGCCAGCTCGATGCCGTGCCCGGCCAGTCCCTCGCGGAAGCCGTGCAGCCGTTCGTTCGAGGTCTCCAGCGCGTCGTTGCCGCGCAGCACGGCGAACCGGCGATAGCCCAAGCCGGCCAGCGCTTCGGCCAGCTGCCGGGCCCCGGTGGTGTTGTCCATCGCGACCGTCGGGAACGGCAGCACCGGCTGGCTGATCATGATCACCCGCCCGCCGGACTCGGTCAGCGCGGTGAGCTCCTCGATCAGGGCCGGCTGGTCGGCGTTGCCGGCGAGCCGGCTGCCGGCGACGATCATGATCCGCGGACGCTGCGCGGACATGGTGCGGACCAGGTCGAGCTCGCGGGACGAGTCGCGCCCGGTGGCCGCCATGGTCACCACCAACCCGGCGGCGTCGGCCGCCTCGATGACGCCCGACGCGATCCGGGAGAAGTACGGGTCGGACACGTCGCCGACCAGCAGCCCCACGGTCGTCGTGGTGCCCCGCGCCACGGCCTGGGCCGCGTAGTTCGGCTTGTAGTTCAGCCGTTTGGCGGCGGCGAGCACCCGAGCTCGATAGTCGTCGCGAACCCGGCGCGTGCTGCCGTTGATCGCCCGGGAGGCGGTCGCCAACGAGACGCCGGCCTCCCTGGCGACATCGTGCAGCGTGACCGGGCTCGGCCCGTTCGGTCGCGGCATGGGGGTCATTGTTGCAGCCGGGACGCCCCAGAGCGCGGCGACGCGACAATGAAATGATGGCGGTACGGACTCGCCGGTGAATCGATGTGCAAGAAGAGGGGACCCATGACAGAGCGCCCGACCACCCAGCCCGGACTCGACCAGGCCTTGCGATCCGCCGCCCGCGCGGCGACCGCGCTGGCCGGATCGGAGCCCGCGACCCGGGCGGACTGGCTGCGGGCGATCGCCGACGAGCTGGACGCGCACCGCGACGAGCTCGTCGTGCTGGCCCAGGAGGAGACCCACCTGCCGCGGCCGCGCCTGGAGGGCGAGGTCGGCCGGACCACGTTCCAGCTGCGGCTCACCGCGGACGCCGTCGTCGAGGGCTCCTGGCTCGAGGTCGCGATCGACCATGCCGACCCGAACTGGCCGACCGGGCCGCGGCCCGACCTGCGCCGGATGCTGCGGGCGCTCGGGCCGGTGCTCGTCGTCGCGGCCAGCAACTTCCCGTTCGCGTTCAGCGTGGCCGGCGGCGACACCGCCTCCGCGCTCGGTGCCGGCTGCCCGGTGCTGCTGAAGCTGCACCCCGGGCACCCGAAGCTGTCCGAACGGACCGGCGAACTGGTGCTCGAGGCGCTGACCAAGGCCGGGGCGCCGGCCGGGACGTTCGCCATGATCAGCAGCGAGGCCGACGCTCAGGCCGCGCTGAAGGACCCGCGGATCAAGGCGGGCGCCTTCACCGGATCGATCCGCGGTGGCCGGGCGCTGTTCGACATCGCCGCCGGCCGGCCCGACCCGGTCCCGTTCTACGGCGAACTGGGCAGCGTCAACCCCGTCTTCGTGCTGCCGTCGGCGCTGCGCCGCCAGTCCGAGACGCTGTCCGGCTATGTCGGCTCGTACACGCTCGGGGTGGGCCAGTTCTGCACCAAGCCCGGCGTGCTGTTCGCGCCGCACAGCCAGTCGGTGCTGGACGAACTGGCCGGGCTGGTCGGTGCGGTGGCGCCGGCGCAGCCGCTGAACGACCGGATCGCGCAGGGCTTCACCGGCCGGCTGGCCGAGCTGCGGGACCTGTGGCAGCCGGTCAGCGAGGGCGCCCAGACCGCCGACGGCCTCAGCCCGTCCTTGTTCGCGACCACGATCGACGACGCGCTGGATGATCTCGACGGACTGTTCGAGGAGGCGTTCGGGCCGGCTTCGGTCGTCGTCTCCTACGAGGACCCGGCCGAACTGGTCGCGGTGGCCCGGCGGCTGCCCGGCCAGCTGACCGCGACCGTGCACGGCGACGAGGACGACCCGATCGCTCCGGAACTGCTCGGGGTGCTGGCCGGGCACGCCGGCCGGGTGATCTGGAACGGCTGGCCGACCGGAGTCTCGGTCACCTGGGCGATGCAGCACGGCGGCGGCTGGCCGGCGACCACGGCCTCGGTGCACACCTCGGTCGGGCCGACCGCGCTGCGCCGGTTCGTCGCCCCGATCTCGTACCAGGACCTGCCGGAGGCCCTGCTGCCCGCTGCCGTACGCGATGACAACCCGCTCGGCATCTGGCAGCGGATCGACGGCAAGCTGACCCCGCCGAGCTGAATCAGCGCACGCCCTGGATCGCGAGGAAGGTACGGAGCTCGGACGCGTGACCGGTGAGGTGGCGCAGGCCGAGGACCAGGACCTCGGCCCGCTGCTTCACCCCGTTCCGGTGCTCCTCGACCAGCTGCCCGGCCCCTTCGTCGGTCAAGGCGGCGAGTTCTCGTTCCGCCTTGTCCCGGCAGTGCGCCTGGTAGCCGAGCAACTGGTCCCGGGAGTAGGTCGGCGGCACCACGTACCCGTCCTCGTCGTGCGGTGAGAACGGGGCCGGCGGCGCCCACCCGACGGCCGAGGGCGACAGGTCGACGTCGGTGAAGAAGAGCGCATGGGACGCCATCCGCCAGAACGCGGTCATCGCCCGGAACTTGCGTTCGCGGACCTCTGGATCGTCGAACGGCCGGCCGTCGGGATCGGTCGGCGGCCAGGCCCACGGGTCCGTCTTCCGCGGCTCCATGACGCAGGCCTCCCACAACTCGTCCGGGCCGTCCCGGAGCACCGCCGCCAGATCGTCGAGCGCGCCCCGATAGCCGGCGGCCAGCGCCGCTGTCCACGTCGTCGTCATGACGTGAAGGTACGGCTCGGCGCCGACAGTGGGACGGCGAAGGACGACGCTCCGCTCAGCGCGCGATCCGGCGGCGGTCCCGCTTGCCGAGCTTGATCACGTCACCGGCGTTGACCAGGGCCGGCGCCTCGGGCTCGGTCAGCTTGGCGCCGTTCACCGAGACCCCGCCCTGGCCGATCAGCCGCAGCAGTTCGCTCCGGCTGGCCTCCGGTTTGGCCAGCCGGAGCAGGTCGATCACCGTGAGCCGATCCTGGTCGACGGCGAGCGTCGGCAGGTCGTCGGGCAGTTCGCGGGCGGAGAACAGGCTGAGGAACCCGGCCCGTTCCCGGGCGGCCGCCTCGGCGCCGTGGTAGCGCGCGACGACCGCCTCGGCCACGTCCAGCTTCGCGTCCCGGGCGGCCCGGCCGCCCTCCGCGGCGCGCCGGGCGAGGTCGGCGACCCGGTCTTCGGGCAGGTCGGCGTAGACCGCGGCGTATGTCTCGATCAAGGAATCCAGCAGCCGCATCAGCTTGCCGAACTTGTCCTGCGGGCTGTCGATCAGGCCCACGTAGTTGCCGAGCGACTTGGACTGTTTCGGCCCGCCGTCGAGTCCCGGCGTGATCTTGGTCGTGATCACCACCTGCGGCTCGGCGCCGAGTCGCTGCTGCAGGTGCCGGCCCATCATCTCGTTGTAGAGCTGGTCGGTGCCGACGATGGTCAGATCGCTGTTCATGGCGAAGCTGTCGTACCCCTGCAGGACCGGGTAGATCAACTCGTGCCCGGCGATGTCCGCGCCGGCCGCGATCCGTTCCGCGAACATGTCCCGCGCGATCAGCCGGCCGTGGGTGACCAGGGCCAGCACGTCGAGCAGCCCGCCGACGCCGAGCGGCTCCAGCCATTCGGAGTTGCGCCGGATCTCGAGCAGCTCGTCGTCGGTACGGAGCACCGTGGTGACCTGGTCCAGGTAGGCCGTGGCGTTCCGGTCGATCTCCTCGGCGGTGAGCACCGGCCGGGTCTCGGACCGGTCGGTCGGGTCGCCGATCCGGGTGGTCACGTCGCCGAGCAGGAAGACCACCCGGTGCCCGTGATCTTGCAGGTGGCGCATCAGCCAGAGGTTGACCGCATGGCCCAGATGGAGGTCCGGGGCGGTGCAGTCGACGCCGTACTTGATCCGTAGCGGGCGTCCCGATTCGAGACGCTCGATGAACGACTCACGGCCGACGATCTGCTCCGTGGTCCGGGCGAAATGATCAAGAACAGAGGTTGCGGAAGGTCTTGCAGACATGGGATTTCCTCGAGAAGAGCCGAATGATCACGATGGAGTACGGGCTCTGCGAGGACGCCGGACGGCTAGGAGCGCGACGACAGGACCGGAGCTCCTCCCAGAGCCCGGCTATAGTCGTTCGTCCGCTGCGGCATGGGGCGACCCTAACATGCGATGGAGGGTGCGGGTGAGTACGGACGAGCGGCCGCCGGACGGGTACACCGACGAGGAACTGGCCCGGCGCCAGGCCCGGGACGCCGAGGTGCTCCGCCTCCAGGCGGCCGGCCGGTGCTACCATCGTCATGATCAACAAGTCGGTGGCGAACTGCTCGGCCGGGAGACCGTGATCGCCGTCCGGTTGTCGTCGTCGGCGGCGGTGGATCCGAGGTATCTCGGATCGCTGATCGGGTCCGCGAGGTTCGAAGCGCGCAGGCCACAACGTTCCCTGAGCCTGTCGAAGGGCAAGGCCAGATCAGGCTTGGCCCTTCGACAGGCTCAGGGCGCGAACATCCAGCGCCCGCTGCGGGACGCGGCCGTCCTGACCGGAGCCGTACGAGAGCGATTGGGGGAAGCGTGGCAGGCCTGACGGGCAGCGCGGAGACGCGGCTGGTGATCATCCGAGGCAACTCGGCGTCCGGGAAGTCCACCGTGGCGCGGCTGCTCCGGGAGCGGGTCGGCCGCGGGGTCGCGCTGATCCAGCAGGACCACGTGCGGCGGATCCTGCTCCAGGAGTACGACCGGGTCGGGTCCAGCAACATCGTCATGATCGACACGATCGCCCGGACCGCGCTGGACCAGGGCTACGACGTGATCATCGACGGGATCATGAACGTCGACCGCTATGCCGAGATGCTGAACCGGCTGATCGATGATCACCGGGGCCGCAGCGTCGCCGTCTACCTGAACATTCCGGTGGACGAGACGATGCGCCGGCACCGGACCAAGCCCGACATCGGCGAGGTGCCGGAGGAGACCGTACGCTCCTGGTACGCCGCCGACGACCTGCTGCCGGAGCGCGACGAGCTGGTCTTCGGGCCCGAACTGTCGGCCGCGGAGATGGTGCAGGAACTCTTCCAGCGCACGGGATTCCGGCCGCGGGACGGGTCCGCGGAATTGCCTCCGCACAGCCGTTGATCATGGTCGGGATTCGGGTAGATTCATGATCATGACCACCACTGCTTGGTACGACAGCCACGCCGACTGGTACGTGACGCACACGCAGGAGTGGCAGCCGACGGCCGCCGATTTCCTGCCACCGGACCTGACCGGCCAGGCGGTGCTCGACCTGGCCTGCGGCTGGGGCCAGCTGAGCCGGGTCCTGGCCGAGCGCGGCGCGGCCGTCACCGGCGTCGACGTCGCCGAGCAGTTGCTCGCCCGGGCCCGCGACCTGGAACAGGCCGAACCGGCCGGCATCCGCTACCTGGCCGGGAACGCGGCCGGGACCCGCTGGTGGGACGGCACCCCGTTCGACGGGGCCGTCTGCAACATGGCGCTGATGGACATCGACGACCTGCCCGGCGCCATGAGTGCGGTGGCACGGGTGCTCCGGCCGGGCGGCTGGTTCGTCTTCACCCTCTTCCACCCGTGCTTCCCGGGCCGGGGTGACACCCTGTCGAGCTGGCCGGTGGACGGCGGCTACGGGACCGAGCGGCGCTGGACCACCGGGCGGGACGGGGTCCGGGGACATGTCGGCGCCAATCACCGGATGGTGTCCACCTATCTGAACGCGGCGCTGCGGGCCGGGCTGGAGTTCGAGGAGTTCGCCGAGCGGGACACCGACCTGCCGCAGGCCCTGCTGGTCCGCTGCCGCCGTCCGCGCTGATGGGCTCTGGTCGAGATCGGACCCGGGACTGGGGAAGATCCCGCCGGGTACACGAGGCCGAACTCTCCCCGATCCCGAGGCGAAGCTCCTTGCTGGTGCCGACACCGCGTGCGAAGATCAGCTCAGCGGCGTGCGTCTGACGCCCAGTCCGGTGCCGGACCCCAGCTCCAGCACCCCACGACGAAGGGGAGCACATCCTCCGACGTAGCTGATTCGCGCGTTGTCACTCGATCCTTGGGCGTGGCCGACGGGCTGGGGCAGTCGTTGACGCCCGGAGGATTCGACATGACCGAAGACGCCGATTTCAAGCAGCTGGTACGCGAGCGGATGGCCCGTACCGGCGAGAACTACACCCAGGCCCGAGCCGCACTCCGCCCCGACGATTCCGCTCCGGCCGAGCCCACGCGGACCCTCGACCCGGTCCCACCCGCTGATCCGGTTCCGCCGGTCGGTTCGGAGCCGTCCGTCAGTTCCGCTCCGCCGGCCGCACCCGCTCCGCCGGTTGGTGTGGAGCCGGTTGCTCCGGTACCGCCGGCTGCTCCGACTCCACCGGTTGGTGTGGATCCCGTCGCTCCGGATCCGCCCGTTGCTCCGGTGCCGCCGGTCGCGCCGACTCCGCCCGTTGCTCCGGTGCCGCCGGTCGCACCGACCTCGCCGGTCGCGCCGACTCCGCCAGTTGCTCCGGTACCGCCTGCCGCTCCCACTCCGCCGGCCGGTTCAGAACCGTCCGCTGTTCCGGATCCGTCCACCGGGTTGGGTTCGCTCGGCGGTCTGGGACCGCTGGCAGAGCTGGGATCGCCGGCCGAACCCTGGCCCCAGGCCGGACCTGCCAGGCCGACGGACCCGGCGGATCCCGAACCGCCGAGCGAGCGCAGCATTGCCGCCTATCTCGAGGTCGACCCATCGCTCAGCGTCGACGACCTGATCATGCTCGGTTCGGTCGGGATCAGCCCGACGGAGATCGCCGACGCCCGGGCCACGATGCCGGGCATCACGATCGAGGATGTCGCCGGCCTGCACACCATGGGGGTCTCCGCCGAGACCATCGAGGGCTGGCGTGCGATCGACCCGACGGTCCAGGTGGAGGGGATCGTCGGCGCGGCGACGATGGGCGTGACTCCGGAGTTGTTCCGTAGCTTCCGGGAGCGTTTCCCGGAGTTGACGCTCGAGTCGGCTGTCGCTCTGCAGACCATGGGGGTCTCGGTCGAGACGGTCGAGGGCTGGCGTGCGATCGACCCGACGGTGCAGGTGGAGGGGATCGTCGGTGCGGCGACGATGGGTGTGACTCCGGAGCTGTTCCGTACCTTCCGGGAGCAATTCCCGGACCTGACGCTCGAGTCGGCTGTCGCCCTGCAGACCATGGGCGTCTCGGCCGAGACGGTCGAGGCTTGGCGTGCGATCGACCCGACGGTCCAGGTGGAGGGGATCATCGGAGCGGCCACGATGGGCGTGACTCCGGAGTTGTTCCGTACCTTTCGGGAGCGACTCCCGGAGGTGACGCTCGAGTCGGCGGTCGGCCTGCAGACCATGGGGGTCTCCGCCGAGACGATCCAGGGTTGGCGTGCGATCGACCCGACCGTGCAGGTGGAGGGGATCGTCGGTGCAGCCACGATGGGCCTGACTCCGGAGCTGTTTCGCAACTATCGGGAGCGATTCCCGGACCTGACCCTCGAGTCGGCCCTCGCCCTTCACACGGCCGGACTCACCGGCTGAGACTGTCGCCGATCACCCGCTCTGTGGGGTGAACCGTCCGATTTCGGCCGGTTCGCCTCACAGCGGGGGACTTCGGCGACATCCGGGTCAGCGGCCGCCGCCACCGTCGGTGTCGTCGTCGGTCTCGCGCAGGTGGGAGAAGTCGCCGAAATCGTCGTCCTGCCGGGCCCGGCGGGAGCGGCCGCCGTGGTCCGTCTCGCCGCGCCGGAACAGCCGGCCGACGGCGGTCTGGGTCATCGTCGGTTCCGGATCCTGCTCCGGCTGCTCGGATCGCCGGCTGGCGGCGCTCCGGGACGGGCGGGGCGAGGGTTCGGCCGAGCGAGGCGACTCGGCGGACCGGCCGGAGCCGGCCGAGCGACCCGAACCGGAGGTCCGGCCGGACCGTGCCGAGGAGGTACGGGATCGGGTGGCGGCCACGGCTCCGCCGCCCGAGGCGAGGGCCGGCGTTCCGGCCTTGGACCGGTCGCTGACCCGGACCACGGCAACGCCGATGAACGTGGTCAGTGGCACGGCCAGGATCAGCCCGATCGAGCCGACCAGGGTCCGGATCACCTCGCCGGCGAACTGTTCGGTCTGCACCACCTCGAGCAGCGGCCGCTGGTAGATCACGATCAGCAGCAGCACCGGCAGCACCGCGCCGGCGGTCGCGAAGGCGATCGTGTAGACCGTCGAGGCGATGTGGTCGCGGCCGATCCGCATGGCCCGGGAGAACAGCCGCTTCCGGTCCGGGTCCGCGTCGGCCAGCTCCCAGACCGCGGAGGCCTGGGTGATGGTGACGTCGTTCAGCACGCCGAGGCCGGCGATGATGATGCCGCAGATCACCACCGAACTCAGCTCCATGTTGGGTGCGGTCGCCGCCAGGACGTAGTCGTCCTCCGCCGAGACCCCGGTCAGATGCGCCCACTTGGTCGCGATCCAGCCCAGGGTGGCGCTCAGCACCAGCCCGAACAGGGTGCCGAGCAGGGCTGTCGTGGTTCGGGCGGTGAACCCGTGCGCGGCATAGAGGACGACGAACATGATCGCGGCCGACCCGATCAGGCCGACCAGGATCGGACTGGACCCGATCACCAACGCCGGGAACATGAACTTGATCAGGATGAATCCGGCGAACGCCAGGCCGATCAGCGACGCGAAGCCGCGCCACCGGGCGACCAGCACCACCGCCACCGCGAAGATCAGGGCCATGATCGCCAGCGGAACCGTACGTTCGAAGTCGGAGAACTGATAGGCGGGTGGTTGCCCCGGCTCGGCCGGAACCCGCATCAGTTTCAGCTTCTGGCCGATCGAGACCCCGGACTTGAAGATCGTGTCCGAGACCGCGACCTGGACCGTCTGGCCCAGTTCGGGGCCGTCGATGAGCTCGACCGCCAGATCGGCACAGATCTGGTCGGTCCGGCCGGTCACCATCCCCGGCAGGCCCTCGCACTTGATCTGGTTGATGTTCGTCACCTTGCCGGTGACGAACGTGATGTCCGGCGGATTCGCAAGGCTCGGGTCGATCTTGGACTCGACATCGCGTGGCCACAGGAAGACCAGGCCGGCGATGGTCCAGATCAGCAACGGGATCAGAATCACCACCATGATCCGCAGCGCCTTGCGGTGCCGGACCCGGTCGGCCTGCGTCAGGGCGCGGTCGTCCTCGTGGTGAGTGTGAGTCTCCGTCATAGTCTTAGTTCCCGTGAGCCAGATTCCGAAGGGCAAGAAGAAAGCTACCCGGTCGAGTCTGCCCGCCGCGAAACGAGAAGACGATCCGACGTGGCCCAGGGCCGGCCGGTACGACACCGGCTCACAATCTACCCCGCATCGCTCCGGCGAACCTGGTTCCCGCACCGCACCCACGGTGCTGGTGCTCGCCGTGGTGGTCTGGGCCATCGCCCTGACCGCCGGGATCGCGGTCTGGAGCACCCGGACCGATACCAGCGCCGGGGCCGGGTCGGCGGTCCCGCCGAACCTGCCCGAGGCACCGGGCGGTACGCCCGAGGAGACCCCGCCGCCGTCCCCGGAACCGGAGCCCGACCCGGAGAATGACCGGTCGGAGCGACCGTCCCGCTCCGATCCGCCGGCGTCGAAGAAGCCGAAGAAGAAGGAGCCGCAGATCCCGGTCGCCGGCCCGGGCACGTACGACCGGCAGCAGCAGACCGCGAAGCCCGCCGGTGATTCCGGGCAGGTCCTGACCTACGACGTCCGGGTCGAGAAGGGGCTGCCGTACCGGGTCGAGGACATCGCCAAGGCGATCCACACGATCCTCAACGACGAGCGGTCCTGGACCGGGACCGGAGACTGGCGGTTCGAGCTGGTCGGGCCGGGCGAGGAGGCGGACCTGCACGCCTACCTGGTGACGCCGAAGACCACCGACAAGCTGTGTGCGCCGCTGCTGACCGGCGGCGAGGTGTCCTGCCGCAACGGCGAGAAGGTGGTGCTGAACGCGAAGCGCTGGGCGTTCGGTGCGGAGGCGTACGGGGACGATGTCGCCAACTACCGGCGCTACCTGGTCAACCACGAGTTCGGGCACGCGCTCGGCTTCGGCCACGTCGGCTGCCCGGGCCGGGGGCGGCCGGCGCCGATCATGATGCAGCAGACCAAGGGCGTGGACGGCTGCCGGCCCAACCCGTGGCCGGCCGGCGACGATGAATGAACCAACCCTGACCGAGCTTCGCCCAAGGACCTGCTGATGTTGATCTTGCTGCCGCCCTCCGAGGGCAAGGCCGCGCCGACCCGGCGCGGCCGTCCGGTCGAACCGGACCGGCTGTCCCACCCGGAACTCGCCGAGGCCCGGCTCACGGTCCGGGACGCCCTGATCAAGGCCAGCGGGCATGCCGACGCGCTGGGCATCCTCGGCGTCGCGCCCGGGCTGGCCGCGGAGGTGGACCACAACACCCGGCTGGACACCATGGCCGCGCAGCCGGTGTCGAAGGTCTACACGGGCGTGCTCTACGACGCGCTGGCGTACGGAACCCTGTCGACCACCGCCCGGCGCCGGGCGACCCGGTCGCTCCGGGTGCAGAGCGCGCTCTGGGGACCGGTCGGACCGGGTGACCGGATCGCCCCGTACCGGCTGTCGATGGCTGTCTCACTGCCCGGGATCGGTCCGCTGGCGCGGTTCTGGCGGTCCCGGCTCGGGCCGGTGCTCGGCGACCTGGCCGGCACCGGGGTCGTGGTCGACTGCCGCTCGTCGACGTACACGGGCGCCTGGCAGCCCGCCCCGACCGCCGTACACCGCTACCTCGCGGTCCGGGTCTTCACCGAGGTGGACGGCCGGCTGGTCGCGATCTCGCACCAGGCCAAGCACACCCGCGGCCTGGTCGCCCGGCTGCTGCTGGAGGCGCCGACCGCGCCGCGTACGCCGGCCGCGGTGACCGAGCTGGTCGCCGCCGAGTACCGCTGCGAGCTGACCGACCAGGGCCGGCGCGGCTTCAGCCTGGACGTGATCACGTGATCACGCTGCGGCGGCTGGACGAGCGGGACCGGCTCGGGTTCGAGGCGGACGGAATGCTGCCCGGTCCCGTCGACGGGCTCCGCTGGCACCCGGAGTATCCGACCGAGAACACCTTGATCGGCTACCGGCTGTCCGTGGAGGCTGGGCAGCCGGAACCCGACACGACTCCCTGGTGGATGTATCACGTGGTCCGCGACCGCGAGGTGGTCGGCAACATCGGATTCCACGGCCCGCCCGATGATCACGGAACCGTGGAGATCGGCTACGACATCGTGGATTCCCTGTGGGGACAGGGAATCGGGTCGGCGGCCTGCGCCGCGATCGTCGGGATCGCGCGGAACGCCGGGGCCGGTCAGGTGATCGCCGAGACGGAACCGGACAACGTCGGGTCGCAGCGGGTGTTGATCAAGAACGGCTTCGTCCGGTTCGGCGCCGAGGAGCCCGGCGCGGTGAGGTTCCGGCTCCGGTGGTGATCACGGCCGAGACCCGTACGGTCACTCTGGACCACGACGTGATGCTGGATTCGATCATGGCCGGGCTGCGCCGCGGGGCGGGCGACCCGACCCATCGCCGGATCGGCAACGGCTGGCTGCGGGTCTCCCGGACGCCGGACGGCCCGGTGTTGATCATGATCGACGCCGCCGGCCGGACCGCCCGGGCCCGGGCCTGGGGCGACGGTGCGGCCTGGGCGCTGGACCAGTTGCCGCGGCTGCTCGGCGCCACCGACGACCCGTCCGACTTCCGGCCACTGCCCGAGCATCCGCAGCTGGTCGAGGCGCACCGGCGCTTCCCGTCCTTCCGGGTCGGCCGGACCGAGCGCGTGATCGAGGCGATCCTGCCGTCCTGCATCGAGCAGGTGGTCACCGGCAAGGAGGCGTTCCGGGCCTGGCGGCTACTGGTCACCGAGTACGGCGAGGTGCCGCCCGGGCCGGGCGGCGACCCGGAATCACCGGCCTACGGGATGCGGGTTCCGCCGACTCCCGAGGTGTGGGCGCGGGTGCCGAGCTGGAAGTTCCTGCTGGCCGGCGTCGAGCAGCGGCGCAGCCGTCCCCTGGTCCGCGCCGCCGGCCGGGCCGCCGCCCTGGAGCGGACCCTGGCGCTGAGCTTCGCCGACGCCGACCGGGCCCTGCAGAGCCTGCCCGGGATCGGGCCCTGGACCTCCGCCGAGGTACGGCAGCGAGCCCACGGCGACCCGGACGCGTGGAGCATCGGCGACTACCACGTCGGCAAGGCGATCACCTGGGCGCTGACCGGCGAGAAGCTGGACGACGACGCCTGCACCGAGTTGCTCGAGCCCTACCGCGGGCACCGGTACCGGGTCCAGGTGCTGCTCGGGATGGCCGGCCTCACCCCGCCCCGCCGCGGCCCGCGGATGACCCTGCCGACGCACACCCCGTACGCGACCCGCGGCAGAAGTTGATCACGCGGGAGGACTGTCGCCAGAACTCCTCAACTCGAGCGCTGGAGCGCTATATCGCCGCTAGCGGTCGAGTTGAGGAGGTTTCGCGACAGTGAGCAGCCGACGCAGGTCGTCGGCGATCCGCGGCGCCGCGCTGAGGCGGTCCAGGCTCCACCGGATCGACGGCTCGTTCAGCGGGCTGCGGCCGGCGGCCAGGAGGGTGCCGAAGCCGACGGCGGCCGCGACCAGGACCCGGAAGGCCACCGCGAACGGCAGCGCGTCGAGGTCGGCGTCGGACAGCGTGAACTCCCGCCGGTAGCCCGCGGCCATCGCCGACAGCCGGGCCGGATCCGGCGCAGCCAGTGGGCCGGTCAGGCCACCGGTGGCGCACGAGACGGCCAGGAACCCGAGATCGATCACGGCCGGCCCCGGGCCCGAGCTGTCCCAGTCGATCATGATCACCGAACCGTCGGCGGCGAGCAGGCTGTTCCACGGATGGGCGTCCCCGTGCAGGAACACGGAGGTCAGGCCGTGGCCGAAATCCAGCCCGGCCCGGCAGGCAGCGATGAGCCGATCCGCCACGACCCGCTCGGCCGCGGTGCCGCGACCGCCTGCCGCGGCCAGCCGGCTCAGGCCGAACCGAAGCTCACCCGCCGGGAGCATGCCGGCCCGGTCGACCACGGGGAGGCCGGCCGGTGGGCCGGCTGCGGCCTGGATCGCCGCCGACCCGTCGCGGTGCAACTGGCCCAGCGCGCCACCGAGCCGACCCAGCGGCTCCGGGTGAAACGGGGTCGGCCTGCCCTCGACGTACCCGATGATCAGGATCTGGACGGTCTCGGTGTCGGATCGGAACTCGGTCACCGTTCGGCCGTTGCGGTCGGTCAGAACCGGCGGGACCGGAAACCCGGCCCGGTCCAGGGCGCTGAGCACCGCGGCGTAGCGGTCCAGACCGGCGCCGACCCGGATCACCCAACGCTCCTCGCCGGTGATCAACAGGTAGACCGGATGATCATCGACGAGTCGCTCGACTTGGGGATCGGCCACGTCGTAGCGTTCGGCGACCAGGGCTCGGAGTCGTTCGGGATCCGGCACCGGGCTCAGGACGACCGCAGTTGGTCGGTCAGGCGGGGCGCGGTGGAGGCCAGGCCCTCCAGGGTGGTTGAGCCGGGCAGCCGGACGGTGAACTCGGCGCCGCCCTGGGCGGAGCGGCCGGCGGTGACGCTGCCGCCGTGCCGGTGGACGGCCTGCGCCACGATGGAGAGGCCGAGGCCGGTGCCGGGAGTGTTCCGGGAGGTGTCGGAGCGGTAGAACCGGTCGAAGACGTACGGCAGATCCTCCTCGGCGATGCCCGGGCCCTGGTCGGCGACCCGCAGCCGGTCGCCCTCGAGCTGGACCCGGATGGTGCCGCCGGGCGGGCTCCATTTGACCGCGTTGTCGAGCAGGTTGGTCACCGCCCGCTCCAGGTTGTCGGCCTCGCCGATCACGTAGAACGGGTTCAGCTCGACGTCGAAGGTGAGTCCCGGTCCGCGCCGCCGGACCCGGTCCAGGGCCGCGTTGACGACGTCGCGGAAGTCGATCGGCTCCGGCGCCGGCTTCACCCGGTCCTCGCGGGCCAGCTGGACCAGGTCGCCGATCAGCGAGGTGAACTCGACCAGCTGCGCGGACACGTCGTGCAGGATCTCCTCGCGGTCCTCGGGCCGCAGCATCCCGCTCTCGGCGTCGGACACCAGCAGTTCGATGTTGGTGCGCAGGCTGGTCAGCGGGGTCCGCAGCTCGTGGCCGGTGTCGGCGATCAGCTGCCGCTGCCGTTCCCGCGACGACGCCAGCGACCGCAGCATCCGGTTGAACGACTCGGCCAGCCGGGTCAGCTCATCCTTGCCGGAAGCCACCTCGATCGGCTTCAGCTCGTCGGTCGCGGTGACCCGTTCGACGGCCCGGGTCAGCGCGCGTACGGGACGCAGGCTGGACCGGGCGATCGCGGCCCCGGCGGCGGCGGAGATGATCACGCCGGCGCCGCCGAAGATGATCAAGACCAGCCAGAGCGAGCTGAGCGCGTCCTGGGTCGGCTGCAGCGGCCGGCCGAGCACCAGGGCGTACGAGGGCAGGCCGCGGATCGGCACCGCGACGATCCGGTACGACTCGCCGTCGGTGGTCATGCCGGTCCGGGCCGACGGCTCGGTCTGCAGCCGCGCGACGGCGAGTTCCTTCGGCCCGAGGATCAGGTGCGTTCCCTCGTCCGGCACGTAGTAGATCTCGCCGTCGGCCCGGATCGCCGCGACCGACATGCCGCCGGCGCGCAGCCCGACCTCGGTCAGCCCGCCGAGCCGGCCGATGTCCCGGGCGACCGAGACGGTCAGGTCGTCGGCGATCGCGGTCAGCTCGGCGTCCATCGCCCGGTACAGCGAGATCCGGATCGTCAGGTAGCCGGCGATGCTGGTCACCGCGACGGCGAGCGCCACGGCGACCGAGGTCAGATAGGCGACCCGGCTCCGTAGCGGAAGCTTCCGCCACTTCCGCCTCAGCGGGCTGACCATGATCCCGGAACCATGATCACGGCGGGGTCTCCCGGAGCACGTACCCGACGCCGCGGACGGTGTGGATCAGCCGCGGCTCGCTCTCGGCCTCGGTCTTGCGGCGCAGGTAGCCGATGTAGACCTCGAGCGAGTTGGCGGTGGTCGGGAAGTCGAAGCCCCAGACCTCGTTGAGCAGCCAGCTGCGTTCCAGCACCCGCCGCGGATGTTCCAGGAACGCCTGCAGCAGGGCGAACTCGGTCCGGGTCAGCGTGATCGCGCGGGGCCCGCGGAGCACCTCCCGGGTATGGGTGTTCAGGATCAGGTCGGAGAAGGTCAGGCTCTGCTTGGACGGGTCGCTGGACTCCGCGGTCGTACCGGCTCGCCGGACCAGGGCCCGCAGCCGGGCCAGCAGCTCGTCCAGCGCGAACGGCTTGACCATGTAGTCGTCGGCGCCGGCGTCGAGGCCGTCCACCCGGTCGCCGACGGCGTCCCGTGCGGTGAGGACCAGGATCGGGACGTCGTTGCCGGCGGCGCGGAGCATCTGGGTTGCCTCCAGCCCGTCCACCCGGGGCATCATGACGTCCATGATCACGGCGTCCGGACGGACGGCGGCGAGCCGAGCCATGGCCTCGGCACCGTCACCGGCCGTGCTGACCTCGTACCCGTTGTAACTGAGCGAGCGCTTCAACGAGTCTCGGACGGCCTGATCGTCGTCGACAACAAGGATGTGCATGCCCCCAAGCATCCCAACCGCCGCCAGCTCCCGAGCGCGCGGGCTCTCGCGGCGTGTCGAACGGCTGGCAGGATCCTGGAGATGGAGGTCCTCCCATCCTTGGCGGTACGGATCCGGGCGCTGCCCGGGCCCAGGTCCCTGGTCGCGCTGGACGGGCCCGACGCGGCGGGCAAGACCACCTTGGCCGACGCTCTCGCCGGCCTCCTCGGCCCGTCCGCGACCCGGCTCTCGGGCGACGACTTCCACCATCCGGCGGAGCGGCGCCGGGCCCGCGGCCTGACTGCCGAGGCCTACCTGGAGGACACCTTCGACGTCGCCGCGCTGGCCGCGGCGCTGCGCGGGTTCGCCGCCGGGGACCCGTACGTCCTCGTCGGCATCCATGACCTGGACACGGACGAACCGCGCCGGACCGAGCTCCCCGTACCGCCGCGGAGTGTCTTGATCATCGACGGTGTCTTCCTGCTCCGTCCGGAGCTGGCGCCGCTCTGGGATCTGAGCATCTATCTGCACGTCACGGAGCAGACCACCCTGCAGCGAGCGGTCCGGCGCGACCTTGATCGTTTCGGTGACGCGGCGGAGGTGGAACGGCGCTATCGCCGGAAGTACCTGCCCGGCCAGGCGCTCTACCGCGCCCGGCACGACCCGCTCGCCCGTGCGGACCTGGTGCTGGACACCACGGAGCCGGCCCGGCCCAAGATCATCAGTCCGGCAACGGACGGGTGATCGCCCGGATCAGCAGGTGCAGCGGCCGCAGGTCGGGCCGGCTGTCGTCGAGGGCGGCGAGCAGGTGCGCGTGCTGGTGGGCGGCCGCGCACAGCGTGACGGCGTCGTCCAGGCCGATCGTGAACTCCTGGCCGACGTTGTGCAGCAGGTCGTAGAGCAAACCGCGGAACCGGGTCAGGCATTCGTCCTTGTACGTCGCGTACTGCCGGCCGACGCTCCGGTGCCGGGCCGCGTAGAGCATCAGCTCCTGGTTGATGAAGATCAACTCCGGGTCCGGCCGGGCGGCGCCCTGCAGCACGTCGAGGGCCGCGGCGATCAGTTCGTCGATCGAATGATCACGGTCCAGCGGCAGTTCGGCGATCTGTTCCAGCGCCGCGTACTGCTCCTCGACCTGGCGCTTCAGCAGCGCCAGCACCAGCTCGTCCTTGCTGCCGAAGTTGGAGTAGAAGGCGCCGCGGGTGAAGCCGGCCTCCTCGGAGATCTCCTCGACCGAGGCGCCGATGATGCCGCGCGCGGCGAAGATGCGGACCGCCGCCGCCATCAGCTTTTCCTGCGTCTGGGCGCGGCGGGCCGACGGCCGCGCGGCTGCCTCGGTCATGGTTGCGTCCCCTTTGTCGACAGATCGGACCCTACCGGTTGTGGTGCTGATCACGCGCTGTCGAGATTTGCATACACTTCTGTATTGGATACATTACTGTATCGAAATCGTCAGCGGTTCGGTTCGGGGGTAGGCCATGTCGTCCTTGCTGTACCGGCTCGGTCGGTACGCGGTCCGCCGGCGCATCGCCATGCTGCTGGCCTGGCTCGCCGTGCTGGCCGCCGTCGGCGGGATGGCCGGGCTGCTCGGCCGGTCCTTCGACGACGCCTTCACCCTTCCGGGTACGGAATCGCAGGCGGCCCTGGACTCGCTGTCCCGCACCTTCCCCGAGGTGAGCGGCTCGGCCGCCCGGATCATCGTGGTGGCGCCGGACGGCGAATCGGTCCGCGACCCGGAGCTCCGGACCGCGGTCGAGGACAGTGTCGAGCGGATCCAGGACTTCGACCTGGTGAAGGCCGCCGCGTCGCCGTACGACAAGAACATCGACGGGGCGATCGCCGCCGACGACAGCGCCGCGATCGTGTCGGTACAGCTGGAGGGTGCGGCGGCCACGATCCCGGAACACATCCGGGAGGCGCTCCGGCACGAGGCGGAGACGATCGCCGCCGCGGTGCCCGGCTCGACCACCTCGATCGGCGGCGAGGTGTTCAGCGAGAACATCCCGAAGCTCACCGCGACCGAGGGGATCGGCGTGGTGATCGCGTTGATCGTCCTGTTCTTCACCCTCGGGTCGCTGCGGGCCGCCGGGATGCCGCTGCTCACCGCGCTGCTCGGGGTCGGGATCACGATGGCGTTGATCTTCGCCGCGACCGGTCTGGGCACCGTGTCGTCGACCACCCCGATGCTGGCGCTGATGCTCGGCCTGGCCGTCGGGATCGACTACGCCCTGTTCATCCTGGCCCGGCACCGTGATCAACTCGCGGCGGGCATGGCGGTCGAGGAATCGATCGCGCGGTCGGTCGCGACCGCCGGCTCGGCCGTCGTCTTCGCCGGGATCACCGTGATGATCGCGCTGATCGGCCTGGCCGTGGCGCAGATCCCGTTCCTCACCGTGATGGGCGTGGCGGCCGCGATCGGCGTCGCGATCGCCGTGGCGGTCGCGCTGACCCTGCTGCCGGCCCTGGTCGGCTTCGCCGGCGAGGCACTGCGGCCCAAGCCGCGCAAGCCGCGGCGGAACAAGGCGCCGCGCGCGGAACGGATCCCGCTCGGCACCCGCTGGGTCCGGCTGGTCACCAAGGTTCCGGTGATCACCGTCGTCGTCGTGATCGCCGGGCTGGCCGTGATGTCCATCCCGGCCAAGGATCTCCAGCTCGCGCTGCCCAGTGACGGGGCCGGCGCGCCCGGTGCTCCGGCCCGGGTCACCTACGACCTGATCAGTGATCATTTCGGGCCCGGCCACAACGGCCCGTTGATCGTCTCCACCACGATCGTCACCTCCGACGACCCGCTCGGCGTGATGGACGGGATCGCCGACGAACTGCGGGAACTGCCCGGCGTCGCCGAGATCCCGCTCGCCACGCCGAACCAGAACGCCGAGGTCGGCATCGTCCAGGTGATCCCGGAGACAGCACCGGACAGCGACGAGACCAAGGACCTGGTGCTCCGGATCCGGGCCCTCAAAGATCATTTCGAGGAGAAGTACGGGGTCACGATCGCGGTCACCGGCTACACCGCGGTCGCGATCGACGTCTCGGACCGGCTCGGCAATGCGCTGTTGCCGTTCGGGATCCTCGTGGTCGGGCTGTCCCTGGTGCTGCTGACGATTGTGTTCCGGTCGATCGCGGTGCCGATCAAGGCCACGGTCGGCTACCTGCTCAGCGTCGGCGCCTCGTTCGGGGCGACGGCGGCCGTCTTCCACTGGGGCTGGCTGTCCGGCCCGCTGAACGTGCACCAGACCGGACCGGTGATCAGCTTCCTGCCGATCATCCTGATGGGCATCCTGTTCGGGCTGGCGATGGACTACGAGGTGTTCCTGGTCTCCCGGATCCGGGAGGACTACGTGCACGGCGGCGACGCGCGGGACGCGATCGGGACCGGGTTCTCCGCCTCGGCCAAGGTGGTGACGGCGGCCGCGGTGATCATGTTCGCCGTCTTCGCCGCGTTCGTCCCGGAGGGCGAGGGGGCGATCAAGGCGATCGCGTTCGGGCTGGCGGTCGGCGTGTTCGTCGACGCGTTCCTGGTCCGGATGACCCTGGTGCCGGCCGTGCTGGCCCTGCTCGGCAAGGGTGCCTGGTGGCTGCCGCGCTGGCTGGACCGGCGGCTGCCGACGTTCGATGTCGAGGGCGAGGGGCTGGCCCACCAGCTGGCGCTGGCCGACTGGCCGGCGCCCGGCGATGATCATCTCGTCTATGCCGAAGGCGTACCGGTCGGCGGCGAGCCGGTCTCGGTGGCCGTCCGCCCGGGCGACGTGTTGATCATGGACGGCCCGGACGAGGCCGGTCGCCGGGCCCTGCTGCTGACCCTGGCCGGGCGGATGCGGCTGACCGAGGGCCTGGTCAAGGTGGCCGGACTGGTGCTGCCGAGCCAGGCGGGTGAGCTGCGGGCCCGTACCGCTGTGGTCGCGGATGACTGGGACGCCGCCGCGGTCGACGAAGCAGTCCGCAGCAAGGCGTCGTTGATCTTCGTCGACGGCGAGGGTACGGCTGCCGGGCGGGACCGGCTGGCCGGACAACTCGACGCCCTTCGTGATCTTGGCCGCGCCGTCGTCTGGTCGGTGCCGGACCGGGAGCGGATCGACGGTGTGGTCGGCGGCCCGTACAGCTATCTCACGCTCGGCCGGGCGCACGACCTGGCCGACGCGCACCACGGATGATCAAGGAAACCCCATGCTGAAGCTTGAACGTGCCCGCTCCGGGAACCCGGTCGGCCCGATCGCGATCATCGGGCTGATCCTGATCCCGATGATCATCGCCGGCGGCATGCTGCTGGCCACCTGGCAGTCGGACACCAGGCTCGGCCGGGTGCAGGCGGCGATCGTCAACGAGGACGAGGCGGTGAAGCTCAACGGGCAACTGGTCCCGCTGGGCCGGCAGCTGGCCGGCGCCCTGGTCGAGGGCGACCCGGACGACGCCTCGGCACCGAACTTCGACTGGGTGCTGAGCGACGAGGCCGACGCGGCGGACGGGCTGGCCAGTGGCCGGTACGCGGCAGTGGTGACCATCCCGGAATCCTTCTCGGCCGACGCGACCTCGTACGCGGCCAACGACGCCGACAAGGCTCGTTCGGCGACGCTGGACGTCAAGACCTCGCAGGTCTCCGGCATCGCCGACCCGGTGGTCGGGCAGGCGATCGCGGCGGCCGCCCAGACCGCGGTCAACAAGCAGCTCACCGAGGAGTACCTGAAGAACATCTACGTCGGCTTCAACGACACCGGCAAGCAGTTCCAGAAGGTGGCCGACGGCGCCGGGGAACTGGCCGACGGTGCCGGTGAGCTGGCCGACGGGCTGCACCAGACCTCCGACGGCACCGGCCAACTGGCCGGCGGCCTGGCCGACCTGAACACCGGAGCGAAGGGCCTGGCCGGCGGCGTTCGTGATCTTGACAAGGGCGTCGGCCAGTTCGCCGACGGTGCCGGGGAACTGGCCCGGCAGACCCGCGACCTGCCCGGGCAGGTCGGCCAGCTGGCCGACGGCGCCCGGCAGTCCGCACAGGGCGCCGGCGACCTGGCCGACGGCACCGCGAAGACGGCCGACGGCGCCGGGCAGCTGGCGAAGGGGATCCGCGACTCGGCCAAGGGGGCCGGAGACCTGGCCAAGGGCGCGGACGCGGCCGCGAAGGGGACCGGCGAGTTGGCCAAGGGTGCACGGAAGTCGGCCGAGGGCGCCCGCGACCTTTCCGACGGCGCGAAACAGTCGAGTCAGGGTGCGGCGAAACTGAATTCGGGTGCCAAGGAACTTGCCGCCGGTGCCGAGCAGAACGCCGACGGTGTCCGCGAGTACGCCGACGGCGTGGCCGACTACACCAAGGGCGTCGCCGGGCTGAACACGGGACTCAACGGCTACAAGGACAGCATGGAAGGGCTCGCCGAGGACGGCATCAAGTGCCCGGCGGAGATTCCGGAGCCGGCCTGCCCGGTCTTCCTGGCCGGCTTCAAGGCCGGAGCCGGTGCGGCGGTCGAAGGCTTGGAGCACCGGGAGGACGGGAACCCCAGCCTGATTCAGCTGTCTGGATCACTGGCGGACGGTGGTCCGGAACTGGCCGAAGGTGGCGATCAGCTTGCGACCGCGGCCAAGGGATTGCAGGCCGGCATCGACGGGATCGCTGACGGCGTCGCCAAGTTTGCCAAGGGTCTGCAGCAGCTGGCCGGCGGCAATCAGCAACTGGCCGTTGGCCTTGATCAACTCGCTGACGGCGGTGATCAACTCGCCAAGGGCTCAAAGCAGGTGGCCGGCGGGACCGAGTCGCTCGCGGGCGGTCTTGATCAACTGTCCGACGGCGGTGATCAACTGGCCGACGGGACCGGGCAGCTCGCGACCGGAACGAAGCAACTGGCCGGTGGGCTCGATCAACTCGCGGACGGGACCGGGCAGTTGGCGGACGGGATGCCGGCGCTCTCGAAGGGGATCGGGGAGCTGGCCGACGGGGCTGCGGAGCTGAAGACCGGGACCGCGCAGCTGAGTGACGGGGCCGCGCAGTTGGCCGACGGCACCGGTCAGTCGGCCTCGGGCGCAGCCGAGCTGAGCAAGGGCGTGGGACAGCTCGCCGACGGCGGTGATCAGCTGGCCGACGGAACCACGAAGCTGGCCGACGGGCTGGCCGACGGCGCGAAGCAGTTGCCCAGCTACACGTCGGCCGACCGGACCGTGCTGGCCGACGTGGTCTCCACGCCGGTCACCACGGAGCGGCCCGACCAGGCCTTCGCGGACAGCGCGACGTCGACGTTCCTGGCCGTGTTCGCGCTCTGGATCGGCGCCCTGGCCACGTACCTGATCGTGCAGGCGGTCAGCTCCCGGGTACTCACCTCGATGAAGTCGTCGGTACGGATCGCGCTGGAGGGCTGGCTGCCGGGCGTGATCATCGCGGCCGTCCAGTCCGTCGTGCTGGCCGTCATGCTGAGAGTGCTGCTGGACCTGTCGGCCGGACAGACCGTGGGCCTGATCGGCTTCACCCTGCTCGGCGGCCTGACCTTCGTCGCGGTGAACCACGCCCTGGTCGCCTGGTTCGGTGGCGTCGGCCGGTTCGTCTCGGTGATCATGGTCGTGCTGGCCACCGCCGGCGCCATCACCGCGGCCGTGCCCGCCGTCTTCGACGTGATCCGTCCCCTGCTGCCGCTGACCCCGGCCCTGGACGGCATGCGCGCGATCGTCACCGACGGGCCCGGCGTGAGCTCAGCCATCCTCTCCCTGCTGGCCTGGCTCGTCGTCGGTCTGGGCGCCGGCCTCCTCGCCGTGGCCAGGCGCCGCATCCTGTCCAACCCCGCCACCGCCTACGCCCACTGACAACCCGCCGACCGGGCACAACCGCAGCCGCTTTTGCGGCGTGTTGCTGCACTTGTGCCTGTGAGGATCGTCAAGTGCCGTTCGCGGCGGTGGGTCTGACCCGACTTGTGCCTGGTCTGGTTTGCCTTTGACTGGATCTGTCGGCCTGTCGTCGCGTGCGGTGCTTGCTGCCACCGGGCGGCTGGGGGCGTGTCCCGATAGGGGCCTTGCTGTCACAAGAGCGCCGTCAC